>NZ_FNHA01000021.1:0-40022 GCF_900103595.1 Janthinobacterium sp. OK676
ACCGTAGCCCGCATGAACCTGCACGCGACGTGGCACGGGCCATTGGCAAGACAGACGCTTATCGGCAATCGCGTAGAGAGCGAAAAAAAGTCGAGATGCTATTTGCCCACCTCAAACGCATCCTTAAACTCGGCCAATTGCGCTTGCGCGGCCCCAGCGGCGCCCACGATGAGTTTCTGCTGGCGGCGACGGCGCAAAATCTGCGGAGAATGGCCAAAAAGCTGCTTCCGCCAAAACAGAAAGTGACACTAGTGATGAGCTAAGCGAGCCCAACACCGCCACTGCGTACAATTTTCCTATACATTTACTGCATCGTGACAGGTCTTGGCCAAGAGTTTTTCAACACAATAGGCCGATAACGGACGGAGTCGCTCAGCCCACGAAGTGATTGCTGTCATGGCAAGCAATCGGTTTTGTTCGGCGCGGCAAATCCTTTCTTCTGCCACTTACGAGCCCGGCACCGTCTCATCCGGGCAGCTGACCTCGTCCTCTGGCGTATATAGGGTCATCGGCACGCGCTGGCCGTCGATTTCCAGTTCGCGCACTTTCGGCGGCACCAGCTGGAACTCGCCCGCCTGCAGCTTCTCGCGCAGGGGCTTGCAGCGCAGGGCATCGGTGGGGATTTGCCCGCGCGCGGTCCAGCTGCCGTCTTCCTTTTCCGCCAGCAACACCGACGAGGCGCGCGGGTCGTTGCTGATCAACAGCACTTCCTGCTTGCCATCGCCGTCGAAATCCATCAGATACGCATCGCACTGCTGCCCTGCCCGCTTCAAACAAGCGGGCAGGCGCCAGGCCGGGCCGACCTGCGTCCAGTCCTGGCGCAGGAAACTCTCCGGCAGTTTCGCCGTGGCCGGACGCAGGGTCAGGTTGATCGATACGTCGCTGAGCGCGCCCGTTTCATCGAGGCGGTTCTGGCGCTTGAGCATGGCCTCGGCGCGTGCCCGCACGATGGCCGCGTCCGGGCCCGTCGTGCGCGTCTTGAGTTCCTGCAAGGCCGCCTGGCCATAGCGGGCGCCCTGGAAGCGCAGGTATTCGAAATCGAACTTGTCCACGCCGACCTTGCCGCTGTCCAGGCGCGCCATCTGGCTGGCTACCGAGATACGGGCCGGGTCCGCCAGCGGCGAGAACAGGGCGAACAGCACCAGCAGGGTCACAAAGGCGGTGGCCACGTTGACGTTGGCGATCAGGTGCAGCCAGTCGCCATACTTGCTGGCCGCCCAGGCATAGCCGGCGGCGTAGCAGGTGGCGATCAAGAGGCAGGCGGCGGCGATCAGGCGGTCGGAGGTCCAGCCGTGCGACATCACGCGCAAGGTCAGCGCATAGATGGCGATGCCCACCACCCATGGCAGCAGCAGACAGGCCAGGCGAGTGCCCAGGCGGATGCCGCGCGCCACGCCATGGCCCACTTCGCCATTCTGGAAGGCCGCATTGATCAGCACCACCAGCACGCCAGCCATGCCCAGCAGCACGGACGCCGCATGGCGCGTGGCCCACAGGCGCTCGAAGCCGATGAAAGGCAAGGTCAGCAGGAAACCGGAGACGAGCACGGCGGCGATAGGCATCAGCCACGACAGCAGCACCAGCAGCAAGGTGCGGATGCCGCGCACGATGGAGGGGCGCACGTCCGTGATGTGGATGGCGAACGAAAACGCGAAGCAGATGACGGGAATCACGAACCAGGCCTGGCCCAGCAGTTTTTTCAGGAAAGTCAGCTTGATGAGCAGGAACAGCTGCCCGCCCAGCCACAGCACCAGCCACAGGCCCAGCACGAACAGCAGGGAAAACAGCAGCTGGATGCCGAGCTTCCAGGCGATTTCAAAGTAGGTGGGATAGCGGGCGATGCGCTGGCCATCCTGGGCGCTGGCCAGCACCAGCGCGTGGGCGATATACAAGCCGACGACACAGAAACCGAACAGCTGGGCGGAAATGACGCGCAGCGGCGCTCCCGGCTTGTAGTTACCCCAGATCACGTGCTCGGCGCCGCGCGCCACGTCGTGCCAGGCCAGCACGGCCATCACGACGGCAGCGCCCGCCATCCACAGGCCGATGCGCTTGACCGACATGTGGCCCAGGCTGGACACCAGCAAAATGGGGAGCAGCAAGCTGATCAGCATCAGCGGCGCCAGCAGATAGGCTTCCGTGGCGGGCCACGCCTTGTCTTGCGCCGTGCTGTACAGCCAGTACAGCAGCAAGCCTTGCAGCAGGCCCGTCACCAGGCGCGTCACGGCGATGCGCGGCGCCACCACCGGATCGAGCAACGCCATGTTTTTTCCAGCGGCATCCTGCTGCATAATCATCCCTTAATAGTCGTTTATTGCTGTAAAGCACGGCCATTATTGCATTTCGTTATCGTCATCTCAACAACGATTCGTGCGCGCGCCCTGCCGGCGTGCCTTCGCTGCGGCGCAATGGCAAGCTTTGCGCGAGGCCCCAGGCCAGTTCCGGCACGAAGAACAGCCACAGCAGGGGCTGGCCCGTCTCCAGCAGCGCCCACGCCATCCACGTGGAAAACAGGTAGCGGGCCGCCGCGTCATAGCGGCCGAAGCGCGGCTGCGGGTCCAGCGTGCGCAGCACCGACCAGACCATCACCACGCTGCCAAACAAGCTGCCGATGAGCAGATGAAACGGTCCGAAGACGGGCAGCGGCACGCCGCCCAGGCTCACGTTAAGGGCGCTCAAGTGCTCGTGCAGCAGCAAAAACGTCCACGGCGTGGTAAACGGGGCAATCATGAGCACGTCATAAATGGCGCTGGCGCGCACTACGCGGCGGAAGGCGGAAAGGGACAACATGGGAACTCCTGGCTATGAAAAGCACGCATGATCGGGCTTGGAGTACACTCCATGGTCAAGCATTTTATGAAAGAAAAATCACCATGCAGATCGGCGAGATGGCGCAGGCGACGGGCTTGAGCCGCGATACCCTGCGCTTTTATGAAAAGCGGGGCCTGCTGCGCGCGCGGCGCGGCGCGAATGGCTACCGCGACTATCCGCCCGAGGCTGCCGACTGGCTGCGCTACCTGCGCACGGCGCAGCAGCTGGGCTTTACCCTGGCGGAAATCGAGGCGGACATGCCGCTGCTGGCGGCCGCCGGCGATCCCGCCACGGCGGACCTGCTGCGCGCGGCGCTGGCGCGCAAGCTGGGCGAAATCGATGCGCGCATCGCGGGATTGACGCAATTGCGCGGCGAACTGGTGTTGCGCATGGGGCCGGCAGCGGCGGCGTGCCCCTTGCGCGGAGATGCCGATACCAGTCAATAGACTCACTACACTGCTGCCGTGGCTATTCCTGCTGGGCGCGGGCGGCACGCAGGGCGCCGGGCTGGCCTGCGGCGACTTCCTGTCCCGGCTGGGCAAGAAGCCCGCCTATCTCGTCTACCAGGGTTGCCAGCAAAACAGGGAGCGCCAGGACCAGCCGTTCGAGGCCCGCTACGCAGTGGACGGCAAGCATGCCCGGCAGGCGGAAGCGTACCTGCGGCGTACCTATGGCTTGCCCAGGCTCAAGCGTTATTGCTGCGCCTGGGACAGCGCGCCCCACTCCTGGCGCGACCGCCGTACGGGCTACGGCTATGTGCTGCTCATGGCCACGGGCGAAACCCTGGTCAGGACACGCGACGCCTGGCCGCGGATCGACCGCTTTGTCGTGCAGGTGGACGGCTACGCGCAAGACCCCTGACGTAAAAAAACCGCCTGGGCATTGCCGCCGGCGGTTTGATCTCGGAAAAAATCCGGCTTACTTGGCGGCCTTGCGGCGGCGCAGGAAACCCATCAGGCCCAGACCGGCCAGCAGCATGGCGTAGGTTTCCGGTTCCGGCACGGCGGCCATCACGGCCACGTTGTCGATGACGGCGCCCGAGTAATTGTCGAACGACGTGCCGGCCTTGGCGGCGCTGGCAAACGACAGGGTCGCCAGACCGGTGGAAGCGGCGGTAAAACTCAGGGTGTTGCTGTACAAGGTGTTCGAGGCGGCAGCCGTCGAGTAGAAATTGCCTGCCACGCCACCGAAATTGACGGCCACGCCCTGGCCGGCAGGGCCGCCCGGATTGCGCGCCATGTCAAAGCTCAGGTTATAGGTCTGGCCGGCAACGACGTTGAAACTTTGCGACAGGAAACCAGGACCAGGCGTGCCCAGCATGTCGATGCTGTAGCCATCGATGGCGTTATAGGCATTGCGGATCAGGTCGACCGAGGAAGCGCCCACCGTCCAGCCGCCGATGGCCGAAGAACCGCCATTGACAACATGATAGCCGCTGGAAAAGGTATAGCCGGGCGCGACCGATTCAAAATCGCCATTCGTGATCAGGTTGACAGGGCTGGCGCTGGCGCTGCCGGCGGCGAACAGGGCAACAACTGCGGCGATGGTGGCGATTTTCATGGTCTGATTCCCTTGCCTTATAGGCATTAAAGTTTCCTTAAGTGAAATCATATCTCAGCCATGATGAAAATCAAAGAACTTTGCAGAAATATATTTAATGTGGATAATTTGTAACGTTTTCAGCTACTGCGCCGTCAATCGAGTTCCTGGCGCGCCACCAGGACGCCATCCGCATCGGCGTAGATCCAGTCGCCCGGCTGCACGGCCACGCCGCTGATCTGCACGCGCACGTCGCGCTGGCCGGCGCCAGTCTTGTTGCTTTTGCGCGGATGCGTGGCCAGGGCGCGCACGCCGATCTGGCAGACATTGATTTCCTCGCTGTCGCGGATACAGCCATCGACGATGATGCCGGCCCAGCCATTCGTTTCCGCCAGCACGCCCAGCTGGCCGCCCACGAGCGCGCGGCGCAGGCTGCCGCCGCCATCGATCACCAGCACGTGGCCCTGGCCCGGCGTTTCCAGCGCAGTGCGCACGAGGGCATTGTCCTCGAACACTTGCAAGGTGGTGGCGGGGCCGCTGAAACGCAGGCGCTGGCCGAAGGCGCGGTACCCGGGCGGCAGCACGGCCAGAGTGCCATCGTCAAGCATGGCCGCATAGTCGTCGCACAGGTCGGTGGTGGCAAAGGTCATGGGGATTCCTTTTGTGGCAGATGGCAACGATTCTATGCCTTTTGCAACGCCGCGGCACGTGTTTTGCCGCCCACGCCCACGGCCGTGGCAATCGCCAGCGCCTGGAACAGGCCGATGAACACGAACAACAGGGCAGGATGATCGCCATCCATCAGCGCGCCAAAGAACAGGGGGCCGACGGCCAGGCCGCTGTCGAGGCCAGAATACACGACGCCATACACGCGCCCCGTGGCATTTTTTGGCGCGGCCGCGCGTATCATCAGGTCGCGCGACGGTCCCGCCACGCCGGATGTGAGGCCGATGGCGCCCATCAGCACCACCGCGCCCCAGGCAGGCACGGCGGCCATGGACAGCAGCACGGCCAGCAGCGCGGCGGCGGAAAAGGCGATCGCCACGTTGCGGTCCGGCTGCTTGCTGCGCGCGCCCACCACGCCGCCGGCCAGCATGCCCACGGCGGAGGCCAGCATATACGCCGTGTAGGCGCTCGTGGCCAGCGCCAGGCTCATGCCGTACAGCTTGACGAGGGCCACGCTGGCAAAGCTCTGGATGCCGCCCAGGGCGATGGCGGTAATGAAGAAGAAGGCAAAGCACATCCACACGGCGGGCAGACGCAAAAAGTCCAAGGTGCCTTCGCCGCCAGCTTGTTGGCCCGGCGCGGCCTTTTTCACGGGCTCGGGACGGATGGCGTGACGGTTCAGGAACAGGATCAGCAGCACGCCGAACGGCAGCACGGCCGCGCATTGCAGCGCGATCCGCCAGTCATAATGGGTGGCAACGTAGGTCATGAACAGCGGTGCCAGGGCCCAGCCGATGTTGCCGCTGATGCCATGCACGGAAAAGCCGTAGGCCACGCGCGCCGCCGAGACGCGCTGGTTGAGGATGGTGTAGTCGGCCGGATGGAACACGCTATTGCCCATGCCCGCCAGCATGGCGCCCAGCATCAGCGCCGCATAACTGTGCGCCGTGGACAGGGCCAAGGCCGACACGCCCAAAAGGAAAATGCCGGAAAACAGCACGGCGCGGGCGCCGAAGCGGTCGACGACAAAGCCGGCCAGCGCCTGCCCCACGCCCGAGATGATGAAGAACACCGTCATCAGCAAGCCCAGTTCCGCATACGACAGGTCGAAGGCCGGTTTCAGCCAGACGAACAGGGCCGCGAGGATCAGGTGGTAGAAGTGCGACACGCCATGCGCCAGCCCCACCAGGCCGATGACGCGCGCATCGCTGCGCAAGGTAGGAAGTCCGGATGCCGAGTTAGTTGTTATCATGTCATACCCTGTTTTATACTGGTAAAACTCAAGTGTATGCAAAATATCATCGTCCGTTTTCCGACAGAACGACATAATTTATCGAATTAAGGCCAAGCTGATGGGTGTACCTATCCTCCACCATACCCGCATGTGTCCGCCACGGGAAGCGCCCAGCGCCACCATCCCCGTGACCATGATCGCGCGCGACCTGCAAGCCGATGAATTCCTGTCACCGCACACCCACCCCTGGGGCCAGGTCACGATGGCGCTCGAAGGCGTGCTGCGCATCACGGCCAACAACAGCAGCTGGGTGCTGCCGCCCATGCGCGCCATCTGGATCGCGCCCAACGTGGAGCATGCCGTCACGATACTGGAAAAAACCCGCTTGCGCCCCCTGTGCATCCATGCCGCGCGCGCGCCATTCACGGGCAGCGACTGCAAGGTGCTGGAAGTGTCGAACCTGCTGCGCCAGTTGATCATGGCGCTGGAGCAATTGGACCCGGGACAGGAGCCGGCGCGTGAAGCGCTGCTGGCCGAACTGATCCTCGATGAATTGAAACGCTCGGCCACGCGCCCCATCCGCGTGCCCTTGCCTGCCGACAAACGCCTGAAAACCCTGTGCGACAGCCTGATCGAGAAACCGGGCTTGAACCAGACCCTGGAACACTGGGCGCAGCAGGTCGGCGCCTCGGAGCGTACCCTGGCGCGGCTGTTCGAACGGGAATTGGGCATGAGTTTTGGCCAGTGGCGCCAGCAAGTGCGCCTGGCGCACGCGGCGCCCCTGATCGCGCGCGGCGTGCCGTTGTCGCAAGTGGCCGAAGAACTGGGCTACGCCAGCCAGTCGGCCTTTTCCGCCATGTTCAAGAAGACTTTCGGCAGTTCGCCGTCAGCCTTCTTTGCCCAGGGTGACCGCATGTAACAAGCGCGCCGATACAGCGCTCAGGGCAAGGCGCAGCGCCGCAAACAGTACGCTAGTACGGCAAGGCGATGCAACGCCGCCATGGGCGCTTTAGCGGTGCGTCCTTAGGCCATGAAGTCGAATAAGGAGTTCTTGCCCGTATAACCCGGCAAGGCCGAGTTCGTTCCCATCTGTTCCTGCGCCGAATAGGCCTTGATCAGCGCCTGCGCCTGGGCCGTCAGCGCCTTGGCCAGCACGGCTTTCTTGTTGGTCAGGGTGGTGATGTCCTTGCCCACCGTCTGCACTTCCTTGCGGATGATGCTCGTTTCGCCCGTCAGCTCGCCGATCTTGCTCGTGAACTGGTCCGCCACGCCCTTGCCGTTATTCGTAAACAGCTTGCTGACGGCATCCGGGTCGGCCGCGATGGCGGCCTTGAGTTTTTTATCGTCAAGCACCAGCTCGCCACTTTTGCCCAGGGTCACGCCGGCGCTGCTCAGGACGGAGGCGGGAACGCCCGTGCTGGCCGTGCGCAGCACCTGCTCCATCTGCGAACGCACCTGACCCAGCGCCGTGTCGGATTTCAAGTCGCCCTGCTGCAGACTTTGCAGCTTGCTGTTGAGTTCATTGTAGGCCGTGACGAAACTGGCCACGTTGGTCGCGATCTGGCTGCTGTCCTTGGCAATGACGAGGTCGGTCGTGCCCTTTTTCTTCAATTCGATGGTGACGCCCTCGACGGCCGTCGTCAGGGTATTCGTGGCGCTTTTGACGTCCTTGCCGTCGACGGTGAGCAGCGCATCCTGCGCGGCGGCCGTCTGCTGCAAGCCCTTGTCGGCACCGGGCGCATAGCTGAGCAGGTTGCTGACGGCCGCGTCGCCGGACACGCTGATGCGCATGCTGCTGTCGGCGCCGCTCTTGCCGTTGATGGCCAGCGAGTAGCCATCGGCGCCCTTGACGACGCTGGCGTCCACGCCCTGCTGTTTCAGGGCGGCGGCAATGCCGTCGAGGCTATTGTTGCTGCTATCTATCTTCAGCGAAATGACCTTGCCGCTGCCGGGTGTAAATTGCTTGCCGTCGGCCGTACCCACTTCGATCTTCACCAGCGCCGGCGCGCCCGTGCCGATCGCCGCGCTCGAGGATTTCTGCGCGCCGCTGAGCAGGGTCTGTCCCTGCGCCAGTTGCTTGACGTTCAGTTCATGGCTGCCGCTGGCGGCCTTGTCGGTGGTGGTGGCGCTGACGACGTCCTTGGTGCTGGACGTGGCCGACGTGGCCAGGCCGCTGCCGGCCATGTTCTTGGCCACGGTCTGGAATTTCGCCAGCGCCGATTGCAGCTGGCCCAGGCCCGAGAACTTGGCCTGGTCGCGCGCCAGGCTGGCGTTGAGCTTGACGACGCCCGTGTTCTGCGACTGCATCTGGCGCTCCACCTTCGCATACACATCGGCCGAGATATTGCCCTGCGTCGTCTGCTGCGTGTTGTTGGTGTAAGCCCTGCTGTTGATGGTCGAATTAAACATGGTAGGCGTTCCCGTCGGGTGTAAGGTCATGACACACGGTTCAGGTCCTGACCGTGCTGCGCAAGAAACGGACGGCAGGCGCGCGTGGCGCGGCCGGGGCCCTCCTCTGGTTGATAATTATGCAGTATTACCGGAATATCAAAACAGCGAACAGAACAAGTTTTTCCTGACTGCAAACCCATATGCACCATTCTAGCGCATTTCACTTGCCGTTTATCTCGGGCGTGCCTCAGCGCATGAACTTCGAAATGGCGCTGCTGACGGCCATGTCCAGCTGCAGGAAAGTGAGTCCCACCTTGAAACCGGCACTGCTGAAAATGCAGTGCGAAACGGACACGCGCGCCTCGATGATGTGTGCGGCGCCATCGTAAAACAGCTCGAACAACACCTTGCCCTGCTTGCCTGTCGGCACCGGCTCCGCAATCACGGCCGACATGCCGCCCGGCCCCACATCGAGTGTACGCGCCGCCACGGGGCCTGCGCCATCCATTACCAACATTGCCTTGGCACGCAATATCTTGCGTGCGCCCTGCCTTTGCTCAACTGACACTGTATTCCGCTTCTCTATCAATTCATTGTCGACGCGGATTCACGCAGGAATCCATCGGACAAATATTATAGTTCCAAACGGAAATTTTGTTTGACTTGTCTCAAGCTTGGCATTTAAACCATACCAACTCTTACTCCAGATCGCGCAACTTGTTGAATGCCTCGTCGATGCGCTCGACGCCGATGACCTTGAGGCCTTCGATGAGCTGCTTCGGCAAGTTGGACTTGGGCACCACAGCCAGGGTAAAGCCCAGCTTGGCCGCTTCGCGCAAGCGCTCCTGGCCCCGTGGCGCGGGACGGATTTCGCCGGCCAGCCCCACTTCGCCAAACACGACCAATCCCCGTGGCAAGGGCTTGTTGCGCATCGACGAGTTAATCGCCAGCAACACGGCCAGATCGGCCGCCGGTTCCGTGATCTTCACGCCGCCGACGGCGTTGATGAACACATCCTGGTCGAACGCGGCGATGCCCGCGTGGCGGTGCGCCACGGCCAGCAGCATGGCCAGGCGGTTCTGTTCCAGGCCGACGGACAGGCGGCGCGCATTGGGCAAGTGACTCGTGTCGACGAGGGCCTGGATTTCCACCAGCAAGGGGCGCGTGCCTTCCTGCGTCACCATCACGCACGAGCCCGGCACCTGGTTGTCGTGCTGCGACAGGAACAGGGCCGACGGGTTCGATACCCCTTTCAAGCCCTTTTCCGTCATGGCGAATACGCCCAGCTCATTGACGGCGCCGAAACGGTTCTTGATGGCGCGCACGAGACGGAAGCTGGAATGGGCGTCGCCCTCGAAATACAGCACCGTGTCGACGATGTGCTCGAGCACGCGGGGACCGGCCAGCGCGCCCTCTTTCGTCACGTGGCCCACCAGAATGATGGTCACGCCCGTCTGCTTGGCCGCGCGCGTGAGCTGGGCCGCGCACTCGCGCACTTGCGCTACGGAACCGGGCGCCGAGCTGAGCGCGTCCGAATACACGGTCTGGATCGAGTCGATGACCACCACTTCCGGTTTCAGGTCGTGCAAGGTGGACAGGATCTTTTCCAGCTGGATCTCGGCCTGCAATTTGAGTTCCTTGGCGTCGATGACGAGGCGCTTGGCGCGCAGGGCGATCTGCGCGCCCGATTCCTCGCCGCTGACGTACAGCACGCGCTTGTGGTGCGACATGTTCGCCAGCGCCTGCAGCAGCAGGGTCGACTTGCCGATGCCGGGGTCGCCGCCGATCAGCACGACGCCGCCGGCCACCATGCCGCCGCCCAGCACGCGGTCGAATTCCTCGATGCCCGTGCCGAAGCGGGGCACGTCGATGGCGTCGATATCGTCGAGCGACAGCACGGGCGCCGTCTGCGCCAGCGACATGTGCTGCGGATTCGAATAGCGGTTGTTGCCGCCCGTCTCAGGCAGGGTTTCCACCATGGTATTCCACTGGTTGCACGAGGTGCATTGCCCCATCCATTTGTTGCTGATGGCGCCGCAATCGCTGCAGGTGTAGGTGGTCTTGACTTTTGCCATGGTGTACTTTGCCCGGGTAAGGTGAAACTGCTGTTTATATATACAGTATATACAAACAAGGCCGGGAGGTCACGCCTCGATCACCGGAACGCGCGGCGCCAGTGCGCACATCAGCTCGTAGCCGATGGTGCCGGCGGCCAGCGCCACCTCGTCGATCGGCATGCCCTGGCCCCACAAGGTGACGGCACTGCCGACTTTTGCGCCTGGCACCTGCGTCAGATCGACCATCAGCATATCCATCGAGACCCTGCCGATGAGCCCCGTGCGCACGCCGTCGACCAGCACGGGCGTGCCTTCGGGCGCATGGCGCGGGTAGCCGTCCGCATAGCCGCAGGCCACCACCCCTACCTTGATATTGCCGGCCGCTTCGTAGCGGCTGCCATAGCCCACCACTTCGCCGGCGGCGATGTGCTGGATGCCGATAACCTTGCTGCGCAAGGTCATGGTGGGGAGCAAGCCGAACGCCTGCGCGGACGTGCCGCCGGGCGTGCCGCCATACAGCATGATGCCGGGACGCACCCAGTCGCTGTCCAGGTGGTGCATCAACACGCCGGCAGAATTGCACAGGCTGCGCGGCAAGGAGACGCCGATGCTGGCCGCGCCGGCTTCGAAGCGCAGCATCTGCTGTTCCAGGGGCAAGCGCGTGGGCGCCGCTTCATCGGCATTGGCGAAATGCGTCATCAGGGTGATCATGCCGACGTGCGGGATGGCGCGCAGGCGCGCATAGGCGGCTGCCACGGCGCCCGGCGTGAAGCCCAGGCGGTTCATGCCCGTATTCATTTTCAGGTGCACATCGATGGCACGCGGTAAGCGCGCCGCTTCCAGCATGGCGATCTGTTCTTCGCAATGCACGCTGCCGTTCAAGCCATATTGCGCCATGACGGGCAGATCGCTGGCGTCGAAAAAACCTTCGAGCAGCAAGATGGGCTTGGTCCAGCCCAGTTCGCGCAAGCGCACGGCGTAATCGACCTCGACCAGCGCCAGGCCATCGGCATCGGCAAAGCCCCGCATGGCCCGCTCCAGGCCGTGGCCGTAGGCGTTCGCCTTGACGACGGCCCACACGTTGGCGCCCCGGGCGCCGGCACGGGCGCGCGCCAGATTGTGTTGCATGGCATCGAGATCGATGGTGGCGATAAGGGGCCTGGGCATAAGCGTGACACACGGCAAGTGGGAAAGCCGTATTTTACCGGATGGGCCGTACTAGGACATGGCAGGCACCGCAGGTCGTGCGCATAGGACATCATTTATAAAATGCTCACATGTGATGTATTTTTCTACGGCGGAAAAATTAAGCCGACCTTAGGCAAGAGGATGCAAAGCAGCCCTTGCCAAACTTGGGGTTTGCCGTTTTTTCGTGGTATAAAGCAAGCCAGATATGATTTCAGGCAATCCAGAATGAATCGTGGTTTTTATACCATCATGGCGGCGCAGTTCTTTTCCTCGCTGGCAGATAACGCCCTCTTTTTTGTCGCCGTCGATTTATTGGTGTCCATGAAATCCCCGGCGTGGATCACGCCGCTACTTAAACTGTCGTTCGTGCTGTTTTACGTGCTGTTGGCCGCTTTTGTCGGCGCCTTCGCGGATGCACTGCCGAAAGGCAAGGTCATGTTCATCGCCAACATGGTCAAGATCTTCGGCTGCGCCCTCGTCTTCTTCCACGTGCATCCGCTGCTGGCCTACGCCGTCGTCGGTTTTGGCGCGGCCGTGTACTCGCCTGCCAAGTACGGCATCCTGACGGAATTGCTGCCGCCGGAAAAGCTCGTCGCGGCGAATGGCTGGATCGAAGGCTTGACCGTCACCTCCATCATCCTCGGCACCGTCATGGGCGGCGCACTTGTCAGCGGCCACGTGTCCGACATGCTGCTGTCCATCGACATCCCCCTGATCGATACGGGCATCACCAGCAAGACGGAAGCGGCCCTGTGCATCGTCGTCGGCATTTATGTGCTGGCGACCCTGGCCAACCTGAAGATTCCGGATACGGGCTGCGTGTATCCGCACCAGGAACGCAATCCTATCAAACTGATTACCGATTTTGCCAATTGCTATTCCATCCTGTGGAAAGACAAGCTGGGACAAATCACGCTGGCCGTGACGACCCTGTTCTGGGGCGCTGGCGCCACCTTGCAGCTGATCGTGCTGGAATGGGCCAAGCAGTCGCTGAACATGCCGTTCGACAAGGCGACCAGCCTCGTGGGCGTCGTCGCCATCGGCGTGGCGGGAGGCGCCGTGCTGTCGGCCCGCTTCATTCCGCTACGCAAATCGCTGACCGTCATTCCGCTCGGTATCGCCATGGGCGTGATCGTCATGATGATGACGCAAGTCCATTCCGTGTGGATCGCCTACCCGCTGCTGGTGCTGATCGGTGCCCTGTCCGGCTTCTTCGTCGTGCCAATGAATGCCCTGCTGCAACACCGTGGCCACGTGCTGATGAGCGCAGGCCATTCCATCGCCGTGCAGAACTTCAATGAAAACCTGTCCATTCTGACCATGCTGGCCGTGTATTCGATCATGATCCGCTTGCACCTGCCGCTCAACATCATCATCACCCTGTTCGGCCTGTTCGTCGCCGGCACCATGTTCGCCATCATGCGCAAGCACAAGCTGAACCAGGCCGAGCACGACAATCTTTCCTTGATCGGCGAGCAGAAGCATTAATTTTGGGGTCAGACCCGACGGGTCTGACCCCAGCATTACGCTGGTAGCGCGCCTGTTATCCGCCGCGCGGCAGCTTGCTCCGTCCAGTCATGGGGCACGACAAAACCGCGCGTGCGCTCCACTTCCCAGCCTTCGACATTGTCCACCGTGGCCACCATCACCGGTTGCGCCAGATCAAACAACTGCGCCCGCAAGGCGTCGACATCGAGCACGTCCACGTCGCGCCCCTTGAACGGCGCCAGCCATTGCAATCGGGGCAGCACGACATAGCGCTGCTGCGGCAATTGTGTTGGCGTGCACCAGAAGCCATGCCCATGTTCGGGGGAAATGCCGTCCATGGCGGGCGTGGCGCCTGCCGCATAAAACAGCCAGCCCTTGACCAGCGCCTGCGCCGCGCGCACGGGGTGCGCCAGCAGGCTTTGCGCGGCCGGATGACGGGACAAGGCCAGTTGCTTGTCAAGAATCTTGCGCATCTTCAGCCCCAGGGTATCGGCCAGGTTCGGGCCGATCAGGTGGTTGAAGATGCCGGGATCGGGCGCGCCTTCGAGCAGGTAGAACTTGGTGGCGAATTCCCAATGCAGCAGTTCATTCCCGTCATGCAACAGAAAATCGAACTCGCCCACCGTGTCATTGCGGTTCACTTGCACCTGCAAGCCATGCGCAGCCAGCAATCCATGCTGCTCAAAATAAAAGGCCAGCAGCTTTTCAGCATACAGGCCCAGGCGGGAATAGAATTTCGGCCCCAGCGCCGCGTCGAGCGGCGACGGGTCATCCTGCAGCGCGCCCAGCCAGGCCGCGACAGCGGGCGTGACGGGCGCGAGGCTGGCGATGCGCCCGCCCCAGTGGGGACTGGCCGGATCCAGCAAGTCGGGCGAGTCGAGCAGCCAGGCCAGCGCGCGCACGCGGGGGTGCGTCAGATGCCCCCAGCGGCGCTCGAAGCGGGCCTGGAAGGCGCCGACGTCCGACTCAACCACCGTGCGTGCTTTTCGCCAGGCACAGGTCGGCCCAGGCGCGCGCCTTGGCCTTGCCCGTCCCGTCCTGCAGCAGTTGCTCTGGGTGGAAGGTGGCCACGACGGACGCATTGCCCAGCTGGCGCACCTTGCCGCGCACGGGTTTTTCGCCGGGATTGATGCCGGCGGCGGCCATGGAACCGAGGGTGACGATGGTGCGCGGCTGCAGCAGGGCCAGTTCGCGCTCGAAATACGGCCGGCAGGCGGCCGATTCGGCTTCCGTCGGCAAGCGTTCCTGGCCAGCTTCGTCGAGCGGACGGCATTTCAGCAAGTGCGTGATGTACACGTCGCTGCCCGCATCGACTTCGATGGCTTTCAGCATATTGTCGAGCAATTTGCCCTGCTCGCCCGGCAAGGCGCGCCCTTCCCTCTCTTCCAGGCGCGACGGACTGCTGGCCAGCATCAGCCAGGCGCCCTGGCGGTCGCCGCGGCCCATGACGACGCCCTTGCGCGTCTTGCACAAGTCGCAGCGCGCACATTTGGCCACGGCGGCCGTCAAGCCTTCCCAGTCGAGGGCGGCAATATCGGCATCGCTGAACTGTTTGGCAGGCGGCGGTGGCGGCGCATCGTCGAACCAGGCCGTGTCGTCGGGCGTGGCGACGGGAGCTGGCGTAGCTGCAACAGCGGCGGGCGCTTCGGCCTGCACCTCTACGGCCGCCTCGACGACCACTTCGGCGACCACCTCCGTGACGACCTCACTCTCGGCCTCAAGCACGGGCGCCGCCACGGCGATTTCCATCTCCACAGCGGCCTCGGCGACGACGTCAACAGCTTCGGGTGCAAGACCCTGGCGCAGGCGCCACAACGGGCCGACGCCCATTTCATCGAGGAAAACGGCGCTGCGGCTCATAAGGTATAACGCATCACGATGGCGTCCTCACGTTGCGAATTGGCGGCAGGATAATATCCCTTGCGCCGGCCGATCTGTTCAAATCCATAGCGCTGGTAGATATCGAGCGCGCGCACGTTCGACGGGCGCACTTCCAGCAACATCGATTCCATGCCCAGCCGGCGCGCGCAGGCGCAGGACTGGTTCAGCAGGAAACGGCCCAAGCCCTGGCCCTGGATGGCGCCCTCGACGGCCACGTTGAGCAAATGCGCCTCGTCGACGACCAGCATCAGCAAAAAGTAGCCGAGCAAGGTGCCATCCACGTCGCGCAAGACCCAGGCCGGGTAGCCGCTCTTGAGGGAATCGACGAAATTGCCGTGCGTCCAGGGATGCGGATACACGCGCTCTTCCAACGCCAGCACTTCTGCCAAGTCCGCTTCAACCATCGGCTGATAGTCGAGGCGCAGCAAGTCCCAGGCTGCCGCACTGTCCTTGTCCTTGCCCGGTTCCATCATTGTGCCGGCTCCGCAGCGGCCTTGGCCTGTTGCATCTCCTGCCGTTCCGCGCTCGTGTAGGCGATTTTGTTGCGCAAGTACAAAGGCTGCGCCTCGGCCGCCGTCACAAAATGTCCGGCCGTAAAGGCGATGCGCGCCAGTTGCGCCACTTGCATGGCATGCGGCATGATGGCGGCGTCCGCGCTGGCGGCGCATGGCAGCGCGACCAGCGCGTCGGCATAGGCCGCAAAACCGTTGCCGCAACCGACCACGTCGCCTTGCGGCGCGACGCCGGCTGGCGCGCTCAGGGCCGGCGGCAACACGGCTTGCAAGCCATTTTGATACTCATATTGCGCCCAGTACACTTCGCCCATGCGGGCGTCGAGCACGGTCACGATGCGTTGCGCGCCATGCTGCTGGTGGCAAGCGAGCGCCATGGCGTCGAGCGTCACGACGGGCACGACGGGCAGGTTGGCGCCATAGGCCAGTCCTTGCGCGATGCCGCAAGCCGTGCGCACGCCCGTAAACGAGCCGGGGCCGGAGCCGTAGGCGATGGCGTCGACGTCGGCCAGGGTGACGCCCGCTTCGGCCAGCAATTCCTGCACCATGGGCAGGATGGACTGGGAATGGGTACGCACGCCCGATGAGGCGCGGGACAGGACGACATCGCCGCGCAGCAAGGCGCAGGAGGCGAGTTCGGACGACGTTTCAATAGCAAGTAAGGTGGGAAGTAAGGTAGACATAGCGTATTTTACCTTGCCAGGCCCGGGAGCGGCATGCCGTGCAGGTCAACAACAGGCCACTTGCACAGACCATGCGCGAGGACGGCTATAATAAAAGGCTAAGCTGATTGCTTGACCGGCGTCATTGCGCCATGCCCGGCAATCCATACGCGACACTATCACCCCACTCTTGCCCTGGTCCGCTCCGTGAATCCACTTCTTGCTAAACTGCAACCATACCCGTTTGAAAAGCTGCGCCAGCTGTTTGCCGGCGTGACAGTCAATCCCGATTACACGCCCATCAGCCTGGGCATGGGCGAACCCAAGCACCCGACACCGGCCTTCATCGAGCAGGCGCTGACGGACAATATCCACGGCCTGGCCAGCTATCCGACCACCATCGGCTCGGAAGCCTTGCGTACCGCCATCGCCGGCTGGATCGAGCGCCGCTATGGCATCCCCAAGCTCAATCCTGCCACGCAAATCCTGCCCGTGAACGGTTCGCGCGAAGCGCTGTTTGCGCTGGCGCAAACGGTGATCGATCCATCGGCCGGTTCGCTCGTGATCAGTCCGAACCCGTTTTACCAGATCTATGAAGGCGCGACCTACCTGGCCGGCGCCGAACCGTATTTCGTCAATTCCGACCCCACGCGCAATTTCGGCTGCGATTACGACAGCGTTCCCGCGTCCGTGTGGGAAAAGGTCAAGCTGCTGTTCCTGTGCTCGCCCGGCAATCCGACGGGCGCCGTCTTGAGCCTGACGGACTGGGAACACCTGTTCGCCCTGTCCGAGCGCTACGATTTCGTCATCGCCGCCGACGAGTGCTATTCCGAGATTTACCACGGCGACACGCCCCCGCTGGGCGCGCTGCAGGCGGCGCACATGCTGGGCCTGTCCACCACCCTACGCCCGTACGCGCGCCTGGTCGTGTTTTCCAGCCTGTCGAAGCGCTCGAACGTGCCGGGCATGCGCTCGGGCTTTGTGGCCGGCGACGCGGAAATACTGAAAAAATTCCTGCTTTACCGAACCTACCACGGCGGCGCCATGAGCCCCGCCGTGCAGGCGGCCTCCGTCGCGGCCTGGAACGACGAAACCCATGTCGAGGAAAATCGCGCCAAGTACCGCGCCAAGTTCGACGCCATCACGCCGCTGCTGCAATCGGTGATGGACGTGCAATTGCCGGACGCCGGCTTCTACCTGTGGGCCGACGTCAGCCGCACGGGACTGTCCGACACGCAATTCGCGCAACGCCTGTACGCCGAATATAATGTGACGGTATTGCCTGGCAGTTATCTGGCGCGCGACGCGCACGGCATCAATCCGGGCCGCAACCGCATCCGCATGGCCCTCGTGGCCGAAACAGCCGAAGGGCTGGAAGCCGCGTTGCGCATAGTAAAATTCTGCCAGCAGCTTTCCGCATCCGCATCAACCACGCATTAACCCTACATAAACAAGACATCATCATGAGCCAACAACTGCAAACCATCATCGACCAGGCCTGGGAAAACCGCGCCGAGATCAATCCAGGCAACGGCACGGCCGAACTGCGCGACGCCGTCTCCCACGTCATCAATGGCCTGGACAACGGCAGCATCCGCGTGGCCGAAAAAACCACGGGCGACTGGGTGGTCAACCAGTGGGTCAAGAAAGCCGTGCTGCTGTCGTTCCGCCTGGAAGACAACATCGTCCTGCCATCCGACGGCACGATGCAGTTCTACGACAAGGTCCCGACCAAGTTCGCCAACTACACCAAGGAAGACTTCGCCAAGGGCGGTTTCCGCGTCGTACCGCCAGCCGTTGCCCGCCGCGGCAGCTTCATCGCCAAGAACGTCGTGTTGATGCCGTCCTACGTCAACATCGGCGCCTACGTCGATGAAGGCGCCATGGTCGACACCTGGGCCACCGTCGGTTCCTGCGCACAGATCGGCAAGAACGTCCACCTGTCCGGCGGCGTCGGCATTGGCGGCGTGCTGGAACCTATGCAAGCGAACCCGACCATCATCGAAGACAACTGCTTCATCGGCGCCCGTTCGGAAATCGTCGAAGGCGTCATCGTCGAAGAAAACTCGGTCATCTCGATGGGCGTGTACATCGGCCAGTCGACCAAGATCTACGACCGCGCCACGGGCGAAGTCACCTACGGCCGCGTGCCAGCCGGCTCCGTCGTGGTCTCGGGCAACCTGCCTTCGGAAGACGGCAAGTACTCGCTGTACTGCGCCGTGATCGTCAAGCGCGTCGATGCAAAAACCCGCGCGAAAACGGGTATCAACGAGTTGCTGCGCGGTATTTAATTACTGCACCGCAAGGCGCACGCAGCACCCTGAATGTCCCGCTCCGGCGGGACATTTTCATTTCCAGCTAGCAACTTCAATCGTCCCGCTATCCGCTCCCATCCTGTCCTATACTGGATGGCATGAATACACCTCCCGTCCTGATCGTCGGCGCCGGTCCTACCGGCCTCATGCTTGCCTTGCGCCTGGCGCGCCATGGCGTCGATTGCCGCATCATCGACAAAAATAGCGGCCCGGGCCAGGCGTCGCGGGCCATGGCCGTGCATGCCCGCACCTTGGAGTTTTACCAGCAGCTGGGCTTTGCCGATGAGCTGGTCAGCCTGGGCATCAAGATCAACGCCATGCACATCCACGAAGGCGGCGAGGAGCTGGTGAAACTGGCGCTGGGCGAGATCGGCGAAGGCCTGAGCCCCTATCCTTTCGTGCTGAGCCTGCCGCAGGACGAGCATGAACGCTTCCTCATCAGCAAGCTGGCGGCGGCCGGCGTGCACGTGGAGTGGAATGTCGCGCTGGACCTGTGGACGCAGGACGATAGCGAAGTGCAAGCCATCCTGCTGAAAGATGGCGAACGTCAATATTGCACGTTTAACTATATTTGCGGCTGCGACGGCGCCCGCAGCAAGGTGCGCGAGGTCGCCGGCTTCGAGTTCTCCGGCGGCACCTACGACCACCTGTATTACGTGGCCGACGCGCAAGTGGCGGGCAAGAATACGGATTTGCACGCCCACCTGGGCGCGAACTCGTTTGCCCTGATGCTGCCCGTGCGCACCAGCGGCATGCAGCGCCTGATCGGCATCATGCCGGACAGACCGGAAGGTGCGCCGGCGCCCGTCTTCGACGATGTGCGGGAACAGGTGCAAGCCTTGCTGGGCATCGAGGTCGAACACGTGAACTGGTTTTCCACCTATAAAGTGCACCACCGGGTGGCGGCGCAATTTCGTGAACGGCGCTGCTTCATCCTCGGCGACGCTGCCCATTTGCACAGCCCCGTGGGCGGCCAGGGCATGAACACTGGCCTGGGCGACGCCGTCAACCTGGCGTGGAAACTGGCGCAAAAACTGCGGGGCCAGAGCAACGACGCCCTGCTCGATACTTATGAAAGCGAGCGCATCGTGTTTGCCCGCAAGCTCGTCGCCACCACCGACCGCGCCTTCCAGGCCATCGTCGCGCAAGGCATGGCCGGGCAATTCCTCCGGCGCTGGCTGGTGCCGCACGCGCTGCCCTTCCTCTCGGGCTTCGAACGGGCGCGCCGTCTGCTGTTCCGGACCGTGTCGCAAATCCAGATCAGCTATGAAGACAGCGCCCTGTCCGCAGGCCACGCGGAATACCTGCGCGGGGGCGACCGCCTGCCGTGGTTTTCCGACGGCACGCAAGACAATTTTACGGCCCTGCGCAGCATGGATTGGCAATTGCACATCTATGGCGAAGCGGCGCCCGAGCTGCTGGACGAAGCGCGCGTGCTGAAGCTGCCCGTGCATTGCTACACCTATAACGTGGCCGCCAAGCTGGCGGGACTGGGCCGCGACGCGGCCTATCTCGTGCGCCCCGACGGCCACATCGCACTGGCCCTGCACCTGCAGGAAAGCGGCGCCCTGCGCGCCCTGGCCTTTCGGCTGGGACTGCATTTCGGGCCGGCAGACATGAACAAGACGGTGCCACGGCCTGTGTAGAGAAAATATCGGGGACATGTTGCAGCGCCGCATCGAGTGGCGCATCGACTGTATAATGGCGGCGACCATCGCATTTTTCCCTGGCGCAAGCGCCGCGATCAAGCGAACCGCATTCATTCCCCTTAGCCCTACCCATGACGACCATTACACTCTACGGTATTCCCAACTGCGATACCGTCAAAAAGGCCCGCACCTGGCTGGCCGCGCAGCAACTCGATTTCACTTTCCACGACTTCAAGAAGCAAGGCCTGGAACGCGCCACCGTTGCAGCGTGGTTGCGGCAATTGCCGTGGGATGTGCTGGTCAACAAGAAAGGCACGACCTGGCGCGCCCTGTCCGACGAGCGCAAGGCGTCCACCGTCGATGCGGCCAGCGCCTTGGAGCTGATGCTGGAAAACCCGTCCATCATCAAGCGCCCCGTGCTGGACAAGGATGGCCAGTTCAGCGTGGCGTTTTCGGATGCGCAGTACAAGACCATTTTTTCAGTTTAATTTTTCAGTCTAGCCCAACACCTGTAAAGCTGGGGTCAGACCCAAAGGGTCTGACCCCGAGTTGACGCTCCGCCACATACCGCCCATGACCACCTCCAAAACCCTCGCCCTGACCGAAAAACTGATCGCCCTGTCCTCGGTCACGCCCGACGACAAGGGCTGCCAGCAGCACCTGATCGACATCCTCACGCCGCTGGGCTTTGTCTGCGAGACGATACAGTCGAACGACGTCACCAATCTGTGGGCACGCCGCGGTACCACCTCGCCCGTGTTCGTCTTTGCCGGCCATACGGACGTGGTGCCGACCGGCCCCGTCGAGCAATGGCGCTCGCTGCCCTTCATTCCCACGCACCGCGACGGCAAGCTGTACGGCCGTGGCGCGGCCGACATGAAGACGTCGATCGCCGCCATGGTGGTCGCTTGCGAGGAATTCATCGCCGCCACGCCCGAGCATACTGGTTCGATCGCCTTTCTGATCACCAGCGACGAAGAAGGCCCGGCCACGGACGGCACCGTCATCGTCTGCGACAAGTTAAAAGAACGGGGCGAGCAGATCGACTATTGCCTGGTGGGCGAGCCGACCTCGAGCGCGCAGCTGGGCGACATGATCAAGAATGGCCGCCGCGGCTCGCTGTCTGGTCGCTTGACGATCAAGGGCGTGCAAGGCCATATCGCCTACCCGCACCTGGCGAAAAACCCGATCCACGAAGCGGCGCAGGCGCTGGCCGACCTGGTCGAGGAAAAATGGGATGCCGGCAACGAGTATTACCTGCCGACGTCGTGGCAAATGTCGAACATCAACGCGGGCACGGGCGCCAACAACGTGATTCCGGGCGACATGGTGATCGACTTTAACTTCCGCTTTTCCACGGCCAGCACGGCCGAAGGCTTGCAGGAAAGAGTCCACGCCATCCTCGACAAGCATGACTTGCAATACGATTTGCAATGGACCCTGAGCGGCCTGCCCTTCCTCACGCCGCGCGGCACGCTCTCCGATGCGCTGTCGTCCGCCATCCTCGAAGAAACAGGCCTCACGACGGAGCTGTCGACCACGGGCGGCACCTCCGATGGCCGGTTTATCGCGCAAATCTGCCCCCAAGTGATAGAATTCGGGCCGCCCAATGCCAGTATTCACAAGATCGACGAGCACATCGAACTGCGCCACATCGATCCCCTGAAGAATATTTACCGGCGCACGCTGGAGCATTTGCTGCCCGTCTGAACCAGAATACCGAGGCCCGTCACGGCGGGCCAGAACACCGTCTTTTCGAGAATGCCATGACCCCGAACCCGTTTTCCACGCCACGCGACCTGCTGCGCTACGCCGTTACCCGTTTCAATACCGCCAAGCTGTTTTTCGGCCACGGCAGCGCCGAAGCGTTCGACGAAGCGGCCTATCTGATCCTGCACACGTTGAAGTTGCCGCTCGACAAGCTCGAACCGTTCCTCGACGCCAAGCTGCTGCCGTCGGAAATCGCCAGCGTGATGAGCGTCATCGACCGCCGCAGCATCGACCGCGTGCCAGCCGCCTACATCACCAAGGAAGGCTGGCTGGGCACCTACAATTTCTACGTCGACGAGCGCGTGATCGTGCCCCGTTCCTTCATCGCCGAACTGATCCCTGAATACTTCTCGCCATGGGTGGCGGAGCCGGAAGCCGTGGAAAACATCCTGGAACTGTGCACCGGTTCGGGCTGCCTGTCGATCATGATGGCCGACGCCTTCCCGAACGCCACCGTCGACGCCGTGGATATTTCCGCCGACGCGCTGGCCGTGGCCAAGCGCAACGTCGACACCTACAAATTGCAGGACCGCGTCAACCTGATCGAATCGGACCTGTACACGAACGTGCCGGCCAAGAAATATGATTTGATCATCAGCAACCCGCCGTACGTGAATTCCGCGTCGATGGGCGCCCTGCCCCAGGAATATCTGGCCGAACCGCAAATCGCCCTCGACGGCGGCAGCGACGGCATGGACCTGGTGCGCAAGATCATCGCCGGCGCGGCCGAACGCCTGACGGACGACGGCATCCTGATGATTGAAATCGGCAACGAGCGCGAATACGCGGAAGCGGCCTTCGGCGAGCTGGGCCTGACCTGGCTGACGACGAGCGCCGGCGACGACATGGTGTTCCTGCTGACGGCCGAGCAGCTGAAGTTGGGTTAATTGACAAACGCACTACCTCACTCAACCCAACTGCAAATGCCGGGGTCGGACCCTCAGGGTCCGACCCCAGGTTTGCGCCTTTGGGTTAAAACACAAAGAAAAAAATGATACGTTTCCTACAAGTAAGCCTGATGCGCGGCATCAAACCGTTGCTCGAACAAGTCGACGTCACCCTCAATCCGGGCGACAAGATCGGCCTGATCGGCGCCAATGGCGCGGGCAAATCGAGCCTGTTCGCCATGATGCGTGGCGAATTGCACCCTGACCAGGGCGAGATCGATTTCCCGGCCAAGTGGCGCGTGGCTTACGTGGCGCAGGAAACGCCACCGCTGGACCGTGCCGCGCTCGACTATGCGATCGATGGCGACGTCACCTTGCGCAAGCTGGAAGCGGAACTGGCGCGCCTGGAATCGGAACCGGCCACGTCGGAAAACGGCATCGCCATCGGCGAAATCTACAGCGCGCTGGCCGATGCCGACGCGTATACCGTGCAGTCGCGCGGCGAGCAATTGCTGCTGGGCCTGGGCTTTACCCTGGACCAGATGCAGCAGCCGGTAGCGAGTTTCTCGGGCGGCTGGCGCATGCGCTTGAACCTGGCGCAAGCGCTGATGTGCCCGTCCGACCTGCTGCTGCTCGATGAACCGACCAATCACTTGGATCTGGACGCCATCATCTGGCTGGAAGACTGGCTCAAGCGCTACGCCGGCACATTATTGATCATTTCCCATGACCGCGACTTCCTTGATGAAGTCGTCAACGTCGTCGTGCACATCGACGAGCGCAAGCTGAAGCGCTACTCGGGCAACTACTCGAGCTTCGAGCGCCAGCGCGCTGCGCAGATGATCCTGGCCGCGGGCGCGCTGGAAAAGCAGCAGCGCAAGCGCGCCCACCTGGAATCATTCGTGAACCGCTTCAAGGCGCAAGCTTCGAAGGCCCGCCAGGCGCAAAGCCGCATGAAGGCGCTGGCGAAGATGGAAGAACTGGCGCCACTGCGCGCCGCCGCCGAATTCTCGTTCGAATTCCGCGAGCCGCTGAGCGCGCCGAACCCGCTGCTGGTGATGGAAGACGTCGATGCGGGCTACAAGATCGAAAACGAAGCGACGGGCGAGATCACGCATAAAACCATCGTCAACGGCATCAAGTTTTCGCTGCAGATCGGCCAGCGTATCGGCTTGCTGGGCCAGAACGGCGCCGGCAAATCGACCCTGATCAAGACCATCGCCGGCGAACTGATGCCGTTGACGGGCGACGCCACCATGGGCAAGGGCCTCAACATCGGCTATTTTGCCCAGCACCAGGTGGAAATGCTGCGCCACGACGAATCGCCGCTGTGGCATCTGTCGAAGATCGCCCCGACCGTGCGCGAGCAGGAACTGCGCAACTTCCTGGGCGGCTTCAACTTCCCCGGCAACATGGTGACCGCCTCGATCGCGCCGTTCTCGGGCGGCGAAAAAGCCCGTCTGGCGCTGGCCCTGATCGTCTGGCAGCGTCCTAACCTGCTGCTGCTCGATGAACCGACCAACCATCTGGACCTGGAAACGCGCGAAGCGCTGACGGAAGCGCTGGCCCAGTTCGAAGGCACCCTCGTCGTCGTGTCCCATGATCGCCACTTGCTGCGCGCCACCACGGACGAATTCATCATCGTTGCCGACGGCAAGCTGCAGCCGTTCGACGGCGACCTCGATGACTACAAGGACTGGCTGTTCAAGACCAAGCTGGGCAAAGGCACGGATGTGCTGCCGGCCGCCGGCAAGGCCAACAAGACGGACTTCCCCGTCGTTTCGCCCGTCGTTGCCGCAGCAGCCCCTGCCGCGCCCGTACGCGACAAGCGCAAGGAAGCGGAAGAGCGCCAGAAAGCCGCCGCCCTGCGCAAGCCGATCGAAAACAAGATCAAGCGCCAGGAAGAGCAGATCGCCAAGCGCAATGCGCAAAAGGCGGAAACCGACGCCAAGCTGGGCGAGCCGACCATCTATGACGCCGCCAACAAGGCGAAATTGAAGCAACTGCTGGCCGACCAGACCTTCTTTACCAAGGACCTGGCGCAGCTGGAAGCGGAATGGCTCGATCTGCAGGATCAGCTGGAAAAGCTCGGCTAATTCAGTAGCGACAAAAGACGACCCTCGGGTCGTCTTTTTTTATGCCGCCTGCAGGGGGCTGGGGCTGCGGATTGCCATCAGGCGGTCGATGTCGACGAGGATCAGACGGCGCCCCGCCACCGTGCCCAGGCCCAGCAGGTAATCGGCTTCCGCCGCGCCCAGGCCTGACACGGCGGCGATGTCGCTTGGCGCCAGGCTGACGATATCGGTGACGCCATCGACCACCATGCCCATCACGCCATTGCTCAGCTGCAAAATGATCACGTCGGTGGCAGGGTCCGGCGCGCCTTGAGCGCTGCCGAACGCGGCGCGCATGTCGACGATGGGGATGATCACGCCGCGCGAGACGGCCACGCTGTGCAGCACTTCCCCCTCCGAGGAAAAACGGTCGAGTTCCTTCAGCGGACGCAATTCCCGCACGCAGCGGTAGTCGAGGCCGTATTCCAGGCCGCCCAGCCGGAAGCTCAAGTACTGCGTCAGGTATTGCGCGCTTGCGGCGCCAGGCGTGGTCGTGGGCTGCATGGTGTTCCTTTCGTCCGGTAAGCGCTGCCAGGATGCGCAGTGGCGCAATGATGCAACTTTGGCCCCATGCTAACCAGCATCACCACAGGCGGCGTTGAGAAACGTCAACTTTCCAGGAGGCATGCTTAGTCCCGGTGCCCAGCCTTGCGCCGGCGCAGCCAACTTCCCTTACAATACCCACATCATCCCCCAACAGGCAGGCCATGCAGCACCTCGTCAACCCCGCTGAAGTTGAATTTTCCGCCATCCGCGCCCAGGGCCCGGGCGGCCAGAACGTCAACAAGGTGTCCAGCGCCATCCATTTGCGCTTCCCCATCGCCGCCTCGTCGCTGCCGGAAGCGTACAAGGAGCGGTTGCTGGCCCTGCGCGACAGCCGCATCAGCAAGGACGGCGTGCTGGTGCTCAAGGCGCAGCAGTCGCGCAGCCAGGAGCAGAACAAGGAAGAAGCGTTGCGGCGCTTGCAGGAAATCATCGACAGCGTGACCTTCCTGCCCGCCGTGCGCCGCGCCACCAAGCCCACGCGCAGCTCGCAGCGGCGCCGTCTCGACAGCAAGAGCACGCACAGCGTGCTCAAGCAATCACGCGGCAAGGTCACCGATTAAACGCTACGGCGGCGGCGCATACGTCCATTCCAGGCTGCCCGTGCTGTCCGCAAACACGGGCTGCGTGGCCGGCGTGGCGCTGCGCAGCAAGGCCTTGATTTCCTTCGGCGGCCGGTCGTAGACCTTGGCCGGCCCGGGCGGCACGACCATGGCGCGCACCGTCGTCTCGCCATCGATCAGGCCCAGACTGCAGCGCGACTGTCCCGCCGTCGCCTGCCGCTCCTGGCGCAGCTGGGCCACCAGGGCCAGCATCTGCGCGTGCAGGATTTCCGACTGCTTTACCTCCACGCGCAGCCGCGCCACCTCTTTCAGGACGGGCGCGATGCGCGCGGCCAGCTTGTCGTACTGTAGCTGCTGCGTGGGCTGCAGCTGCAGCTCGCCGCGCCGCAGCTGGCCCGCCAGGGTCAGATAGTTGCGCACCTCGGGCAACTGCGCGATGGCGTCGATCTCCTGCTGGCGCTTGTGTTGCACTTGCAGGAACTGCGCCGCCTTCGCCAGGCTTTCCGCGATCTTTTGCTCGACCGCGCTCAGGTCCGGCACGAGGGGAAACAGCAGCATCTCCACCTGCTTGCGGGGGCCGGCGCTGCCGATGCGGATGGTGCGCGCCGCCACGGCGCAGCCTTCGGCCAGTTCGATGACGACCTCGTCGGCAATGATCTCGCAATTGCTGGCACTGTCGATCACCACGCGCGTGCCGGCGATGACGCAGCTTTCCGCGCGCTTCACGTGTACTTCGCCGCTCAGCGCCTGCAGCACGGAACCGGAAGCGACGCCCTCGACGCGCACGTCGCCATGCTCGTTGAAGGCCGTACCGCCCACCAGGTTGCGGCGCAATAAGATCAGCCCGCCATGCGAGTGCAGATGGCCATACACATCGCCATGGATGGTGATGTCGCTGCCGTCGAGCTGGCGCTGTTCCTGCACTTCGCCATATTCCTCGTAGGCGGCGCGCAGCTTCAGATTGCCCGTGGTGCGGCTGCTGACGCCTTCGCGGCTGACGATCTTGTTTTCGACCGCCATCTTGCCGTGCTCATCGACATTCACATAGCCATCCATGGTGGCGACGAGAAAATCCCCATCGCTGAAATGCTCGGCCGCCGTGCCAGGCCCCGCCACCGTGGCCAGGTCCAGCTCCAGCGGCGCGGGCGGCGGCAGCGCCTTGCCGGCCAGGTCGTAGCCGGGCAAGCCGGGCGTGCCAGGCAGCAGACGCAGCAAACGCGCGTGTTTTTTCACTTGCGGAAAGCGGTTCTTGAAACTGAGCAAATCGAGGCGGCCATCGGAGCGTTCGCGCGGCGCATCGTCGCGATGGATGCCTTGCGACACTTCAACGAGCTGGGCGTCGCGCCCCGGCTGCGGCGGCAGCACGCGCGCCACCGTGATGCGCTCGGCCTTGCCGCTGGCGAGGATGGCGCGCACGGCCGCGCTATCGATGCCGTAGTGCACGCCCTTGCACCACAGGTCGGCCACCAGCTCGTCAAATTCGCGGCGCGCCGGTACCTGCCCATCCGCGTCCGCCGTCAAGGCTTCAAAGTAAAATTCGGCGCTGTCGCCGCGGATCTTGACCTGTTGGTACAGCGCGCGGCGCTGGGGCGGGAATGGCGCCACGCACACGGCGATGCGCAGCAAGGCGTCGCCCTTGGGCGCGGCGCGGGGCGTGGGAGCATGGAACAGGGTCAGCAGGAACAAACCGTAATCGAGGCCGGCCAGCAACTGCCCCGACTGGAACAGCTGGCCGACGGCGTCGCGCAGCTGCGCCGGCGCCAGCGACATGTCAAGGCACACGCCCTCGTCGCGCTGGACCAGGCCGTGCGGCAAGCCGCCCGCGGGCGCCGCATCCGGAACGGGTGTGTCGTCGTCGCTCACCACTTGCCTCCCCCGGCAACCATGTCAGAAAATTGTATCAGTGCACTAGAACAATATCACGGGGCGTGGTCGTGTGCCTGACTGAGCAGCAATGTTGGCGGCCAGATGCAAACAGGGCCATGTCTTGCGAGATGGCCCTGTCGGATGGGGTTGTACACCGCCTAGCGGCGCGGCGGATTCGAGTAGATGTCTTGCCCCACTTCGTTGATCTGGCGGCGCAGGTCGCGGCGTTCGTCGGGCGTCATGCGGCCCGTGCGGCGCGAGGCGTCGGCGCCTTCGTTGGCGCGGCGCTGCTCTTCGGCGCGCGTGTCGAAACTGCGTGCGTCACGCTGTTCGCGCAAGCGCGTATCATTGCTGTTGCTGCGCTGCACCTGTTCATACCGCTGCGCCTGCATTTGCTGCTGGTCGTCACGACGCGACGGCGGCTGATTTTGCGCTGACGCCAGGCTGGCGGCAAACACGGAGCAAACGGCAAATGCGGACAGCACAACGGTACGTGCGGCAATAGCTGCGCTGGGAGCGGCGTGAATTTTTTTAGTAAAGATATTCATTGAGTTCCTCTTCCGCGATGCCGTATAAACTTAAAGCTGATTTCCACTGTGGCCCCAGTGTATGATGCTTTACACGGTGCAGTAAGAGTAATTGGGTAAAGTTTGTAACACTTTGTAATGGGTCGCCACAGCCCCTTGCCGACGCCGCGCGAGGCGTTACTATAGCAACTAATATAAGATAACACGACACCCTAAATGACCACAACCTCCACTTCCGGCAGCAATACAACAACGCAATCGATCCACGGCCACCAGGCGAAAATCATGGTGGTCGATGACGATGTGCGCCTGCGCGACCTGCTGCGGCGCTACCTGACCGAACAGGGCTTCAATGTCTTCACGGCGGAGAGCGCGACGGCCATGAACAAGCTGTGGCTGCGCGAACGCTACGACCTGCTCGTGCTCGACTTGATGCTGCCGGGCGAAGACGGCCTGTCGATCTGCCGCCGCCTGCGCGGCGCGGGCGACCAGACGCCGATCATCATGCTGACGGCCAAGGGCGAGGACGTGGACCGCATCGTGGGCCTGGAAATGGGTGCCGACGACTACCTGCCGAAACCGTTCAATCCGCGCGAACTGGTGGCCCGCATCGGCGCCGTGCTGCGCCGCAAGGGTCCCGATGAAATCCCGGGCGCCCCGTCGGAAACGCCGCAAACGTTCGAGTTCGGCGACTTCGTGCTGGACCTGGGCACGCGCACCCTGAAAAAGAATGGCGAAACGGTGCCGCTGACGACGGGCGAGTTTTCTGTGCTGAAAGTATTTGCCCGCCATGCGCGCCAGCCGCTGTCGCGCGAAAAACTGATGGAACTGGCGCGCGGACGCGAGTACGAAGTGTTCGACCGCAGCCTGGACGTGCAGATTTCGCGCCTGCGCAAGCTGATCGAACCAGACCCGTCGAGCCCACTGTTCATCCAGACCGTGTGGGGCCTCGGCTACGTCTTCATCCCGGACGGACAGCCGCGCTGATCGCAGGCGAGGCATGATGAAGCTTGTTCCCGATATCAGCCTGGCGCGGCTGAAAAGCGGCCTGTTCTGGCGCACCTTTTTGCTGCTGGGCACTTTGACCACGGTCAGCATGATCACCTGGATCGGCATGATTTCCGTCATCCAGCGCGAGCCGCAGGCGCAGCAGATTTCCGCCCAGATCATTTCCGTCGTCACCATCACGCATGCGGCATTGACGCACTCGGCTCCCGAACTGCGGCGCGAGCTGCTGTTCGACCTCGTCAGCAATGAAGGCATCCGCATCTTCTCGCTGGAAGAGGACGACCGCATCGAGCCGCCGCCCGACAATTACCTGATGCCCGAGATCGAGGCGCTGGTGAAAGCTAAGCTGGGCAAGGACACGCGCTTTTCCGCGCGCGTCAACGGCGTGGCCGGCTTCTGGGTCAGCTTCAAGATCGACGACGACGAGTACTGGCTGATGCTGGACCGCGAGCGCCTGCGCGGCCTGACGGGCTTCCAGTGGCTGGGCTGGGCCAGCCTGGTGTCCCTGCTGTCCCTGCTGGGCGCGGCCATCATTTCCAGCCTGATCAACCTGCCGCTGTCGCGTCTGACGGCGGCCGCGCGCGACATCGCCAAGGGCAAGCAGCCGGCGCCCTTGCCGGAAAAAGGCCCGATCGAAATCATCGAGGCGAACCGCAGCTTCAACCAGATGGTCGACGATCTGCAACAGGTGGAATCGGACCGCGCCGTGATCCTGGCGGGCATTTCGCACGATTTGCGCACGCCGCTGGCGCGCATGCAGCTGGAAGTGGAAATGGCGAACCTGTCGGACGAGGCGCGCGAAGGCATCCAGTCCGATATCGGGCAGATGGACGCCATCATCGGCCAGTTCCTCGACTATGCCAAGCCGACGGAAGCGTCGAGCTTTACGGACGTCGACCTGAGCGGTTTACTCAGCGACATGACGCGCGAAGCCATGCGCCTGCCGGACGTGAAGATCAACGCCACCATCGCCGATGGCGCGCATGCGATGGGCAACCCCACCGACTTGCGCCGCGTATTGAACAACCTGATCGAGAATGCGCGCCGCTATGGCAAGACGCCGGGCAGCGACATGACGGAAATCGACATCGCCTGCCAGGTACGCACCAGCCACGGCGCAAAAAAGGTCATCATCGAGGTGCAGGACCACGGCACGGGCGTGCCGGCGGAAAAGATCGAGCAGCTGATGAAACCGTTCACCCGTCTCGACACGGCGCGCGGCCAAGCCAACGGTGCCGGCCTGGGCCTGGCCATCGTCGACCGCGTGCTGCTGCGCCACGGCGCCGAATTACAGGTGCGCAACCGCGAAGGCGGCGGCCTGGCGTTTCAGATCAGTTTGCCAGCGGCGTAGGTCGGCTTAGCGCAAGGCGCGTAAGCCGACACCACCAGCGGCCTTGGCCAACAATGTTGTCGGATTACGCGAGGCAAGGCCTCGCTAATCCGACCTACGCCGCCGGACCGCGGTCAAGCGGACGCCTGCTCCTGCGCCAGCAATTTACTCATCAACAATTCCGTCGCCCCATAGCCGTACAGGGAATCGCTTTCCATGCCCGGCGTATCGAAGGGGATCGATTCCTCGCGATTCAGCTTGGCAGGATCGGCGTCCGCATAGCTGGCGCGCCAGGCGCGCTGCAAGGATTCATTGCGACGGATAAAGGCCGGCATGGGCCAGTCATCACGGTTCCAGTGGGGACTGTCGCCCAGCAGGGGCCAGCGCTCGTTGAGCAGGGCCATGTCTCCCGTGCGCAGGCGGCGCACGGCCTGTTCCGGCCGCAAGCCTTCCAGCTCCTGCAGCGTGGGCAAGCTGTCGCGCTTGGGCCCGAACATATACGCCAGCATGATGCGCCCGGCAGGCGCCCTGCGCGCCACCACGCCGACGGCATAACCGCCGCCCGGCAGGGGCACGGCAAACCAGCTGCCTTCTCGGTATGGTAATGATTTCATTCTGTAAACTCCCCCAAAATCGTGTTCGGGGCACAGTCTACGCGAAGCGATGCGAAAGTGGCGCATGGTACACCACAACAACAAACCAATAGTTACAATATTTTCTCGTCATAGTGATACTGGGCAACTATCGGCCCCGCCTTGAACAGCGCTTCCTTCATGGCCGTGTCCAGGCGCGCGTCGCGGCGGCGCATCCATTCGAGCAGCATCGCCACTTCCTTGCGGCTCGTGTCGCCCGCATGCGCGAGCACGCGGCGCAGTTCCGGGTCCGTGCACGCCTCGAAGCGCTGGCTGTTCAAGTCCAGCGCCTGCAGTGCGGCGATGGTGGCGCCGATGGCGCGGTGCATGTCGAGCGCGGTGGCCGGCAGGCCGGATTCTTCCAGTGGGACGGTGGTCATGCGCATTCCTTTTCGCGTGGTGGTGACATCGGCTGCATTCTCCACCGCGCGGGCGAAAAGCTCAAGCGTCCACGACACGTTTCCACCCGTTCGGCCATAATCATGGCTCAGCAACAGCCTAAACCCCAGCGGCAGGAGCCCCATGTTCAATTTCGACTTTTACAATCCGACGCAAATCCTCTTCGGCCAGGGCCAGATCGCCGCCATCACGGCGCTGATCCCGCCCCAGGCCAGAGTGCTCATGACGTATGGCGGCGGCAGCATCCGGCAGAACGGCGTCTACGATGAAGTCAGGGCGGCGCTGGCCGGCCATACGGTGCTCGAATTTGCCGGCATCGAGCCCAATCCCAGCTATGAAACGCTGATGCAGGCCGTGGCCCTCGTGAAAAGCGAGCGCATCGATTTCCTGCTGGCCGTCGGCGGCGGCTCCGTGGTCGATGGCACCAAGTTCATCGCCGCCGCCGCCCTGCATGAGGGCGAGGCGTGGGACATCCTGGCCAAGGGCGGCAAGATCGTCGAAGCGGCCCTGCCCTTCGGCACCGTATTGACCTTGCCGGCCACGGGTTCCGAAATGAATGGTTCGGCCGTGATCACGCGCAAGGCCACGCAGGAAAAGCGCTCGTTCATGAGCCGCAAGGTGTATCCGAAATTCTCCGTGCTGGACCCGTCGAAAACGTTCACCTTGCCGCTGCGCCAGGTGGGCAATGGCGTCGTCGACGCGTTTGCGCATGTGATGGAGCAATACCTGACCTACCCGGTGAACGCCTCCGTGCAGGACCGCTTCGCCGAAGGCATTTTATTGACCCTGATCGAGGAAGGCCCGAAGGCGCTGTCGCATCCGGATGACTACGACGTGCGCGCCAACGTGATGTGGAGCGCCACCCTGGCCTTGAACGGCCTGATCGGCGTGGGCGTGCCACAGGACTGGTCCACGCACGCCATCGGCCACGAATTGACGGCCTTGTACGAGCTCGACCATGCGCAAACCTTGGCCATCATCCTGCCCAGCATGCTGCGCGTGCGCAAGCAGGCCAAGCGCGCCAAGCTGCTGCAGTACGCGGCCCGCGTCTGGGGCCTGGACGGCGGCGACGAGGATGGCCGCATCGAGGCGGCCATCGCGCGCACGGAATTCTTCTTCCGCCACATGGGCGTCAAGACGCGCCTGGCCGACTACGGCCTGAACCATGCGAGCGTGGATGCCGTCGTGTCCGCCCTGGAAGCGCACGGCATGACGGCGCTGGGCGAGCAGCGTGAAATCACGCCCGCCATCAGCCGCAAGGTGCTCGAGCTCAGTTTGTAGATTCACACCACACTGTTGTAAAACGGTCAGCCGGGTGGGACAGCTGGCCGTGCTTCATGCTAAGCTGTCGTTTCGCTAGGGGTCCTGGAGCAGTCATCCGGGTGAGAGATACCCTTCGTACCTGATCTGGATAATGCCAGCGAAGGAAAGCGCAAAGTACCTCCCTCCTTTGATAGCTCCTGCGTTGGCGCCAGCCGAACAAGCAGCCTGCCGTGCTCTGTACAGAGACGGCTTGAACCACGAGCAATCTATGTCCACACCGAATTTATCCGTTTCTGTACTGACCCTGGCGATCCTGCACGCGTTTGCCGCACCGGCCTTTGCCGCGAATGACGCCACCGAAGCCGCCGACCCGCAGGCCCAAAGCATGGCCGAAGTCGTCGTCACGGCCAGCAAGGCGCCGGCTGCCAAGCGCGCCTCCGTGGGCGGCTTTTCCGACGCGCCGCTGCTGCAGACGCCGGTATCCGTCACCGTCATTTCGCAGAAAGACATGCAGGACTTGCAGATCCGCAATCTGAGCGATGCAGCCAAGCTCGACACCAGCATCAACGACGCCTACAACGCCGTCGGCTATGCGGAACAGTTTTCCATTCGCGGCTTCAAGCTCGACAATAATTCCAGCTACCGCAAGGATGGCGTGGCCATTCCTGGCGATACGCAGATTCCGCTGGAAAACAAGGAACGCATCGAAGTGCTGAAAGGCCTGGCCGGCTTGCAGGCGGGCGTGGCCGCGCCGGGCGGCGTGATCGACTTCATCGTCAAGCGTCCGACCGCCGCGCCGCTGCGCACCGTCACCGTGGAAACGCGCGAGCGGGGCACCCTGTACGGCGCCGTCGACCTGGGCGGACGCCTGGAAGACACGCGCTTCGGCTACCGCGTGAACGTGGCGGCCGAGCGCCTGCGCTCCTACATCAAGGGCGCGGACGGCAACCGCAAGTTCATTTCCGGCGCCTTCGACTGGCAGATTTCGCCGCAAGCCCTGCTGCAACTCGATGCCGACTACCAGGACAAGGCACAGGCGACGGCGCCCGGCTTCCAGCTGTTGAACAATAAAACTTTGCCGACCGGCATCAGCGCCGACGCCATGCTCAACCTGCAGCCGTGGACGCGCCCCGTGGAAACCGTCACCAGCAACATCGGCCTGCGCTTCCAGTACGCGTTCAATGACGACTGGCACGCGACCCTGTCGGCCAACCAGCACTCATTCAAGCGCGACGACTACACGGCCTTCCCGTACGGCTGCGGCGCGCAAGACTTGTATCCTGGCTTCTGCGGCAATGGCGACTACGACGTGTATGACTACCGCAGCCTGGGCGAGACGAAAAAGCCGCTGAGCGCGCAAGCCATGATCCAGGGCAAATTCGCCACCGGATCCCTGCGCCATGAATTCACGGCCGGCGTCTCGACCTTCCGTCGCAAGGACCGTGCCGGCCTGTACGTGTACGACTGGGTGGGCGTGAGCAACATCTACCAGCCGCAAATCGTCGGCACCTCGCCCGGCGTCACGGGTCCCGTGCGCCTGGTGCGCAAGGATACGGAAAACTCCGTCTTCGTGCAGGACATCGTCAGCCTGGCCCAAAACTGGAAGCTGCATGGCGGCTTGCGCCATATCGACGTCGACGGCTACCAGTACGTATTGAAGGCCGACAAGGAAATCCGCGCCAAGCACGACTTCCTGCTGCCCAACGTGTCGCTCGTCTACACCCCGCTCGACAATGTCTCCGTGTATGCGGCCTATTCGCAAGGCATGGAACATGGCGGCACGGCCGACCGCAAGGCGATGAATGCCAACGAGGAACTCACGCCCAGCCGCTCCAAGCAGATCGAGCTTGGCGCGAAGATGGACGTGACGCCGGACTTCATGGTGGCGGCCAGCCTATTCCAGATCCGCAAGGGCCTGGAATTCCAGAATGCCGCTGGCTACTTCGTGCGCGAAGGCCAGGCCCAGCACCGCGGCCTGGAATTGTCGGCCCAAGGCAAGGCATCGTCCAGCCTGAGCCTGGGCGCGTCCGTGACGGCACTGAACAGCCAGCAGTCAGGCACGGGCAATGCCGACCTCGATGGCAAGCGCGTACCCAACGTGCCGGCCTTCAAGGCAGCCGTGCATGCGGACTACGCCGTACAGCAAGTGGCGGGCTTGAGCGTCAATGGCAGCTGGGAATTTGCGGGCAAGAAAGCGTTTGAGTACAACAACACGACCTTCGTGCCGTCCTACCACGTGTTCAACCTGGGCGCCGCCTGGGCCACGCGCATCGCCGGCACGCGCGCCGTGCTGCGCGCCGCCGTCAACAACGTGGCCGACAAGTTCTACTGGCGCGACGTGACGCCGGAATCGGACGGCTATCTGTATCCAGGCGCCAGCCGCACCTTCAAGGTGTCGGCGCAATTCGACTTTTAATTGAGGGAAATGGCAGGCGCCGCAGCCAGCGCCTGCTGCAGCAAGGGCGCCGCCTGTTCCAGGCGCGCCTCCAGGCTGTCGTGCAGCACGTGGTAGGCGATGCCGCGCGCGTCCAGCTCGTCGAGCAGGTAGCGGTAGATCAGCTGGCGCACGGCTTCCGACTCGCGCTGCAAGCCGTCGGCCACCCACGGGCTGTCGGGCGCCGTCACCAGGGTCAGATCGTACTGCGTGGCATCGGCCAGCGCCGCCAGCGGCGCATCGGCGCCGTCGAAATAATGACGGCTGTAGACCAGCGTCATCAACGGTGTCGTGTCGCAAAACAGGAAGTTGCGCGCTTGCGCGGCGGCTGCCGCCTCGCGTTCGACTTGTGTGCGCGCAATGCCAAACTGGTCTGCCGCCACGGGCACCCTGCCCTGCTTCTCGACGAATTCACGTAAATACTCGGGCACCCAGACGGTGCCGTAGCGCTCGGCCAGGGCGGCCGCCAGGGTCGACTTGCCCGACGATTCCGCGCCCAGGATGGCCACGCGCACGCAAGGCGCCGTCACTTGAGGACCATCGCATCGGGTGCGGCCGGCGCCGACTTTTTCCACGCCAGCAAGCCGATGATGGCCATCACGACGAAGAAGGCATACAGCACGGCCGTCAGGGTCAGGCCCTTGTGCACATACAGCCACACGTACAGCACATCGACGACGATCCAGGCGATCCAGTTTTCCAGCTTCTTGCGCGACAACAGGAATTGCCCTACGAGGCTGCCTGCCGTGAGGAAGCCGTCCGCATGGGGCACGTCCGTGTCCGTCGTCGTCAGCAGCCAGGCGATCAGCAGGAAGCCGATCAGCCAGCCTGCGCCGCAGGCCAGCCAGCCGCGTCCGTTCAGTCGCGTGACGGGCAAGGTCTTGCCGCCGCTGGCCGGATGCAGCCACTGGTACCAGCCCCAGAACGAGACGCTGATGAACAGCAGTTGCAAGGCCATGTCGCCATACAGGCGCGACTCGAAAAACACGAAACCGTAGGCGGCCGAGGAGATGATGGCGAACAGCCACGCCCAGTGATTCTGGCGGATGTTCAGCGCAACGGTTGTCAGTGCCAGGACAAAGGAAATCAGTTCAAGCGGCGTGGTGGCAAAACCCAGCAGGAGAAGCGTATCGTTCATGGGAATCGTGATGAGGCTGGTGGTGCAGTATGCAATACCGGCCATGAATAAGCAAGATTGCCCGCACCGTCAGCCCCCCTTCCCGGCTCAGGCGAAGCCCGCCCTGGCCGCGCGCGCCAGCGAGTGCCGCACGATCAGCTTGTGGAAAGGCCGGATCAGCAAGATATAGGCGCGTCCCACCCAATTATGGCAATGCACGACGCTGGCCACGGTCACGCAGCCATGCCGGCCATCTTGCTTGCTGCGCAGCACCGACAGGCGGAAATCCAGGTGGCTGTCGTCCTCGCCCAGGATGATTTCATCGGGGCTGACGGCAAAGATGCGGAAGATGCCGATGCGCTTGCCGGGCCGCGCCTCCATCTGCTTTGCCGTCCGGATGCCGAAGCGCGCCACGATGGCGTCGCGCACCACCATCAGCTTGCGCGCCCAGCCCGGCTGACTGCCCAGCAGCGCGCGCGCCAGGTTTTCCATGTCCATCTGGCGCGCCTGCGCAGTCGGCAGCGCGACGGCATACGCGTCGGCCAGGTTGCTGCCCGGGTACAAGGGTGCGATGCTGGCACCGGGCGGCAAAGCCACGGCGCGTACCACGTTGCCTATCTCTTGCATGTGCTCTCCATGTTTTCAGTGATAACATGGCCATCATACACGACAATGTGAACAGCGATAACATAAGATGAGCACGAACAGCAATTATCATCACGGCAACCTGCGGGATACCTTGGTCGCCGCCACCATCGCCCAGCTGGCCCAGCAAAGCGACGCGGCCCTGTCGCTGCGCGAACTGGCGCGCACGGTGGGCGTTTCGGTTGCCGCCGTGTACCGCCACTTTCCCAGCAAGGAAGCCTTGCTGGCCGAGGTGGCCGCAGCCGGCTTCGCCAGCCTGATCGACAAATGGGAAACGCAGTTGCCGCCGCCAGGCAGCCTGCCCGCCGACCAGCGGTTTCAGCTGCTGGGCCAGCAATACATCGAATTCGCCCTGGCGGCGCCCGCGCATTACCGGCTGATGTTCGAGCACCAGGACGTGCGCCAGTTCCCCGCCCTGCAGGAAGCGGCACAAGCGTGCTTTCAATACGTGCTGCAGACAGCCGGCGCCGCCGTGCGCGAAGCGGGCCTCGACCCGCGCTGGGACAAGGCCGCCGCCAGCGCCGGCTGGTCGCTGGGCCACGGCTATGTGATGCTGCTCTTGAGCGGACGTCTGGCCATGGCGGATGGCGGCGACGACCTGTCGCCGGCCATGGTGCCGCGCTTTTTCCAATTGCCCGTGGAAGCGTTGCGGCAGGCCGCCTTGCCAGGCGGGACTACCGCAATCCAGTCAAATTGACTCAATTATTGAAAGGCGCCACCTTCAGGAGCGCATGATTCATGCACAACATATCGATAGACATGCTCTCGGTGATCGCCAGGCAATGCATTGCCGTGACGTGCCTGCAGCGCTTTTGCCAACGCCTTGACATTCGCCATCCGGCCCTGTCCGCGTTCGCCGGCCACGTATGGAAAATAACGCAGGTCACGTCTGGGGATTTTGCGGCCTGGGAACGCGGCTTTGCCTCCTTGCCCGTGACGGGCATGGGCGACCCCTGGCCCGACGACATCCGCATGGCCATCCCTGTGCACCTGCTCGGCGCACTGGATGAACTTGTTCAGCACGTGCTGGAAACGAGCGCCTGCACCTGGCATGGCGACGACCTACCGGCAAGCCGGCGCCAGCTGGAAGCCGTGCTGGACATCTGTGCCCGGCATGACGTGGCGGTGCCGCAGCTGGCGCACTATGTGCAGCACGATGCGGCGCCGCGCGGCGGCTGGGGGCCGGTGCTGACGGACGAAGAAGTCAGGGCCTGGCAAGCCCTGATATAGCCTTCACGCCAGAAGGCCTTGGCGCACCTGCTCGAGCAGGCGCTCCTCTTCCTCCGTATCGGCATCGACTTGCGTGACCACGGTCCAGAATGGCGCACACGTCTTGATTTGGTCGAAAGCATGATGCGTTTCAAGCCGCACCATCGTTTTCCTCAGGCTGTGCAGATAGCCTTCTTCGAGGGTATCGAGCAACTCCTCATCGGCAGCGTCGATGAGCTCGCTCAACGCGCTGGCTATCCTTGCATGGCCCTCTTCCCATAATTGTCCGATTTCCGGCACATCGGCTTCCATGCACTCGTTCGACCAGTCCGGAGGATAGTCACCGCGCTCCCTGTTCCCGGGATCGGTATCAAAACTCAGCGAAAGGGACGGGAACGATACGGCGTTAAAGGCAAACGCTGAAAATGCCTGGTCCTTGAATGGGGACGCACCCAGCAGCGCCAACGATGCGTTGGCCAGCCTGAACCAGCTTGCTTCAACGTCATAGGCCGCTTCAAACGCGTGCCAATCCAGCGGCAAATCAGGAGTCTGGGGCATGGGAACCTGTCGAAAAAGAATAGCGGTGGATAGTGCGGGAAATTATACGTGGCGTGGCCAATGCGGCTGGCAGTGGCGCGTGAGCAGTGCGCGCGATGCCGGGACGGCAAACCGGCGGCTTGCCAGTATGCGGAAAATGGCGCAGTCGGCGCGTCGCTGTGCAAGCCGGTGAGATGCAGCACATAGTCGGCGGCCAGGAAATATGGTTTTTGTAACAGCGAGGCGGCGCTTGGCTTCGGGATCGCTGGCGGTGGGCGCACGCCCGTGGCGGCATGCAGCAAGGTATCCCTGTCACCATTCCAGGGCGGCAAATCGGCGGGGGGCAGTGGCAATACCTTGTCCAGATTAGGAAAGCGCGCGTTGGGATTGAATCCCAGTTCACGACTAAGTACGCCGTAACGTTCCGCTCGCGCTTTATCGATATACGGAACCAGCATATTTGCAAGATCAAACGGATCGCCGAATTCAATCGTGAGTTTGTTTGCGCATTTCTCGCAGCCGAATGCTACGCCCTCATGTAGAACTCTAAGAGCAAGTGCTTTAGTTTCTGGCGTACGCGGCCCGCTAACTCTCCCTGTGGCCATTCTCGGGGAGGCATACATGTAAGATAAATTATATGCAACTGGTCCGTACCCCTGGGAAAATGCACATTCCATCATCTTTATTGCAACAGGAATATTAGCCCAATACCCTGCGCCTTCATTTGCAGGACCTACATTTAGTTTATCTGACAAAAAATCCATCGCTTGAGGATTACCCATCTG
>NZ_FNHA01000016.1:0-124123 GCF_900103595.1 Janthinobacterium sp. OK676
GCCTATCACAGCCGATTGCGACAATGGCTGGGCCCGTTTCACGGCGTGGCGACGCGCTATCTGCCGAACTACCTGGGATGGCGCTGGATCCTCGATGCCAGGCGTATCCGCTCACCCGAAACGTTATTGAAGGCAACATTGGGCGCATTCCCACATCTGACGGTGACATAGCCTTTTTTTTGCCCGTACCCAACGTCCGGCGCAGACAGGCGCAATCCCTTACAATGATTCACGCCGCACCCGCGCGGCGGACAGAGGGCCATCTTGATGACGAATTCGAAGACACCGATCAATCAGTTAAATCCCTCGCGCCTGCGCATCGTGCTGGTGCTGCAGGGCGGTGGCGCACTGGGCGCCTACCAGGCCGGCGTCTACCACGCGCTCCATGAACATGGCCTGGTCCCCGACTGGGTGGTGGGCACCTCGATCGGCGCCATCAATGCGGCCATTCTGGCTGGCAACAAGCACGAGGACAGGCTCGTGCGTTTAAAACAGTTCTGGCAGCGTGTGGAGCACCGCGACAGCGTCGACATGAACCTCGTATCGGACCAGCAGCGCCGCTCGAACATCTGGCTGGCCACGCTCGATACCGTGCTGCGCGGCGTGCCAGGCTTCTTCAAGCCGCGCACTTTCAGCCTGTTTCCTGCCGGAATCGCCGTCAAGCCGGAAGAGGCCAGTTTTTACGATACCAGCGAGCTGGCCAGCACCCTCGAGGAACTGGTCGATTTCGATTACCTGAACGAGCCCGGCGGCATGCGCCTGACGGTCAACGCGCTGCGCGTCAAATGCGGCAGCTTGACCAGTTTCGACAGCCAGCAGCAGCCCCTGACGGCCGATCATATCCGCGCCAGCGGCGCCTTGCCGCCCGGCTTTGCCGGCGTGCGCGTCGATGGCGATCTATATTGGGATGGCGGCCTGTATTCGAACACGCCGCTGGAAACCGTGCTCGACGACACGCCTCACGTCGACACCCTGGTCTTCATGGTGGACCTGTGGAGCTCGGAAGGACCGGAACCGACCACGCTCGACGAGGTGCAGACGCGGCAAAAGGACGTCACTTTCGCGTCGCGCTCGAAGCGGCACATCGCCGATTACGTCAGCACGCACACCTTGCAGCGCAAATTGCGCGAACTGTACGCCAACCTGCCCGACACCAAGCACAACCGCCAGCAGACGGAAGAGCTGGTAGCGCTGGGCTGCGACAGCACCATGCACATCGTGCGCCTGCCGTATGCGGGGCGCGATTGGCACATGGCGGCCAAGGACATCAATTTCTCCAAGGGCTCCATCGAATGGCGCTGGGAGCAGGGCTACCAGGATGGCTTGCGCGCGATCAAGGCGGCCGGCTGGCTCGCCTTTGTCACGGAAGACACGCCGCTCGTGGTGCACGAATTGCCGCCATACGAACGCGACGCCGCTTAGTGACGGCTGTCAAAACCTGCTGCGCGACGGTTTTGCCAGGCGTTGCAACAGCATCCCTGCATCACTGCGGATGGGCCGCCACACGCAGTTTTTCCGCGTTCGCCATGTCTTGCCGGTACGTGTCTTGCGCGTCCTTCAGGCAGGTGGCGCGCGTGGCGGACGGTTCCGTACGGCAGGCTTTCCTGGCCTCGGCCAGGGCGGCGGCGATTTCCTTGCGCAGGGTGCGCAGCTGGGCTTGCGCCGTGCTGTCTTCCTGGTACCAGCGCTGCGGGTCGCCCGGCTGTGGCGTGGCTGTCTGGGCCAGTGCCAGCGGCGCCACGCTGCAGGCGAGCAGGGTGGCCAAGAGTGTGTTGTGGATGGTCATGATATTTCCTCCTTGAAATAAAAAAGGCGCCGTAGCGCCTTTTTTTACAACCTGCCCGTCAGTAATAGCAGGATCAGTATCACTACGACGAGGCCGGCGATGCCGCTGGGGCCGTAACCCCAGTTGCGGCTGTGCGGCCAGGTAGGCAGGACGCCGACCAGGGCCAGGATCAAGATGATCAGAATGATGGTGCCCATGGTATCTCCTTGTTGGTGCATGGTCCGGCGCGGGCTTGCGGGCAAGCGCGGCCAGGGGATTAATAGCGGTAGACGCGGCCGTCGACGACGCGCACGCGGTTACCCGGGCGCAAATCATTCGCGTTGTCCTGCACCACGGTGCGGTATTCGCCGTTGTCGAGGCGCACGCTGATCTGGTAAGCCTGCGCCTGCTGCCTGCGGCCTTCTACCTGGTTGCCCACGACGCCGCCGGCGACGGCGCCCGCCACGGTGGCGGCCGTGCGGCCGCTGCCCGAGCCGATGGTATTGCCCAGCAGTGCGCCGGCGATGCCGCCCACCACGGCGCCTGCGCCGCTCGTTTGGCCGCCGCCTTGCACGATCTGGATGGAATCGACGGTGCCATACATGGCGGACTCAGGCTGATTGGCCGGGTAATATTGTTGTGATTGGGAAGGGCCTGTGGCGCAACCGCTGAGTACGGCGGTGGCGGCGAGCATCAGTGCAGCCAAGGTGGCGTTGGTTTTCATTTTATTCTCCTGACGAGGTAAGGGTGTCATGCCATCTTAGTCAGGCCCCCGTTTCCGGTCTGTACGCTGCCGCACGTACTTATTCGCTGCCAGCGCGGTTGGGTCCCGCACAAATGTTGTTATTTCTTCCTGCGTGCCTGCTTGTTTCAAAATAAATTGCTTGTGTACGGCAGCGTACAGAAGAATGGGGGCGATCCACGTAAAACGGTAGTCATGCCAAGCAGACATGCTTGGTAACACCAGGGAGAAAATATATGAACAAGAACAAGCTCTTCACCGCCGTCGTCGTCAGCCTCGCATGTGCCGCCTGGGGCGGCCAGGCAGCGGCCGCCACGCCGGAAGCGAAAGCAGCCTACAAGGCCGCCAATGAGCAGGCGGCCCTGAACTACAAGCTGGCGCATGCCGAGTGCGAAAAAATCACGGGCAACCCGAAGGATGTCTGCATCGCCGAAGCGAAAGCCGTGCGCACCTACGATGAAGCCGTGGCGCAGGCGCAATACACGAACACCCTGCGTGCCTACACCAAGGCGCGCATCAAGATTGCCGATGCCAATTACGACGTCGACCTGGCGCGCTGCAATGCGCTGACGGGCAACGACAAGGATGTCTGCGTCAAGCTGGCCAAGTCCACCAAGGTGGCGGCCCTGGCCGACGCCAAGGCGGACAAGAAAGTCATCGAAGCGCGCAGCGATGCGCGTGAAGCAAAAAGAAAAGCCGAGTACAAGGTCGCGACAGAAAAATGCGATGCATTAGCCGGCGCAGCCAAGGATGACTGTATCAAGGCTGCAAAAACCCAGTTTGGCTACTGAGCTCCATCCGGCGCGCAGTCACCACACTGGTATAAGAAGCTCATTGTGAGCACATTGATTGACCACTCCTAAGGAAAAAACCATGAAATTCACTAAATCTATCGCTACCGGCCTTTTCGTCGCTTCCCTGTTCGCCGTTGCAGGCTGCGCTTCGACCCCAACCAAGGAAGGCACGGGCGAGTACATCGACGACGCCGCGATCACCACCAAGGTGAAAGCCAGCATCTTCAACGAGCCTACCCTGAAATCGACGGAAATCAACGTGGAAACCTTCAAGGGCGTGGTTCAGCTGAGCGGCTTCGTTGCCCAGCCAGCCGATGCCGCCAAAGCGGGTGAAGTTGCCCGTGGCGTCAAGGGCGTGAAGTCGGTGAAAAACGACATCCGCGTCAAGTAATGGCCTGACCCGCCGCAGCGGCCAGCCCCACGGCTGGCTCTGCGGCCCACCACCGACCGTCGCGGGAATCGCATGCACATCCAGCCTACAGATACCCCGCCCGAGCCGGTGGCGGCTGTCTCCACCGAGCCTGCCGGGCCACCTCCCGGCGCGCCCGTGGAGCAGCCAGACGCATCCCTGCGTTTGCCGCTGCACGTCAATGCACGTGGCATGGCGCTGGGCATCATCGCCACCGTCAGCTTCATTTATGCGCTGCAGTGGGCACAGAAATTCCTCATTCCCGTCATCTTCGGCATTTTCATTGCCTATACCCTCAATCCCGTCGTCGCCTGGCTGGAAAAGCTGCGTCTGCCGCGCGCCATCGGCGCCACGGCCGTCACGGCCCTGATCCTGTTCGGCTCCATCGTGGTGGTCGAGCGCGTGCAGGGCGAATTCGAATCCATCGTTGAAGAGTTGCCGGCCGCCACGCACAAACTGTCGCGGCTGATCGCCGCCAATACGGGCGGCAAGAACAGCACCTTCCAGAAGATGCAGGCCGTGGCCAATGAAATCGAGCAAGTGGCCGCCGGCGCCGAAGCGCGCCGCAACACGCGCCGCGCGGCGGCGGCATCCGACGGTCCCAATTTCAAGATCATGGACTGGGTCTGGGCCGGTTCGCTGGGCCTGGTGGGCTTTGTCAGCCAGGCCACCATGGTCATCTTCCTCGTGTTTTTCCTGCTGCTGTCGGGAGATACCTTCAAGCGCAAGCTCGTCAAGCTGACGGGACCGTCACTGAGCCGCAAGAAGGTCACCGTACATATCCTGGAAGACATTAATACCTCGATCCAGAACTATATGTTCATGCTGCTCGTCACGAATGTCTTGCTGGCCGTGCTGATGTGGATCGCCCTGCGCGTGATCGGCCTGGAAAACGCGGGCGCATGGGCCATCGTGGCCGGTTTGCTGCACATCATGCCGTATTTCGGCCCCTTGCTCATCACCATCGCCACGGGCCTCGTCGCCTTCTTGCAGTTCGAATCGCTGGAAATGGTCTTGCTGGTGACGGGCACGTCGATGGCCATCGCTACCCTGGTCGGCACGTTTGTCACCACGTGGATGACGGGGCGCATCGCCCGCATGAATCCCACGGCCGTGTTCATCAGCCTGCTGTTCTGGGGCTGGCTGTGGGGCGTCTGGGGCCTGCTGCTGGGCGTGCCCATCATCGTCATCGTGAAAGTCGTGGCCGAACGCGTGCAAGGCATGGAAGTGGTGGCGGAACTGCTGGGCGAGTAAGTTGAAGCTTCATAAAAAACGGCGCCCGCGGGCGCCGTTGTTGCGTGCAGACTGCTTACGACTGGTGGCGTTTCAGTATCTTGACTTGCACGTCGCCGTCTTCCGTCTTCGGCATGTCCTTCATGCTGCCCAGCTGCAAGGCGAACTGACGCGTGAATTCGGCGCCCAGGAAGAAGATTTGCGCCGAGTAATATACCCATAGCAGCAGGGCCACCAGGGACCCGGCTGCGCCATAACTGCTGGCCACGCCGCTATTGCCGATATACACGCCAATCGCATATTTCCCCAGTGAAAACATGAAGGCTGTACCGATGGCGCCGATCAGCACGTCGCGCCAGGACAGGCGCACGCGCGGCAGCATTTTATAGATGACGGCAAACAGGCTGGCGATGACGGCAAAGCCGATCAGGTTCGACAGGATGGTAAACAGCACGGCCGTGTCCTTCCACACGCCTTCCCAGAAGTTGGCGAGGATGGCCATGGCCGCATTGACCACCAGCGACACCATCAGCAGAAAGGCCAGCACCAGCACCAGGCCGAAGGACAGCAGGCGCGTGCGCAGCATGTCCCAGGCACCCGCTTCCTTCAGTGGCGGCACTTGCCAGATTTCATCGAGACTCGCTTTCAGTTCGGCAAACACGCTGGTGGCGCCAAACAGCAGCAGGGCGCTGGCGATGAGGGTGGCGATGCGGCCCTGTTCATGGTTCTTCGCGCCGGCCAGCACCAGCTGGATGGCTTCCGCGCCCTGCGTGCCCAGCAAGCCTTGCAGCTGCCCCATCAGCTCGCCGCGCGCGGCGGCCGGGCCATAGAAAAAGCCGGCGATGGCGATGACGAGCACGAGGATGGGGGCGATGGAAAACAGGGTGTAATAGGCGAGGGCGGCGCCCTTGCTCGAAGCGCGGTGTTCCAGCCATTCGGTGACGGAGCAGACGATGACACTGCGCATCTGCTTGCTGAGCGGCGCCAGGCCGGCCAGTTTGGGATAGCGGGTAGAGAAATTCATGATGGCTTTCAATGCAAAAAGGGGCGCGAGCCCCTTTTTTTAATTCACAAGTGGCGTACCACTGTTCAGCTTACTGCACGCGGCGTTCGATGGTGATTTGTTCCACTTCAACGCGGCGGTTTGGTTCCAGGCACTTGATCAGGTCGGCACGTTTCTTGTTGTTGCAGGTGACGACAGGATTCGTGGAACCCTTGCCTTCGGCCGTCAAGCGGTTGGCGGCAACACCGTGGGCGACCAGGTATTCCTTGACTGCATCAGCGCGCTGCTGCGACAGTTTCAGATTGTACTTGGGCGAACCGATGCGGTCGGCATAACCACTGATGACGACGTTGTTGACGTCAGGCGCCGCGTTCAGCACGCGGGCGATTTCGTCGAGCTTGGTCTGTGTCGGGCCCAGCTTGGCGCTGTCGAACGCGAACAGTTCCGTTGCCGACATCGTCACTTTTTCAAAGCGTGCTGGCGGTGGTGGCGGTGGCGGTGGTGGCACGACCACGACGACTTCTTCACGCACTGGCGGCGGTGGCGGTGGTGGCGGCGGTGCAGCTGGTTTGTCGAACGCGTAGTTCAGGCCCACGGTGAAATAGTAGTTGTTGGACTTGCTGCTCGGGTCGAAGGTATTGCCGCGCAGGAAACCGTGCACATTGCGCACGTCAGCCTGGATGGACAATTGCTCCGTGATGCTGGACTGGAAACCCAGGCCAACGCTGGCGTATGGCGAGCTTTTTGTGCGCTCACCGAAGGCGAAGCTGGTGTCCTTGTCGCGCTGCATGCCGGCACCGACCAGCAGGAAGGGACGGAAGGCTTTGCGCGAGAACATGTACAAGCCGTCTACGCCCAGCGTGTTCTGCTGGTAGCGCTGGCCGCCATCCTTGGAACGGGCATACGTGGTGCCCAGCTGGATATCCCAGTCCTGGGAAACAGGCTTACCGAAGCGCAAGCCTGCACCATAGCCGGTTTTATCCGTGGCGAAGTCGGAATCTGGCTTGAGTGCGTTGATGCTAGGTTGAATATACCAGGAGGGATTGATTTCCTGGGCCTGTGCGCCGAGGGCGGAGCACAAGACTGCGGCGGCAACGGCGATTTTTTTTAGATTATTCACAAGTAACTCCCAACGTTAATAAGAGATTTTCTCTACGGCATCAAAACACTTCTTGCTACACGTGCTATTGCTAGAGATAGACCACACTTCCAGGTGCGCATTCTTGCGATAAATGCACTGCTGTTGGACTAGAGAATACGGTTGCAGGTTCAGCTGGTCGGTGCGCTGGCGCACAAAGCATTGCGGTATATCAATGGTGTTGCAGATTCACTACAAAGGCTTTGCTGTTGAAAAAAACTAATTTGCTCGGTGAAACTTTTACAAGCACGGCCACTTTCTGGCGCCGCGACAAGAGGCAATCGTACGACTTCTTACCTGCATGCCACTGTATATTAGCAACAATGATGAGCTTGATAACTAATATTACATTGATGTTGTATTCCTGCCGCGTTCTGTTGCCATATAGGGCTTCCTCAAGGCAACTCTTGCACGCCGCAGCCAGCTCCGCCACTTTTCATCAAGGAGTTACCCGTGCCTGACCTGTCCCGTGTTTTTTCTTCCCCGCTGCCTGGCAAACTGGGGCAGCTGTGCCTGCTGCTGTCGCTGGGTATGGCGGCGCCGGTCTGGGCCGATAGCGGCGTGTCCGTGTTTTCGCCGAGCGGCACGGTCAAGGCCGTACGCCAGGTGCGGGCCCAGTTCGCCACGCCGATGGTGCCGTTCGGCGACATGGGCTTGCCCGCACCGTTCGCCATCGATTGCGGCAAGGCCGAGCCTGGCGTCGTGGCGGGAGCGGGGCGCTGGGCCGACGAGCGCAACTGGAACTTCGATTTCGAGCGCGACTTGCCGGCCGGCGTGGCCTGCAGCTTTACCCTGAAGCCGGGGCTGAAGGACCAGGCGGGCCAGGCCTTGCAGGGGACGGCTTCGTACCGCTTTTCCACGGGCGGCCCGGCCATCGTCGAGGCCGTACCGTATGACGGCCAGCCCTACATCGATGAAAACCAGATCTTCGTGCTGGGCCTGGACGCCGCGCCGAACGAGGCCAGCGTGGCCGCGAACGCGTATTGCCGCGCCGATGGCATCAATGAAAAGATTCCCGTGCGCCTGCTCAAAGGCAAGGAGCTGGAGCAGGTTTTGACCCTGCGCAAGAGCTTCCTCGACCGCTATCTGACCGTGTATTTCAAGAAGCGGGGCATCGTGTGGAAAGTGGGCATGCCCGTCGCCAGCAAGGGCGCGCCGCCGCTGCCCGTCACCGTGCTGCAATGCAAGCGCAGCTTTCCCGCCAATGCCAAGGTGTCGCTCGTGTGGGGCGAAGGCATCGCCAGCGCCAGCGGCATTGCCACGGACAAGGCGCAAACCCTGCAGTTCAAGACGCGTCCCGATTTCACGGCCAAGTTCAGTTGCGAGCGCAGCAATCCGAAGGAGCAATGCATCCCCTTCCTGCCCATGCGCGTGCAGTTTTCCGCGCCCGTGAAGGCGTCGCTGGTGCGCGCCATGACCTTGCGGGGAGGCGGCAAGACGTATGCGCCGACGATTTCAAAAGAGGAAGAAAAGGCGGAATTCCTGTACGGCGCCGCCTTCAACGGCCCCTTCCCCGTGCAAACCAGTTTTGTCTTGAATCTGCCGCCGAAGCTGACGGATGACGCGGGCCGCGCCTTGCTCAACCGCGCGCGCTTCCCGATGACGGTGCGCACGGGCGAACAGCCGCCGCTGCTGAAATTCCCGGCCCCGTTCGGCATCATCGAAGCGAAGGGCGATGGCTTGCTGCCCGTCACCGTGCGCAATATCGAGCCCGTGCTGTCGGGCAAGGAAATCGCCCAGCCATCCGCTGCCGCCACGGGCGCCACCTTGCGCGTGCCCGACAATGACGACAAGTTCATCATCGAATGGATGCAGCGCCTGGCCGGCAATGGCGACGGGGGCGAATACTGGCAGCCGTACGCCCAATATGCGGGCAACATGAGCAAATCCGTGCTGGCGGGCGCGTCCGGTACGCGCCCCATCAGCCTGCCGCGCCCCGATGGCAAGAAAACCTTTGAAGTGATCGGCATCCCTTTGCTGAAACCGGGCTTTTACGTGGTCGAGCTGGCCAGCCCCATCCTTGGCAAGGTGCTGCTGGGCAAACCGACGACGGCCTACATCCGCACGGCCGCGCTGGTGACGAATCTGGCCGCCCACTTCAAGCATGGCGCGCAATCGTCGCTCGTGTGGGTGACGTCGCTCGACAAGGGCGCGCCTGTTGCGAAAGCGCAAGTAGCCGTGCGCGACTGCGCCGGCAAGCTGCTGTGGCAAGGCGCCACGGGCGCGGACGGCGTGGCGCATATCCCCGGCGAGCTGGCCAATTCCAGCTGCAAGAACAATGGCCGCTACTTTATCAGTGCGCGCAGCGGCGGCGACATGACGTTCACCCTGTCGGACTGGGTGGGCGGCATCGAAGCGTGGCGATTCAACTTACCCACGGACGACACGCGCGCCGACAACACTCTGCTGGCCACGGTATTCGACCGCACCTTGCTGCGCGCCGGCGAAACCGTGCACATGAAGCATTTCATCCGCAAGCACACGGGCGAGGGCATGAGCCTGGTCGACAAGAACAACGGTCCCGGCAGCGCCACCTCCGTTGTCATCACGCACCAGGGCAGCGACCAGAACTATCAATTGCCGCTGCGCTGGTCGGCCAGCGGCACGGCGGAAAGCGACTGGCTCATTCCCGCCGACGCCAAGCAGGGCGAGTACAGCGTGACGATGGCGGGCCGCCCGTCCGGCAGCTTCCGCGTGGAAGCGTTCCGCGTGCCCACCATGAAAGCCGTGCTGCAAGGCCCGAAAGCGCCTGCCGTGCAGGCGAAACAGCTGGCCCTCGATGCGCAGATCACCTACCTGGCCGGCGGCGCGGCCACCAACGCGCCCGTCAAGCTGCGCACGGTGCTGCAAGACAAGAGCGTGACGTTTGCCGACTATCCCGAATACAGCTTCAGCAATGGCGACGTGAAGGAAGGCCTGGTGAAGCAGGGCACCGGCTACGACGACGATGAAGGCGAGTGGCAGGATGAAGGCCATGGCGCGGGTGGCCCCGGCGCGGCGGCCGCACGCACGCAAAGCTTGACCCTGGACAAGGCGGGCGGCGCGCGCATCGTCATCGACCAGTTGCCGCAGCTGTCCACACCGCGCGACCTGGTGGCGGAAATGGCGTTCCAGGATGCGAATGGCGAGACGGCTTCCGTGGCCACGCGCGTACCGCTGTGGCCATCGAACTATGTGATCGGCATCAAGCCCGACGCCTGGGCCTTGAGCAAGGATGCCTTCAAGTTCACGGTGGCCGTGCTGGGCACCAATGGCAAGCCCGTGGCGAACGCCCCGGTCGCCGTCGACTTCTTCCAGCGCAACAGCTATTCGCACCGCCGGCGGCTGATCGGCGGCTTTTATGCCTATGAAAACAGCAGCGAAGTGGTCAAGCTGGGTCCGGCGTGTTCAGGCAAGACGGACGGCAAGGGCTTGTTGATGTGCGACGTGAAGGCGCCCGCCAGCGGCAATCTGATTTTGCGCGCCAGCACGCAGGATGCATCCGGCAACGCGGCCGTCGCCAACCGCGAAACCTGGGTGGCCGGCAGCGGTGACTGGTGGTTCAATGTCAGCGACAATGACCGCATTGACTTACTGCCGGAAAAGAAACGCTATGAACCGGGCCAGGAAGCAAGCTTGCAAGTACGCATGCCGTTCCGCTCGGGCACGGCCTTGATTACGGTCGAGCGCGAAGGCATCCTCGACACCTATGTGCGCCAGCTCAATGGCCGGGAACCGGTGGTGAATATTCCGGTCAAACCGAACTATGCGCCGAATGCGTACGTGTCCGTGTTCGTCGTGCGGGGCAGGGTGGACGGCGTGCAGCCGACGGCCCTGGTCGACTTGGGCAAGCCGGCCTACAAGATGGGCATCGCGCCGCTGAACGTGGGGTGGCAGGCGCATGAACTGAACGTGATGGTGGTGTCCGACAAGGAGGTGTACAAGACGCGCGACAAGGCGGAGGTTTCCGTGCGCGTGCGCCGTGCCGACGGGAAACCGTTGCCGGCCGGCGCCGAAGTGGCGCTGGCGGCCGTCGACACGGGGCTGCTGGAACTGATGCCCAACGATAGCTGGAAGCTGCTCGACACCATGATGGCCCAGCGCAGTCTGCAGGTGGAAACGGCGACGGCGCAGATGCAGGTGATCGGCAAGCGCCACTTCGGCCGCAAGGCTTTCCCGGCCGGCGGTGGTGGCGGCAAGGGCGCCAGTCGCGAACTGTTCGACACTTTGCTGTTCTGGAAAGGCACGGTCAAGCTTGACGCCAAGGGCGAGGCAACCATGCAGGTTCCGCTCAACGATTCACTGACGGCGTTCCGCATCGTCGCCATCGCCAGCGCGGGCAAGGAATTGTTTGGCACGGGCAGCACGGATATCCGCAGTTCGCAAGACCTGATACTGATGTCGGGCTTGCCGACCCTCGTGCGCGAAGGCGACCAGTTGCGCGCAGGCTTCACCGTGCGCAACACCTCGGCCGCAGCCTTGAGTGTGGACCTCAATGCCACGGCGGCCGGCAAGGCCTTGCCGCGCCAGAGCTTGACCCTGACGGCCGGCGAAGCGCGCGAAGTAGGCTGGGATTACCAGGTGCCGCTGGGTGCGCAACAGATTGTGTGGGAGGTCGCTGCGAAAGCGGGCAACCATACCGATAAACTGAAAATCACGCAAAAGGTGGGCCAGGCCACGCCCGTGCGCATGTACCAGGCCACCTTGCAGCAAGTTGACAAGCCCGTCAATATGTCCGTGCACATGCCGGCCGGCGCCTTGCCGGGCCGGGGCGGCATCCAGACCAGCTTTGTCGCCAAGCTCGGTGGTGAGTTGCCCGGCGTGCGCGAGTACATGGCCGCGTATCCGTACACCTGCTTCGAGCAAAACACGTCGAAAGCCATTGCCTTGCAAGACGAGGAGGCGTGGAACAAGCTGGCCGCCAGCCTGCCCGCCTACCTCGACGGTGACGGCATGCTGAAATATTTCCCCATCATGGAACAGGGCAGCGACAGCTTGACGGCCTACGTGCTGTCGGCAACAAAAGAAGCGGGCTATGCGATTCCGGAACAGACGAAAAACCGCATGGAAGCAGCCTTGACGGCTTTCGTGCAGGGCCGCATCGTGCGGCGTTCCGCGCTGGATACGACGGACCTGGCCGTGCGTAAACTTGCCGCCCTGGAAGCGCTGTCGCGTTCCAACAAGGTGCCGCCCGATGCCCTGGAGAGCATCAGCATCAATCCGAACCTGTGGCCGACTTCCGCCGTCATCGACTGGAGCCTGTTGCTGCAACGCACGCCAGGCCTGGCGCGCCGCGACGTGCTGCTGGCCGAGGCGCAGCAGATCTTGCGTTCGCGCCTGAACTTCCAGGGCACGACCATGGGATTTTCCACCGAGCGCAAGGATAACTGGTGGTGGCTGATGGTGTCCGGCGACGTCAACGCCAATCGCCTGCTGCTGGCCGTGATGGACAATCCGGCGTGGAAAGACGACATCGGCCGCCTCGTGCGCGGCAGCATGGGCCGCCAGAAGAAGGGCCGCTGGGATACGACGGTGGCCAACGCCTGGGGCACCCTGGCCATCAATAAATTCTCGGCCAAGTTCGAATCCACCCCCGTGACGGGCGCCAGCGCCGTCAAGCTGGGCGGCGATACGCAAGCGCTTGTGTGGAATGGCGCGGCGAAAGTGGGACCCTTGCTGCAGGCGTGGCCGAAAGGCACGGATACCCTGGGCCTGGCGCACAGCGGCACGGGCAAGCCTTGGGCCACCGTGCAAAGCCTGGCGGCCATCCCGCTGACGGCGCCCGTTTCCAGCGGCTACACGATCAAGAAAACGATTACGCCAGTGGAGCAGAAGACCACTGGCCAGTGGTCGCGTGGCGACGTCTACCGTGTGCGCCTGGACTTGTCGGCGCAGGCGGACATGAGCTGGGTGGTGGTCGACGACCCGATTCCGGCCAGCGCCACGGTGCTGGGCAAGGGCCTGGGCCGCGATTCACAGCTGATGACGGCCGGCGAGAAATCCACGGGCTGGGTCTGGCCTACCTTCGAGGAACGGGCTTTCGACGCCTTCCGTGCGTATTACGCGTTCGTGCCGAAGGGTAACTGGAGCGTGGAATACACGGTGCGCCTGAACAATGCCGGCGACTTCAGCCTGCCAGCCACGCGCATCGAAGCCATGTATTCGCCCGAAATGTTTGGCGAGTCGCCGAACGCAAATGTGAAGGTGGCGCAGTGAAAGGTAAGGTTTTACTGATGGGCTGCCTGCTGGCCAGTCCGGTCTTCGCCGAGACTGTCCCGACGCCAGCCCAGGTGCAGGCCGCCTACCGCAGTTCGGAAGCGCAGTTGCTGGACCGCAGCGGCGCACCGCTGCAATCCTTGCGCGTGGACATGAAAGTGCGGCGTCTGCCGTGGGTGCCGCTGGCCGACATCTCGCCTGCCGTGCAGCAGGCCGTGCTGCTGGCGGAAGACCAGCGCTTCATGCGCCATGGCGGCGTGGATGTGTCCGCGTTGGCCACGGCCGCCTGGGACAACCTGTTTTCCAAGAAAGCCCGGGGCGCGTCGACCATCACCATGCAGCTGGCGGGCCAGCTGGACGTGGACTTGCAGGCGTCGTCGGGAGGACGCAGCCTGCGCCAGAAATGGGACCAGATGCGCGCGGCGCAAGCCATCGAGGACAGCTGGAGCAAGGCGCAGATTTTCGAAGCGTATTTGAATCTCGTGTCGTTCCGCGGCGAGCTGCAAGGCATCGCCTCCGCCTCGTACAGCCTGTTCGGCAAGGCGCCGTCCGGCCTGAACCAGACGGACGCCATCATTCTGGCCAGCCTCGTGCGCGCGCCGAACGCGGCGCCGGCCATCGTGTCGCGCCGCGCCTGCGCGCTGGCGAAAGAGTGGCGCATGGACAGCAGTTGCCAGCTGATCGGCCAGCGCGTGCAGACGGCCCTGCAGCGCAATGCGTTGTATGCGGAACTGGCGCCGGCGCCGCAAGTGGCGCAGCAGTTGTTGAAGCAGCCGGGCGCGCAGGTCGCCAGCACGCTCGATGGTCCCCTGCAGCGTTTCGCGCAAGAAAACCTGCGCCAGCAACTGGCCTCCTTGCGCGAGCGCAATGTCAACGATGGCGCCATCATCGTGCTGGACAACCGCAGCGGCGAGATTCTCTCGTATGTCGGCAATGCGGGCGGCAGCCACGTCGATGGCGTGACGGCCCTGCGCCAGGCCGGTTCCACCCTGAAACCATTTCTGTATGAACTGGCTATCGAGCGCCGGCTGATGACGGCCGCGTCCGTCATGGACGACTCGCCGCTCGACGTCGCCACGGCGTCCGGCATGTATGCGCCGCAAAACTATGACCGCAATTTCAAGGGATACGTCAGCGCCCGCACCAGCCTGGCCAGCTCCCTCAACATTCCCGCCGTGCGCACGGTGCTGCTGACGGGACAGGACGGCTTTTACAACCGTCTCAAGGACGTGGGCCTGTCCAGCCTGACGGAACCGGCCGAATACTATGGCCCGTCGCTGGCGCTGGGCTCGTCTGAAGTGACCTTGCTGGAACTGGCCAACGCCTACCGCGCGCTGGCCAATGGCGGGCTGTACAGCACGGCCAGCCTGCAGCCGGGACAGGCTGGCAAGGATAAACGCCGCGTGATGGAGCCGGGCGCCGCCTTCATCGTGGGCGACATCCTGGCCGACCGTGCCGCGCGCAGCATGACGTTTGGCTTGCGCAATGAGCTGGGGACGAATTTCTGGAGCGCCGTCAAGACGGGCACGAGCAAGGACATGCGCGACAACTGGTGCATGGGCTATTCGGCGCGCTACACGGTGGGCGTGTGGGTGGGCAACTTTGACGGCAAGCCCATGTGGGACGTGTCGGGCGTGACGGGCGCCGCGCCCGTGTGGCGCGACGTGATGGATTACCTGCACAAGAACGTTCCCAGCCATGCCCCGAAAGCCCCGCCAGGCGTACTGCAGCAGATGGTGGCCTACCAGCCCGCGCTGGAAGCGCCGCGCCGCGAATGGTTTATTGCCGGCACGGAAAGCCCCGTCATCGCCGTGCTGGGCGACACGGTGAAGCCGCCCGCCATCGTGTATCCGGCCGAGGACAGCATCCTCGCCATCGACCCCGACATCCCGCCCGCCCTGCAGCGCGTGTTCTTCCAGGCGCAAGGCAGCCACGGCTTGCGCTGGGTGCTCGACGGCAAGGACCTGGGCGGCGCGGCGGAAAGCATCAGCTGGCGCCCCGTGCCGGGCAAGCACGCGCTGGCCCTCGTCGATGATGCTGGAAAAACTGTGGCCAAGGTGGCGTTCCAGGTGCGGGGGAATGCGCTGGCGCAGCTTGCCGCACACGATAAATAATCAGTTCGATGGATAATTCGCCGGGTCGATGGCCGGCGTGACGTAGTGCCGCAATACATCGCCGCCGTGCGGATGTTTTTGCGTGCGGCGTTTTTCTTCCGACGGCGGGCTGACCAGGACGATGGTCGCTTCCTCGTTGTTGCGCAAGTTCACCACGGCGCTGACCCCGCCATCGCGGTAGCTGCCCATCACGCCGATGGCCATCTGCACGAACAGGGTGGCCGCGCCCGTATTGCCCAGGCGCTGGTCGGTATCGATCCATTGCGCCGTGTTGCCGCTGTCGAGTTCCGTGCCGCCATCTTCCGCATGTTTCAGCACGGTCTTGTGCAATGCAAGCAGCTGCGCCTGATTGCCGCCGGTGGCAGCGATCAGGCGCGTCGGCGCGGCGGGACGCTCGGTTTCCGGCAAGCTGCGCAAGGCTTCTTGCCAGCCTGCCTGCAACGCTTGCTCGCGCTGGTCGCGTCGCGTGAGCGGCTTGCCGTGTTCATCCTTCATCCTGACAAACGTGGGCCTGTGGATGAAGCCGAAGGTGGGCAGGCGGTCCAGCTGCGCCAGCTGCTCCTTGTTGAACGGCAGGGGAAACCAGGGCGTGGGTTGCCAGTCTTTTGGTGGGTGATACGTTTTGTGCTTGAGTCTGTCGACCATGCTGAAAGTGCCGGTGTCACGGATGTCGGGGCGCTGCGCGAATTGCGCGGCCACGGGGAGCCATTCGGCGATGCTGGGCTGGCGCCGGGTGATGGCTGTCGGATCGGTTTCCAGGTGTGCCTGCGGCACTGTTCCCATCAACTCATAGTACGCCAGATACAGCCGCCGGGCTACACCGTAGGTATTCAAATCATCGACGCTGTCTTCTGGCGGGGCGTCCTCGTAAGCGAACTTTCGCACGGCGTCGATGCGTTCACGACGCGCCAGCACGAAGAGGGCGGAGGCGTCGGGCATTTCGGGGATGTAGTAGCCGTCTTTGAGCAATTCGGGAGTGTTGGGACTGCGATTGATATCGCGCGATTCCATGCCATCATGCGAATTCAAGATGATGTATGGTACGTCAGGATGGGCGTCAAAAAATGCGAAAACATTTTCTAGAATATGCTCTGGGTGTTCTTCGAAGCGTCGTGGTCCCGCCACAAATAGGTGCCAGTGCATGCCGGAAGAGGCGGTGCTGCCTGCCAGACCCATAATGGGCGAGTGTGGTGTATCTTGCAGCGCAGGATCTGCAATGGGGCCTTCGGCGTTAAATATGGGTACGGCAAAATACATTGGCGTATTCAGCGCGCCATTTTCGAGTGAGTCGCCTGCACGCCCCCCACTGGTGCCTGCTTTGTCCAGGCTGCTCCATGGATATTTCTTCTTATCTTGTTCGCGGATGCTGGTATAAGCGTTTCCAGTTTGTAGGGCTTCCCAAAGCTTGCCCTGGCGATACCTGTCCAAGGTGACGCCGAGGCCGATGACTTCCAGTACATACTCGCGTTTCTCTTGCTCGGTGGGTGTCGCCAGTTGCACTTGTGGTTTTGCGACGGCCACAGGCTTGGACGAATGCAGCCAGCGAGAACCGAGCAATGTGGCAGCTACAACGGGTGGGATGAGCAATAGCCATTGCAGGTACCACCATATTTTGCTGCTCATTGTGGGCTCCAATAAGAAAGGTGATGGATTGATCAGCAAAGACCCAAGCACTGTCAGGACGATGAGGGCTGCACCGAGTGGATATCGCAACCGTGGAAATTTGCTTTTCATTTTGGGATATCGTCGCTTGGCTTGTGGACGACTGGCGTGATGACCGATTCGGTGCGCCTGCCGTTGACTATTTCACATACAACGGTGGAAGGCAGGCCCGCATGTAAGGCAGGAATGCAAGCGGGAAGCTCCCCTGAACTGTAATAGCGCGCATTACCTACGATGATCGCTTTACGTGCCGCCGGTTCGACAGACAAGTAGACTGCGAAATTTTTTGCAAAGGTATCCCATTTCAATATGGATGGGCGCGGTATTTTGTCATCTGTTTTCAACCGCCAATCCGCCACCGCACACAAATACTGGTAAAACTTCGGATCGCTGCTCGCCTTGCCCCCGCCGATGGCCACGTCATACGCCGTCACGTTGCGATGATTCTCTGCGTTGCCGATGATGGCCCCGTGGAAGGATTTGGGGCTGACCTCGTTCTGCCAGCGCTTGCGAGCCTCGTTCGGGGTTTCTTCGCGGTTCACAAGCAGCTTGTCGCCGCCACCCGGATGGCGCGAGACGCGGTCGATTTTGCATTGGTCGCCCGCTTCCTTGCCCAGGTTCAAGGCCTTTTCCACCTGATCGCGCTCGCCAGCGCCGAACATGCCGGCGCCGTATTCGGGGATGCGGTGCTTTAGCGGCCGCGGGTCGGCGATGATTTCCTGTTTGCGCATCCGCAAACCTTTCTTGCTGGTCACTGCGATGGCCGCGTCGATCGGATCGACTTCCTCGCACGGTCCCTGCTGGCTGCGCGGCAGCTTGGCCTGGTCGGAATCCTTGGGGAATTGCGCCGGGCGGATCTCGCCGCCGTCCAGCACGGCTTTCATGGGCACGCGCAGCGCTTCGCCATTGATCGTGCGCAAGCCTTCGCGGCGACTCGCTTCCGTGGAAAAGATATTCCATTTGCCGGGTTTGACGGGCGGCCATGGCACCTCGTCATGGTTGCCACGGTGGCCCCGGTTGGCGCCGGCTACGTGGGCATGGTCGTCCTCGCCTTCCAGCCTCAGTGCGAAGTCGTGCGGCGGCTGGCCCACCAGCACAGGCCCATTGTTTTTGCCAGCGGCGTCAAGGCGTTGCTTGTTGGTAAAGACGCGCTGGTAAAATCCCTTACCCAGTTCCGCCAGCGGCTGTCGGTGCTGGGATTCCTTGTCCCAGTAGGTGGGGCCATCACCCCAGATGCTTTTGTCCGTCTTGCCCTTGGTTTTGGACAGGCCATGACCGTCGATGTGGTCGGGTATGCCCTGCCAGCCGATGCCTTGCATATTATCCAGTGCCACCGTCATGTCTTCAGGACAAAAGTACAGGTAGACCTTGCCCCGGTTGTCGCGGTCCGCTTCCGCGCGCCATGCCGCGCCCGCCATGCCATGGCAGACGGTGTGATCCTGGATGTGCGCAAAGGCGGGTGTGGCGTGCTTTTTTGCCACTACGCCCTGGACGATCTGCGCCAGGGTTTGCAGGCGCGCATGCAGGGTCTGGCGGTTGTCGATGGCGTCGTACTGGCTTTCCATTGCCGCATCCCTGCCGCCGCCAAAGATGCGGCTCGATTCCGCCGCGCCGAAAAACATGGTCGTGTCTTCCACCAGGCTGTAGGGCGGATGCGTGAGGATCAGGGTGTCGGCAGGCCGCTTGCCTTCGTCGAGCAGAAAGGCTTGGGCCAGCAGCGAGATCAGGCATCCCTGGCTGTGCGCGACGATGGAGACCACATCGTTGCTGTCGTAATCGCGGATCATGGCGATGAGGGCCGCCAGGCGCTTGGCGGCCAGCACCATGTACATGCGCCCCGGCGCCGTCTTCAAAGGGCGCACGGGGTCGCCGCCCACATCGTAGGGTGAAAACAGTCCCTTGTTCCACATGTCGGGCAGGGTGTTGGTGGCGTTGCCGAACGGGCCGCCATTCTTCGACATGTCCTTGTCCAGGCGGTTGCCGTAGCGGTCCGTGTTCTGTCCGTTGACCACTTTGCAGGCGTTGCCTTGTTCGCGAAAGCCCCAGTAAAAGGGGATCACGGGGCTGTACGTCGCGTCATCAGGCTGGCGCTTGAAAAAGATGGCGTCCGGATCGGCTATGGTTTCATGCTTGTCGGACTCCTGCGGCAGGCGGTAGGCGGCCGGGGTGAACACATGGCCGCCTCCGTACATGCGCGCATCAAGGCCTTGGCACAGCCCTTTTTCCACGGCACTGAAACTGGTGCCGACGTCGTTCACGCCATGGATGACGATGACGTTGCCGGGCAGTTCAGGCCGGATGCGCACGATGGCGTCGTTGAGGCGGCCGCAATGGAGCAGGGCGGTACTCTTGCCGCTGGTGTAGGGAAGTTTGGGATACGCCATCGCCGCTCCATGCTGACCAGACAGTTCAGTGTAGAGGAGTGGGACGGCAGATTAATTGCGTTTACGCAAGCATTGCGGAGAGAAGGCCGTCTTATGGCGCGCTGATAATGTTCGTCAGCGCAATCCGATACGCGGGCTGCACCTCGCCATTCTTGTCCAGCTTGTCCGTCATGATCACGCCGAAACCCTGCGCTTACCATACGTATTCGCCGCTTTTTCCTTTGCTTTTTCCGCCCACGTCGCGCAGTTCGAACTTGCAGGCGTCGGGGAAGCGGCGGCCGCCCAGCTCCAGGCGTTCCCAGCCGAGGAAGGTGATGGAGAAGTTGCGCTCGTCCGTGCGCGTGGAGGTGGTGATCTTGTCGGACTGGCCCGCCAGCGGGTAGTGGGTGCTCGTTTGCGTGTCCGAAAATTGCACGCGCACTTCCTGGCCGGGGCGCATGTTGGCGGGGATGGCGGACTGCGGCGTGTAGACGTTCTTGCTGCGCACGGTGCCGTCTTCATTGTAGTGGACGTTGCCCGTCAGGAATACCTGGCCATCGCGGATGTCCTGGTAGGACGTGGCCAGCAGCACGCCGCCGTTGAGGATCAGCTGCGTGCCCTTCTGTTTCTTGCCTTCAAAGTTTTCCTCGACATTGACTTGCGCATCGCCATTGTTCTTGCTGAACTTGATGCCCGTCGTCAATTCCATGCACTCGCCCACCGTGGGCGCCGCCCGTACGCTCGCGGCCGCCAAAACGCCTGCTGCCATCATCCCGAACCATGCTGCTTTCATTGTCTTCCTGGCTATCTTGTAAAGGCGCGATGATAGCGTGCCTGGAAGCAAGGTGGCGCAGTGCTGAACTTATTTGGTGGGGGCGACGGGGATGCTGGGGACCGCTGGCGTCGACGCTGGCGGCTCGGTAGGCGCGCCGCTGTGTGGCTTGTTCCCGTGATTGGCCGTCGGTTTTCCGCGCCGAGTGCGTTTGTCCGTGCGGGTCTTGGCGGGCTTGGCGTCGTGGACCAGCTTGCCTTTGTTGTCGAGCTTGTCGGAGGCATCCGATTGCTGGCCCGGATCGTTGGCATTGTTGGTGTGGTTGCCCGTCTGGTTGACGTTCGTCGTCGACTGGGCTTGCACCCAGGCGCCGCCGATGGTCATCAGGATGGCTGCCAGCAAGAGAGCGGGAGTTTTCATGGTGCGTGTCCTGTGTCAAAGTTGGGAGTTGCTGTCGAGGCTAGATTGTCACATGCGTGTCGCCGTTTCCAAGTAGGAATATGCCGCATGCGCGTGTGAGCATATTGCCAGTGTTTAAGCCTGTTGACCCGCACGCAAGCGCAGGCGCCGCGCGCTCAAGCCATCGCGCACGCACCATGCCAGCGAGATGGCACCCATGGCGGCCAGCCACTGGCCAGCTGCGCTGGGCGGCAGGGCTTGCATGGCGGTCGGCAGGGCAAGCCAGCCGGGCAGCGCTTGCAACAGCAAGGTGGCGATCACGCCCAGGTTAATGAACAGCAGGACGTGCAAGATGCGTTCTGGCACGGGCAAGCGGCGCGTGTCGCCTTCGACCACGGTGTCGCGCAGCGAGACCAGTATCTCCGCCAGCAGCAATGCCACGGGCCACCAGGCCAGCCAGCCATGCCAGCTGAACAGGCCCAGCGAGGGAAACAGCAGGCCGAAGATGGCTTCGCGCGCGCTGTGCAGGCGCTGCTCGGCGGCCGCGCCCGGACGCGACGGCAGCCGCACGAGCAGCTCGTGGTTGAGGATGACGTCGGCCCCGCCCAGCAGGCCGTGCAACAGCAGCGCGACCTGCAGCGCCGTCATGGCCGTCCCGTGCCGCGTTGGCGGCGCTTAGCGGCCGGGCTGGCGCGGCGGCACCACGCCCGTGTTGCCCGTGGTGCCGGAATTGCCGCTGTTGCCGCTGTTGCCGGTGTTGCCCGACGTGCCAGAGGTGCCGCTATTGCCGGAAGTCCCCGACGTGCCTGTGCCGCCCGTGTTGCCGTTCATGTTCTGCGTGCCGCTGCGCGCGGCGTTGCCTGCGGACTGGCCGGCGCTGCCCGGGGCGCCGCCGCCCGAGTTGCTGCCGCTGGTCGATTGTCCCGTGTCGTGGCTGCGCGATTTGTCCGATTTCTTGTGCTGTTTCTTGCCATGTTTGCGCGTCGTCGTCGTGTCGTCTTGCGATGTATTTTGCTGGGCGGACGTACCGGTGTTGCCAGTGCTGCCCGTGGTATTGCCGGTGCCCGTCGATTGCGCCTGTGCCAGGGCGCTTGCACTACCGAACAGCAGGATGGCCAGCATCAATGCGGATGGTTTCATGGGAACTCCTTCTCGTGGCAGGAAATGGAGTCACGATTCTGGCACGCGCGGGCAGGGCGGCAAGTAGGAGCGCGCCGCCTGCTGCTGTGGGGGCATGGCTGGTCGCGGCGCAGGCGTCAGCGGAACTGCTCGGTTGAAATGTCGAAACGCTTGAGCTTGTCGTACAGGGTTTTCTTTGGAATATTCAAGCTGGCGGCCGCGTCGACGACGTTGCCATTGTGGCGGCGCAAGGCTTCCTCGATGATGGAAATTTCGAACGTGTCCACCTGCTCGGCCAGCGACGCTTCGCGGCAGCCGGCCGGGCTCAGCGTGTCGTCGAGCAGACCCAGCACGAAGCGGTCGGCCACGTTGTGCAGCTCGCGCACATTGCCGGCCCAGCGCTGCGCCATCAGGGACGCGACCAGTTCGCCGCTGACGAGGGCGGCCGGCTGGCCATAGCGCAGCGCCGCCTGCAGCACGAAGAACTCGAACAGCAGCGGGATATCCTCGCGCCGGTTGCGCAGGGCGGGCAGGGTCAGGCTGGCCACGTTCAGGCGGTAATACAGGTCGGGCCGGAACTTGCCCTGTTCGGCCAGCACATTCAAATCTTCCTTGGCGGCGGCGATCACGCGGAAATTGACGGAAATGAGTTTGTTCGAACCGAGCCGTTCCACCTGCCGCTCCTGCAGCACGCGCAGCAGTTTCACTTGCAGGGCCAGCGGCATGCTTTCGATTTCATCGAGGAACAGGGTGCCGCCGTTCGCGTACTCGATCTTGCCGATGCGCTGGCGCTGCGCGCCCGTAAACGCGCCTTCCTCGTGGCCGAACAGTTCCGATTCGAAGATCGACTCGGGCAGGGCGCCGCAGTTGATGGCCACGAAAGGATGGTCGCGCCGCTCGCTGAAGTCGTGCAGGCAGCGGGCGATCAGTTCCTTGCCCGTCCCCGTTTCGCCGAGGATGATGATGTCGGCCGATTTCGGCGCCAGGTTCAGCACCAGCTGGCGCACCTTGGCCATGGCCGCGCTGCGACCGACGATGCGCGCCTCGATGCCGACGCGCTGCTCGAGCTGGCGGCGCAAGTTCATGTTTTCCAGCACCAGGTGGCGCTTGTCGAGTGCGCGGCGGCACACTTCCACCAGCAAGTCGGCGGAAAACGGTTTTTCGATGAAATCGTAGGCGCCACGGCGCATGGCGCCCACGGCCATCGACACGTCGCCGTGGCCCGTGACGAGGATGACGGGCAGGCTGGCATCCTGCGCCACGGCGATATCGAGCAGTTTCAAGCCATCCATGCCCGGCAGCTTGATGTCGCTCAATAAAATGCCCGCAAATTCGGGCACCAGATAGGGCAGCGCTTCCTCGGCCGTGGCGACGGCCGTCACTTGCAAGCCCGCCAGTTCCAGCGATTGCCGGGCGCCCTTGCGCACGACGGCGTCGTCTTCCACCAGCAGCACTTGCATGCCTTCAAAATTATTCTCGTGCATCAGATGTTTCCTTGTCTCTCTCCCCCGGGTCGCAGCTCAGGGTGATGGTAAATTGCGCACCGCCCCCTTCCTGCGCGCTGCGGTTGCGCACGGCCAGGGCGCTGCCGGCTGCGCGCAGTATGCCAGCGCTGATCGACAAACCCAAGCCCAGCCCGTGTTCCTTGGTGGTGTAGAAGGGGTCGAAAATCTTGTCGAGCGAGGCCAGCGGGATGCCGGGGCCATTATCGGTGATATGCAGCACGGCAAGGTCGTTTTCGCGGCGCACCTGGAACCAGATTTGCACGGGCTCGCTTTCCGGCACGGCATCCATGGCGTTCGTGATCAGGTTGGTAAACACCTGTTCCAGGCCGATGGCGTTGCACAGCACGATGATGTCATCCTCCAGCCAGCTTTCATGCAGGGTCAAACGCTGCGAGTTCTTGCGCGTGCGGATTTGCAGCATGGTTTGCGCGAACGCCTGGCGCACGCTGACGGGCTTGCGGGCATCGTCGCTGCGCCGGGCAAAGCCTTTCAGTTGCGACGTCACATAGCCGAGACGCTTGACGAGGTCGGATATGGTCGACAGGTTGTCGAGCGCGTCGTCGATCTGACCGCGCGCCAGGAACACCTTGGCATTGTCGGAAAACGTTTGCAGGGCGGCCAGCGGCTGGTTCAGCTCGTGCGTGACGCCGGCCGCCATCTGGCCGATGGCCGCCAGCTTGCCGCTTTGCACCAGTTCGGCCTGCGCATAGCGCAAGGTTTGCTCGGCCCGCTCGCGTTCCGTCACCTCGGCCTGCAGGCGGCCATTCGCATGGACGAGGTCGGCCGTGCGCTGCTCGACCTTGATTTCCAGCTGTTCATACGCGCGCGCCAGGGTTTGTTGCGCATTGAGCTTGTCGGCGATGCGGCGCCGGCGCTGGCGCGCATACATCAGGGCCAGCAGCAGCGAGGCCCAGCCCAGCGCGGCGGCGATGGCCGCGTTGCGCGCCGCCTCACTCACCTGGTCGAGCTCGGCCAGCACGGTGATCTGCCATTGCAACGGGCCCAAGGCGCGGTTCACTGCCAGATAGTCGGCGCTGCCGGACAGGGCGGGGGTGTCGCCAGCCTGCGGACGTTCCAGTGTCATCACGCTGGCGCCGTCGGCGAACTGGCGGCTGACGCGGTGCGGCAGGATGGGGAGATTTTCCTGCAGGAACTGGCGCTGTTCGCTGATGTCCTTCTTGGCGTCCGCCGACAGCGGGGCGAGCGTCTTGAACTTGAAGGCGGGTGTGGTGGCCAGGATGATCACGCCATTCGCATCCTTGACCCAGATCTGTTCGCCCGCGCCGGGCGTGCGCCACGATTGCTCGATCCAGTCCAGGTTGACCTTGGCGGCGACGATGCCGATGATGCGCCCGTCGCGCTGCACGGGCTGCGAAATGAAATAGCCGGCCTCGAAGGTGGAAAAACCGATGCCGTAGAAGCGGCCGATGCCGCCCGCGATGGCGTTCTTGAAATACGGACGGAAGCCGTAGTTGACGCCCACGTACGAGCTGCGGTCTTGCCAGTTGCTCGACGCCAGGGTCGTGCCCTTGTCGTCGAGCACGTAGACGGCAAAGGCGCCCGCGCGGCGGTTCATGTCGACCAGGTAGGCGTTGATCTGCGTGACCTTGTCGGCGCTGGGCTGTTCCAGCAATTGCGCCACCGCATCGCTCTGGGCCACGGCCAGGGGCAGGAATTCGTACTTGTTGAGTGCGCCGCCGATGGACGCCGCATACAGTTCCGCGCGCGAATCGAGGGTGCGGTGCAATTCATCGAGCTGGCGCTGCCGCACCCAGGCATACGACGCCCACGCCAGCACGACCAGCGACCCCACGGCCAGCAGGGGGGCGAGTAGCTGTCTCAGGGGCCATTTGCCGGCTGCCATGGTGCTCCGTGTGTCGGGTGAAATACGACGGTATTGTAAGGCTGAAACCCGCAAGTCGAAGACTGGGGTCGGACCTTAAGGTCCGACCCCGGCACTTGCTTTCGGGTTAGCTTGCACGACGATTAATCAGCGGTACTTGCCATCGTCTCCGCATTGTGATGACGCTGCTGCTCTTCCATCACCATCTCGCCCAGCATGCGCTTCAAGCGGTTGAACTCGGGGTCGCTCGGGTCGCGCGGGCGGGGCAGGTCGATGGCCACGTCGCGCTTGATGGTGCCGGGACGGTAGGTCATGACGATAGTGCGGTCGGCCAGGTAGATCGATTCCTCGATCGAGTGCGTGACGAACACGATGGTGGTGCCGAAGACTTTCCAGATTTTCAGCAATTCATCTTGCAGGTTGCGTCGCGTCAAGGCGTCCAGCGCGCCGAACGGTTCATCCATCAGCATGATGGGCGAATCGAGAGCCAGCACGCGGGCGATGGCCACGCGCTGGCGCATGCCGCCCGACAAGTCTTTCGGGTAGCGGGCACGGAATTCCGTCAAGCCCAGCATGCTCAGCAGCATGTCGACCCGTTCGCGGATCTCGGCCGGCGTCTTGCCGGCGATTTCCAGGCCGAAAGCGATATTGGCTTCGATGCTCATCCACGGGAACAGCGCGTATTCCTGGAACACCATGCCGCGGTCGGGACCGGGTTCTGTGATCAGCTTGCCGCCGGCCAAGATCTGGCCCGACGTCGGCTGCGAGAAGCCGGCGATGGCGTTCAACAGGGTCGACTTGCCGCAGCCGGACGGTCCCAGCAGGCAGATGAACTCGCCGCTGGCGATTTCCAGGTTGATGTCCTTCAGGGCGATGACGTCCGCGCCGCCCGTGGTGAAGATTTTATTGACTGCATTGATATTGATCGTGGTCATGGCCGTTCCTCTCAGTGTTCCAGGCCGCGGTGCCACTGCAGCAAATGATTATTCAGGGCATTCATGGCGATATCGATGGCCAGGCCGAACAGGCCGATGGTGAACATGCCGGCGATAATCTTGTCGGACCAGAAGTACTCGCGCGCTTCCAGGATGCGGAAGCCGAGGCCGCTGTTGACGGCGATCATTTCCGCCACGATCACGACGATGAAGGCCGTGCCCATGCCGATGCGCGCGCCGGCCAAAATATACGGCGTGGCGGCCGGCAGGATGACGCGGCGGAACATCGTCATCTGGCTAGCGCCCAGGTTGCGCGCGGCGCGGATATAGATGCCGTCGACCTGGCGCACGCCGGCGATGGTATTCATCAGCACGGGGAAGAAGGAACCGATGCTGATCAGGAAGAACGCAGGTGGATTGCCCAGGCCGAACCACAAGATCGCCAGCGGAATGTAGGCGATGGGCGGAATCGGGCGCAGCACCTGCACCAGCGGGTCGAACAGTTTGTAGATGGTCTTGTTGGTGCCCATCAGCAAACCCAGCGGCAAGGCCAGGCCGGCGCCGATGGCAAAGCCGCCCAGCACGCGCGACAGGCTGGCCCAGGCGTCGTGCGGCAATTCGCCCGAGAACATCCACACCAGGTAATTGCCCGCTTCGGGCGTGTACGCTTGCAGCGGCATCAGGTATTCATACCACTTCACCACCACGGCCACGGGCGAGGGCAGGATTTGCGGATTGATCCAGCCGAAGGTCGACATGGCTTGCCACAGCAACAGCACGGCGACGGGCACGGCGGCACCGTGCGCGAAGCGTTTCATCATTTGCATATTCATCGTGAGACTTTCAGATTGGCGTGATTAGCGTGGAGCGTAGGATTTCTTGGCTTTTTCCAGCAGGTCCAGCTTGACCCAATCCTTGGCGACAGGCGGCTTGGCCATGCGGCCCACGCCGAATTTCATCATGTAGTCGGTGGTCAGCTGCACGTGGCTTTGCGTGATGTCTTCCGTGAAGATGGCATTGTCGATGGCGTCGCGGTAATCATCGCTCGTGATCTGGTTCTTGAACATCGATTCGCGCACGTATTTTTCCGCCAGTTTCGGGTCGGCCAGGAAGGCGCGGGTGGCGGCGACGAAGCAATCCATGAAGCGCTGGGCCACGGCCGGCTTTTCCTTGTACATCTTTTCCGTCATCACGAGCGCGCGCACGGGCTCGCCCAGCGGGGTGTCGTAAGGCTTGAGGATGGCCGAACCGTATTTCTTGTGGATGGCTTGCGTGGAGTACGGCTCGGACTGGCTCATGGCGTCGATATCCTTGGTCAGCAGTGCCTGGTTCAGGTCCGGGTAGCCCATGTACAGGATCTGCACGTCCTTGCCCGGCTTGTCGGACCAGGTCAGGTTCGCCTTCGACAATTCGGCAAACAGCAGGATTTCCTGCGGGCCACCGCGCGTGACGCCGACTTTCTTGCCTTTCAGGTCGGCGATGCCCTTGATGTTCAAGTCCGGGCGGCCGACGATCTGCACGCCGCCCTTGGCGAAGCCGCCCACCAGGTAGACGGGCAAGCCCGTGGCGCGGCCCGTGATGGCCGCTTCCAGCGCGCTGGCCGACACGTCGATTTCGCCGGCGATCATGGCCGGCACGATGTCGAGGCCCTTGGCGAAGATGCGCTCTTCGATTTTCAGGTCGTATTTCGGCGCGATTTCCTTCATGTAGGCGACGGCGCCGTAATGGGCGAATTTCAGGTTGCCCAGACGTACGGTATCGGCCGCATGCACGGCCAGCGGGAATTGCGCGGCCAGCGCGACGGCGATGGCCAGTGCCTTGGTGTTCAGGAAGGACGAGATGCGGAAGGTGCGTGCCATGCTGTTGTCTCCAAAAGGTAGATGGTTTTTATATATGGGTCAGGCTGCCGCTCTGACGGCGGTATGAAAATATAAAAGCATCTTCCGTGCCAGTGGAGCGCATTTTGGCGTTTATTGCAAGTGATTGTTTATAAAGGTTTAATTTGAATCTGTTGAAAATGGGAAATGGTGGAATTCCGTCTTTCCGCACGGCGAGTGGAATGGCTGTGCGGATTGCCGCATTTTGGAGGGGTCTGGTTCGATATCGGCTTGCGGGCTTACATGCCGTTGAACCTTCATGGCATGGCCGACTCCAATCGTAAAAAAACGCGTTGCAAACAGGCTGGCAACGCGTAACTCCCCCGTGGAGTAGGGGCGGCGCCGCGCGGGCGCTTGATGGATAGCTCTGTCTGCCGCGCTTACTTCGGCGTCGTGGCGGGCGGCAGGGCGGGTGCGGTGGCCGGGTCCGTCAGCGGCGCGGGCGGCGTCGTGCTGCCAGGACCCGCTTCCGGCGTGGCTGGCGCGACGGGAGGCGGCATCACTTGTGGCGCGGAACTGGGATTGGGTGCCGTTTCCGGCAGCGGTGCTTCGGCCGGTTTTTTGCAGGCGGACAAGGTGATCAGGGCGGCGGCGGCCAGCAGACTAGGCATGTTCATGATGGTTCCTTTGCAAAGTATCAAGATTGGCGCGATGCGGGCGGCGGGCGCCGCCCAAGAGGCTTGAATTTATTGCAAGAGTGCCCACGCTTCTGTTCGCTATTTCACTTTGTGTGCAAATGCGAGTACGGAGTTTGGAGATGTCATTTTTGAATGCCACGAGAGAAATAATTCAGTAGGGCAATATTTTTCACTTTCTTGCTTCTAATGTTCGTTAACGCACAGACCGCAGCCGCCGACACAGGCATTCTGTGCCCAGACGCTCAGGATTCGTGGCGTTCTGGTATAAAAATTGCCAAGAACTTAACAATCCGGGCTACCGGCAATCGTTTAAAAGGAGTATTCAAATGCATGCAATGACTCAGTCTCACGTGAAGAGCGAATTAAAGGCAGCGCACCAGGAACTTCGTAGCCCCGAAAAAGGCTCGCAAATGGTCGAACGCGCAGCACCCATCCCCCCGGAACGCATGAATCCCATTTCCATGGCACCGATCGAGCGCGTGCGTTCGACGTCGGCCACCCTGCGCCGCATCGAGAACATGCAAAAGCTGATCGGCGAATTGTCGCTGCACGAGATGCTGGCCGATGAAATCGCCTGGTTCCTCAAGTTTTCGCCATCGGGCGCCCGCAAATACATCCGCGACCTGCGCGAGGCGGGCGTGATCGAACTGGCACGCTACATCGAAGGTACCGCCACCTACCTGGGCAAGGCAGTGTACCAGCTGACCCCTGACCCTGAGCGCGTGCGCGCCTTCCTGGCCGCCATCGTCCAGCCGAAACGCGAAGGCGCGCCACCGCGCAAGGACCGCCCAGGCCTGCGCGAGCAAAGCATGGCAGGCAGCGGCCGTCACTTCCACATCCTGGCCGATGACACGCATTACGCCATCCGCGTCAACCGCGGTCCCGTGACGCGCGATCCGCTGGTGGCAGCCTTGTTCGGTGCGCCGCAGCAAAAGTCGGCCGAGTAATAGCTGACGGTTTTGTCAGGCGTTGTGACGTTGTAATGAAAGCCGGGTTGCAACCCGGCTTTTGGCGTTGGGGCAGGCCATTTTACGTCGTCTGATTGAAAAGACTGCAAGCATCCCCATGTGGGCTGGACTGCTGCCCGCAACGCGCGGGTTCACTTGAAGGAGCTTGTCCTTGTCTGCCTACGCCGTGTTCTTTTGCCCCATCGCCGCCATAGTCCTGACGCGGGCCGCCGCATGAATCCGCTGCTGTGGATCGCCCTCGTCACGGCCGCCATCGTCTTTTCGCTGTGGTTTCCCCGCTGGCGCCTGAAGCGGGCCCTGTCCAGGCCCTTGCCGGCTGAAGGCCTGGCCGTGCTGGAAAAGAATATTCCCGTCTATCCCCGCATGCCGGCGCCGCTGCAGGAACAATTGCGCCGCCTCGTCGTGCAATTCCTGTATCAGAAGAAATTCGTCGGTTGCGGCGGCCTGGAGATCACGGACGAGATGCGCTATACCATCGCCGGCCAGGCTTGTTTGCTGCTGCTGAACCGCCAGACCCAGGTGTATCCGGAACTCGACACCATCCTCGTGTATCCCACGGAATTCATCGTCACGCGCGATGAAGTGGGGCCGGGCGGCGTGGTCACGCCATCGGCCAATGGTTTGTTGGGCGAATCCTGGGGCGATGGCAGAGTGGTGCTGGCCTGGGACCACGTGCAGCGCGGGGCGGCCGACTGGACCGATGGCCACAATGTCGTGCTGCATGAATTTGCCCACCAGCTCGACAGCGAATCGGGCGCCGCGAATGGCGCACCGTATTTGCCCAGCGTGTCGAGCTACCGCAGCTGGGCCACCGTGCTGTCGCGCGACTTCGACAACCTGCGCCATGACGCCATCTACCAGCAGCACAGCGTGATGGACCATTACGGCGCCACGAATCCCGCCGAATTCTTTGCCGTGGCCACGGAAACCTTCTTTGAAAAACCGTACCAGATGGCCGAGCACCACGAGGAACTGTACGCGCAATTCTTGCAGTACTACAAGGTCGATCCGCGCGACTGGATGGCGCCGCCCTTGGAGCCCGAGCACATGGCCTCGCCGTTTCCCAACTACGCGCCGCACTGGTAGGCGTTCAGCCCAGCAGCCGCCGTTTCAGCGCGGGATAGCTGCTGCGCGACACGGGTATGCCCGTGCTCGTTTGCGTGTCGAGCGCGTATTTGCCGCCCGCCGCGATCTGCAGCCTTTTGAAACCCAGGCTGTTGACGATGTAGGAGCGGTGCACGCGCAGGAAGTGGGGCGGCAGCAGGGCCATGAGCTTGTCGATGGCCAGGTCGTGAAAACACTGTTCGCCGCTGCGCAGCACGATGTTGCTGTAGTGGCCATCGGCTTGTACGTGGTCGATGTCGGCCATGGCGATCCATTCCAGCGCCCCGCGTTTCTTGACGGCCAGCGAGGCCGCTTGCGTATGCCGTCCCGTATAGCGTTGCAGCGCCTTGTGCAGCCGTTCGCGGCTGAAAGGCTTGGCAACGAAGTCGAGCACGCCGAACTCGAAGGCCGTGATCGAGCGTTCCGCGTGGGCCGAGACGATGATGGTCTGCAACGGGGCTGTCTGGGCCAGGCGCAGCAAGTCATAGCCGTCCGCGCCATGCAGGTTCAAGTCCAGCAGCAGCAAGTCGACCTGTCCCTGGGCCAGCGCGGCCAGCGCTTGCGGGACATTGTCATGCAGCACGAGATTGCCGAGGCGCGCGCCGAAATGCGCGCGCACCTCGCGTTCGAGGCCTTGCGCGATCAGCGGTTCATCTTCCAGTATCAACACCTTCATGGCGCCGCCGGCAAGGTAAAGGTGAGGCGCCAGCCTGGTTGCCGTGGCGCGCTGTCATAGCGGGCGCTGTCGCCAAACACGGCGTGCAGGCTGGCGCGGATGTACTGTTCGCCCACGCCGCCGCCCGCGTGCGGTCGCGTCTCGCCTTCAGGCAGGAGCAGGGTGAGCACCTGCGTTTGCGTATGGTGTGCGATGCGCAGGATAAAGACCGCGCCGTGGCGGTAGCGGTTGTGGCTGAACGCATTTTCCAGCGCCGTCAGCAACATGGCGGGCGGCACGGTGATGCCTGCCGCTTCGCCATCGAGCTGCAGGCTGCACGGTTGCTGCAGCCGCGTGCCCATGATACTCAGGTAATTCTGGCACAGGGCCAGTTCCTGCGTCAGTGCAATGCTGGGCTGCTGGGCGAACTCGTTGAGCATGCGCAACTCGGCGCCCAGCGCTTCGATGAAGGTTTCGGCCGCCTGCGGCGATTGCGCATTGAGTTCGCCGATCAGGCTCAGGGAATTCATCAGGAAATGCGGTTGCATGCTTTTGCGCAAGAGCTGGTTTTCCAGCTGCCGGGCACGCGCCGCCTTGCCGCGTTCGCGCAGCAGCTGGGCCAGCAATTGCGCGCACAGGGGCAGCAGCAAGAAACACACGACGAGGGCGAAGCCGCCTTCGGCAAACTGGCTGCCCGTCAGCAGGAACAGGGCGCAAGACGCCAGCGCGATCAAGGCGCCGCCGCGGCTGCCCGGCAGGCGGCGCCACAGGGCGCCCAGGTTGAGCGCCAGGCTCGCTGCCAGGCCCGTCAAAAACATCGACCAGCAGCGCGAGTCGAAATGCGCGGGCAGCGCGCCGGCCAGCGCGATGCCCGCCAGCAGCAAGGCCGCCGCCAGCGGCCAGCGCGGCAGCCGGTATGCCGTATAAAAATACAGGGGCAGCAAGGCGGAAAACAGCCAGGTCAGGGCGCTGACGGCGTACAGGCGCGGCAAGTGCAAGGGATAGGCATAGCCGGCAACGCTGCGCCAGAGTTCCACCACCAGCAGCAGCGCCGCCACCAGGCACAGCGCGGCAAACATGGCCCAGTGCCGCTGCCGCTGGTACAGCGTCGTCAAGGAAAAGAAAAGCAGGGCGGCGGCGCCCAGAGCCCCGGCCAGCAGCAGCGGCGGCAGCCGGTACCAGGCCAGCGCTGCGCGGTAGTCTTGCCGGTCGACCAGGTACAGCGCATAGAATGGCGACGCCAGGCGGGCCGGCGCCTGCTGCGTCGACAGCAGCAGGCGCAGATGGTGCGTGCCCATGGACAACTGCCGTGGCGTCAGGTGGATGGCGAAATCGATGTCGCCCGCGCGCTCCCCGCTGGCCTGGCGGGCCGGCTGGCCATTGCTGCCGATCAATATGCCGTCCAGCCAGAATTCGCTGGCGGCCAGCGCCGACAGCACCAGCAGCTGCGTCGACGAGGGCGTGGCGGCCACGGTGATGTCGCGCTCGGCGCACAGCAGCTGGCCAGGCTTGAGCAGCTGGCGCAGCGAAGCGGCGGGCGTGGCAGCACTGACGCCGCAGGCGCGCCAGCCTTCGGCCAGCGATAGCCTGTCCATGCCCATGGCGAAAGAGGGCAAGGCCAGGCAGCACAGCAGCAGGTAGCGGAAGCAGGAGGGCATGGCGGGCATTGTAGCTGCTCATTTGCCAACCCTTTGCAACATTTTCACCCACTTCGGTGCCGTTCGTGCTGGCCACGTGCAGTTCGTGCACGGCCCGCCAACAATGTGTAAAAGACACTTACCATGCCTCAGCGCCGTGCTGTGGACACGGCCCTCACCATGGACTCATGACTATGCAAAGCAAGACTTGTTTCGCCGGCGCGCTGGCGCTGTTTTGCGGCGTGGCGCAGGCCGCTTCCGCTCCCGCTTCTGTTCCCGCTCCTGCGCTGGCCGCGCGCCTGGCCGACTTCGACGGCTGGGTGGCCCAGCGCATGGACACGGCACGCATCCCGGGCGTCACCGTCGGTTTCAGCCAGGGCGACGTGGAGTGGGTCAAAGGCTATGGCTATGCGGACCTGGAAAACCGCGTGCCGGCCACGGCCCGGTCCAGCTACCGGCTCGCGTCCGTCACCAAGCCCATGACGGCGGTGGCCATCTTGCAACTGGTCGAACAGGGCAAGATCGACCTGGACGCACCCGTGCAAACCTATGTGCCCTACTTCCCCGTCAAGCCGTTTCCCGTGACCGTGCGCCAGTTGCTGGGCCATCTGGGCGGCATCGACGCCTACCGCGACAGCAAGGCGGAAAAGCACTTCAAGGAACACAAGGATACGCGCCAGTCCATCGCCGTCTTCGAACAGTTCGACCTGATCGCCGAACCGGGCACGCGCTTCCGCTACACGAGCTATGGCTACAACCTGCTGGGTGCCGTCATCGAGAGTGCCTCGGGCGAAAGCTATGGCGGCTACATGCGGCGCCACGTGTGGGGGCCGCTGGGCATGGACACCATCGTGATGGATGACCCGGACGCCGTGATCGCCCATCGCGCGCGCGGCTACCGCCTGGACGGCAAGGAGTGGAAGAATGCGGAATTCGTCGACATCAGCAGCCGCTTTTCCGCCGGCGGCACGCGCGCCAGCGTGCCTGACATGCTGGCGTTTGGCAGGGGCGTGCATGAAGGCAAGATCCTGTCGGCGGCCAGCGTGGCCGCGATGGTGCAGCCGATGGTCACGCGCGCCGGCCGCTTGACGGACTATGGCATGGGCTGGGAAGTCGTCCCGACGGGCGGGCGCTACGCCATCGCCCACAGCGGCCAGCAGCCGGAAACCGTCACCTATCTGTACAGTTTTCCATCGCGCAAGCTGACCCTTGCCGTCGCCGCCAACCTCGAGCGCGTCAATCCCGAAGTCTTCGTACAGCGCCTGTTCGAGGTGGTCACGGGCGAACCGTGGCAGCTGAACACGTATATCGCCGATGCGGGCGCGCAGCGCGCGTACCAAGTGGCGCAAGGCCTGTTCGAGGAGGGCAGGGCGTACGCCGAGCGCACGGATCAGCCGTATGCCGATGCGGCCGCCACGCGCGAAGCCTTTACGCAAATCAACCGGCAAGCGCTGGCGCCGGAGGCCAAGGCGGCGCGCGCCTTCATCGACGCGGCCCGCCATCCCGCAGGCGGCCGCGTGTTTCTCACGGCCGGCGCCAGCATGGCCAGGCAGTTGCGCGAGGCAGGCGTCGACCTGACTCAATACGCGCGCGGTGGCGCGCTGGCGTTTGCACGCGACTATATCCTGTTGTCGCAAGGAGCACAGGCAGGTACCCTGCCCCGTTTTGAGGCTTCCTTCGAGCAAGCCATCGTGACCCTGGCTGGCAGCTGGGACCGCACGGCCGCCATCGCCTGGCCGGCCGCGCCGGTATCCATCGCCGCACGCGATAGCCAGTTGCGCACGGCCTTCCGCGGCCAGCGCGCCTATCCCGATTTCGTGCCCGAGCTGCAGGAGCTGGCGCAAGCGTCGGCCGCGCGCGGCGAGATGGAGGCGGCGCTGGCGGCCGGCCGCCTGGCCGTGGAACTGTATCCGCTCAGCGACCGCGCGCATGCGCTGCAAGGCTTGACTTTGCTGCATGCCGGCAAGCCGGAAGCGGCCCTCGCGGCCCTGCGCCTGGCGCTGGAGCGCGATCCGCTGGGTGCGGCCAGTCCGGCGGCGCTGAACCTGGAAGCTTACCGTTTGAAAGGCAGCGGTGCCGTGGCGCAAGGCATGGCCGTGCTGCAAGCGGCCGTCAGCCTGCATCCGCGCAACGCGAATCTGCAGGACAGTCTGGCCGAATTTTATGTGGAGCAAGACTTGCGCCCGCAGGCCATCGAAGCCTACCGCCAGGCGCTGCAGCTCGACCCCGGCTATCCGGGTGCCGTGGGCGCCAAAGCGGCGATCATCCGTCTTAGATGAATTCTTTATAAGCAAGGGTGAAAAGATTCCTTTTTGGAAATAAGAGCGCCGCGGTCTAATGGCGGCATTCGTTATCCACCAGAGGAATCCCATGCAGACCCGTCTTCACTTCGCCGCGCTTCTTTTCACCACCATTGCCTTCACCCAGGTGGCGCAAGCGGACCAGCTGGCCAGCATCAAGGCAAAGGGCGAGCTGGTCTGCGGCACCCTGGGCACGGACGAGCCCAACAGTTTCATCGACGCCAGGTCGCGCCAGCTGGTCGGCTATGAAGTGGACTTGTGCCGCGCCATCGCCCAGGGCCTTGGCGTCAAGCCGGTGATCAAGCAACTGGCCGTGGCCGCCCGCATTCCCGAATTGCAGCAGGGCCGCATCGACATCCTGACGGCGTCCCTGACGCACAACAAGGAACGCGAAGCGCTCGTCGATTTTTCCCTGTCCACGTTCTACACGGGCCAGCGCGTGCTGGTCAAAAAAAGCAGCAATATCACGACGGTCGCTGGCCTGGCTGGCAAGAAAGTGCTGACCGTCAAGGGCGGCACGCAGGAGCCGAATATCCGCAAGGCCGTGCCCGGCGTGGACGTGGTGACGTTCGAGACGGCGGGCCAGGCTTACCTGGGCTTGCAGCAGGGAAAAGGCGTCGGCTATGTCGACGATGAAGTTTCCTTGCTCAACAACTACGCCAAGCTGGGCGCCGCGCAAAAGGATTACATTGTGCTGCCGCAAAACATCAGCCAGGAAGTGTTTGCCTTCGGCATACGCAAGGGCGAGACGGGCGTGAAAACAGCCGTCGATAAGGTGCTGCGGGAACTGGAAAAGTCGGGCGAGGCAGAAAAACTGTTCTTCAAATGGTATGGCCCGACGAGCAATGTGAAATTCCAGAAACGCACATTTAGGATTGAATCGGACCAGATCGACGCCTGAATCTTGCCGCCTCTTCCGCATGTTTGATCTGAACTTTTTACTGGCCGGAGACTATGGCGACTGGTTGCTGTCCGGCCTGCTGCTCTCTCTGCAACTGATGGGCGTCACCTTGCTGCTGGCTTTGCCGCTGGCGTGCGGCGTGGCCATGCTGCGCCTGGCGCCGTCGCGCCTGCTCAACGGGCTGGGTGCCGCGTATGTCGAGCTGATCCGTAACGTGCCCTTGCTGGCCCACTTCCTGTTCTGGTATTTCGGCGCGCCCGAATTGCTGCCCGACACGTGGAAGGAGCGCTTGTATGCCGGCAATATCGAAGCTGCCAGCGCCATCGCGGCCCTGACCTTGTACACGGCCGCCTACATGGCGGAAGACATCCGCAGCGGCATCCGCGCTATTCCTGTCCAGCAATTCGAGGCGGGCCGGGCGCTGGGGTTCAGCTTTCTCGCCACCATGCGTTTGTGCATCGTGCCGCAGGCGCTGCGCCTGGCCGCGCCGCCGCTGCTGTCGCAAACCCTGAACCTGTGGCAAAACACCAGCATCGCCACCGTCATCGGCGTGGCCGAACTGATGTACCAGACCCAGCGCGTGGAGGCGGCTTCGTTCCGCAGCGTCGATGCGTTCATTTTCGCCAGCGCGGCGTATCTGGCCGTTTCCCTGCTCATCGCGGGCCTGGCGGCCTGGCTGCAAAAGAAGGTGTCCTGATGCTGGAACTGATACACGATTACTGGCTGTATTTCCTCGTCGGACGCTATCCCGAGGGACCGCTGGGCGGCCTCGCGCTGACGGTGCTGCTGGCCAGCCTGGCACTGGTGCTCAGCTTGCCGTTCGGCTTGCTGCTGGGGCTGGCGCGCTTGAGTCCCTGGCGGCTGCTGCGCTGGCCCGTCGCCGCGCTGATCCACGTGGTACGGGGCATCCCCTTGCTGCTCGTCATCTTCTGGGCCTATTTTTTCCTGCCCAGCATCACGGGCCATGAAGGCGGGCAGTTCGGCACCATGCTGGCCGCCCTCGTCATTTTCGACGGCATTTATCTGGCGGAGATCGTGCGCGCCGGCGTGCAAGCCGTGCCGCGCGGACAGGTGGAAGCGGCCCGTTCGCTGGGCTTGAACTATCTGGACAGCATGCGCCAGGTCGTGCTGCCGCAGGCGCTGCGCCACATGCTGCCTTCGCTGGTGAACCAGTTCGTCTCGACGATCAAGGAAACCTCGCTGGGAACCATCATCGGCCTGACTGAAGTGTCGTTCATCGCTACGCAAGTCAATGGCCTGGTGCTGACGAAACCCGTGCAAGTGTATTTCCTGCTGGGCATGACGTATTTTGTTTTATGTTTCAGCCTGTCGCGCGCCGCCTTCTGGCTCGAGCGGCGCCAGGCGCGTCTCTTGAAAGCGGCGGCATGATCAACTTTGACAACGTCAACAAATACTATGGCGATTATCACGCCTTGAATGGCATCAACGAGCATGTGGCCAAGGGCGAGGTGCTGGTCGTGTGCGGGCCGTCCGGCTCCGGCAAGTCGACCCTGATCCGCACCATCAACCGGCTCGAACCTATCGCTTCGGGTCGCATCACGGTGGCGGGCCAGGACATTTACGCGCCGGGGCTGGACGTGAATGCCTTCCGCTCGCACATCGGTTTTGTATTCCAGCAATTCAACCTGTTCCCGCATTTGTCCGTGCTGGACAATTGCGCGCTGGCGCCGCAGCGCTTGCGCGGCCTGACCCGGCGCGAGGCCGAGGAGCGGGCGCTGGCCCTGCTGGAACGGGTGGGGCTGGCGCACAAGGCGCGGGCCATGCCGGCGGCCCTGTCGGGCGGGCAGCAGCAGCGCGTGGCCATCGCCCGCGCGCTGGCCATGCAGCCGCCGCTGATGCTGTTCGACGAACCGACGAGTGCGCTGGACCCGGAAATGGTGGGCGAGGTGCTGCAAGTGATGCGCGACCTGGCGCGGGGCGGCATGACGATGGTGTGCGTGACGCATGAAATGGGCTTTGCGCGCGAAGTGGCGGACCGCGTCTGGTTCATGGACCACGGACAAGTACTGGAACGGGCCACGCCCGATGAATTTTTTACGCGGCCGCAACATGCGCGCGCACAGCAATTCCTGTCCGATATCCGCAGTCCCTTCGGCGCGGCCGCATGATTGGGCGGCTGTGTGCGCAAGCGAACGGTATTTCGCTGGCGGCAAGCGCACGCTAGCCAGGCAAGCGGCGCGCGTTGCGCCAGCAGCCGACCAGGAGGGCCGTACCATGTCACGCATCATCGCAGGTCATTTTCAGTTGCAGGAACAGATCGACGCCGCGCGCGCGGCCCTGAACCAGGCGGGCTTTCCCGATAGCCGCATCAGTTCCTTCTTTGTCAACCAGCCGGGCCAGCACGACTTGCATGCGCTGGGCGGCGACCGCGACGTGTCGCCGGGCGCGAAGGAAACGCCCGAGGGCGTCGCCGAAGGCGTGGCCGTCGGGGCCGCCGTGGGTGCGGGCATCGGCGCGGCCACCACCCTGGCGACGGGGCCGCTGGGCCCGGTGGTGGGGGCGCTGGTGGGCGCCCACGTGGGCTCGCTCTACAGTTTCAACAAGATGAAGGAGGCGGGTGAGCCGGAAGCCAATGGCGAGGAAAATGGCGAAAACCGCCGCCAGCCCCGCCACCCTGGCATGCTGATCGCTGTCGCGCTGGGCGGCCCCGACGAGCGCGAACGGGCGCTCGAGACCTTGCACCGGCTGGGCGCCGAGCACATCGAGGAAGCGGAAGGCACGATCGCCAATGGCGACTGGCACGATTTCGACCCGCTCAGCATTCCCGTGCTGGTGGCCTGAATCGGCGTGCCGGCTGTGGAATATGCATAAATGCCGCGCCGCATGAAATTTTAGGTATGATCCTTGTTAGTATTCGTAATAATTCAATGCCGACAGGGATAGTTTCCGCGCGCCCGAAGTGACACTGGACCCAGGTGACTGCCTGTAGTACTTGCCTCGCATGCTAACGAGTATGAATAGGAGGTCGCGTCATGACACAGGCATGGTTCATTCTGACACGGGCCGACGGGCGCGACATCTGCGCGCCCTCGCCGGCACAGCTGGCCGATGCGCTGGCCGAGGTCTACCGCGGCGGCGGCGCCACGCAGGACGGCGGCCCGGCCGCCGTGCTGTTGCGCTTTGGCTACGACGACGGCTTGATGTATCAGGTCGAAGTCGCTAGCGGAGGCGAAGTCACTTTCGAGGAATGGTCGGACCGCGATTGCGAAATCGCCCTGGCCAGTCCGCGCCACATGTCGGCCTTGCCGCAGGACGCCGCCTTGCAGCTGTGGCAGTGGCTGGCGCAGCGCCAGGTGGCGAAAATCCGCAGCCAGCCCTGGCAGGGCGGCTAGCCCGCCCCTTTGAATAATCCCTAGTGCGCCATCAGCACGGGGATCGTCATGCTTTGCAAAATCGTGCGCGTGACGCCACCGAGGATGGTTTCGCGCAGGCGCGAATGGCCATACGCCCCCATCACCAGCAAGTCGGCCGACAGGTCGGCCGCCTGCGACAGCAGCGCTTCGCCGATATCGCCGCGCCGCACGCCACCGCCATCGAGCAAATGCAGCCGCGCTTCCACGCCGTGGCGCGCCAGGTATTGCGTCAGTTCCGCGCCCGGCTGTTCGCCGTGCTCGGCGGCATGCACCTGGGCGTCGAAGATGGCCACGTGGACTTGGCCGGCGCGCTGCAGCAGGGGCAGGGCGGCGCTCACGGCGCGGCTCGCTTCCTTGCTGGCATTCCAGGAAATGAGCACATTGCGCGCGGCCGCCGGCGGCGCCAGCAGGGGCAGCGGCGGCGCATACGGCACGATCAGCACGGGTCGGCCCGAATGCAGCAGCACATAGGCGGGAAAGTCGCGCATCACGGACGGCGATTTATCCTTGGCATTGTATTGGCTGATGACGACCAGGTCCGCATAGCGGGCGAGCAGGCTGATGCCGCCCGCCGCCTCGTCGTCGAGCACGCGCTGTTCGAACGAGGCGACGCCGGCCGCGCGCACCTGCGCCTCGAAACCGTCGAGGGCGCGCGTGGCCCGGTCGCGCAGGAAGTTCAGGTGCAGGCTCAGATTCGGGTCCGCATCGAGGTCGGGCTGGTTCTGGTACAGCAGGCGCGACACGCCCGTCAGCGCCACGCCCGTCAGGTGGCCGCCGCAAGCCTGGGCGATGCTGGCCGCCGCTTCGATGCGGGCGGCGCGCCCCGCGCTGTCGTCGACGTGGAGCAATACGGTTTTATACGTCATGGCCTGTCCTCTCGCTGTGCAGTAGCGGCCATTCTGGCACAGTCCCGGGTGCCCGTCGCGCACGACTGCATCAGACTGGGCATTTGATATGGCGCAAGGCTGGCTATAAAAACTGCTCCTACACTTGATGCCACGCAGAACAACCATAACAAGCGGGGAGAAACAGTCATGAAGGAGCAAAAAGTAGCGCTGGTCACGGGCGGCATGGGCGGCCTGGGCACGGCCTTGTGCCGCCGCCTGCATGGGGCGGGCTTTGCCGTCGTGGCCGCGCATACGCCGGGCAATGCGCGGGTGGCTGGCTGGCTCGACGAGCAGCAGGCGCAGCAGTATTATTTTCATCCGCTGGCCCTCGACGTGACGGATTTCGCCGCCTGCGGCGAGGCCGTGTCCAGCGTGCTGGCGCAGTTCGGTCGCATCGACGTGCTGGTCAACAACGCCGGCATCACGCGCGATCAGAGCATGCGCAAGATGGAATTGCCGCATTGGAGCGAGGTCATGCGTACCAATCTCGACAGCCTGTTCAACATGAGCAAGCAGGTGCTCGAACCGATGCTCGAACATAAATGGGGGCGCATCATCAATATCTCGTCCGTCAATGGCCAGAAGGGCGCGTTTGGTCAGTGCAATTACGCGGCCGCCAAGGCGGGCGTGCATGGCTTCAGCAAGGCGCTGGCGCTGGAAGTGGCGCGCCACGGCATCACCGTCAATACGGTTTCGCCCGGCTATTTGCGCACGCAGATGGTGACGGCCGTGCCCACCGATATCATGGAAACGAAGATCCTGCCGCAAATTCCCCTGGGCCGCCTGGGCGAGCCGGACGAGGTGGCCGCCCTGGTCGCTTACCTGGCATCGGACGAGGCCGCGTTTGTGACGGGCGCGAACATCGCCATCAATGGCGGGCAGCACATGAGTTAAGCAAGCGAACAGCTTGCACAGAGGCAATGGCAGTAGAGGAGACCCGTCCACCCAGCCGGCGCACAGACGCTGGCGCAGGACGGCAGGCAATGGCAGTCACGCTGGAATACAGGGGGCAGGGCAGCGATGCCTTGCCCTTTGTTGTTGCGCAGTCATGCAGCCCTTATGGTACCGGGCGCCGGGCTTTTTCCAGCCGCGTCTGGCAATCGATGCACAGCCGCGCTTCCGGGCGGGCGTTCAGGCGCGACAGGCCGATGGCTTCGCCGCAGCTGTCGCACAGGCCGTAGCTGCCATCGGCAAACTTGGCCAGCGCGTGCTTGATGATGGCCAGTTGCGCCTGATTGTGCTCGGCCGCTTCGCTGACGAGGGCGTTCAAGGTGCGCACGCTGGCGTTGTCGGCCGGCGAGGCTTCGATTTCATTAAGCAAGGAGGCGCGCGCGTCCGCTTCGGCCGCTTCGCTATCGATCTGTTCCTGCAGCGCCAGCTTGCGTTGCTCCAGCACGCCCTGCAGGCGTTGCAACTGGTCTTGCGGCAATCCATTCATGGCTGTCCCCGATAGGAGTCTCTCCTCTATGGTAGTCCAGGATGGGCGACTTTGCTTGCGCCAGCACCCGCGCCGCGTTTGACGCGGCGCAGGCGGGCATGGGCCGTTTTATGCTGGTTCTTTCAGGCAGTTGATCATCCAGGCGACGCCGAACTGGTCTTTCAGCATGCCGAAGCGCTTGGCCCAGAACGTTTCTTCCATGGGCATCTGGACGGTGCCGTCACGGGCCAGCGCGGCGAAAGCCTGTTCCGCCTCTTCCGGCGTATCGACGGTCAGGCAGACCGAGCAGCCGTTCATGCCCTTGGCGCCGTCTTCGTTGCAGCCGCCATCCGAGCCCATCAGCATCGTGGGGCCCAGCTGCACGGAGCCGTGCATGATCTTGTCATACCAGTCTTCCTTGACTTGCTCCTGGCCCGGCGTGCCCCGAAATGGCATCAGGCACAGGTCCGTGCCATGCAGGTGCTGGCGGTAGTATTCCAGCGCTTGCGCGCAGTTTCCATTGAATTGCAAATACGGTTCGATACGCATGTTGGTCTCCTCTGGTGGCCCCGCGGGCACGATTGCCAGGCGGGGACGTCCCAGTATAGGCGCTCGCTGGCCGATTTCAATCAGTCCGGCGCCATCTCTTGCAGCCGCTCACGCACCTTGCCCAGGGTGCTGAGGATGCGTTCGGGATTGCCAGCGAGCACGGCGCTGCCCAGGTGCAGCAAGCTCGTCGCCAGGCTGATCCAGTGACGCACGTCATCGTTGCGGGCGATGCGCAGGCGCACCGCGTCGAGCAGGCCGCTGAGCTGGCGCTGCGCCGTCTCCAGGCCCGCCACCGTGTGTCCGGCCGCATCGGCATACAGCTGGTTGGCTTGCTGGCGCAAGGCCACTTCCAGGGCGAAAACGGCTTGCGCCTGGCTGTGGCTGATGCCATTTTCTCCCTGGCTGGCGCGCTTGCGGATGGCGCGCATGACGGCGCCGTGCAAGGTGACGGCCGCCTGCGACAGGCTGTCGGCCAGTTGCTCGACGCGCATGGCGCTGCTGAGAGCCGCTTCGCGGCGTTCGCTGTCGCCGCTCCTGCCTACCGATCCGTCCATCTTGCCTCCGTGGTGGTGAGGGCGGCGGCGAGCCGGGCGTGTTCGCGTCCCAATGCCGCCAGTTGCCGGCGCGCCAGGGTGTGGCGCAAGCCGTACAGCCGGTATTCCTCGGTCTTGTTTTGCTGCATGTTTTTCGCCAGCACGGCCAGCAGGCGCTGCCGCGGCGCGTCCGCATAGGCGATTTCCACCTCGAGCAAGGCGAGCACCATGTCGCGCTCGTTGTCGCCGCTTTTGTCGTACAGCGCCAGCAAGCCGTCGAGCGCGGCCAGCAGGGCTTGCAGCGGCGTGTCGCCGTCGTGCAGCACTTGCGCCAGCTGCGCCTGCTGGCTGGCCGCGCCGCCCAGGCGCGCGAGTTGCTGCAGCAGCAAGGTGTAGGCGTTGACTTGGCGGTCGTCGATGCCGTTGCCCGGCCAGGCGCGGATGGCGGAGCCGGCGCCGGCCAGTTCCGTCTGCACGTCATATGCGTCGGCATCGGCCAGCCGGCCCAGGGCCTGCAGGTACTGGCGTACGGCTTGCGCCAGGCGGGCGACGTCGGCCTGCGCGGCGCGGCGCTGGGCGTCGAGCAGGCGTTCGCGCGCGTCTTCGGATGGCGACAGATAGGGGCGGGTGCGCTGGTAGCTGTCCACGTGGCGCTGCGACAGTTCGCTGAACGCGGTCAGGCCATCGGTGCCGGCGGCCAGGGCCCGCACTTGCGCCAGCTCGGGGCGCGCGGTGGCGCAGCCGCACAGCGCGGCAGCCAGGAAAAAACTCAGGAAAACGGTGCGGCGATGGCGGGCGGGCAGGGCGGACACGACACCTCTCGACAGGAAATACTGTATGGAAAGGTATTGTCGTGCCGGCCTGCGCCGCCCGCCTTGTGCGGGCGCAAGCGGGCTGCGATCAGGCGCCCGCGCCGCCTGCCAATTGTTCGCGCCAGCCCAGTCCGGAAACGGTGTCGCTGGCGGGACGGTATTCGCAGCCGACCCAGCCCGCGTAGCCGACCTGGTCCAGCAGCTTGAACAGATGGCGGTAGTTGATCTCGCCCGTGCCCGGTTCGTGGCGGCCCGGCGTGTCGGCGATCTGGATGTGGCGGATCAGGGGCAGCATGGCGCGGATGGTGTTGCTCAACTCGCCCTCCATGCGCTGCATGTGATAAATGTCGTACTGCAGGAAGATATTGCTGCGCTGGCAGTCGGCGATGATGTCGGCTGCCTGCTGACTATGGTTCAGAAAGTAACCGGGCATGTCGTGGTGGTTGATCGGCTCGATCAGCACGTTGATGCCATGCGGACGGCAGGCGTCGGCCGCATATTGCAGGTTGCCGATCAGGCTTTGCCGCGCCCGCTCCAGGCTCATGCCGGGCGGCACGATGCCGGACATGCAGTGCAGCTGTTTCGCCCCCAGCGCCAGCGCGTAGTTGAGCGCCAGCTGCACGTTGCTGCGGAACTCTTCACCCCGGCGCGGGTCGCAGGCGATGCCCCGCTCGCCGTGTTCCCAGTCGCCGGGAGGGAAGTTGAAGACGGCCAGCTGCAGCTGGTGGCGCTCCAGCCGCATGGCGATCTGCCGCGCCTCGACGGCATAGGGAAACAGGAATTCGACGGCATCGAAGCCCGCTTCCCTGGCGGCGGCAAAGCGGTCGAGGAAGGGCAGTTCGGTAAACATCATGCTGAGGTTGGCAGCGAAGTTCGGCATGGCGGCACGCAGGTGAGGGCAATGGGCACTATCGTAGCCCAAATCCGCAATTGGTGGCGGGCATGAAAAATGCGCCCGCCAACGAGGTTGGGGAGCGCATTTCAAGAAAGACAAACGCCGCCTGAAAGCGTAGCGAGCGGGAGTGATATTGCGTCGAGTAGCGCAGCCGTACAGGAGTACGGCGAGCAACGCAAACGCAATAGCGCCCCGCGCAGTAGCTTTAAGGCTGCGTTTTAGCGGCCGCGACCGCCGGAACGGTGCGATGCTGCCGAACGCGGCGCATTGCCGCTGCGGTTGCCGCCGCCACCGCCGCCCGAAGGGCCGGCGCTGCGTGGCTTGGCGCCGCCGCCACCGGTTTTCACGCGCACGACGGCGCCCGCTGGCGCGCGGCTGTTGTTGCGGTGGCCGCCGGTGCCGCTGCGCAATTGCACAGGCTGGGCACGTGCGGTCGGGTCCGGTTCAAAACCGGCGATGACTTCGCGCGGCAGGGTTTGCTTGATCAGCTTTTCGATGTCTTTCAACATTTCGTGCTCATCCACGCAGACCAGCGACACGGCTTCGCCCTTGGCGCCGGCACGGCCCGTGCGGCCGATACGGTGCACATAGTCTTCCGGAATGTTCGGCAAGTCGTAGTTGACGACGTGCGGCAACTGGTCGATATCGATACCGCGCGCGGCGATGTCGGTGGCGACCAGCACTTGCAGGGTGCCATCCTTGAACTCGGACAGCGCGCGCGTGCGCGCCGACTGGCTCTTGTTGCCGTGGATGGCCAGGGCGCCGATGCCGTCCGCACCCAGCTGCTCGACCAGCTTATTGGCGCCATGCTTGGTGCGCGTAAAGACCAGCACTTGCGTCCAGCTGTTCGACTTGATCAGGTAGGACAGCATCGGGTGCTTCTTGTCGCGGTCGACCGGATGGATCTTTTGCTTGATCACTTCCACGGTCGAATTGCGGCGCGCCACTTCGATCATGGCCGGCTTGTTCAGCAAGCCGTCGGCCAGGGCCTTGATCTCTTCCGAGAAGGTAGCCGAGAACAGCAGGTTCTGGCGTTTTGGCGGCAGCACGGCCAGCACTTTCTTGATGTCGCGGATGAAACCCATGTCCAGCATGCGGTCGGCTTCGTCCAGGATCAGGATTTCCACTTTCGACAGGTCGACGGTGCCCTGGCCCATGTGGTCGAGCAAACGGCCCGGCGTGGCGACGAGGATGTCGACGCCATGCTTGAGCTGCTTGATTTGCGGGTTGATGCCGACGCCGCCGAAGATCACGGCCGAGTTCAATTTCGTGTACTTGCTGTAGGCGCGCACGCTTTCCTCGACCTGCGCGGCGAGTTCGCGCGTCGGGGCCAGGATCAGGGCGCGGATAGGACGCGTCGACGTGTTGCTGGTGATGGCCGCGCCATTGGCGTCGGTCGACAGGCGGTGCAGCACGGGCAGGGTGAAGCCGGCCGTCTTGCCGGTACCGGTTTGTGCGCCGGCCAGCAAGTCGCCGCCAGCCAGCACGGCGGGAATCGCCTGCGACTGGATCGGGGTCGGCACGGTGTAGCCGTGTTCGGTAACGGCACGTACGATAGCGTCGGACAATCCGAGGGAGGAAAAGGACATGGTAACTTTATTGTGAGATCGGCCTGTCGCCATCGTGAGGCGCCAGTCGCAGGCAATCAGATTAGGGGTCGAAAGACAGCGGCAAGGGGACTGGTCATATGTGCCGCACACGCGAAGTATAACAGCCTGGCAAAAACGCGCCTGTTTTGTTTCAGGTTTGCAATGTCGCAAGTAAAGAAAAGCGAGGCCAAGGCACGCTGTCGTTCTGGAAAGCCTGAGTTATACGATATGGAAACTGGGCAGTGGCGACGTGATCACTGGCCTTTCGCGGCCACCTGGACAGGGCGTGCCCGAGCGGAAGACGCACGGGAGGCGTTTTAGCGCATGCGACAGCTGTCGCAAATAGTGCTTGTGTGCGTGTGGCTGTTGTCGCATAATTGTGTCAATAGTCACTAAAGGATGCACCATGAGCACGCCCTCCGTCACCGAGCTGTCGTTATTGAAAGCATTGTGGAAAGATCATCCGCTGTCCGCGCGTGAATTGCACGCCAGGGTGGAAGACGAGCTGGGATGGTCGTTCTCATCCACGCGCAAGACCGTCGAGCGCATGCTGGACAAGGGCATGCTGCTGCAGCGCAGCGTGCATGGCGTGCGCGTGTATGAGGCGAACGTGGACAAGGTGGTCACCCTGGCCGCGTTCGCCCACGACTTTGGCCGGCGCGTGATGGAAATCGACAGTCCCTTGCCGGTCAGTATGTTTACGGGCAGCAAACTCGTGGACCAGCAGGAACTGGCGGCGCTGGAGCAACTGCTGCAGGACTGGCCGCTTGAGGGAAAGGACTGAGCGATGCTGCTGTTTTCCCTCACGCTGTTGCAGGCCAGCGCCGCCTGTCTCGTGACCGGCTTGCTGCTGTGGGCATTGCTGAGTCTGGCACAACGGCGCTGGCCCGCGCTGGCGGCGCAGCGCAGCGTGTGGCTGGGTGCTCAGCTCGTGCTGGTCGCCGTGTTTGTGCTGCCGCTGCTGCCTGACACGCGGCAACTGAGCGTGGTGCCCGAACTGAGCGTGCCCGTTTCCCTGGCCGGCTCGGCGCCCGGCGTGCAGCTGGCCATGGCTGCGCCAGCTGCCGGGCTGCCATCGGCCGCATCCTGGCTGGCCTGGGTGCCATCCGCCTGGGGCCTGATTTACCTGCTGGGCGTCGCTTGCGCAGCCTGGCGCTGGCAGCGAGGCCACGCCATGTTGCGCAGCTTGTTGCAACTGGCGCAGCGCCGCCGCCTGCACGGCGTGGACGTGCTGGAAGTGGCGGCGCCGATCTCGCCGATGCTGGTGGGCGTGTGGCAGCCGCGTCTGCTGTTGCCGGCGCACCTGGCGCAATTTACGCCGGAACAGCAGCAGCTGGTGATCGCCCATGAGCTGACCCATGCACGCCGGCGCGATCCCGTACTCTTGCTGCTGACCAACATGCTGCAGGCGCTGCTGTGGTTCAATCCCGCCGCGCGCTGGCTGGCCGGCCAGCTGGCTTGGGCGCAAGAGCTCGGTTGCGACCGCCAGGTACTGGCTGGCCGGCCCCCGCGCCAGCGCCAGCAATATGCGGCGGCCCTGGTCAGGCAACTGGGCCTGCAGGCCCAGCCGCTGCCGGGGCTGGCCTTTGGTGGCGGCAGCATGGCCGAGCGCCTGCTGCGCATGCGTGACGGGCAGGCGCGTCCATCCACGGCCCTGCGGGCGCTGACGGCGCTGCTGCTGTGCGCGATTGGCGCGGCCAGCCTGGCGCTGCAGCCGGCACTGGCGTGGGCCGTGGCAGCCGCGCCGGCAAGCATGCTCGCTGCGCCGGCGACGGCGCCAGCTCTCTGGCGCAATCCCCTGGACACCATGCGCGTGACCGGCTTCTTTGGCGTCGTGCGCCAGATGACGCCGCAAGGTCATCGCGGCATCGATCTGGGCGCCAGGCGCGGCACGCCCGTGCATGCGGCGGCCGACGGCATCGCCAGCGTCAGCGAAGATGCGCGCCTTGGCAAGACCGTGCGCATCGACCATGGCGCTGGCGTCGAGTCGCTGTATGCCCATCTCGACCGGGTCACGCTGACGACCGGCATGGCCGTCACGGCAGGGCAGGCCATCGGCACCGTGGGCGCCACCGGTCTGGCGACGGGGCCGCATTTGCATTTCGAGGTCACGCGCGACGGGCGCTTGCAGGATCCGAGACAGTGGCTGGCCGGCCTCGATGCCAACGCCACCGCGCGCGCCCTGCGCATGCGCAAGGAACAATTCGGCCATTAGCGTGATCCGGCCGCAGGTCGGCTGAGCGCGGGAACGCGCAAGCCGTCACCACCATAGACCTTTCAGGATTTTCCATGCGATTGAGTATTGTATTGTGCAGCCTTGCGCTGCCGTTGACGGCGCACGTGCGTGCCGAAGACGTCCTGCCTTCCGTGACGGTCAATGCCGGCAAAGTGGAGCAGCGCCGCAACGACACCGTCGCCGCCATCGTCGTCGACCACGAGGAATTGATACGCCAGGGCGACCGTGCCCTGTCCGACGCCCTGAAACGCCTGCCCGGCATTACCATCGGCGGCACGGCTTCGGGCACGGCTGGCGGGCAAATCCAGCTGCGCGGACTGGGCCAGGGTTATACCTTGATCATGCTCGACGGCGTGCCCGTGCCGCCGGGTTTTTCGCTCGACTCTCTGGACCCGGAACTGGTCGAACGCGTGGAAATCATGCGTGCCGCCACGGCGCAATTTTCCGCCCAGGCGATCGCCGGTTCCATCAATATCGTGCTGAAAAAATCGGGCAGGCGGCGCGAACACACCTTCAAGCTGGGGGCGGCCGGTAGCCACGGCATGCCCGCCGGCAGCGCCACCGTGCAGTGGGCGGACAAGGACGGCCGCCTGTCGTATGCGCTGGCCGGCACGCTCGCGCACACGGGACGCCGGGGCTTGCTCGACGAATGGAACCGCGCATTTGATGGCGAAGGCAGGCCCACGGTGGTGCGCCATATGCCGCTGAACGAGCGCGTAACCAGCGATACGTTCGAGCTGGCGCCCCGTTTGCAATGGGCGCTGGCGGGCGAAGACAGCCTGGCCTGGCAAAGCCTGGTCAGCTTGCGCCGCCTGGCCAGCCGCCGCCAGGTCGTGGAAACGGCTTACCTGGGCGGCCATACCGACTATCCGGACAACGACGCCGCGTTCAGTCAGGACAGCAGCACCGTGCGCAGCGATCTGCACTGGCTGCGCAAGTTCGGACCAGGGGATAGTCTCGACATGAAACTGGGCCTCGATGCCAACCGCCGTGGCAGCGACTATCTGTTCCAGGGCGTCAGCGCCGCGCCAGGACCGGCGAATGTGCGCCGGGTCGATGCGGGCCTCGATGATGTGGGCGTGCAGACCAGCGGCACCTATCGCCGGACTCTGGGCCAGGGACATGCGCTGGCGGCGGGCTGGGATGCGGGTAACCGGCGGCGCACGGAGTTCCGCCGCGAACGCCAGTTGTCGCCGGGCGGGCCGCCCGTGCTGCCGGACGAAGACTATGCGGCCACGGTGCGGCGCCTGGCCCTGTTCGCGCAGGATGAATGGGATATCTCCGCGCGCTGGTCGCTGTATCTGGGGCTGCGCTGGGAAACCTTGCGCACGGCCAGCGCCAATGGTGGCGCGCAGCGCCGCGTCGACGTGCGCGCGCAGGTATGGAGTCCCGTGCTGCAAAGCCTGTGGAAGCTGGCCGGCAAGGATCAGCTGCGCCTTGCCATCACCCGCACCTACAAGGCGCCGCAGATTTTCCAGCTGATCCCGCGCCCCTATCTCAACGATAACGGCAATAGCCCCGTGAATCCTGACAACCAGGGCAACCCGGCGCTGCGCCCGGAACTGGCGTGGGGCCTGGATGCGGCCTACGAATACTATCTTGGGGAAGGCGCCATGCTGGGCGCCAGCGCTTCGCTGCGGCGCATCGGCGACGTGATGCTGGACCGGCTGTATCAGGACCAGGGGCGCTGGGTGGCCACGCCCGTCAATCAGGGCAGGGCGCAGGTGCGCGGCATCGAACTGGAAGCGAAGCTGCCGCTGTCGGCGCTGTGGGCGGGCGCCCCCGCGCTGGACCTGCGGACAAACGTGGCGCGCAACTGGTCGACGCTGGACGCCGTCGCCGGCCCGGACAACCGCCTCGATGGCCAGCTGCCGTGGAGCGCCAACCTGGGCGCCGATTACCGGCTGACCGGCAAGCCCTTGACCCTGGGCGGCAATCTGCATTTCAAGGGCGGTGGACGCTCGCGCGCGTCAAGCCAGCTGCTGGCCTGGCAGGGCGCCCGGCGCGAACTGGATCTGTACGCGTTGTGGAAGTTCAGCGACCAGCTGCGCCTGCGCCTGTCGGGCGCCAATCTGCTGCGCCAGCTTGAGCGCACGCGCAGCCTGTATGCGGATGGCGGCGGCAGCCTGCTGCGCACGGTCGATACGGGCAGCTACCGCACCCTGCGCGTCATGCTCGAAGGCTCCTTGTAGGTTTTTTCAGTCGTCGATCTCCGCGACGGCGTAGTCCACGCCCTGCGCATCGAGCCAGTCGCGCACGGCGGCCAGGCCGTGCCACGGGTCCGGGCGCAGGTGCTGGCACACATACAGGCCGGCGTCCGTCAGCCTTGCGTCGGTGTCGGGCATGGCGCCCGGCGCGCGCGGCGCCGGCGTCGCCAGCTCTGACAGCTGCGCCAGGTGCCGGCGCTGTTCCTGCGTCAGGCTGGCCGTGATCCTGAATTCAAATCCCATGTTTTCTCCTTGATGTACAGCTTGCTGTTGCCGCTATTTTTCATTATCGAAAAAATTGCACATAGCTTGGCATTCTTTCCGTTTTTGTTTTCAAAGTATCTCGTCCATACTGCATAGCACTGGCCCGGCACACACAGCGTGACGCAAGGGCAGGAGCAGAAGCACCGTATAACGACCTCTCTTTTTTTATATTCAATTATTTTCACTAAGGAAAACATCATGCCTATCGCCACCGCCCAAGCCGCCCAAAAACTGCTGACCCCGAACGATCATACCCTGATCATGATCGATCACCAGTCGCAGATGGCCTTCGCCACCCGCTCCATCGACCTGGCCCTGCTGCGCAACAATGCGGCCCTGGTAGCCAAGGCGGCAGCGGAATTCAAGGTGCCGACGATTTTGACGACGGTGGCCGCCAAATCGTTCTCCGGCCCGATCTTCGACGAGATCCAGTCCGTCTTCCCGGAGCAGGCGCCGATCGACCGCACCAGCATGAATACCTGGGAAGATGCGCGCATCGCCGACAAGGTCAATGGCTACGGCAAGGGCAAGATCGTGCTGGCCGGCCTGTGGACGTCCGTCTGCATCGTGGGCCCCGCGCTGTCGGCGCTGGAACAGGGTTTTGAAGTCTACGTGATCGCCGACGCCAGCGGCGACGTCTCCGACGAAGCCCATGCGATGGCCATGCAGCGCATGATACAGGCGGGCGCGCAGCCGATGACGTCCGTGCAATACTTGCTGGAACTGCAGCGCGACTGGGCCCGCGGCGAGACCTACAATGAAACCGTGGCGACGGCCGTGGCGCACGGCGGCGGCTATGGCCTGGGCCTGATCTACGCCAAATCGATGTTCAACGCCAGCGAAGGCCATTGATTTTTCACTGACTCCGGCTCCGCCGCCCGCCGGCGGGGCCGTTTTTTCACCTGATCCGGGAGTTCCCATGCACGCAAACACCATCTTGCTCAACGGCCGTTTTCACACGGTCGACAGGACGCAGCCGCTGGCGTCCGCCGTCGCCATCGCCGATGGCAAATTTCTCGCCGTCGGCGACGTGGAAGACGTGATGCGCCATCGCGGCCCGGCCACGCAGGTGATCGACCTGGCTGGCCGCACGGTGATTCCCGGCCTGAACGACTCGCATCTGCACCTGATCCGGGGCGGCTTGAACTACAACCTGGAATTGCGCTGGGAAGGCGTGCCCTCGCTGGCCGACGCCCTGCGCATGCTGAAGGAACAGGCCTTGCGCACGCCGAACCCGCAGTGGGTGCGCGTCGTGGGCGGCTGGACGGAATTCCAGTTCGCGGAAAAACGCATGCCGACCCTCGATGAGATCAACGCGGCCGCGCCCGATACGCCCGTCTTCATCCTGCACCTGTACGACCGCGCCCTGCTGAACCGCGCCGCCCTGCGCGCCGTCGGCTACGACAAGAACACGCCGAACCCGCCCGGCGGCGAAATCGTGCGTGACGCTGCAGGCAATCCGACGGGCTTGCTGATCGCCCGCCCGAACGCCATGATTTTATATGCGACCCTGGCGAAAGGCCCCAAGCTGCCGCTCGAATTGCAGGTCAATTCCACGCGCCAGTTCATGCGCGAATTGAACCGCCTCGGCATCACCAGCGCCATCGACGCGGGTGGCGGCTTCCAGAATTATCCCGAGGATTACGCCGTCGTCGACGAACTGGCGCAAAAGGAGCAGCTGACCATCCGCATCGCCTACAACCTGTTCACGCAAAACAAGGGCGCGGAATTGCAGGATTTCCAGAAGTGGACGGGCATGATCAAGCCCGGTGACGGCACCGACTTTTACCGCCATAACGGCGCCGGCGAAATGCTCGTGTTTTCCGCCGCCGACTTCGAGGATTTCCTCGAGCCGCGCCCCGAGCTGGCGGCCGGCATGGAAGACGAGCTGGAAAAGGTCGTGCGCCACCTGGTCGAGCAGCGCTGGCCCTTCCGCCTGCATGCCACCTATGACGAATCGATCAGCCGCATGCTCGACGTGTTTGAAAAGGTCAACCGCGACACGCCGTTTGGCGGCCTGCACTGGCTGTTCGACCACGCGGAAACCATCAGCCCGCGCAATATCGACCGGGTCAAGGCGCTGGGCGGCGGCCTGGCCATCCAGCACCGCATGGCCTTCCAGGGCGAATATTTTGTCGAGCGCTATGGCGCGGACGCGGCGAAAGCCACGCCGCCCGTGCAGCGCATGCTGGACGCGGGCGTGCCCGTGGGCGGCGGCACGGATGCGACCAGGGTCGCCAGCTACAACCCGTGGACGGCCCTGTACTGGCTCGTTTCGGGGCGCACCGTCGGCGGCCTGGCCCTGACGGATGCGGCGGGCAGACTGTCGCGCGACACGGCGCTGGAACTGTGGACGGCGGGCAGCGCCTGGTTCTCCAGCGAGCAAGGCAAGAAGGGGCGCATCCGCGAGGGCATGCTGGCCGATCTCTGCGTGCTGTCGGCCGATTATTTCACGGTGCCGGAAGAGGCGATCAAGTCGATCGACTCCGTGCTGACCATGGTGGGCGGCAAGGTCGTCTACGGTCAGTCGGAGTTCACCCATCTGGCGCCGCCACCGATTCCCGTACTGCCCGAATGGTCGCCCGTGCGCACGGTGCCCGGCCATTACCGGCCCGTGGCGAAGCAGGCGCAAGCGGCCATGCCGCACCAGTGCGCGGGCGCCTGCGGCGTGCATGCGCATGCCCACGACAGGGCGCGCAAGTCGGCCGTGCCGATTTCCGATTTTTCCGGTTTCTGGGGCACCCTGGGCTGCAGCTGCTTCGCCTTCTAGGAGAATTTCATGTATTACAAAAAAGTGATATTGGGCCTGCTGCTGGCTTTTGTCGTGGGTTTCGTCTGCCAGCTGACGCACATTCCCGTGCCGGCGCCGCCCGTGCTGGGCGCCGCGCTGCTGGTGTTTTTGACCAGTTGCGGCTACTGGCTCACGGGCTTGTACCTGCAGCGCCGTGACATGAAAAGGGAGGCGCCATGAACGTCATGCTGGCAGGGTCGCTGCTGGGCTTGCTGGTGGGCGCCGTGTGCCGCTGGTTCGACCTGCCGTCGCCCACGCCGCCCACGCCGACGGGCGCGGCGATGGTGGTGGCCATGACATTGGGCTTTGTCGTGGCGGGGCAGGTCAGCCCCTGAATGCAAAAAACCGGCCTTGGCCGGTTTTTTTATGGATGCCGCGTGCGCAACCTTATGCGAATGGTGTCAGCAAGGTAATCATCTGGCCAAAGATCTTCGGGCTGGCGGCGATGACGTCGCCCTTGTACAGGTAGTCCGATTCGCCGGAAAATTCACCGACGATGCCGCCCGATTCCGTGATCATCAGGGCGCCGGCGGCGATATCCCAAGGCTTCAAGCCTTTTTCGTAGAAGCCGTCCAGGCGGCCGCAAGCGACGTAGGCCAGGTCCAGCGCGGCCGAGCCGGCGCGGCGCACGCCCTGGCTGCGCTCACCCATGATCGCGTACATCTTCAGGTATTCGTCCAGCGCGCGGGCGCTGCCGGCCACGTAGCCGGTGCCCAGCAGGGCGTTCGAGATGCGGTCGAGCTTGGTGACGCGGATGCGTTTTTCGTTCAGGTAGGCGCCGGCGCCCTTGGTGGCCGTAAACAGGTCGTTGCGGACCGGGTCGTAGATGACGGCTTGCGTGACGACGCCGCGATGCGCGAGGGCGATCGAGATGCAGTATTGCGGGAAGCCGTGGATGAAGTTGGTGGTGCCGTCCAGCGGATCGATGATCCACTGATATTCATTCTCGTCGTGCGAGTTGGCGGAAGCTCCCGATTCCTCAGCCAGGAACGCGTGGTCCGGGTAGGCTTTGGACAGCACCTCGATGATGGCTTGTTCGGCCGCCTGGTCGACGTCGGTGACGAAATCGTTATGTTGTTTTTCCGTGACGACGACGCGGTCGAGGTCAAAAGAGGCGCGATTGATGACGGCGGCGCCGCGGCGGGCGGCTTTGATCGCCGTGTTGAGCATTGGGTGCATGTGAGCTTCCGTTAAAAGCACGCGACCGCCCAGCGTCGCCTTTCGGCGCCGGTACGATAGAGTGCAAGAATGAATTAAAGAGCGGAGCGGTGCCGAAGTGGTTAAAATCCCGGCCTGGCGTCAGCGTTTTGTGACTCCGTTTCCCGAAATTTCCTGTATCGATACCGCGCAATAGCGCTATTTTAAATGAATCTGCCCGAAATCAACACGTCTCTTTTCAAACGCCTGCGATTTATTCTTGTCGAAACTAGTCGCTCTGGCAACATTGGCGCCGTCGCGCGCGCCATGAAAACGATGGGTTTTTCCGATCTGGTGCTGGTCAACCCCCGCTTTCCCGATGCCTTGACGGATGCGGAAGCGGTGGCCTTCGCCAGCGGTGCGCAGGATATTTTGTCGGGCGCGCGCATCGTCGGCTCGATCGCCGAGGCGCTCGAAGGCTGCAATTACGCGGCCGCCGTGTCGGCCCGGTTGCGCGAATTCTCGCCGCCCGTCACGGCGCCGCGCGCCATCGCGGCCCAGCTGGCGGCCAGCGAAGAGCTGCACGCGGCCGTCATCTTCGGCAACGAGCGCTTCGGCTTGCCCAACGAGATCGTCGAGCAGTGCAATGTGCTGATCAACATCCCCGCCAATCCCGAGTATTCCTCGCTGAACCTGTCGCAGGCGGCGCAGGTCGTCGCCTATGAATGCCGCGTGGCGGCGCTCGGCGATGGGCAAATGGCCAGCCCCGTCGGTTTCCATGGCGACGCGGCGAGCCTGGCGCAGGTTGACGGCATGTACGCGCATCTGGAGCAGGCGCTGGTCGCCATCGATTTCCTCGACGCCGACAACCCGAAAAAACTCATGCCGCGCCTGAAACGCCTGTTTTCGCGCACGGGGCTGGAAACGGAAGAAGTCAACATCCTGCGCGGCATCGCGCGGCATATCCTGGCGGTAGCCAAAAAAGGCCCATGATCGAGACCCGGCTGCTGCGCCAGTTCATCGCCGTCGCCGAGGAACTGAACTTTCGCCGCGCGGCCGAACGGCTGCACATGGCGCAGCCGCCGTTGTCGCAGGCGATATTGCGGCTGGAAGAGGCGCTCGGCTACCCCGTATTCGAGCGCACGAACCGCAAGGTCGCCTTGACGCCGGCCGGCAGCACTTTTTTGGCCACGGCGCGCCAGGTGCTCGCCAGCCTGGAAGAGGGCGTGGCCGCTGCGCGCCGCGTGGCGCAGGGCATCGAGGGCCACTTGCGCCTCGGTTTCATCCACATCACGCCGTATGCCCACGTGCTGGGCGCCTTGCGTGCGTTTCGCGCCGCCTCGCCCGCCGTGCAATTCACCTTGCGCGAAGCGTCGACGCAGCAGCAGGTCGAGTGGCTGGAAAAAAACGAGATCGACATCGCCTTGCTGCGCGCACCGGGCCGCAGCACGCCGGGCTTGCGCTTCGAGCGCCTGTCCGGCGAAGACATCGTGATCGCGCTGCCGTCGGACCACCGCTGCGCGGGCCAGGCGAAGGTGGACCTGGCGGACCTGGCGCAAGATGATTTCGTCGCTTCGCCGCGCGAGCTGGGCCAGGGCTTCCACGACCAGCTGGCCAGCCTGTGCCTGCACGCGGGCTTCGTGCCGCACGTGGCGCAGCAGGCGCGCCGCCTGCAAACGGTGCTGGGACTGGTGGCGGCCGGTTTTGGCGTGGCCCTGCTGCCGGCCAGCCTCGCCGCCTGCGCGCCAGCGGGCGTGGTCATGCTGCCGCTGGCAAGCCGCGCGCCCGAAGCGCTGCGCCAGCTCGACCTGTACATGGCGTGGGACCCGCAGCGCGACTCTCCCGTGCGCGAGCGGCTGCTGGAGCAGCTGCGGCGGTCTGCCGCACATTGAGACATTCAGGGTCTCGTTTCAATACAAATAAGATATTTTACAGATGATGGCCCAGGGGCCAGCATGGCGTTTTGATTTGCTGGAAGCGCCATGTCTCCTGTTTCTATCCGCGCCGCGGCACCCCTGCCGCCCGCCATTTATCTGCTCTCCCTGTGCAGCTTCGCCTTCGGCTTGTGCGAATTTATCGCCGCCGGCCTGCTGTCTCCCATGGCGCGCGACTTGCACGCCAGCGTGGCCGCGGCAGGCGGCGCCATTGCCGCGTATGCCCTGGGGGCGGCCATCGGCGCACCGATCCTGACGGCGATGCTGGCGCGCCGGCCCACGCGCCAGGTGCTGGTGGCCACCATGCTGGTGCTGGCGGCCGGCAGCGTGGCCATGGCGGCCGCGCCGGCGCTGGGCGCGCTGCTCGGTGTGCGCTTTGCCGTGGGACTCGCGCATGGCGTGTTCATGGCCGTCGCTTCGCATGCGGCCACCAGCCTGGTCGAGCCGTCCCGCGCGGGACGGGCGTTATCCATCGTCTGGCTGGGCCTGACCCTGGCGCTGGCGGGCGGCGTGCCGCTGGGGACGTGGCTGGGCGCCGTCTCGTCGTGGCGCTGGGTATTTGCGGCCATCGGCGTGCTGGCACTGTGCGGCGGCGCCGGCTTGCGCTTTGCCATGCCCACCGCGCGCCAGCAGCTTGCCGCCGTATCGGCGCTGGCCAGCCTGCGCGCCATCGTGCAGCCGCCCCTGCTGCTGGCGGCAGGCGTGGCGGCGCTGGTCAGCGTGGCCACCTTCAGCTTTTTCACGTATGTCTCGCCTTTCCTGCTGCAGCTGGGCGGGCTCGGTGCGGCCTGGCTCAGTGCCGCCATGCTGTGCTTTGGCGCGTGCGCCATCGGCGGCAACCTGCTGGGCGGCTGGTGCGCCGATAGGCCCCACGCGCTGCGCGCCACCGTGCTGGCCCTGGCCGCGCTGGCGCTCAATTTGCTGGCGTTTTATATGCTGCAGGCCTGGCCACTGGCCTTGCTGGCCCTGTGCGGCACCTTGGGCTTGCTGTTCTTTGCCCTCGTCACCCTGTCCACCATGCGGCTGCTGCGCCTGGCGCAATGGCATTGCCCGGGCAGCGACGCCGTGGCGGCGGGCCTCAATATCGCCGCCTTCAATGCGGGCACGGCTGCCGGTGGCGCGTTGGGCGGCGTGCTGATCGTCGCCTTTGGCTTGCCCAGCATCGCCATCGGCGGGGCGCTGGCGGCGCTGCTGGCCATGCTGCCGCTGTGGTTCCCGTCGCGCAAACTAGACGGGTCGCTCTAGTTTTTGCGTTCAAACGCCCGCTGCCTTTGGCGTACACTGGCCTGCAAAAGGCCGTACAAAACAAGGGGAGACATGGGGATGCGACGCAGATCGTTTCTGAAACTGGGCGTGCTCGGCGCGGCTGCGCTGGCGGCCGGCGGCGCCGCGTACCGCCTCGTGCGCGGACCGGCGGCGCCTGGCCGCTTCGTGCTCGATGGCGGGGCGCGCACGGCGCTGACGGCCATCGTGCCGGCCATGCTGGGCAGCGCCTTGCCGCAGGACGCCACCGCGCGGGCTGCGGCGTTGGACGGTGCCATCGCCGGCGTGGACACGGCCATCCGCGGCTTGCCCCTGGCGGCGCAGCAGGAAGTGCAGGATTTGTTTGGCTTGCTGGCGCTGGCGCCCGCGCGGCGCTTCGTCGCCGGCGTGCATGGCGGCTGGTTTGATGCCGACCCGGCCCAGGTGAGTGCTTTTCTGCAGTCGTGGCGCACGCACCGCCTGGCCACCTTGCAGACGGCTTACCTGGCCCTGCACGACCTGATCCTCGGCGCCTGGTATGCCGATGCCGCCCACTGGGCCGCCATCGGCTATCCGGGACCGCTGCCCGAACTGAGCGCATAAGGCATCCATGAGCACATCTCCCATACCCGATCCCATCGCCCTCGGCGTAGCCAGCGGCTGGAACGTCACCGACGCCAGCACCCTGGGCGCCGACCGCACTTTCGAGGCGGACGTCGTCGTCATCGGCAGCGGCGCCGGCGGCGGCGTGACGGCGGAAATCCTCGCGCTGGCCGGCTTGAAGGTCTTGATCGTCGAGGAGGGCGGCCTGAAGTCCTCGCAAGACTTCAAGATGCGCGAAGCGCAAGCCTATCCCGCACTGTACCAGGAATCGGCCGCGCGCAAGACGCGCGACAAGGCGATCAATATTTTGCAGGGACGCACCGTGGGCGGCTCGACCACCGTCAACTGGACCTCGAGCTTTCGCACGCCGCCCGGCACGCTCGAATACTGGCGCAAGCATTTCGGCTTGTCCGGCTATGGCGTCGATGCCATGGCGCCCTGGTTTGCCATGATGGAAAAGCGCCTGCACGTGAGCGACTGGGCCGCGCCGCCCAATGAGAACAACGATCTGTTGCGCCGTGGCGCCGCGGCGCTGGGCATCCCCACGGCCGCCATCCGGCGCAACGTGAACGGCTGCTGGAACCTCGGCTACTGCGGCATGGGCTGCCCGACCAACGCCAAGCAGTCGATGCTGGTGACGACGATCCCCGCCGCGCTGGCGCTGGGCGCGGGCCTGCTCGTGCATGCGCGCGCCGAGCACTTCATCTTCAAGGGCGAGCGCGTCGACAGCCTGCAAGTCACCGCGCTGGACGCGGCCGGACAAGTGCCGACGGGCGTGCGCCTGACGCTGCGCGCCAAACATTTTGTGCTGGCCGGCGGCGCCATCAATTCGCCCGCGCTGCTGCTGCGCTCGCAGGCGCCCGACCCGCACGGCTTGCTGGGCCGGCGCACCTTCTTGCATCCGACCGTGGTCTCGGCGGGCCTGTTCCCGCAGCGAGTCGACGCCTATGCGGGCGCACCGCAGACGATTTATTCCGACCATTTCCTGCACGTGGCGCCCATCGATGGCCCCATCGGCTACAAGCTTGAAGCGCCACCGCTGCACCCGCTGCTGATGGCCACCACCATGGGCGGCTTCGGCGACGAGCATGCGCGCACCATGCGCGAATTTCCCCATGCGCACGCCTTGCTGGCGCTGCTGCGCGACGGCTTTCACCACGATGCGGCCGGCGGCACGGTAGCCATCGACGGTTTCGGCGCGCCCGTGCTCGACTATCCGCTCACGCCGTTCATCTGGGATGGCGTGCGGCGCGCGCTGCTGTCGATGGCGGAAATCCAGTTCGCGGCCGGCGCGCGGAGCGTGTATCCCGTGCATGAGCTGGCCAGCCACTACACGAGCTGGGCGCAGGCGAAGCAGGCCATCGGCGATTTGCAGATGAAGGCGCTGCTGGCGCGCGTGGTGTCGGCCCACGTGATGGGCGGCTGCGCCATGTCGGACGATGCGCGCCTTGGCGTGACGGGCGCCGATGGCCGCTACCATGGCGTGCGCAACCTGTCCGTGCACGATGGCTCGCTGTTCCCCACCTCGATCGGCGCCAATCCGCAACTGACGATCTATGCGCTGGCAGCGCGCCTGGCCAGCGGCCTGGCGCAAGCGCTGACGGGCAAGCCGGCCCCCGTTCCCGTTGCGACGACCGCATGATCGCGCGCATCCTCAAGTGGCTGATGCTGCTGCAAGTACTGGCCGTGCTGGGCTTGGCGTACCTGGCCATGCATGCCTGGAGCGTCGCGTCGCCGCTGCTGGCCGTGCTGCTGGCGCTGGCCATGTTGCTGGCCATGCGTGCGCTGATCGTCGCGCGCAATTTTTGGGAAAGCCGGCGCCTGGGCAGCCCCGTGCCACGGGAATATCAATTGGGCGCCATGGCCGCCGCGCGCCTGTTTGGGGGCGAGTTGCGCGCCACCCTGTGGACGTCGTCGTGGGGCATGTTGCGTCCGCGCCTGCAGGCGGCCGGCGGCATCCCCGGCCAGGGCCTGCCCGTGCTGCTGGTGCACGGCTATGTGTGCAACCGCGGCTACTGGACAAAGCTGAGCCTGCAACTCGCGCAGGCGGGTATCGCGCATGACGCCGTCGACCTGGAACCGATCAACGCCGACATCGAGGACTTCGTGCCGCAGATCGAGCAAGCCATTGGCCAGCTGTGCGCCCGCACGGGCAGCGAGCGCGTCATCATCGTCGCCCACAGCATGGGCGGCCTGGTGGCGCGCGCCTGGCTGCGCCGTTTCGGCGCGGCCCGCGTGGCCCGCATCGTCACCATCGGCACGCCGCACCACGGCACGGCGCTGGCCAACCTGGCGGCGGGGACAAATGCGCGCCAGATGAGCCGTGTCGATGGCACGCCGAGCGGCTGGCTGGCACAGCTGGCCGCCAGCGAGACACCGGAGACGCGCGCCCTGATCACCTCGATCTATTCGCATCACGACAATATCGTCGCGCCGCAATCGTCCGCGCAGCTGCCCGGCGCGCGCAATCTCGCTTTCGGCGGCATCGGCCACGTGGCGCTGGCCAGCGATGCGCGCGTGCTGCGCCAGGTGCTGGCGGAAATCACTATCGAAGACGAAGTCGCCCGGCCCCCATCTGCCCCCCGTTTCGCCTGAATCCTGTTGTGTTTTGTCTGCATGGCAAGACTGTCTCTTTTGACTCTGCTGTTGCCCATGTTTAACAACGCAAGGGGCAGATAATGCTGTTTTCCACTGGCGTACTGTATTAAGCTAACGTCGGAAGACAGCCGGAGAAAATTTGTTCATGAGGCCGCTTGCGCCGTTCCGCAGGCGCACGGTAGCCAGATATTTCTCTGAATGTATGGCAAGATGTTGTAGGATTGTTATGTACGCCGCACAGGCGGAAGCCGAACGCAGGCAGAAGATGAGTCCATGCCGTTTTTATTGGGGGCGCTAATTGTCCGCACGTATCCTGATTATCGAAGATAACGCCACCAATATGGAATTGATGGTGTATTTGCTGCGTGCCTTCGGGTACACGCCGCTGGCCGCCTATGATGGCGAAGAGGGTGTGCGCATGGCGCGCAGCGAATTGCCGGACTTGATCATTTGCGACGTGCATTTGCCCAAGCTCGATGGCTATGGCGTGGTGGCGGAGCTGAAAAAAGACCCGCAACTGCGCAAGATCCCGGCGCTGGCCGTGACGGCGCTGGCCATGGTGGGCGACCGCGAGCGCCTGCTCGAAGCGGGCTTCAATGGCTACATCGGCAAGCCGATCGAACCCGACCTGTTCGTCGCGGAGCTGGAGTCTTTTTTACCCGGGGCGCCGTCGACGCCAGTTAAAAACGACATAGCCACCATCCTGATCGTCGATGATCATGTGCTGAACCGCGAGTTCCTGACCGCACTGCTGGGCTACGGCGGGCACCGCCTGCTGGAGGCGGCCAACGGCGCCGACGCGCTGGAAATACTGCGCACCGAGCGGCCGGACCTGATCATTTCCGATATCCTCATGCCGAACATGGATGGCTACGAATTCGTCACGCGCGTGCATGCCGATGCCGCGCTGACCGACGTGCCCATCATCTTTTATACGGCCACCTACCGCGAGCAGGAAGCGATCCTGCTGGCGCAGGCGTGCGGCGTGCGCTGGGTCCTGCCCAAGCCATCGGACCCGGAAGTCATCGTGCGCACCGTCAACGAGGCGCTGGGACTGATGCCGGCGGCGGCCCAGGTGCCGGCGGCGCCGGGCGTGGGCAGCGGTGCGCCCCCTTCCGCCACGGGCAAGCTGGCCGGCATCGAGCACCAGGTCAGCGGCTACCTCGACGAACTCGAATCGAGCAGCCAGCAGATTTCGCAGCTGGCCAGCCAGCGCGAGGGCCAGGCCGCCATTCCCGAAGACCTGGGCATCATGACGGAGCGCTTGTCGCGCTCACTGTCGAGCCTGCAGGCGGTGAGCCTGCGCCTGACGGCCCTGATCGAACTGGGCATCGAGCTGGGCGCCGAACGCGATCCGCGCGCCCTGATCGAGGCGGGTTGCAAGGTGGCGCAGAATATCTGCGTCTCGAAGTATGCCTGCATCGGCGTGCTGGAAGAGGGCGCCGAAAAGCTCAGTTATTTTTCCTCGTGCGGCGCCGAGAAAAACCTCGAGCGCATCGCCAGCACGCCGCGCATGGGCATTTTGAACCGCTTGCTGGAACAGCGCCAGCCCTACCGGGTCAATGGCTTGAAGGGCGACCCCGCTGCGCTGGGCCTGCCCGACACGCACCCGCCCGTGCACTCCTTCCTGGGCGTGGCCATCGCCTCGCGCGAGCGCAGCCACGGCTGGCTGTACCTGGTCGACAAGCTGGGGGCGAATGAATTTTCCGAAGTCGACGAGCGGGTCGCCGCCACGGTGGCGGCGCAGATCGCCGTCGCCTACGACAACCTGCTGCTGTACGACGAAATCAAGCGCCACCACGAGCAGCTGACCCTGGACATGGCGGCGCGCATCCGCCTCGATGAAGACCTGCGCCGCTTCCGCCTGGCGATGGACGCCACGGCCGACGCGATTTTCCTCGTCGACCGCGCCGGCATGTGCTTCGTCGACGTCAACCAGACGGCGTGCCGCATGCTCGGTTTCGAGCGCGAGGATTTCCTGCGCGTGGGGCCGGGCCGCGCGCACGAGGGAGAGTCCCAGCTGGAAGAGCTGTACAACAAGCTGCTGGCCGGCGACCAGGGCGGCCCGATGACGGAATTGCAGCTGCAGCGCAAGGACGGCTCGCCCCTGTCCGTGGAAGTGCAGCGGCGCACCCTGCGCTCGGGGCAGAGCTGGATACTGGTGGCCGTGGCGCGCGACATCACCGAGCGCAAGGATGCCGAGCAGCGCCTGATGAAGCTGGCCCATTTCGATACCCTGACGGGCTTGCCGAACCGCAGCCAGTTCTATGCCTCGCTGACCCATTCGCTGGCCCAGGCGGCTGAACACCAGTGGGCCGTGGCCGTGCTGTTCATGGACATCGACCGCTTCAAGAATATCAACGACACGCTGGGCCACACCATCGGCGACGATTTGCTGCGCCAGTTTTCCAGCCGCCTCGTCGATTGCCTGCGCGTGCGCGACACCATCGGCCGCTTTGGCGGCGACGAATTCGCCACCATCCTGCTGCTGCCGGAAGGCGCCCAGCATGCCGTCGGCGTGGTCGACAAGATCCGCGAGGCGATGCGCAAACCGTTCGACTTGCAGGGCCACGAGGTGACGGTGACGGTCAGCATCGGCATTTCCGTGTTCCCCGATGACGCGGCCGATGCGGACACCCTGATTCAATATGCCGACACGGCCATGTACCGCGCCAAGGAGGCGGGCCGCGACGCCTTCCGCTTCTTCACGGCGGAAATGAACGCGCAATCGATGGCGCGGCTGGACATGGAAAATGCCCTGCGGCGCGCCATCGACAACGAGGAATTCGTGCTGTTCTTCCAGCCCAAGGTGAATATCATCTCGGGGCGCATCAGCGGCGCCGAGGCGCTGATACGCTGGCGCCGGCCCGGCCACGGCATGGTCTCGCCAGCCCTGTTCATCCCCCTGCTGGAAGAAACGGGTCTCATCGTGCGCGTCGGTAACTGGGTGCTCGACGAGGCGTGCAAGAAGATCAGCGAGTGGGGCGCCAGCAGCATCGGCCCCGTGCACCTGTCGGTGAATGTCTCGGGCATCCAGTTTTTTGTCGGCGGCCTGGAAGAAGAGGTGCTCAAGGCGATCCGCAAGTACGATATCGCGCCCGACCTGCTGGAGCTGGAGCTGACGGAAAGCTCGCTGATGTCGAATGCCGAGGAAACCATCGCCGTGCTGCGCAACCTGAAGGCGCTGGGCATCCAGATTTCCATCGACGATTTCGGCACCGGCTATTCCAGCCTGGCCTATCTGAAGCGCTTCCCCATCGACAAGCTGAAGATCGACATCGCCTTCGTGCGCGAAGTGACGAGCAATCCGGACGACGCGGCCATCGTGCTGGCCATCATCAGCATGGCGCACAGCATGAAGCTGGAAGTGATCGCCGAAGGCGTGGAAAACGATGCGCAGCTGGCCTACCTGCGGCGCCACGGCTGCGACGAGATGCAGGGCTATTATTTCAGCCGCCCCGTGCCGCAGGAAGAATTCGAGCAGATGCTGATGGGCGGCAAGCTGCTGCAAGCGCCCGAGGATGCGGGCAGCGAAGAGCAGCAAACCTTGCTCATCGTCGACGACGACGTCTTCATGCTCGACGTGCTCAGCGACTTCCTGGCGCAGGACGGCTACCGCATCCTGACGGCGCAGACGGCCGCCGAGGGCTTCGACATCCTGGCGCGCCACAAGGTGCAGGTGATCCTGTGCGACCAGTGCATGCCGCTCATGAGCGGCACCGAATTCATGGAGCGGGTCAAGCATCTGTGCCCCGACACCTTCCGCATCATGCTGTCCGCCTTTGCCGACCTGACGCCCATCATGGCGGCCATCAACCGCGGCGCCGTCGACCGCTTCTATACCAAGCCGTGGAAAGGCGCCGTGCTGCGCGAGAATATCCGCGAAGGCTTCCGCCTGCACAAGCTGCTGCATGGCCCCGTGAAAGCGGCGGCCTAGGGGCTTGCTAGGCGCTGGCAACCGGCCGGCCGTGTGCGCTGGCGCACCTTGAGCGGTAGCTTTCCATCGAATTAGACTCCCGTCTCTAGTTTTGCTCTCTAGAATAAAAGTATCCATGTAGTGGCATGGCCTTTCACATGACGGGAGCTGGCGATGGTGAAGAAACTGAAGGAGCTGACGGAAGACACGGAATTGGCAAGCGCCGTGCGCTCGTCCGCGCAGCAGATCTGGCAAGCGGGCCTCGGTGCCTTCGCCAAGGCGCAGGAAGAGGGCGGGCGCGTGTTTTCCCGGCTGGTGAAGGAAGGCACGGAATTCCAGAAACGGGCCGAAGACAAGGTGGCCGACGTCAGCGGCAGCGTCAGCAAGCTGGCCGATGGCGTGGGCAAGCAGGCCAGCGGTTCCTGGGACAAGCTGGAACAGGTGTTCGAAGAGCGCGTGGCGCGCGCCTTGGCCACCATCGGCGTGCCCACGCAGCAGGATATCGCCGCGCTGCACGCGCAGATCGATGCCTTGAGCCGGCAAGTGGCGGCGCTGTCGGCCAAGCCCGCGCCAGCGCCCAAGCCGAAGGCGGTGGCCAAGCCCGCCGTGAAGGCGGCGCCCAAAACCGCACCGACATCCGCATCGAAGGCGGCCGCCGCCAAGGCCCCGGCCAAGCTTGCGGGCAAGGCGGCGAGCAAACCTGCCGCGAGACCGGCGGCGAAGAAAAAAGCACCGGCCGCCTGAGCCGGCGCCGCATCCCTCCGGCCTGCTCGCGCAGGCTTTTTTTTGCCCCGGCTTTCGCCGCCGCCGTGGGGCGTAGTGTTTCATTACAGCTATCTTAGGTGGTATGCTTGACGCAGAACACAGAGAGATTGCCCGCCATGCTACAAAAAGCACCACGCCGTACCCGCGAACGCATCCTGGAGTTGTCGCTGCGCCTGTTCAATGAGTTTGGTGAGCCGAATATCACGACGACCGTGATTGCGGAAGAGATGAATATTTCGCCGGGAAACCTGTACTACCACTTCCGCAACAAGGACGACATCGTCAATTCGATCTTCGTCCAGTTCGAGGCGGAAATCGAACGTATCCTGACCGTGCCCGACGGACGCCGTTCGAATATCGAGGATGTCTGGCTGTACCTGCACCTGATGTTCGAGCTGATCTGGCGCTACCGCTTTTTCTATCGCGACCTCAACGATTTGCTGTCGCGTAACCGCAAGCTGGAACTGCACTTCAAGCTGATCCTGGCGCACAAGATCAAGGTGGCCACGCAGCTGTGCGAGGATTTGCGCAGCGAACAGTCGCTGGAAGCGTCGGACATGGAAATCGGTGCGATGGCGACGAATATGGTGGTCGTTGCCACCTACTGGCTGTCGTACGAGTATGTGCGCAACCCGCGCAAGTACAGCGAGCAGCAATCGATGTCCGATGCGCTGGCGCGCGGCTGCTACCAGGTGCTGTCGCTGATCGGGCCGTATTTGCGCAATGAAACGCATTTGCTGTTTCGCAAACTGTCGGAAGAGTATGTGACCAAACTGAAGAACGACTGACGCTGCTGCTGGCGCCACGTCGTCAATTACAGGAGAGATATATGGCTTGGAAACAATTTCCCTATCCGGACGACGCATATGTCTACACGCCGCAAACCCTGGAAGCGGCCTGGACGCGCCTGCATGCGGGCGACGTGGAACCGTTTCCCACGCACCCGTCACTGGTGCAAGCCTGGCTGGCCTTCCATGCGGGCGACTTCGAGCGCGCCGTGAAGCTGGGCCTGGCCGTCGGCGTGCCCGGCTATGCGGTGGCGCACAAGGCCACGTGTATCTACGCCACGCACTTGGAAGTCGATGACAGCCAGAAACTCGACATGTACGAGGAAGTGGCCGAGCGCTGCGAGCGCCAGCAGAGCGAGCAGCCGGACAATCCGGCCGGCTATTACTGGCATGCCTACAGCCTGGGCCGCTATGCGCTGGGCACGTCCGTCGTCAAGGCCCTGGCGCAAGGCATGGGCGCGCGCGTGCGCAACAGCCTGGACCGCACGATGACGATAGCGCCCATGCATGCGGAAGCGCATATCGCATTTGGGATTTATCATACGGAAATTATCGACAAGGTCGGCGCCATGATAGGCGGCCTGACGTACGGCGCCAACAAGGAAGACGGCTACCAGCACTTCAAGACGGCGCTGGCCCTGACGCCCCATTCGGCGCTGGCGCACAGCGAATATGCGCGCGCCTTGAACATGCTCGACGGAAAGAAAAAACTGGCGGAAGCGCTGGCCCTGTATGAAAAGGCGGCCGAGTGCGTGGCACTGGACGCCAAGGAACGCCTCGAGGTCGAGGCGGCGATCGATGAATTGAAAGGGTAGGAATACTGTGATCAAGGCTTTATGTGTGTACTGTGGCGCCAATGCGGGCGTCTCGCCGGACTATGCCGTGGCGGCGCGCGAACTGGCGCGCGTGCTGGTGGCGGAAAATATTTCGCTCGTGTATGGCGGCGGCAAGGTGGGCCTGATGGGCGTGATCGCCGATGAAGTGCTGCGCCTGGGCGGCGAGGTGACGGGCGTGATTCCCACCCAGCTGGTCGAACGCGAAGTGGGCCATACGGGCTTGACGCGCCAGTTCATCGTGAAGGACATGCATGAGCGCAAGGCGATGATGGCCAGCCTGTCCGACGCCTTCATCGCCATGCCCGGCGGCTATGGCACCCTGGAAGAACTGTTCGAGATGCTCACGTGGGCCCAGCTGGGCTTGCACGCCAAGCCCATCGGCTTGCTCAATGTCGACCGTTTCTATGATGGTTTGATCGCTTTTGTGCAAAACGGCAAGGAACAAGGTTTTATCCGCCCGCAGCACGCGGCCTTCCTCAATGCCGACGCCGATCCTGCCGCGCTGGTGCAGCGCCTGAAGGAGTGCGTGCCGTAAATCATGTCTGCCTGGCCGCCGGTCAGCTGTTTCCTGTCGCTTGCAAGGGCCATGCGGTGCGCACCGCATGGCTTTTTTATTTCTGCACGGGAAAATTGATCGGGCTTGGCGACTCAATTAATAAAAATATGGCAAAAAAATTGTATCTGCAGCATGTTTTTTTGAAAATGAAGATGCTTTTTAGGCATGGGTGTGGTTTACTGGCAGGGTTCAAAGTTAGGAATATCGGACACCGACGAGCGTTGTACAGACTCCCAAAAAAGGTGCCGACCCGTTTCAAGTTGCCCCAACCACGCTACTTCATCATCTCGAAAGGATGCTATTTTGAAACCTATGACCTTCTTGCGAGCGACCGCGGTCGCCGCCATTCTCGCCGCCGCTGGCGGCGCCCAAGCCCAAACCACCATCATCGGCTTCGATTCGCTGGAACAACCGGGCTACTTCGGTTCCGTGTTCAAATCCTACTCCGAAGGCGGCTACAACTTCGACAGCAGCTTCCTCGGACTGCTGAGCTCGGCACATCAGGATAGCTTCGCCTATGCCGGTTCGGCCGGTCTCGGCGCGACGCCCCTGTCGACGACCACCCTGAGCCGTGCCGATGGCGCCGCTTTCTCGCTGGGCTCGATCAGCCTGGCCGACTTCGTGAGCTTGCCCGGTTCCTTTGACGTGACGTTCGTCGGCCACCAGGTGGGCGGCGGCACGGTGAGCCAGACCTTTACCCTCGGTGGCGGCCACACCTTTGCCGATTACACGTTTACGGGTTTCAGCAATCTGCTGTCGGCAACGTGGAAGGAAGGCGCCTTGCATACCTTCCAGGTCGACAATATCGCGGCCACCGTCAGCGCCGTGCCGGAACCGGCCACCTACGGCATGATGCTGGGCGGACTGGGCCTGCTGGCCTTCCTGCGCCGCCGCAAGAACGCCGCCTGAACCTGAGCATGAGGCCGGCCTGCCGGCATCAGTAACAATGACAATGCCGCCCAGTGGATGCCCCGGGCGGCATTGTCATGTGGGCTTCATGCGCCGGACGTCATGACCACAGGCGCTGGCCCGACAGGTCGAGCTGGGTCAGGTACAGGCGCACGTCGAATTCGTACTGGTGGTATTGCGGTTCCATATACGTGCACAGCTTGTAGAACGCCTTGTCGTGCTGCTTTTCCTTGACGTGCGCCAGCTCGTGCACGGCGATCATGCGCAGGAATTCCAGCGGCACTTCCTTGAACATGGTGGCCACGCGGATTTCATGCTTGGCCTTGAGCTTGCCGCCCTGCACGCGCGAAATCGAGGTGTGCAAGCCCAGCGCATGCTGGATCACATGGATCTTGCTGTCGAACGCCACCTTGTTGATGGGTTCCGCATTGCGCAGGAATTCATTCTTCAAGTCCTGCACATACTGGTATAAAGCCTTGTCGTTGCGCACATCGTGCGCGTTCGGATAGCGTTTCAACAAAACGTCGCCCAGCTTGTCCTGTGCGATCAGTTGCTGCACTTGCGCTTGCGTTTGTTCGGAATAGGCGCTCAGGTATTTCAGGGATGGCTGCATGCGGGGAAGGGCGGGGCGTGGCGCGGAGGTGTCGGTAAGGCGAGAATGTACCATACCGCCGCGCCCGGCGCTGCGCCAACCCTTGCACGGGGCCGCCAGGGCCGCCCCGTGCCTTCCTGCGTCAAGCTGCGCGCTACCGTGCCGAGCCGCTCAGCCCGGCCAGTCCCGCCAGCCCTCGTCAGCCCTTGTCGTCTTCGTCCTTGCCGCCCTGCCGGCCAGTGCTGCTGCGCGCCGTCGTGCCGCGGCTTTCATTGGCGCGCTGGGCCGATTGCCGGCTTTCGCCGCCCTTGCGGCCGATTTCCGCCATGTGTTCGCGGTTACGGCTGACGGCTTCGCCGCCTTTCTGCCCGGCACGGCGTGCTTCTTCCGAGTCGAATTCATGCGCCGTGCCTTTTTGATGGGCTGCCTGGCCGCCCTTGCTGGCAATTTCGCGTTGCTGTTCCTCGTTCATGGCGGCGAAACCGCGCTTGCTCGTGCCTTTGCCGCTGCCCGATTCGCCGGCTTTCTGGCTGCTGCCAGCGCCTTTGCCCTGTTCATTACCTTGATTGCTAGCCATGTCGCTCTCCTTGCTGTCGAGTGGGGTCAAGTGGTCAATGCAGGTGTTCAATGCGCCTGCTCGGATTGCCTGCTGGTTTCGTGGTTGCGGCCCGCGCCATCGCGGTGGCCCGTGGCATGCATTTTTTCGATCATTTCACGCTGGCGCTGCGTGGCTTTTTCCGTCTCTTCCGCCGTCTTGCGTACCACTTCGTCGGCGAAAGCCACGGCCGTGCGGCTCGCTTCGGGCAGGTGGTTCTCTGCCGTGCGGTTCATCTCGACATTGGCGTTGGCGACGAGATTGCCGAGTTGCTGCTGGTACTGGCGCAGCTTGTCGCCGCCCGGCTGCACCTGGGCGGCGGCCAGCGACATGAACTCGCCCGTGTCGCGCGCACACAGCAGTTGCTGGCTGGCGCTGCTCCATTCCTGCAGCAAGTCTTGCGCCAGCCGCAGATGCAGCTCGCTCAGTTGCTGCACTGTATCGAACATCTTGCGCGATAGTTCCGTGGCGAAATTGCACTGGGCCTCGAGATGGGACTTCAGGGCGGGGCTGAAACTGGGGGACATACTGTTTGTGAACATGTTCTACCTCAATGAAAAGCGGATCCAGAAAACACCCGGTGCACCGGGTGCGGCGGATGGTGAAACAAGCAAAGGGATAGACGCCCAACGGCGCGCCAGGTTCCATGGCCGATGCCGGTTTGGCGTGAGAATGGGGTCTGGCAGATGAAAAAACGCGGTGACTTTGTGCCAGATCAAATGAACGTCAATCAGCCTGCCGCAGTCGGCAGCCATGCCGCTTGTGTGGAAAATGCATGTTTACTGGCCCGGGCGTGCGACAATAGCCGGCTCGCGGCAGCGCAGCCGATGGCCGGCGCGCGTGGCTGAGCCGAGCATCGCCTTACTTTTTGACCTATTTCCGCGACCATGACGCATCCCGAATACATCCTGACCCTGTCCTGCCTGGACCAGCGCGGCATCGTGCACCGCGTCTCCGGCTTCCTGGCCGAGCGCGGCTGCAACATCCTCGATTCCGCCCAGTTCGGCGACCAGGAATCGCAGCTGTTCTTCATGCGCGTGCATTTCGCGCTGGAAGACGGCGCCGTCAGCGACGCCCAGCTGCGCAGCGATTTTGCCGACCTGTCGCAAGCCATGCAGTTGAATGGCCCCTTCCACGGCCAGCTGCACGATGCGCGCGTCAAGCCGCGCGTGATGCTGATGGTGTCGAAGATCGGCCATTGCCTGAACGATTTGCTGTTCCGCTACAAGAGCGGTTTGCTGAACGTGGAAATTCCCGCCATCGTGTCGAACCACATGGAGTTCTACCAGCTGGCGGCCAGCTACAATATTCCCTTCCACCACCTGCCGCTGGCGGCCGGCGCGCCGGAAGCGGCCAAGCTGGCGCAGGAAGCGAAGATCATCGACTTGATGGACACGCACAAGATCGACCTGGTGGTGCTGGCGCGCTACATGCAAATCCTGTCGCCGGGCCTGTGCCAGGCACTCGACGGCCGCGCCATCAATATCCACCATTCCTTCCTGCCCAGCTTCAAGGGCGCCAAGCCGTATGCGCAGGCGCATCACCGCGGCGTCAAGCTGATCGGCGCGACGGCCCATTTCGTCACGGGCGACCTGGACGAAGGCCCGATCATCGAGCAGGACGTCGAGCGCGTCGACCATGCGATGGATGCGGAAACCCTGACGGCCATCGGCCGCGACGTGGAATGCGTCGTGCTGGCACGCGCCGTAAAATGGTTCGTCGAGCACCGCATCTTGAAAAATGGCGACAAGACGGTGGTTTTCCGCTGATACCGACTTCACTATTTACTTTACCGAGACAGAAACACGATGGCCCTCAAAGCAACAATTTTCAAATGCGATCTGCAGATCGCCGACATGGACCGCAATTACTACCAGGATCACGCGCTGACCCTGGCGCGCCACCCGTCCGAGACGGACGAGCGCATGATGGTGCGCCTGCTGGCGTTCGCCATCCACGCCGACGAGGCGCTGACGTTTACCAAGGGCCTGTTCGACACGGAAGAGCCCGACCTGTGGCAGAAAGACCTGACGGGCGCCATCCAGCTGTGGATCGAAGTAGGCCAGCCCGACGAAAAGCGCATCCTGAAGGCTTGCGGCCGTTCGGAGCAGGTCATCGTCTACAGTTATGGCGCAACGAGCCACATCTGGTGGAAGCAGATCGCCAACAAGCTGGAGCGGGCGAAAAACCTGACCGTGATCAACCTGCCATCCGAGGCGGCGCAAGAGATGAGCAAGCTGGCGCAGCGCACGATGCAGCTGCAATGCACGATCCAGGATGGCCAGATCTGGCTGACGGACAGCGTCAACACGGTGCTGATCGACCGCGAACCGGTAAAGCCGGCCCGCTGATGCCTGCTGTCTGAAACGCAAAAAAGCCCGGAGCGATCCGGGCTTTTCTCATTGTGATTGATCAATTCGGTGCTGCGCCCAGGCGCTTGATGCTGCTCGAACGCTGCATGCTGCGGCTGATGCGCGGATCTCCGTAGTAGTTCACTTCGCCCGAACCGCCGATGCTGATGGTCAGGTCCTCCTTGGCCCACACGGTGGCTTCGCCCGAGCCGCCGATGCTCACCTGCACTTCGCGCGCGGCAAGGCGGCCTGCCTGGATATTGCCCGAGCCGCCGATCGATGCCGTCAGTTGCTCCGTCTTGCCGCTGGCCTTGAAGCCGCCGCTGCCGCCGATGGCGACTGAAACCTGGCGGCTGTCGAGGTCGCGCGCGTTGATGGAGCCGGAGCCGCCCACGTCGAAGCGCAGGTTCTCGGCGCGCAAGCCCGTTGCCGTGATGTTGCCCGAGCCGCCCACGCTGACGCGTTCCACCTGGCGCGCCTGGATGACGATGGTCAGGCTGCTCTGGCGGAAGTTGGCGTTGCGCTTGGCGGGGCGGATGCGCAGGGTGCCGTTTTCCACGGCCGTGTCGATCAGCGGCAGGATATTGTCGTCCGCTTCGATGGTGATGCTGTCCGTGTTGCCGATGCGCAGTTCGACATTGCCCGGCACGTTCAGCGCCACGGCATGGAAACTGCCTACGTCGCGCGTCTGCTTTTGCAGCTTGCCGCTGCCCTGGATGCTGTTGCCGGAAATCCAGTCGAGCGGCGAGGCCAGGGCCGGCGCGGCCGGGATGGCCAGCGCGCAGGCGGCCAGCAGCATGGCGGCGCCGGCATGGCGGCGGTGGAAAAGTGGCTGTGTCATTCTTGCTCCCTGTTTTGAATTGATCTGCACGCATGGTATGCCAGCCGGCCGCGCCCGCGTATCGCCCTGCGACAGACTGCGCCAGCGGCGGCATGGAATGCAGAAGGCTGCGACAGGATGGCATGAGGTATCATGCCGGTATTGGACTTACGACGGCCGGCACGCGCTGGCCACACTACTGGAATTACATGCTGATCATCACCATCAAACAGGGCAAGGAAAAGAGCTTGCTGGGCCAATCGTGGATATACGCGTCCGCGATCGAAAAAGTCGAAGGCAAGCCGCAGGAAAAAATGAAGCCCGGCTCGACGGCCATCGTGCAAAGCTCCTCGAAGCAGTTCATTGCCCGCGCCGCCTACAATTCGAAGTCGCAGATCCGCGCGCGCATCTGGAGCTTCAAGGAAGACGAACCGGTCGACCACGCGCTGATCAAGCGCCGGGTCAAGGCCGCCATCGAGAAAAAACTGCCAGCCATCAAAAAGGCGGGCGAAAACCAGCTGCTGACCCTGATCAAGGGCGAAGACGAGGGCTTGCCCGGCCTGGTGGTGCAGCTGTTTGGCGGCGTGCAAGGCTATCTGATCTGCGAATTCAACGCCGGCGGCGTCGACGCGTGGAAAGTGGCCATCGTGCAATCGCTGATGGCGTCCACCGGTTGCGCCAACGTGTACGAGCGCTGCGACGACCTGATGCGCAAGGGCGAAGGCTTGCCCCTGATCGACGGCGCCCTGGCCGGCGAGGAGCCGCCCGATGAAGTCATGCTGACGGATAACGGCGTACGCTATGCGCTGGACCTCAAGACGGGGCACAAGAGCAAGTTCCGCTGAGGACTGCTGTGGTTCATGAAAAAGCCGGCGCGAGCCGGCTTTTTCATGTCTCCTATTCCAGCGGCACGCTGCGGTATCTGTTCACCTCCAGGGCCGACACGGCCGGCGCATCATTGCCCCACGACGCGCGCAGAAAGGTCACCACGGCCGCCACTTCCGCGTCATCCATGACGGGGCCGAACGGCGGCATGCCGTAGGGGCGCGGGTTGCCTTTTGTCCCGGGCGCGAAGCCGCCGTTGAGCACGAGGCGGATGGCGTTGACGGCTGACTGCGTCGTCAGCGCGCGGTTGCCGGCCAGTGGCGGGTAGCCCGGTGGCACGCCCTTGCCGTCGGCCTGGTGGCAGCTTGCGCATTGCGCCTCATACAGTTTCGCGCCCAGCGCCAGTTGCTGCCTGGCTTGCTCTGACGTGTCGCGCGGCGCCCGTTGCGCAGGCTGCGCGGGGCCGGGCATGCTTTTCAGATAGACGGCCATCGCCTGCACGTCGGCCGTGCTCATGTGCTGCAAGCTTTGCCGCACGACTTCCGCCATGGGGCCGAAGACGGTGGCGCGCGGCGACACGCCCGTTTGCAGCAATTCCACGATATGCGCCGTATCCCAGTCGCCCAGGCCCGCTTCCGCATCCGACGTCAGCGACGGCGCGTACCAGCCCAGCACGGGGATCAGGCCGCCCGACAGGCCGTCGTCGCTGCCGCCCAGGGTAGTGCGGCTGCTATGGCAGGCGCTGCAGTGGCCCAGGCCCTGCACCAGGTAGGCGCCGCGGTTCCATTCCATGCTTTTGTTTGTGAGCGGCTGGTACACGCCCGGCTTGAAATACAGGGCGCGCCAGGCGGCCAGCGCGATCTGCTGATTGTAGGGAAAGCGCAGCGCATGCGGTGCGTTCGCCTGTTTGTGCGGCGGCACGCTCTGGAAATACGCGTACAGGGCGTCGCTGTCCTCGCGCTGCACCTTGGTGTAGCTGGTGTAAGGAAAGGCCGGATACAGCAAGCGGCCATCCTTGGACTTGCCGTTGTGGATGGCGCGCCAGAAATCGTCAGCCGTCCAGTTGCCGATGCCCGTTTCCTTGTCGGCCGTGATGTTGGGCGAGAGCACCTTGCCGAACGGCGTCTGCAAGGCCCGTCCGCCCGCGTACGGTACGCCGCCGCGCGTCGTGTGGCAGGCCATGCAGTCGCCCGCCTTGGCCAGGTAGGCGCCGCGCGCGACCAGCTGTTCCTGGCTCAGGGGGCTGGCCACGGCGGGTGGACCCGCGTCGTCGCCCGGGTACAGCACGAACCTGGCGCCGGCCGCGCCGATGGCCACGATGGCGGCCGCGATCATCCATTTTTTCATGGCGCCACCTGCGCGCTGGAACCGGGCACGCCGCCGCAATGCAGCGGCAAGGGCAGGGCGATGCTGCTGGCGGGGCGCGCGTCGGCGCTGGCCACCTGCGTGCCCAGCCAGGCCGAGACGGCGCCCACGTCCGCGTCGGACAGGCGCTGCGCCACTTGCGCCATGCAGTCGGGCGCGTGGGCGCGGCGGATGCCGTTCTTCCACGCGCCCAGCTGGGCGTTGATATAGTCACGCGGCAAGCCCAGCAAGCCGGGGATGGCGGGCGCCACGCCGGCCAGCTGCTGGCCGTGGCAGGCGATACAGGCGGGAATCTTGTTGCCGGCGTCACCGCGCAGCACCAGTTGCTGTCCCCGCGCCAGGGCCGATGCGCCGGCGCCGCTGGGCTGGGCCGGCGGCGGGGCAGGGTGTTGTGCCGCAAAATATTCGGCGATTTCGCGCAGATAATCGTCCGGCAAGTGTTCGACCATGTAGTTCATCATCGGATACTGACGCCGTCCCTCGCGAAAATTCAGCAGCTGGTTGTACAGGTAGCCGGCAGGCTTGCCGGCGATGCGGGGAAAGAAGGCGTCGTGCTTTTCCTGTTGCGCATGACAGGACGTGCACGCCTTGATGCGCTGCTCCAGGCTGTCGTGGCTGGCGGAGATGGCAGCGGGCGCGGCCAGCGCCATGCCGGGCAGCACGAGGGCCAGTGCCAGCATGGAGAGGGAATGCGGTAGCATGGAGAGTTGCATGGACAATAGCCTGTCTCGTCGGTCGATATGGTGTACCGGTGTTGCTGCCCGGCTAATTTTTATGAGCCTAGCATATACCGGGTGCTGTCACTGTAACAGGATCAGTTGTGCAATAAAACCACGGATCAGTTTGAGGAGCAGGGTTGAAACGATATGAGGAATTGGCGGAAGAAGTCGCCGCCATGATCAGCACGCAGCTGCTGTTGCCCGGTGAAAAATTGCCGTCCGTGCGCCAGCAGCATGCGCGCAGGGGCGTGAGCCCGTCGACGGTATTCCAGGCCTATTATTTGCTCGAAGCACGCGGCATGATCGTCTCGCGTCCCCGCTCCGGCTATTACGTGGCGCCGCAGCGCGCCGCGCTGGCCCCCGAGCCGGACAGTTCGCACCCGCTGGCCGCCAGCACCACCGTCGACGTCAGCGACCTCGTGTTCGACGTGCTGGGCGCCGTGGGCGCGCGCGATATCGTGCCGTTCGGCTCGGCGTTTCCCAGTCCGCAGCTGTTCCCGATGGAACGGCTGGCGCGGGCCGTGTCGGCCAGCATGCGCCGCCTCGACCCGTGGAGCACCGTCACGGATTTGTCCCTGGGCAATGCGGAACTGCGCCGCCAGATCGCCTTGCGCTACCAGCTCGACGGCGTGCCCGTGTCCAGCGACGACATCGTCATCACGAATGGCGCGCTGGAAGCGCTGAACCTGTGCCTGCAAGCCGTCACGCGGCCCGGCGACACGGTGCTGATCGAGTCGCCCAGTTTCTATGCATGCCTGCAGGCGCTGGAGCGGCTGGAACTCAAGGCGGTCGAGATCGCCACCAGTCCGCGCGACGGCGTCGACCTGGCCGCGCTGGAAGAGTTGCTGCAACGCCAGCAGCCCAAGGCGTGCTGGCTGATGACGAGTTTCCAGAATCCCCTGGGCAGCCTGATGCCGCCGGAAAAAAAGCGCGCGCTGGCCGAATTGCTGGCGCGCCACGGCGTGCCGCTGATCGAGGATGACGTGTATGGCGAGCTGTACTTTGGCAAGCAGCGCCCGGGCCTGACGAAAAGCCACGACAGCGCGGGCCTCGTCATGCATTGCAGCTCGTTTTCCAAGACCCTGGCACCGGGTTTTCGTTTGGGCTGGGCCGTGGCCGGCCGCTACGCGCGCCAGGTCCAGCGCTTGAAGCTGACGACCAGCCTGTCGGCGCCCATCCCCCTGCAGATGGCGCTGGCCGATTACCTGGCGCAAGGCGGCTACGACCGCCATTTGCGTCAGCTGCGGCTGACCCTGGCGGCGCAGCAACACACCATGCTGCAAGCCATCGCCGTGCATTTTCCGCCCGGTACAAGGGTGACGCGGCCGCAGGGCGGCTATTTCGTGTGGGTGGAGATGCCAGTGGGTATCGATGCGCTGGCCTTGCACCGCAGCGCGCTGGCGGCCGGCATCAGCATCGCGCCCGGCCCCATTTTTTCCGCCACGCGCGCGTTTCGCCACTGCATCCGCCTCAATTACGGCCACCCGTGGAGTCCGCAGCTGGAAGCGGCCATCGCCACCCTGGGGCGGCTGGCGCAGGCGGCGACAAGCGGTACCTGAAAAAAGTCCCTTGCAGCAGCAAGTGTTTCATTTCAAAAAGAAATATTACTGTTATATTGATGTATCTATAACTAATGATGGGAATGATAATGGACAACACGCAGCCGGAAGTGGGTCGTACGCAAGATACGACGATCGCCATCCTGTCCCACGTTGGCGGCCTGTTCACCAGCTGGGTGGCGCCGCTGATCATTTATTTGATCAAGAAGGATGATGCGGATAAATTCTCGGCCGAGAACGCCCGCGAAGCGCTCAATTTCCAGATCACCCTGATCATCTGGTATTTCGCCTGCTTCGTCCTGTCGTTCGTGCTGATCGGCCTGTTCCTGTTCTGGATCGTGGCGCTGGCCAACCTGGTGTGCTCGATCGTGGCGGCAGTCAAGGCCAGCAATGGAGTCACTTACCGCTATCCCCTGACCTTGCGTCTGGTCAAATAAGGCTGCGCCGGCCGCCGGGTTTCAGCCCGGGCGGCCGGGCAGTATCAGCAATGACGCAAAGTCGGGCGCCACCGCGCTGGTGGCGCCTGTTTCGTGCGACCACAGCACGACCACCGGCTCGCCCGATGGTCCCGTTTGCGCATAGTCAAAACAATAGTAATCGCCCGTGCCGAACTGGGCGAAGGGCAGCAGGGCGCTGGCCTCGTTGCCGCCATCCACATTCTCCAGCCATTCCTGCCAGCCCGTGTTGTAGTAGCGCTCGATCGATTCCCACGTCTTGCGCGCATTGGCCGCGTCGTAGACGGGAAATACGCTCAAGGCGCCCAGCGCGCGGCCATTGTTCACCAACAACCATTGCACGTAGGACGCGGGCAGCGCTCGCCCCAGCGCCTGTTCGGCGTCGGCGATCGCCTCAAGCGTGGTGCCGATGGACTTGCTCTTGTTCATGTTGCGGGAAGGCGCCAGTTTCAGGCGGGGGCGGGCGGCGCGGCAGGCGGCGTGCTGGCACGCGGGGCTTTTTGCGGCGTGACCTTGCCGCCTTCGGCGATCCAGCGGCGGTACACGCGCAGGGCCACTTGCGCGTCGTCGGCCGCGTACAGTATCTGCTTTTCCGTCAGGCGCGACGTGGCCCAATTGGTGGTCGAGATCTTTTTCGATTTCTGCAGGTGCAAGCCGAAGAACTTGGCCACGGCCGTCTTCGCACCCAGGTCGTTGCGCTGGCCGCCGCGCAGGGCGACGGACAGGTCGAGCACCTGGGCCGGGGCGATGCCGAGCTTGTTGCGCAGGCGCTTGACGTCGTCGGACAGGCCGAAACCCACTTTCAGGGTGGTCGTCGATTCGAGGATGGCTTTGAGTTCGGCCAGAGCCGGCGCCGGCGTGCTGCCCACCTGGAACAGGTAGGCGATGTCGTCGGTGGCCAGCTGGATCAAATGCGGACCCGTGGAAGACTCGCCCTTGACGAACGTCGGCTTCGATTCTGTATCGAAGCCGATGGCGTCGGCCGCCAGCAGGGCGGTCATGGCCGCCTGCGCATCGTCGCTGGTGCGTACCAGCTTGACGTGGTCGAGGGTGATGCCTTGATAGGGGGGCAGTGGCGGTGCGGCAACTGTGTCCATGAAACCGGATCAGCCCTTGCGCGAGAATTTCGCGGTCAGCTGATTCAGTTTTTCCAGGCGCAAGCGGTTCGCTTCTTCGGCGGCGGCCGCGTCGCGCTCGGCTTTCTTGCGCTCGGCTTCCTTCTTGAAGCGCTGCTGCAATACCTGCGTGGCGTGATCGCGGTGGGTTTGCGTCACTTCCGCGCCGGCAGTGCCGTCGAGGTCGTAGCGTACCTTGGCTTTTTCCATCACGCGCAGGTAGCGCAGCGAACCCGTGTGGATGCCCAGCGCCGTGCGCATCAGCTTGCGGTCCAGGTCCGGCAGGCGCGCCAGGATCTGCTTGTCGATACCGATGGACAAGGGCAGGCAATCGCGGAATGGCGGGAATTGCTCCTGGAACTGTTTCAGCAGGGCGCGCGCGGTCAGGCCGGCAGGCGCCGGTGTGGTCGCTGCGGCCGGTGCCGCCGCTGGGGCTGCATCGACTGGCGTGTCAGGAGTGGTGGCTTGCTGGTCTGGCGTGGAGCTGGTCATCGACATCATTGGTTGGGCTATAAAAGGGGAGCATAGCACGCGCCACAGGCAAGTGCATTGTCTTTTTTGGCAACTTGACCTGCGATAAGCGGCTTCGCGCTACAGCCGACGCAGCGCGAAATGCGGGAAATGTGTATAATGTCGGCTTGCGCTGATGACTGGACCCCGTTTTCGACGGTCTGGCTCAGGTGTGCAGGGGATAGGAGCAGTGCGGTGCAGGGCCATCATTATTGTTATTTTTGATATCAGATATTTTGCTTATCAATTATCCAGATAACTGGCCTTCGTGCATAATCTTGCTCTCCGCTGTGTCTTCACTGAACAACAATAGATTCAAGCCCGTTCTGGTACGGGCTTTTTTTCATTCCGCAATGTACATCGCTTATTTATCTGACCCGGCTCCGGCCTCGCCGTACGGTCCGCCGCTCCGCATGACGGATGCGCGGGCTTTGAACGTCCCGATAGACAGGCGCCGCTGCCGTTAACACGGCAGCCGCAACAATACGCTCCATCGAGTCCGGTTTCGCAGGCTTAGGTGGAATCATTCACTTCGCGCCGACACCATCTGGTCTCGCATTAAGAGATATCTCATGAAGAATACGCCAAAAACTTTAACGTTGTCCGCCAAGGCGCCACGCCCAGCCGCGGCGCCGCTTGCCGTACCCAAAACGACTTTATCTTACTTCATCGATAATGCGCAAGCGAATCCGGAAGCCACCGTCACGACGGCGCCGACCGTCGTCACCGTGGTGAAGAAAAGCCGCTCGCGCCTGGCCGCCGTGCCACCGGCCGAGACGGCAGCGGAAGCGCCCGTCGCCGCGCCGGCCGTCGAGGCCGTTGCCGAGGTAGTCGAGGCTGCACCGGCCAAGACGCCGAGCGTGAAGATCGCCCCGGGCGCCAAGGCCCCGGCCACGCCGCGCAAGGTCAGCGAAAGCGCCGCCACGAACAAAGTGGTGACGGCTGCCCGTTCGAAAGTCGTGCGTGCCAAGCCGGAAGCGGCGCCCGTGACCATCATCACCGGCGCGCAAGTGGTCAGCAAGACCACGGACGCCGATGCCCTGGCCGCCATCGACACATCGAATTACTTCCTGCCAACCGTCAAGGTGCCAGGCCGCCGTGGCCGCAAGCCGAGCGAATTCACGCCGGAAAACGATGAAGTGGCGGCGCTGAACGCCGTCGAACGCGCCGAACTGAAGGCCGTGTCGAAAGCGCGCGACCGCAAGGCCAAGGGCGGCCTGGCCGATGCGCTGGGCGATCCGGAAGCATCGGCAGCGGACCTGGAACGCCGCCGCAAGCAGATCACGGGCTTGATCAACATGGGCAAGGAACGCGGTTTCCTGACCTATGCCGAGATCAATGACCAATTGCCGGAAAACATCATCGATCCGGAAGCGATCGAAGGCATCATCGCCACCTTCAACGACATGGGCATCGCCGTCTACGAGCGCGCCCCTGACGCGGAAAGCCTGTTGTTGACTGACAACGTCGCCACCGTCACCAGCGACGATGAAGTGGAAGCGGCTGCCGCGACCGCCTTGTCGACCGTCGACTCCGACTTCGGCCGCACCACCGACCCCGTGCGCATGTACATGCGTGAAATGGGCGCCGTGGCGCTGCTGACGCGCGAAGGCGAGATCGAGATCGCCAAGCGCATCGAAGGCGGCCTGAAAGACATGATCCAGGCCATTTCCGCCTGCCCGACCACGATCGGCGAAATCGTCGCGCTGTCGCAGAAAATCGCGCGCGACGAAATCAAGGTCGATGAAGTAGTCGACGGCTTCGTCGATTTGAACGAAAGCAATGCCCCGGCACCGGCCGCTGCCGCCGCGCCTGCCGCCGCCAGCGCTGACGACGAGGAAGAGGAAGAAGAAGCCGAGGAAGAAGACGGCGACGCCAATGGCGGCGCGGCCGGTTTCTCGAGCGAGCAATTGGCGCAACTGAAAAAGAATGCGTTGGAGAAATTCAACGTCATTTCCACGCAGTACGACAAGATGCGCAAGGCGCCAGAGGGCTACAACTCGAAAGCCTACATCAAGGCGCAGGAAGCCATTTCGCAGGAATTGCTGGGCATCCGCTTCACGGCCAAGGTCGTGGAAAAGCTGTGCGACACCTTGCGCGGCCAGATGGAAGAAGTGCGCCACATCGAGCGCGCCGTACTGGAACTGTGCGTGAACAAATGCGGCATGCCGCGCGCCCACTTCATCAAGGTGTTCCCGGGCAATGAATGCGACCTGGAATGGGTCGACCGCGAAGTCGATTGCAAGTATCCGTACAGCGCCATCCTCAGCCGCAACGTGCCTGCCGTCAAGGAACTGCAAAAGAAGATGATCGACCTGCAAGCGCGCGTGGCCCTGCCGCTGGCTGACTTGCGCAAGATCAACAAGCAGATGGCTGCCGGCGAAAAGCGTGCGCGTCACGCGAAACGCGAAATGACGGTCGCCAACTTGCGCCTGGTCATTTCGATCGCCAAGAAATACATCAACCGCGGCTTGCAATTCCTCGATCTGATCCAGGAAGGCAACATCGGCTTGCTGAAGGCCGTCGACAAATTCGAATACCGCCGCGGCTACAAGTTCTCGACCTACGCCACCTGGTGGATACGCCAGGCCATCACGCGTTCGATCGCCGACATGGCCCGCACCATCCGCGTGCCGGTGCACATGATCGAAACGATCAACAAGATGAACCGCATCTCGCGCCAGATCATGCAGGAAACGGGTAGCGAGCCGGACCTGGCGACCCTGGCCGTCAAGATGGAAATGCCGGAAAACAAGGTGCGCGAAATCATGAAGATCGCGAAAGAGCCGATTTCCATGGAAACGCCGATGGGCGAAGATGGCGATTCACAATTGGGCGACTTCATCGAAGACAACACCACCCTGGCGCCGCTGGACGCCGCGCTGCACGCATCGATGCGCAACGTGATCAAGGAAGTGCTCGATTCCCTGACGCCGCGCGAAGCGAAGGTGCTGCGCATGCGTTACGGCGTGGAAATGTCGAACGACCACACCCTGGAAGAGGTGGGCAAGCAGTTCGACGTGACGCGCGAGCGCATCCGCCAGATCGAGGCGAAAGCCATGAGCAAGCTGCGCCAGCCTTCGCGTTCGGACAAGCTGAAAACGTTCTTGACGCAAAACTAAGTGGTCGGCAGGTAATGAAAAGGAGGCGCAAGCCTCCTTTTTTTTCGTCCATGCCTGCAGGGTATAGATTTTCTGTTTTTGTGGCGCACCATTTTTTGTCCGCTACGGCGGCCAAGTCGAACAAGGCATCTTCATAGCGCTCAATGCTGTGTTTGTGATCGAGGAGTACATCGACTAACGTATGGCTGACAATGGGGCAAGCGCCGTAGCAACCACGGCCCTGTCTTTATCCCAGCTTGCAGTTCCTGCCGCAAGCATCGGACTTAGTTCGCCGCCATGCTTGTGCATGGCGCTCAGGCCTGCCTGAATGGGTTTTTAAAAAACTCAACGGTGGTGCCGGCGTTGGCAGGTACGTGTAACTTGGTGGGTACCATTTCCAGCGGCGCTCGATTAAGGCTGTCAATAGCCCGCTTTGGGGCTGTGGCGCAAACAGTTTCTTTGTTGATAATGCTATCGATTTTTGCTTTTAGCCTGGCAGGCAATCTCGTCGGTTCATTTTGGCCTCGACGGTGAATATCTTGGCGTTTTTGTATTCGACGATGTATTGGCGATGTTGAAAGGCGGATAGAATCCGGTCGCTGGTGACCAAACACGTTCATGGATTAGCAGCCTGTCGCCCACCATGAAGCGAGTGCCGAGACTAATGCTGGCGCGATGGTGGCGCAATAGAAGACTGCGTCGAAAAATACTGATGAGAGTGGTAACTGTTTTGCATTTCTATGCGCATGGTAATGACGATAACGACGGAAGGAGGGCCGGCGCGAACACCGGCGCTCAGGTGATTCCTGTCAGCCAGGTGGCAAGGTTAATGCATAGGCCTCGATATCGGGAATCAGGCGATCGAGCATTTTCTGGGCAAGTTTTACCCGCGCCTCGGCGCCGTTGGTATTGTACAGATCCAAGAGGGAATCGCCTTCGGTCGAGACCACTTTATAGCGGTGCAGCGAAGGGGACGTTGCGCCACTGACTAGCATGGAGATATCGAGCAGAAATTCAACTCTGTCGCCATTGAACCTTGCGCGGTCGATATTAATGGCGATCATAATATCCGCTTTCTCTGCCGTGTTGCTTGTGATGTCCTTGACGATGCCGAGCCTTAGGAGTTCCTTCTTCAGTGATGCCGCAAATTCCTGCTGGGAATCAGACTCGAAAACCTTGCCATTTGATTTTTGCGCCATCGGAATCAGAATGCCGCCAGCAGGCATCAGGGTGGTACTGTTGATGCCACCAATGCCGCTCGACGTGATGAGTATGCTCGCTGTCTTATCTGTTCTGACCTTGGCGACACCCTTATAAGACAGATTATCAATAGGAATGGGGGCGATGACACAGCCAGACAACATCGTCGCCAACATGGCGGCATTGGAAAGTCGCGATATGAGTTTCATTGTTTTCCAAAGTTACCGTGATAAAAAATGTCAGTATATCAACTTATGGGAAAATAAACACCCTCCACGTTGTGATGCCGTTCAGCTAAGACTGGACTGCATTTTCATCTGGGGCTTGTAAATGCCGAGGTCTGCGGTTCGCCCTCCGGATTATGTTCGATGACAATCTCCATGTCCTGGCAAGCCACCTTGCGGACGCATGGTAATGTCGAGACCCGTGAACACTCCGAGGTACAAACTTATTTTACAGCGAATGCGGACGCTGGCCCAGCAGGCCGGCACGGAAGTGGCGCCGCGCGCGGTACAGCGCCGCGCCGCAGGCGGCGGCGATGACGGTCATGAAGAACCAGTCCAGCGGGTTGCGGCGCGGCGGTAGCGGCGACGCTTGCGACGGCACGGCGAAGGCCTGGAATTTATGTCCCGTGTAGACGGCGCCCACCACGAGTCCGGCGTCCGTGATCTTGTTGGTCAGGTACAGGCCGTCGTCGCGGCGGCGCACCGTCATCACGCCTTCCTTGTAGACAAAGGTCATCGGTTCATAGCCGTTGATGTTGACGCTGCCGACCACGTGTCCGGCCGCGTTGACGGCCGTGGCGTAGCTGTCGCCCTGGCCGATCATGGCGCCCAGATCGAGCATGCGCTTGCCGTCCCAGGCAAACGCGTGCCAGCGGCGCTTTTCCGTTTCCGAGGCGCCCACGATCAGACCCGCGTCGTTGATGGCGGTGGCCGAGCTGATGCGTCCGCCGGGCAGGGTGCCGATTTCCTGCATGCCCGCACCGGGGCGGTAGACGAAGGCGCGGCGGTAGCCGTCGTCGCGCTGGGCCGTGCCCACCACCACGCCATGGCTGTTCAAGCCGCTGGCATAGCTGCTGGCGCCGCCCAAGGTGCCCAGGTCTTGCAGGCTGTGGTCGGCTTTCGTCACAAAGGCGTGGAAATCGCCGCCGCTCGTATCGGCATAGCCGGCCACCTGGCCGCCGCGCGCGATGGCCGTGGCATAGCTGCTGGTGCCACCCAGGGTACCCAGGTCGCGCATGCCGTCCGCCGCGTCGTAGCGGAAGGCATGCCAGGCACCGCTGGCCGTCTGTGCCGAGCCGACCACCACGCCATGGATATTGATGGCCTTGGTGAAACCTTCATCGCCGCCCAGGGTGCCCAGCTCGCGGATGCGGCCATGCTGATACGTCACGGCGCGGCGCCGTCCTGCTTCCTCCATGATGATGCCGGCCACCAGGCCCGCCGGATTCAGGTCGGACGCGATGCTGCCATTGCCATCCCTTTCGCCAAAGCCCCGTTCGGCATAGATGGTGGCGCTGGCGGTGGAGACGGCGGCCAGCAGGCACAGGCCGAGCAGCGGGGCGGGGAAGCGGGAGAACCGTGGCGGCATGATAGTTTCCTCAAAAAAAACTTACTATACTTTTTTATGCCGCAGATGCATACTTAATTTGCTACTATTTTTGCCAATGTTTGTATGTCGTCATGCTCGGCTGGCGCGCTTTTCCTGGGCTGCGGCACGTGGATGGCCAGCACGGTGCCCTGGCCGGCCTGGCTGTCGATGCGCAGTTCGCCGCCCAGCGCGTGGACGCGTTCGCGTATGCTTTTCAGGCCGAAGGTAGCCTTCTTGCCGTGGTCGTCCGGTTGCATGCCGATGCCGTTGTCGCTGATGCGCAGCACGATGGCATCCTTATCTTGCGCCAGCGCCACTTCCACTTCACTGGCCTGGGCATGGCGCACGATGTTCGACAACGATTCCTGCAGTACGCGGAAGATGGCCGACGTTTGGCGCTGGTCCAGGCCCAGGTCCGGCGCCTCGCTGTCGAGCGTGAGCCGGTAGCGGATGGCGCCGCGGCCCTCCATCTGGCGGATCAGCCATTCGGCTGCCGGGCCCAGTCCCAGCTCCAGGGTGCTGGGATGCAAGTCATTGATGATGGTGCGCACGGAGCGGATGGTGGTATCGATGGTGTCGAGCACGCGCTGGGCGTGGCGGTGCAGGCGCGGGTGGGTCTTGGCGGTGCGCGCGTGCAGCAGCGACACGTCGATGCGCAGCACCATCAGGTTCTGGCCCAGGTCGTCATGGATGTCGAGCGCGATGCGGCGCCGCTCCTCTTCCTTGATGGTTTGCTGATGGTCGCTCAGTTCGCGCAGCTGGGCCAGGGTGCGTTCCAGGCTTTCCTCGTTGCGCTTGCTGTCGGTGATGTCGATGGCCATGGCGATGATCATCTGCGGCTGGCCATCGGCGTTGAACACGGGTTTCTTGTGCGTCTGCACGAGGCGGTTTTCCTGCAACTGGGCGTTCCATACCAATTCTTCGCGTATCACCACCTTGCGGCTGGCAAACGCTTCCCGGTCCGCCGCATGGAAGCCCACGTTCTGGTCGCTGGGAAAGTGCTTCAGGTCGCGTCCTTCGGCGATGTCCTGGTGGCGCACGCCCCATTGCTGTTCGCAGGCCTGGTTCATCAGCACGATGCGCGAATCGGCATCCTTGAGGAACAGCGACAGGGGCATCATGGAAATGATGTCCTGCAGCCGCTCTTCGCTGCGCGCCAGCGCCGCTTCCGTTTGCGCGCGCATGGCGATTTCCGCGGACAGCTGGAGATTTACGTCGAGCAACTGGGCCGTGCGCAGGGCCACGCGGTTTTCCAGTTCCGCATGGGCCATGCTCAGCGCGTGTTCTGCCCGTTTTTGTTCGGTAATGTCGCTGGCCATCACGAGCGCGCCCGTCAGCCTGCCTAGCGGGTCGTACAGGCAGCGGCCGCTGATCATGGCCCAGCGTTCCGAACCGTCGCCGTGCCGGTACTGCAGTTCGCCCATGCAGCTGCGTTCCTGTTCGCGCCTCAGCGGGCACAGGCGCAGCAAGGTCGCTTCGTCGTGGTATTCGCTCATCTTGTGGCCCAGCAGCTTTTCCGCCGGCATGCCCAGCATGTCGCACAGGCGCTGGTTGATGTGCAATATCGTGCCTTGCGCATCCGTTTGCCACATGCCGTCCTGCGCCGCGTCGCTCAGGTCGCGGTAACGCATGGCGCTGGCGTCGAGCTGCAGCCGCGTGTTGGCCAGGTGGGTGCGCAGCTTGCGCATCAGCCACATGGCCGTGCCGGCCGAGGCCGCCAGCAGCAGCGACAGCCAGATGTGCTCCCAGAAGTCGAGCTCCTGCCAGGCCGCGCCGGCCAGCCAGCCCAGCATGATCAGGATGAGGGCGGCGCATGCCGCACTCAGCGTTTCAATCGACCATTTGCTCATCCGCGTTCCTGGCGTCATGGTTGGCCGCTGCCGTGCGCCTGGCGCCGGAGTGGGAAAAAGTGTCAGCCGCTAGTGTAATACCAAATGTTGTTTTCTTGAGAATATTTTTCCGTTGGGAAAAAAAGGCCGGCCCTTGCGGTGCCGGCCCCTGCCTGCCGATGGCAGTGCGACCTTATCAGCCCGTGTTGCGCAGCCCGGCCGCGACGCCATTGATCGACAGCTGGATGCCGCGGTGGACCCGTTCGTCGACCTTGCTGGCGCTGGACAGGGCGCGATTGCGCTTGATCAATTCCACCTGCAAGTGGTTCAGCGGGTCGAGATAGGCGAAGCGGTTCTGGATCGAGCGGGCCAGCAGCGGGTTGCCCGCCAGCCGTTCCGTATTGCCGGTGATCAGTTCCAGGCAGCGCAAGGTGTTGCCATGCTCGTCCGTGATGCGCTTGTAGATACGTTCGCGCAATTCCTGGTCCGCCACCAGTTCCGCATAGCGCGAGGCGATCGCCAGGTCCGTCTTGGCCAGCACCATGTCCATGTTCGACAGCAGGGTGGCAAAGAATGGCCACTCCGCGTACATGGCGCGCAGGGTGGCGATCTTGTCATCCTTCGCGGCGCCGTCGGCCTGGTTGATCCAGGCTTCGATGGCGCTGCCGAAACCGAACCAGCCCGGCAGCAGCAAGCGGCACTGGCCCCAGGAAAAGCCCCAGGGAATGGCGCGCAAGTCTTCGATGCGCTGGTTGGCCTTGCGCGAGGCGGGGCGCGAGCCGAGGTTCAGTTCGGCGATTTCCGCAATCGGCGTGGCCGAGAAGAAATACTCCGTAAAGCCCGGCGTTTCATACACGAGGTGGCGGTAGGCGTGATAGGCGAGGTCCGACAATTCCGCCATCACGGCTTCGAACTGCGCCAGCTGGCTGGCGTGCGCGGGATTGGCTGCCTGCGGCGCCAGGCTCGCTTCCAGGGTGGCGGCGACCAGCAATTCCAGGTTGCGCCGGCCGATTTCCGCATTGGAAAACTTCGACGCGATGATCTCGCCTTGCTCCGTCAGACGGATCTGGCCGTTGACGGTGCCCGGCGGCTGGGCCAGGATGGCTTCGTAGCTGGGGCCGCCGCCACGGCCCACCGTGCCGCCGCGGCCATGGAACAGGCGCAGCTTGACGCCGGCCTTCTGGAAGTCGGAGACGAGCGCCAGTTCCGCCTTGTACAGTTCCCAGTTCGACGTGAGGAAACCGCCATCCTTGTTCGAGTCGGAATAACCGAGCATGACTTCCTGCAACTGCCCCTGCTTGGCGATCAGTTGCTTGACCAGCGGCAAGGCCATGACCTGGCTCATGATGCCGGCCGCGCGCTGCAGGTCGGGGATCGTCTCGAACAGGGGGATGACCATCAGCTCGCACGTGCTGTCGCCGTCGCCTCCCGCTGTCCAGTCCGTGCGCAGCAAGCCTGTTTCCTTTTGCAGCAGCAATACTTCCAGCAGGTCGGACACGGTTTCCGTGTGCGAAATGATGTAGTTGCGGATGGCCCGCGCGCCGTAGCGCTGGCGGATGTCGCGCGCCGCGCGCAAAATCGCCAGCTCGGAATCCGTTTCCGCCGCATAGCTGATATAGGGCGAATACAGCAAACGCGGCTGCGCCAGTTCGTTCAGCAGCAGGGCCTGCTTGTCTTCCTCGGACAGGGCCGTGTAGTCGGCGGCCACGCCGCTTTTCGCGAACAGGTCGGCCAGCACGCGCTCGTGCACGTCCGAGGTCTGGCGCATGTCGAGCGAGGCAAGATGAAAACCGAAGATGTCGGCCGCGCGCGCCAGGGTGGCCAGGCGCGGGCGCACGAGGGCGGCGCCGTGGTGCGACTCGAGCGAGGCGACGATGGTGCGCAGGTCGGCCACAAAGGCGGCCGCGTCCGGATAGGCCGCGGCCGCGCCCACTTCCTTGCGCAGGATGTTGGTGGCGCCCAGCGCGCGGGCCGTGGCGGCCAGGCGCGCATAGATGCCGATCAGGGCGCGGCGGTACGGCTCGTCGCTGCGGTGCGGCGAAGCGTCCGGCGACTGGTCGGCCAGCGCCTGCAGGTCGGCGCTCACGCCCACCATCAGGGTCGAGACGGACAATTCCGCGCCCAGCGCGTGCACTTCGTCGAGGTAAAAGTCGAGGATGGTGGTGGCGTGGCGCGCCAGCGCATGCTGCATGGTGCCCGCGTTGACGTTCGGGTTGCCGTCGCGGTCGCCGCCGATCCAGCTGCCCATCTGTACGTAGGCGGCGTTGATCGGGTCTATCGTGCCGTTGCCGTTCGGGTACTCGGCGGCGATGTCTTCCTCGATGTCGTCATACAGGCCCGGCAGTTCGCGCAGGAAGGTGATGCGGTAGTAGGACAGGGCATTTTCGATCTCGTCGGCCACCGTCAGCTTCGAATAGCGCAGCATGCGCGTCTGCCACAGGGTGGCGACGCGCGAGCGCAGCAGCTGCATGTTGGCTTGCCGTTCTTTCGGCGTCTGCGGCAAGTCGCGCTCGGCCAGCAGGCGGGCGATGTCGTGCTCGGCGTCGAGGATGCTCTTGCGCTGCACTTCCGTCGGGTGGGCCGTCAGCACGGGCGCGATCAGGGCGTCCTGGAAAAAGGTGTCGACGGTTTTGCGCGGCACGCCGGCGGCGCGCAGTTTTTTCAGCGCGAAGCTGACGCTGCCCTTTTGCGCAGGGGAACCAGCCAGCAGGTGGGCGCGGCGGCGGCGGATGTGGTGCTGGTCTTCCGCGATGTTGGCCAGGTGCGAAAAGTAGGAAAAGGCGCGCACGACGGAAATCGTCTGTTCGCGGCTCAGTTCCTTGAGCATGGCGTCCAGTTCCAGGGCCGCGTCCGCGTCCGCTTCGCGGCGGAAGCGCACGGAAGTCTGGCGTATGGTTTCCACCACATTGAAGACGGCGTCGCCTTCCTGTTCGCGCAGCACGTCGCCCAGCAGGCGGCCCAGCAGGCGGATGTCTTCTTTCAGCGGCGCGTCCTTGTCGGAGCCGGCCGCTGGAACTATTTCTGGTGCTACTGCGTCATTGAGCATAATAAAGAACCAAAGTAAGTGTAAAAGCAAGGGAATGTGGATCGCACCGGGCGTTTGGCCGCAGAGGGGAGGGGGCGCATGATAAAATTTGTGGTCTTCAACATGGACGCTAGCCTGACTTGGCCTTCTAGGCCAAGGGATAACGATTATAGCGACGCCGGGCACCATTTCGATACAAATTGATATCGGACGGGCGAATTGGCAACGATAATGACAACGACAGCCACAGCGAAAGAACTTGTTTTGAAAGCATCCGAATTGACCCCGAACGAATTGAATATTCCTGCCCGCCTGGTGATCGCCACGCGCGAGAGCCGTCTTGCCATGTGGCAGGCTGAACACGTGCGTGCGCGCCTGGCCGCCCTGTATCCGCAGTGTAGCGTTGAAATTCTCGGCATGACCACACGCGGCGACCAGATTCTGGACCGCGCCCTGTCCAAGGTAGGCGGCAAGGGCCTGTTCGTCAAGGAACTGGAAGTGGCGATGGAAGAAGGGCGCGCCGACCTGGCCGTGCATTCGCTCAAGGACGTGCCGATGGAGTTGCCGCAAGGCTTTGCCCTGGCCGCCATCCTCGAACGCGAAGACCCGCGCGACGCGTTCGTGTCGAACGACTACGCCAGCCTGGCCGAGCTGCCGCACGGCGCCGTCGTCGGCACCAGCAGCCTGCGCCGCCAGTCGCTGATCGCCGCGCGCTATCCGCACCTGACGATTTTGCCCCTGCGCGGCAACCTCGATACGCGTTTGGGCAAGCTCGACCGTGGCGATTACGCCGCCATCATCCTGGCCGCCGCCGGCCTGAAACGCCTGGGCCTGGCCTCGCGCATCCGCGCCGTGCTGGCGCCGGAAGACAGCCTGCCGGCGGCGGGCCAGGGCGCCATGGCGATCGAGATCCGCAGCGGGCGCGCGGATGGTGCCGACCTCGTGCGCCTGCTGGCGCCGCTGAACCACACGGCCACGGCGCAAGCCGTCACGGCAGAGCGCAAGGTGTCGAAGATTTTCGGCGGCAGCTGCCAAATTCCGCTGGCCGCGTTCGCCACTGTCGAAGGCGACAACATGCGCCTGCGCGCCATGGTCGCCACGCCCGATGGCGCGCGCATGGCCAGCGCCGACGTCGGTGGCCCGGCCGACGCCCCCGAACAGCTGGGCGAACAGGTGGCCGAACTGCTGCGCGGGCAGGATGCCGCCGCCATCCTCGCCTCGTGCTTTGTTACTCCCGACAACCATGAAGGCCTGGCGCCGCATGCCTGACACTGTGGTGATCACGCGGCCCGCGCAACAAGCGGGGCCGCTGGCCGCCAGCATCGCGGCGCTGGGCTTGCCCGTAACGCGCTTGCCGCTGCTGGAAATCCACGCGCTTGACGGCGAGGACGAATGCGCGCACTTGCAGGCCGTGCTGGCGCGCCTGCGCGAGTTCGACTTGGTGGCCTTCGTGTCGCCGAACGCCATCGACTGCGTCTTTGCGCACTTGCCCGCCTGGCCGCTAGGTGTGCCGCTGGCCGTGGTGGGCGAGGGCAGCCGCATGGCCCTGGCCGCGCATGGCGTCACGGAGGCCAACGCGGCCATCACCAGCCCGTTTGACACGGCGCGCAGCGATTCCGAACATTTATTGCTGGCGCTGGACTTGCCGGCCCTGCGCGGCAAGCGCGTGCTGATCGTGCGCGGCGATGGCGGACGCGATTACCTGGCCGACGGCTTGCGCGCGGCCGGCGCCGAAGTCGAGTTCGTCACTGCCTACCGCCGCAAGGTGCCGACGCTGACGCCGGCCTTGCGGGCGACCCTGGAAAACCTGTTGCAGCATAATAATGACTGGATCATCACCAGCTCGGAAGCGCTGCGCGGTTTGCTGGCGCTGCTGGGCGAAATGGATGCTGAAAAGACGGCTGTTGTGAAAATGCAACAGCAGCATCTGATCGTGCCGCACGCCCGCATTGCACAAACGGCGGCGGCCCTGGGTTTTGCCCGCGTCACCCTGACAGGATCAGGCGACGCAGGAGTGCTCGCCGCGTTACAATCACGACCATGAACGAAATGCCTACACTCTCCGAACCGAATGCAACGCCTGGCAGCGCCGTGAAGACGGCGCCGCAGGCGGCCGACCAACCTGCCGGCCGCGCGCCGACCTTGCTGGAACAGCTGCAAAAGCCCATGAGCATCGCCGTCATCGTGCTGGCCGTGCTGCTGGCTGCGCAAAGCTGGTCGTCCAGCAAGCAGATCCGCAACCTGCGCGAAGAAGTGGCCAAGCGCCTGCAAAAGGGCGATGTCAGCAATGCCGAAACGGGCGTGCTGGCGCGCAACGTGCAAGAAGGCACGAAAGAGCTGCAAATCAAGGTGGGCGCGCTGGAAAACCGCCAGAGCGAAACGCAAAGCCAGCAGCTGGCGCTGGAACAACTGTATAACGACTTGTCGAAGAACCGCGACGAGTGGGCGCTGACGGAAATCGAGCAAGTGCTGTCGACGGCCAGCCAGCAGCTGCAGCTGGCCGGCAACGTGCCCGGCGCGCTGATCGCCCTGCAAAACGCCGACCGCAGCCTGTCGCGTTCGGACAAGCCGCAATTCATCACCATCCGCCGCGCCATCGGGCGCGACATGGAAAAACTCAAGGCCCTCCCTAGCGTCGATTCGACGGGCGTGGCCCTGCGCCTCGACGCCGTGATCGCCCAGATCGATTCGCTGCCGATGCTGTCCGACGAAACGCCGGCCTTGCCGGCCGCGCCGGAAAAACCGGGCAAGGCCAAGCCCGTGCGCGATGCCAGCGGCAAGCTGATGGGGCCGCCTGCGCCGGAACCGCTGCTGCAAAAAGTGCGCGACGGCTTCAATACCTGGAGCGGCGACATGTGGGCCGACGTGCGCCAGTTGATCCGCATCCGCCGCGTCGATACGCCGGAAGCGCTGATGCTGTCGCCGACGCAATCGTATTTCTTGCGCGAAAACGTCAAGCTGCGCCTGCTCAATGCCCGCATGGCCTTGTTGTCGCGTAATGAAACGGCTTTCCGTAACGATTTGATCGCTGCGCAGGATGCGCTGGCCAAGTATTTCGACACCCGCGCCAAGAGCACGCAGACGGCGCAAGCGCTGCTGCGCCAGGTGCAGGGCAGCAACCTGGCCATCGAAATGCCAACCTTGTCCGACAGCCTGACGGCTGTGCGCAACTACAAAGCGAAGTCCTGAGCCCATGCGTCTATTTCTCTGGTTACTCGCCCTGATGGCCGCGGCGATCGGTATCGCCGTGACGGCCCGTTTCAACCCTGGCAACGTGGTGCTGTTCTATCCGCCATACCGCATCGATTTGTCGCTGAACTTCTTCCTGCTGCTGGAGGTCGTGCTGTTCGTCCTGCTGTACCTGCTGGTGCGCGCCGTGCGCGCCACCGTGCGCATGCCGGCGCAAGTGGCGGCCTACCGCCAGCGCAAGCGTGAGCGCGACGGCAACAAGGGCTTGCGCGAAGCCTTGAAAGCCCTGTTCGAAGGCCGTTTCGGCCATGCCGAGAAGGCCGCCTTGCGCGCCGCCGAGCTGGACGAAAACGCCGGCCTGGCCGCGCTGATCGGCGCGCGCGCCGCGCACCGCATGCGCCAGTCCGAACGCCGCGACAGCTGGCTGGCCCGCGTCGAAGGCGATGCCAGCCTGAAGACGGCCCGTTTGATGACGGTGACGGAATTGCTGGTCGACGACCACCAGCCGGAAGCGGCCCTGGCCGCCGTGCGCGAACTCAATGCCAGCGGCACGCGCCACATCCACGCCCTGCAATGGTCGCTCAAGGCCGAGCAGCAGGCGAAGAACTGGCCGGAAGTGCTGCGCCTCGTGCGTTCGCTCGACAAGCACCGCGCCCTGCATCCGGCCCTGTCATCGCGCCTGCGCGAACTGGCCTACGACCATTTGCTGTCCGACCCGTCGCATGACGCGGAATCGCTGATGCGCGTGTGGTCCACCGTGCCGAGCAGCGACCGGGTCAAGCCGTATATCGCCTGCCGCGCCGCCACGGCCCTGAATGCGCGCGGCCTGCACGACGAAGCGCGCCTCGTGTGCGAAGAGTCGCTGGCCGCCGACTGGGACGAGCGCGTCGTGCGCGCCTACCGCGAAGCGGCGGCGCCGAGCGGCACGCCGGCCCTGCTGCTGCAGATTGAGCACTGCGAGCAATGGATGAAACAGCGTCCGCTGGATGCGGAACTGGCGCTGACCTTGGGCACCTTGTGCCTCAAGCAAAAACTGTGGGGCAAGGCCCAGCGTCACCTGGAGCAGGCTTTGTCGGACGCGAACGAGCCGCAAATGGTGCGCGACGCCCACCTGAAGCTGGCCCAGATGCACGATGCCTTGCAGCAGACGGAACAGGCCGCAGCCCATTACCGGCAGTGCGCGCTGGCGACCATCCTGTAAGCGACTTGTTTCTTCAGGCGTAAAAAAGCCGTTCAGTGCAGACTGAACGGCTTTTTTTTGCGCTGCTACTTTGCTATTTTACTTCTTCGCGCTTTACTTCTTCTCTACGGCAGTGCCTTCCGGCAAGGCATACGCGACCAGGGTATCGCTCATCTTCGTGCCCAGCGAACCGTGGCCGCCGGCCATGACGACGACGAACTGGCGTCCCGACTTGTTCGACACATAGCTCATCGGCGTAGCCTGGCCGCCGGCTGGCAGGCGGGCTTTCCAGATGACCTTGCCATTGCTGACGTCGTAGCCGCGGATGTAGTAGTCGAGCGTGCTGCTGAGGAAGGTCACGCCGCCACCCGTGGTGACCATGCCGCCCAGGCTGGGCACGCCCAGTGGCAGCGGGATCGGCACGGGGCCGCTGTCGCGCGTGGTGCCGTTCTTGTGCATCCACACTTTCTTCATCGTGCGCAGGTCGACGGCGGCCACATAGCCCCACGGCGGTGCCTGGCATGGGAAGCCCAGCGGCGACAGGAAGGCCTTGATTTCCACGGCGAACGGGACGCCCGTCTGCGGCTGCAAGCCCATTTCGCCACCGGTGCCGCCCTTGGCCGTCGTTTCCGCGCGCGGCACGAGTTTTTCCAGGAAGCCCATGTAGTCAGGGTTGACGATTAACAACTGGCGCACGGGGTCGATGGCCGCGCCACCCCATTCGAAGATACCCAATGGACCCGGGGAAATGACGGCGCCCTTGCCGGCCGTTTGCGGCGTGAACGGGCCTTCATAGCGGCGTTCCTTGAAGATGATGCGGCAGGCGAGCTGGTCGAATGGCGTCGTGCCCCACATGTCCGCTTCGCTGATATTGCGCTCTGGCAGGAACGTGAGGGCCGAGAACGGCTGCGTGGGCGACAGGGTGTCGCCGGCGGCAGGATTGCTCGTCGGTACGGGTTTTTCCGGCGCGGGCACGACCAGGCTGCCGTCGCGGCGATCGATCACGTAGATGTCGCCGCGCTTGGTGGTGGCCACGACGGACGGCACTTTGCCTTTCGGCGTGTCGATGTCGACCAGGCTAGGCTGGCCGCCGATATCCATATCCCAGATATCGTGGTGCACGGTCTGGTAGACCCAGCGCACTTTACCCGTTGCCAAGTCCAGCGCGACGATGGCGCTGTTGAATTTCTCGCCGTTCTTGTTGCGGTTGCCGCCCCAGGTGTCGGGCGTCTCATTGCCCATCGGAATGTACACCATGCCCAGCTTTTCATCGATGCTGGCCACGCCCCACGAATTGGGCGAGTTGTTGGTGTAGTTCTTGCCTTCAGGGAAGGGTTGCGTATCCTCCGGCGTGGCCGGGTCCCAGTTCCACATCAGCTTGCCGGTGACGGGATCGTAGCCGCGGATCACGCCCGACGGCTCTTCCGTCGAGTGGTTGTCCGTCACGCTGGCGGCGATCACGGCCATTTTCTGCGACACGGCCGGCGGCGAGGTCGGCATCAGGAAACCGCGTTTGATCATCGCCATGTTTTTATACAGGTTGACGACGCCGTTGTTGCCAAAGCTCTTGCACGACTCGCCCGTATCGGCGTTCACGGCGATCATGGTGCCGTCCATGGTCGGCGCCAGGATGCGGCGCGGACATTCCATGCCGGCGGCTTCCGGTGCGGGATTGTTCTTCGCGCGGCCCGCGTTCACGTCCCAGTACGCCACGCCGCGGCAGATCATGTGCTGGTAGCTGGCCGCGTCGCGGTTGATCTTCGGATCGTGGCGCCAGATTTCCTTGCCCGTGTCCGGGTTCAGGGCGATGACGATATTGTGCGGCGTGCACAAATACAGCATGTCATTGACCTTCAGCGGCGTGACTTCGTTGGCGATCTCGCCCGGATCGTTCGGACCCTTGAAGTCGCCCGTATGATACGTCCAGGCTTCTTTCAGGCCGGAAATGTTGGCTGGCGTGATCTGCGCGGCAGGGGCATAGCGGTCGCCATAGCCGGAACGGCCGTACGCGGACCAGTCGTTGTGCTCGACGCCGGGCGCCAGGTCGCCCGTGGCGGTGGCGGCCATGTTTTCGGCCGGCACGTCGCCATGCAGGTCATGGTAGTCCTGGAACAGGGCGATGACGCCGGCGATGACGGTCAGGGCCACGGCGGCGGAGAGGGCCGTCTTGCCCGCGTGCCCGTGTTTCGCTGCGGCGGCTGGCGCCAGGCGGCGGTTGACGAAGGGCAGCAGCAGCCAGACGGCGGCGACAAACCAGATATCGAGGCGCGGCAGCAATTGCCACCAGTCGAATTTGACTTCAATGAGGGACCAGATCAGGGTGGCGAGCAGCAGGAAGGCCATGAAGGGCTGCGCGCTGCGCTTGCCTTTGAAGACGAGCGCGCCTGCGATCAGCATGCCTATGCCGGCCAGCAGGTAGTGCCAGGAGCCGCCCAGAGAGGCCAGCCAGATGCCGCCGCCCAGCAGGGCGAGGCCAAACAGAATGAAAATAAAACCGGTGACCTTTAATAAAGGCCCGGGCCGGAAAGAGGGAATCATCATATTCCTTTTTGCAAGGATTTATCGGTGGCGCGCGGAGGCGCCATATTGAATCTAGCGCAGGCTTTGTTTGCAGAGTATGCGAAGTTTTGGAAACACCAGAATGTGACAGTTTATCAGAATTGATGATTGTCTTCTGGTCGCGTCACTTTTTGGAAGGTCCGCCATTTAAATCAATAAATGCTGCAAATAAGCGCAAATATTATGCTGGAAGAGGGCGTTCCCGGGCTGGAGGGAGGTATTGAAGCGGCTGCGTCGCCATGCGCGCGCATCGCGGAGAGAATGAAATTGAAATCGTTGTTATAAGTGACTGCATAAAATGCAATATCAAATACCATAACCACGTTTGCCGCATGGTGATATTGAATTGAAAATGAGCGGATATTCCAGGTATTAACTCGTGACGGACCGTAGTAATGCTTAAGTGTTTCTACTTATTATTTTTGCTGGCCTGTTTATACTCTCGCTGGCAGGCTAGGGGGTTCAGTGAACCGAGTGCGCCACTGTTGCTGGCAGGACGCGCAAAACGCCGGCGGGCCGCTGCTGCGTCGCACAAGCGGCCTGTACTTCGCTATAATTGCGCGGTTAAAACACCACCCGCTAATGAGGAACCCCATGAGTTTGAATAACGTCTCTTCCGGCCGCGACCTGCCGAACGATTTCAACGTCGTCATCGAAATCCCGATGAATGCCGATCCGATCAAGTACGAAGTCGACAAGGAAAGCGGCGCGATCTTCGTCGATCGCTTCATGGGTACCGCCATGCATTACCCGTGCAACTACGGCTACGTGCCGAACACCCTGTCGCCGGACGGCGACCCGGTCGACGTGCTGGTCATCACCCCGTTCCCGCTGATCCCGGGCGTGGTCGTGCGCTGCCGTCCTATCGGCGTGCTGAAAATGACCGACGAGTCGGGCGAAGACGCGAAAGTGCTGGCCGTGCCAGTCGACAAGGTCCTGTCGATCTACAGCCACTGGCAAAAGCCGGAAGACTTGAATGAACTGCGTCTGCGCCAGATCCAGCATTTCTTCGAGCACTACAAGGATCTGGAAAAAGGCAAATGGGTCAAGATCGACGGCTGGTATGGTCCTGAAGTGGCCAAGGAAGAGATCCTCGGCGGCGTCGCCGCCTACAAGGCAGATGCTGAAAAAGCAGCTTCCTGATTAGCCGCCCGCGCGACAAACCGCGGCTTGCAGCCGGTTTCCCTGCCGTGTGCGAGTAAAAAGCGCCTCCTGCTATCATGGCAGGAGGCTTTTTTTTTGCCATAAGTATCATGCTTTCCGAAGGATGACGTCGCTTCGCCACGACTGATTTATTATTAATAGTTCAATCTTTCAATAAATCACAGGGAGGTAATATGCATACCGGGCATTTATTCATGCGTTCGTGGTGGGTGCTGGCCTTGCGGGGGCTGGCGGCCCTCATCTTTGGCGCGATCACCCTGGCGTGGCCGGGTGTCACCGTGCTGTCGCTGTTGATGGTGTTTGCCGCTTACGCATTGCTCGGCGGCGGCGCGTCCGTGATCGGCGCGTTCAGCAACCGCAAGCATGGCGGCGACTGGTGGGCTTTGCTGCTTCTGGGTATCTGCGGCCTGGCCGTAGGCATATTGACCATCATCAACCCGCTGCTGACGACGTTTGCCCTGATCGTCATGATCGGCGTCAATGCCCTTGTTTCCGGGGTGTTCGACATCGTGCTGGCGATCCGCCTGCGCAAGGCGATCCAGGGCGAATGGTTGCTGGTGCTTAACGCCGTCATCTCCATCGCCTTCGGCATCCTGATCTTGCTGTTTCCCGCAGCAGGCACGTTCGCCCTCGTGTGGATGATAGGCGTGTATGCCTTGCTGACGGGCATCTTGCTGCTGACCCTGGCATGGCGCGCCTACAAGCTGCACAAGGATGGCGCCGCCACTTCCAGCCCCGGTCGTTCGACCGCCTGACCTGGCTCAATGACGTTGGATGAATGACGCTCCCCGCCGCCTGGCCGGGAAGGGGGTCTACGTCATGAAGGTGATGCGGACCGAAACGGACTGTGCTCGTTCAACTCGTCGAGATAGGCGTCGATGCCGCCCCGTTCGCGCTCGAGGAAGCGCTGCACGGCGTCCGCAAAGGCCGGGTGCGCCAGCCAGTGGGCGGACCAGGTCTTTTGCGGCAGGAAGCCGCGCGCCATCTTGTGCTCGCCCTGGGCGCCGCCTTCGAAGGTGGCGATGCCGTTGGCGATGCAAAACTCCAGCGGCTGGTAATACGCCGTCTCGAAATGCAGACAGGGCACGTGCTCGAGCGCACCCCAGTAGCGGCCATACAGGGTGTCAGCCGTGTGGATCACCAGCGAGGCGGCGATGGCCCGGCCTTCGCGCTCGGCGATCACCAAGAGAATGTTCTGCGGCATGCTGGCGCCCAGGCGCCGGAAGAACTCCAGCGACAGATAGGGCGAGGAACGGTGTTCCGCATAGGTATTGCTGTAGCAGCGGTGGAACAGCTGCCAGTCCGCGTCCGTCGCCTCCGTCCCGCGTACCTGGCGCAGGATGACGCCCGCTTCCCGGACCTTGCGCCGCTCGGCGCGGATATTCTTGCGCTTCTTGTGTTCGAGGGTGGCGAGGAATTGCTCGAAATCCGTGTAGCCGGGATTGAGCCAGTGAAACTGCACGCCACTACGCATCAGGTAGCCGGCTTCCTCCAGCTGGCGCGCTTCGCTTTCCGGCGGGAACAGGATGTGGCAGGACGAGACGTCGGCCGCTTGCTGCTGCGCCTGCAGGAAGGCCAGCAGGGCGGCGCGCGCCTCGCCATCGCGGGCCAGCAGGCGCGTGCCGCTCACAGGCGTGAATGGAATCGCGGACAGCAGTTTCGGGTAATATTCAAGGCCGTGTTGCCGATAGGCGTCGGCCCAGGCCCAGTCGAACACGTATTCGCCATACGAGTGCATTTTGAGGTACAGGGGCAGGGCGGCGGCCAGGGTCTCGCCTTGCCACAGCACCAGGTAATTGGGCTGCCAGCCCGTGTCCGCGCTGGCGCAGCCGGACTCGTGCAGCGCGTGCAGGAAGGCGTAGGAAAGGAAGGGATTGGCCTCCGCCTTGGCCTCCGCCTGGCTTGCCAGCAGTTCAGACCAAGCCGCTTCGCCAATTTCAGCCAGGGTAGTGACGATAGCCGTGCGATAATTCATTGTTGTAGTGTGCATTCATCACTCTCGGGGCGCCGTCATCGGCCTGCGCGCCCCTGTCTTGTTTAATAGAACGAAAATATCCATCATCATCATGACAGTCAAAGTCGCAATTGCTCAAATGAATAGTACGGTCGGCGATCTGGCCGGCAACCGTGCCAAGATCTTCGACCTTTCCCGCCGCGCCTTTGAAGCGGGCGCCGATATCGTGCTCACGCCGGAACTGTCGCTGGTCGGCTATCCACCCGAGGACTTATTGCTGCGCAATGCATTCTACGCAAAAACGCAGGAAGCGTTTGCGGGACTGGCTGCCGACCTGGCCCAGTTCAAGGATTTGCACGTGGTGGTGGGCTTGCCCCTGCAAGACGAGAAGGGCGTGCGCTACAACGCCGCCTCCGTGTTGCTCAATGGCGAAGTGCTGGGCACCTACCGCAAGCACGATTTGCCGAACACGACCGTGTTCGATGAAAAGCGTTACTTCACGTCGTCGGTCCAGGCTTTCGTGTTTGGCGTGAAGGGCGTGCGTTTCGGCATCAATATCTGCGAAGACACGTGGTTCGAGCATGCGCCTGCGCGTGCCCGCGCGGCCGGCGCGCAAGTGCTGCTGGTGCCGAACGGCTCGCCCTATCACATGAACAAGCAGCATCTGCGCTATGACACCATGCGCAGGAACGTCAGCGCGCAAGGCATGGCCCTGGTCTACGCCAACCTCGTCGGCGGCCAGGATGAACTGATTTTCGACGGCGACTCGTTCGTCATGGATGCGACCGGCACCATCTGCGCCCAGCTGCGCCACTTCGAGGAAGACTTGCAGCTGGTCGACTTCGACGGTGCCACGCCCGTGCCGCAACCGCTGGCCGCGCCGTTGAGCACGGAAGCGCAGGTGTACCAGGCGCTGGTGCTGGGCGTGCGCGACTATATCGGCAAGAATGGTTTCCCGGGCGTGCTGATCGGCATGTCGGGCGGCGTCGATTCCGCCCTGACCCTGGCCATTGCCGTCGATGCGCTGGGCGCCGATAAAGTGCGCGCCGTCATGATGCCATCGCAATTTACGGCCGATATTTCGTGGATCGATTCACGCGACATGGTAAAACGCCTTGATGTGCGCTACGATGAAATTCCGATCAAGCACACCTTCGACGCCTTCCGCGCCACCTTGGCTGACGAGTTCGCCGGGCTGGCGGAAGACGCGACGGAAGAGAACATCCAGGCGCGCATCCGCGGCACCTTGCTGATGGCCTTGTCGAACAAGCATGGCAGCATCGTGCTAACGACGGGCAACAAGAGCGAGATGGCAGTCGGTTACTGCACCCTGTACGGCGACATGGCGGGCGGCTTTGCCGTGATCAAGGATATCGCCAAGACCCTCGTCTACCGTTTGTGCGCGTACCGCAACAGTGTGTCCGACGTGATCCCCGAGCGCATCCTCACGCGCGGACCGTCGGCCGAATTGCGGGCCGACCAGCTGGACCAGGATTCCCTGCCGCCGTACGACATACTCGACGGCATCATGCAGTTGTACATGGAAGAAAACCGGCCGATCGCCGACATTATCGAGGCTGGCTACCCGCCGGCCGACGTGGCGAAAATCACGCGCCTGATCAAGATCAATGAATACAAGCGGCGCCAGTCGCCGGTGGGCATCCGCGTCACGCACCGTGGCTTCGGCCGCGACTGGCGTTATCCGATTACCTCGAAGTTTTACGAGTAAGGCGGCGTTCCGTTAAGCCAGCTAATGAAGAACTGACGATTACCAATAAGGAGAAAGCCATGAAACAGATTACCGCCATCATCAAACCATTCAAGCTTGACGAAGTGCGCGAGGCTCTGGCCGACGTGAACGTGACGGGCTTGACCGTGACGGAAGTGAAGGGCTTTGGCCGCCAGAAGGGTCATACCGAGCTGTACCGTGGCGCCGAGTACGTGGTCGACTTCCTGCCGAAGGTCAAAGTCGAAGTGGTGGTGGACGACAGCGTGTCGGAACTGGTGGTCGACGCCATCATCAAGGCAGCCCGCACGGGCAAGATCGGCGATGGCAAGATTTTCGTGCGCGACGTGGAGCAGGTGATCCGTATTCGCACGGGCGAAACTGGTCCGGACGCGGTGTAAGTCTGGGCCAACAACGGTGTCGGATTACGGTCCTCCGGACCTAATCCGACCTACGCAATGTATCGCTTATCTGGCCGTAGGTCGGCTTGGCGTGCCAGCGCGCAAGTCGACATGCGCCGCCAAGAATGTTGCCGCTTGGCGCATCAGCGCCCCAGCCGCATATCGAATTTCCAGCATATCAGGCGCAGAATCGTGATGCCGCTGGCGCTGGTCCACAGCGCGAAGTCGTGCTCGGCGCCGAAGTGCATCTGCAATAAATAAGCCCAGCAGCCGAAAAACGCGCAGATGGCGTACGGTTTGCCGTCGCGAAACACCATCGGCACTTCGTTGCAGACGATGTCGCGCATCACGCCGCCGAAAATCCCCGTAATCACCCCCATCATCGAGGCGATAAAGATCGGCATGCCGGCGCGCATGGCTTCGGCCACGCCCGCGATGGCGAACATGCCCAGGCCGATGGCGTCGGCGATGACGATCAGCCGTTCCGAGACGATTTGCCGCAGATGCTGGATCAGGGGCGCGGCCGTCAGGGCCAGCACGAAGATGAGGATCGCGTATTCCTGGTGCGAAACCCAGAACAAAGGCCGCTTGTCGAGCAGGATGTCGCGCAAAGTCCCCCCGCCGAATGCCGTGATGAAGGCCACGACGAACACGCCGACCAGGTCCATGCGCTTGCGGCGCGCTTCGATGAAGCCGGAAAACGCGCCCACCAGGATGGCGATGACCTCAATGATCTTGATCAGCGAGCCAGGCGGCAATTGGGGTGGCATCATGGGTGGAGCGCGTGCACGAGACGCTAAGCAGGAAATAATTGTCACAGGTTAACATGACACGGCCCCGAATGGTGACAAACGGGGCCGTGTGCGAGAGCTAACTTGTTACTGAATTGTAATTTCTTGCTGCGGTGCTCAGCGGATGGGCTGCAGGGCGGAAGAAAGCAATACGACGAGGGCGCCATCGCCCCCTTCGGAGCGGCGCGCCTGGCAAAAGGCGACGACTTCATCCTTTTGCACGAGCCAGCTGTGCACCATCGATTTCAAGACCGGTTCCTGGCCTTTCGAGCCGAAACCCTTGCCGTGGATCACGCGCACGCAGCGCAGCTTGCGCCGCGTCGCCTGGTTCAGGAAGGCGCCGATGCCGTCGCGCGCCTCGTCGCGGCGCAAGCCGTGCAAGTCCAGCTCATCCTGGATGGGCCAGTGGCCCTTGCGCATCTTCTTGACCACGTCCGGTCCCACGCCGGGGCGGGCGTAGTTCAGGGCAGGATCGTTTTCCAGGTAATGGTCGACTTCGAACAAGTCCGACAGCGATTCGCGCAGCACGGCCGCATCGTCCTCTTCCGGAGACAATTTGCGCGCCGGCTGCTGGGCGCTGACCGCGCCCGCCTTGGGCAAGCTGGGCACGTAGCGGTCCGACTCGGGCAGGCGCTTGACGCCGCCGATGCTGGCCTTGAACAGATTGCTCTCCACGGCCTGCACCTTGACCTGCTTGGCGCGCTCAGCCGCGGCTTGCGCGCGCGCGTCCGCCTGCTCCTTGAGCTGCTTGCTGACCGCTTTCAGGTCGGCAAAGTCTTTCATCGACGCCATGCGACGCTTACTCCTGGCCTTCCAGGTAGCGCTGGGCGTCCAGTGCTGCCATGCAACCCGTACCGGCACTGGTGATGGCCTGGCGGTAAATATGGTCTTGCACGTCGCCGGCGGCAAACACGCCCGGCGCGCTGGTGGCCGTGGCCATGCCTTCCAGGCCCGTCTTGGTTTTGATGTAGCCGTTGTGCATGTCCAGCTGGCCTTCGAAGATGCCCGTGTTCGGCTTGTGGCCGATGGCGATGAACACGCCGTGCACGCTCAAGGCTTCGACCTTGCCGTCGATGGTCGACTTGATGTTCAAGCCCGTCACGCCGCCTTCGTTGCCCGTGACTTCGTCCAGAGTGTGGTTATATTTCAACACAATCTTGCCTTCGGCAACCTTGGCGTTCAGGCGGTCGATCAAGATCGCTTCCGCGCGGAACTTGTCGCGGCGGTGGATCAGCGTGACTTTATTGGCGATGTTCGACAGGTACAGCGCTTCTTCGACGGCCGTGTTGCCGCCGCCGACGACGGCCACTTCCTGGTTGCGGTAGAAGAAACCATCGCAGGTGGCGCAGGCGGACACGCCCTTGCCCATGAATTCCGCTTCCGATGGCAGGCCCAGGTATTGCGCGGACGCGCCCGTGGCGATGATCAGGGTGTCGCACGTATATTCGTGGCTGTCGCCCTTCAGGCGGATCGGCTTTTCATTGAGGAACGTGGTGTGGATGTGGTCAAACACGATTTCCGTATTGAAACGCTCGGCGTGCTGCAGCAGGCGCTGCATCAGGTCCGGGCCTTGCACGCCCATCGGGTCGCCGGGCCAGTTTTCCACGTCGGTGGTGGTCATCAACTGGCCGCCTTGTTCCACGCCGGTGACCAGCATCGGGTTCAAGTTGGCGCGGGCGGCGTAGACGGCGGCGCTGTAGCCGGCTGGGCCGGAGCCGAGGATCAAAACGCGGGCGTGTTTGGTAGTGGTCATGGGAAGCTTCTCTATGAGTGGGGTCTATCCGAATTGGGGGCATACGCGCGAAGAACAAGGGCGTATTGCGCTTGCGCAATCAATCCACGATTATAGACCAAGCCGCCTGTAGCGACGAATCGTGGGGCCGTCCGGGGCATATATGGCTTAGAATACTTCCTTATTATGGGAAATTCCCTTTCAGAAACATTTTTCACCTTGCAGCGCTTCCCAGAATGACTAAACCAGCCCAGGCCAATCAAAATAGCTACACCCGAAAACCGGTCGAACGCCGGCCCCTGCCCAACCGGCTGGTGCGGCTGCTGTCCGAGGCGCGCTGGTTCGCGCTGGCCGCGTTTGCCTTGTATTTCGTGCTCATCCTGGCCAGCTTCAACAAGCTCGATCCAGGCTGGTCGCACGCCACCAACGTCGACAAGGTGGCCAACCTGGGCGGCAAGCTCGGCGCGACCTTCTCCGATCTGTTGCTGTATATCTTCGGCTTTTCCGCCTGGTGGTGGTGCGTGTGGCTGCTGCGCACGGTCTGGCACGGCTATCGCCGCCTGAGCAAGCGCTTCCTGCTGGAAGAAGAGGAAGTGGAGCGCGAGCACCATGTCGAGATGCTGATCCGCATCGTCGGCTTCTCCATCATGCTGATCGGCAGCATGGGACTCGAATACCTGCGCATGGCGAAAAGCCTGCACGTGCAGCTGCCGCGCGACCCGGGCGGCGTGCTGGGCCAGCTGGTCGGGCACTCGGCCCACGTGGCCTTTGGTTTCACGGGCGCCACCTTGCTGCTGTTGCTGCTGTTCGGCCTGGGCTTTTCCCTGTTCTTCCATGTGTCCTGGCTGCAAGTGGCCGAGCGCATCGGCGGCGCCATCGAAGACGCCGTCAACTGGTTCGTGCTGCGCTACCAGGACCGCGAAGACCGCCGCCAGGGCGAAGTGGCCGCCGTGCGCCGCGACGAAGTGGTGGTCATCGAGCGGGCCAAGCATGTCGAGAAACACGTGGCCGCGCCGCCCGTGAAGATCGAGCCGCAGGTGGTGACGGTGGTGAAATCGGAGCGCGTGGAAAAGGAGCGCCAGGCCCATCTGTTCGAGAACCTGGGCGATGGCAAGCTGCCGCCGCTGTCGCTGCTCGATGAAGCGCCGCCCGTGGTGGAAACGGTGTCCGTGGAAACCCTGGAATTCACGAGCCGCCTGATCGAAAAGAAATTGTCCGACTTTGGCGTGGATGCCAAGGTAGTGGCCGCTTACCCGGGCCCCGTCGTTACGCGCTATGAAATCGAGCCGGCCACGGGGGTCAAGGGCAGCCAGATCGTGGGCCTGGCGCGCGACCTGGCCCGTTCGCTGTCCCTGACGTCGATTCGTGTGGTGGAAACCATTCCAGGCAAAAATTACATGGCCTTGGAGCTGCCGAACACCAAGCGCCAGATCGTGCGCCTGACGGAAATCCTCGGCTCCAAGGTCTACAACGATGGCGTGTCCAGCCTGACGATCGCGCTGGGCAAGGATATCGCGGGCAAGCCCGTCGTCGCCGACCTGGCCAAGATGCCCCACTTGCTGGTGGCCGGCACGACCGGTTCCGGTAAGTCGGTCGGCATCAATGCGACGATTCTGTCGCTGCTGTACAAATCCGACCCGCTCGACGTACGCCTGATCCTGATCGATCCGAAGATGCTGGAAATGTCCGTCTACGAGGGCATTCCGCACTTGCTGGCGCCCGTCGTCACCGACATGCGCCAGGCCGGTCACGCGCTGAACTGGGCCGTGAACGAGATGGAACGCCGCTACAAGCTGATGAGCAAGATGGGCGTGCGTAACCTGGCCGGCTACAACGCGAAGATCGCCGACGCGAAAAAGCGCGAAGAACACATCCCGAATCCGTTCAGCCTGACGCCGGATTCGCCCGAGCCGCTGGAAAAACTGCCGACCATCGTCATCATCATCGATGAGCTGGCCGATTTGATGATGGTGGTGGGCAAAAAAGTCGAGGAATTGATCGCGCGTATCGCCCAAAAGGCGCGTGCCGCCGGCTTGCACTTGATTCTGGCCACGCAGCGCCCATCTGTAGACGTGATCACGGGCTTGATCAAGGCGAACATTCCCACGCGTATCGCGTTCCAGGTATCGTCGAAGATCGACTCGCGCACCATTCTCGACCAGATGGGCGCGGAAACCCTGCTGGGCATGGGCGACATGCTGTACATGCCGCCTGGCACGGGCTTGCCGATGCGCGTGCACGGCGCGTTCGTGTCCGATGAAGAAGTCCACCGCGTTGTCAGCCATCTCAAGCTGCAGGGCGAACCGAATTACATCGAGGGCATCCTCGAAGGCGGCACCCTGGAGGGCGATGGCGCTGAAGGCGGCGCGCCGGGCGAGGGTGGCGGCGAGGCCGATGCCCTGTACGACCAGGCGGTGGCGGTGGTGCTGAAAAACCGCCGCGCCTCGATTTCGCTGGTGCAGCGTCATTTGCGCATCGGCTACAACCGCGCCGCCCGTCTGCTCGAGCAGATGGAGCAGAGCGGGGTGGTATCAACCATGCAATCCAATGGCAACCGGGACATCCTCGTGCCGGCGGCCAGTAGCGAACAAGGGTAATGGAATGAAGAGTCAAACTTTCGCAGCAAAAATGATGATCGGCGCGGCCAGCGTTGCCTGCAGCCTGCTGTTCGCGGCCAGCGCCTCGGCCAGCGCGCTGGAGCAGTTCAAGAGCTTTGCGGCCGGCACCAAGTCGGCCAAGGGCGAGTTCGTGCAGCGCCAGGTCAAGAAGGCGGACGCGGCCGGCAAGGCGAAAGTGTCCACGCCGGCCAGCGGCACGTTCGAGTTCGCCCGTCCGGGCAAGTTCATCTGGACGTACTTGAAGCCATACGAGCAGCTGCTGCAGGCCGATGGCGACAAGCTGTATATCTATGACAAGGACCTGAGCCAGGTGACGGTCAAGAAACTGGGCGACGCGCTCGGTTCCTCGCCAGCGGCGATTTTGTTCGGCAGCAACGACCTGGAAAAGAATTTCACCTTGGCCGAGGCGGGCACGCGCGATGGCCTGGAATGGCTGAAAGCGACGCCGAAAGCCAAGGACACGACGTTCGATGAAATCACCATCGGCCTGCGCAACGGCGTGCCGGAAGCGATGGAATTGCGCGATTCGTTCGGACAGACGTCGGTGCTGGCGTTCAAGAACTTCCAGAAGAATCCTGCCTTGTCTGCCAATCACTTTCAATTTGTCATGCCCAAGGGCGCCGATGTCATCAATAATTGATTGTTGACGTTTTGTTTTTGACCGGCCTCGCAGCGATGCGGGGCCTTTGCATTCTTACCCGGTAAATATTATGGCGGATCTCTTTTCCACCGCACCGCGCCAGCCCTTGGCCGAAGCCTTGCGGCCAGCCACCCTGAATGAAGTCATCGGCCAGACGCATCTGCTGGGCGTGGGCAAGCCGCTGCGCCTCGCGTTCGAGGCGGGCAAGGCCCATTCGATGATCTTGTGGGGGCCGCCCGGCGTGGGCAAGACGACACTGGCGCGGCTGATGGCGAATGCCTTTGACAGCGAATTCATCGCTTTGTCGGCCGTGTTTGCCGGCGTAAAAGATATCCGCGCGGCCATGGACCAGGCGCGCAACAGCCTCGACCAGTTCGGCAAGCACACCTTGCTGTTCGTCGACGAAATCCACAGGTTTAACAAGTCGCAGCAGGACGCCTTGCTGCCCTTCGTCGAGTCGGGCCTGGTGACCTTCATCGGCGCAACGACGGAAAACCCCAGCTTTGAAGTGAACTCGGCGCTGCTGTCGCGCGCGCAAGTGTACGTGTTGAAATCGCTCAACGAAGACGAGATGAAGCAGTTGCTGGCCAAGGCGCAAAGCACGGCGCTGACGCACCTGACGTTTGACGAGGCGGCCGCCGACACCCTGATCGGCTATGCGGATGGCGATGCGCGGCGCTTTTTGAATTTGCTGGAACAGGCCGAGACGGCCGCCAGCTCGACGGGCACGACGACCATCGACGCGGCCTTCGTCGACAATGCGCTCACATTAAATTCGCGCCGCTTCGACAAGGGCGGCGACAATTTCTATGACCAGATTTCCGCCCTGCACAAGTCCGTGCGCGGCTCGAACCCGGACGCAGCCCTGTACTGGTTTTGCCGCATGATCGATGGCGGCGCCGACCCCCGCTATCTGTCGCGGCGCATCGTGCGCATGGCCTGGGAAGACATCGGCCTGGCCGACCCGCGCGCCTTGACCATGGTCAATGATGCGGCCGAAACGTATGAACGCTTGGGTTCCCCGGAAGGCGAGCTGGCGCTGGGACAGGCCGTGATTTACCTGGCCATCGCCGCGAAAAGCAATGCCGGCTACAACGCCTTCAATACGGCGATGGCGTTTGTGAAGAAAGACAAGTCGAAGGAAGTGCCCGTGCACTTGCGCAATGCACCGACGAAACTGATGAAGGAACTGGGCTACGGCCACGCCTACCGCTATGCGCACGACGAGCCGGACGCCTACGCGGCCGGTGAAACCTACTTCCCGGACGGCATGGCCGAACCGGGCTGGTACCAGCCCGTGCCGCGCGGCCTGGAAAGCAAGATTGCCGATAAATTGGCCTGGCTGCGCGAGCTGGACCGCAAAGCAGGAAAACCAGCAGGCAAGGGCTGAGCTTACAAACCCAGCAAGGTAAAACCGTCATCCTGCGGCGCGTAGCCCACCAGCTGGCGCGTCGCGGCAATCGACAGCCGCTTGTAGCGGTTGTCCGACACCCCATGCACGACGTGGTAGCCGGCCGGCACGTCCGCCGTCACGCAGCGGGCCAGCAGTTGCACCACGTCGCGCTCGCTGATGAAGGCGGCGATGTCGCGCGCGCTGTGCTGCTGGCCTTTTTCAAACTGCGCCACGTTGGCGATGCGTACGGCAATCGCCGTCATGCCATGCTGGTGCGCAAAGGCCGAGGCCACGCCTTCGCCAAAGGCCTTGCTTGCGCCATACATGTTGGCGGGCCGGGCCGGCATGCTTTCCTGCACTTGCACGTCGAGCGGGTAGCCTTCGATGGCTTGCGCGCTGCTGGCAAACACCACTCTTTTCACGCCTTGCGCCTGTGCCGCGCGGAAGATGTTGTGCGTGCCGACGATGTTTGGCTGCAGCAATTGCGCATCGAAATCGGCGCTGGCGTGCGGCACGCCGGCCAGGTGCAGCACCACGTCGACGCCGGCGCAGGCGGCCAGGCAGGCCGCATGGTCGGCCACGTCGAGCTGAATGGCCGGGCAGGGCGCTTCGGCCAGCTTGCCTGTGTGCAGGTCGGCCAGGCGCAGGGAGAATTCCCCGTGCCGGCGCTTCCAGAAAGCGGTGCCGATGATGCCGGCGGCGCCCGTGACGAGGACGCGCAGTGGAGTTTGATGTGGTGTTGCTTGGTTCATGTATTCCTTGTGATCGGTGTGTGAGGCAGTGCCAGGTTCAGCCAGCGCAGCAGGGCGGGGCGCGGTGCGGCCGTCCCATGCACACGGATGTGTCCGCTACCCACGGCTTCGACGAGCACCAGGCCGTCGTTCGGTATCGTATAGCGTTCGCCGCTGCGCAGCACGCAATCGTCGAACTGGGCGTAGGCCGTGATCCACGCCGTGCCGGACAGGCATTCGATGACCCTGGCGTGCGCTTTTTCCAGGCGCAGAGGCCGTTCGCTGCGTAATTCGTGGTCGGTATGCATGGCATCGCTCCTGTTGTGCTGACAGGAACAGCTTAGGCCCTTGCCGCGAACCATGACAGATGCAGGAAAACGAAATTGTGATGCATACAGTTTCCCTTGTCGTACACTGTGCTTGTCAAAAAACTCGGCAACTGTATCTGTGCCGGCCACGCGCGGCAGCCGCATACTGAAGGGATGAACATGAGCGCGCATTTGAATCTGTACGAGCACCTGGCCAACGAGCTCGGCGCCCTGATCGACTCGCGCGTGTTCGCGCCCGGCGACCGCCTGCCGTCGATCCGCCACCTGGCGCAGCAAAAGCGCATTTCCGTCAGCACCGTGATGCAAGCCTTGCGCCTGATGGAAGACCGGGGGCAAGTCGATGCACGGCCCCAGTCCGGCTATTTCGTGCGCCATCGCGCGCCGCGCCGGCCATGCAGCGCGGACGCCCAGCATTTGAAGGAGCCGGCCTTTGTCGGCATCAACAACCTGTTGATGCGCGTGCTGAAGGAAAACGAGGCGCCCGATATCGTGCAGCTGGGCACGGCCTGGCCGCCCGACGAGATACTGCCCATCAAGCGCATGCAGCGCACCATCAGCGCCGTGGCGCGGCGCGAGCCAGTCCTGCTCTCCAAGGTCAGCTGTTACGACGTCAGTGAAAGCAATTTCCTGCGTCAGGTGACGCGCCGCGCGCTGGACTGGGGCAAGCTGGACCCGCATGAAATCGTCGTGACGAATTCCTGCACGGAAGCGATCAGCCTGTGCCTGCGCGCCGTCGCCAAGCCCGGCGACACGATCGCCATCGAGTCGGCCACGTATTTCGTGCTGTTGCAGATGATAGAAAGCCTGGGCATGAAGGCGCTGGAAATCCCCACCGACCCGAAGACGGGGCCGTCGCTCGACGCGCTCGAGCTGGCCCTGCGCGCCGGCCTCGTGCAGGCGTGTCTGTTCGTGCCGAACGCAAATAACCCGCTCGGTTGCGTGATGCCGGAAGAAAACAAGAAGCGGCTGGCGGGGCTGCTGTCGGAATTCAATATTCCGCTGGTGGAAGACGATGTATATGGCGACCTGTGCTTTGCCCCGCAGCGGCCCTGGCCCGTGAAAGCCTACGATACGAGCGGCAACGTGTTGCTGTGCTCCTCGTTTTCCAAGGCCATCACGCCTGCTTCGCGCGTCGGTTACGTGCTGGCCGGGCGCTTCGCGCAGGAAGTGGCTCTGCTGAAAACCGTGTCGAGCGGCGCCACCAGCCATTTCTTCCAGGCCGTGCTGGCCGATTTTCTGGAAGGCAGCAGCTACGACCAGCAACTGCGCAAGATGCGACGCACCCTGGTGCAGCGCATCGCCCGCATGTCCGACGCCGTGGCGGCCAGCTTTCCGGCGGACTGCATGCTGTCCGAACCGCAGGGCGGTTTCGTGCTGTGGGTGCAGATGCCGCCGCAAATCGATGCGCTGGCCCTGCACGGCCAGGCCATCGCGGACGGCGTGGCGTACATGCCGGGCCAGCTGTTCTCGGCCTCGGGCAAGTTCGGCAATTATCTGCGCCTCAATTGCGGCAATGCGTGGACGCCGCGCATCGAACAGGCTATCAGCCGGCTAGGGCGTATCGTCAAGGACGCCTTGTAACTATTCTGTGCGCTTCAATCCCCGTTTTTCACCGTTTGCTCCCTGTTTTTCGCCGCTGGTCGCAAGCCGGTGGCGTTGTTTGTGGCCGTTGGCTAAAGTAGCACCATACCAGCAGCAGTCAACGACGCAAACCAACCAGGAGTCACATCATGCACGCACTGAAAAACATGGAAATCACCTTTGTCGCCGCCGCCATCATCGCCATCGGCGCCAGCTTCGCCACCGCCGGCGCAAATACCCTGGAAGTGAGCGCCACCTCCACCGTGGTCGCCCAGGCCGCAGACAGCACGATGCCTGTCGTGACCGTCAGCGCCCGCCGCCTGAGCGCTGCCGAAAAAGCCGCCTTTATCTAAGCACTAAACTAAGCAGTCGCCGCAAAGCGGGCGCGGGTGCCCAGCCATGCCGCCATGACGATGGCCGCCATGTGCAAAACTCATAAAGAACTGAACGGGTCTTGGTACAATGAGTGCTTTCGATACATCGGCACCGCCATCCACCCATGATAGATATCCAACTTCTCCGTAAAGACATCGCCACCGTCGCAGAACGCCTGGCGACGCGCAAATTCCAGCTCGACGTGGCAGGTTTTACCGCCCTCGAAGCCGAACGCAAGGCGATCCAGACGCGCACCGAAGAGCTGCAGGGCAAGCGCAACGCGCTGTCCAAGCAAATCGGCATGTTGAAAGGCAAGGGGGAAGACACCTCGGCCGTGATGGCGCAAGTGGCCGGCCTGGGCGATGAGCTGAAAGCCGACGAAGCGGCCTTGAGCGTGGTGCAAGCCAAGCTGAGCGACTTCATCATGGCCGTGCCGAACTTGCCGCACGAATCGTCGCCCGTGGGCATGGACGAGTCGGGCAACGTGGAAGTGCGCAAGGTCGGCACGCCACGCAGCTTCGATTTCGAGGTCAAGGATCACGTCGACGTGGGCGGCCCGCTGGGCCTCGATTTCGAAGTGGCCACCAAGCTGACCGGTTCGCGCTTTTCCGTCATGAAGGGCGGCATCGCCCGTCTGCACCGCGCGCTGGCGCAATTCATGCTCAACACGCACGTGGACGAGCACGGCTACACGGAATGCTATACGCCGTACATGGTCAACGCCGATTCGCTGCGCGGCACGGGCCAGCTGCCGAAATTCGAAGCCGATCTGTTCTCGGTGAAAAAAGGCGGCGCGGAAGGCGAGGGCGAGACCTTCTACCTGATCCCGACGTCGGAAGTGTCGCTGACCAACATCGCGCGCGATGAAATCCTCGCGCTCGACCAACTGCCGCTGAAAATGACGGCCCATACGCCATGCTTCCGTTCGGAAGCGGGCAGCTACGGCCGCGACACGCGCGGCATGATCCGCCAGCATCAGTTCGATAAAGTCGAAATGGTGCAAGTAGTGCATCCGGACACCTCGTACCAGGTGCTGGACGAAATGGTCGGCCACGCGGAAACGATTCTGCAACGCCTGGGTCTGCCATACCGCGTCATGTCGCTGTGCACGGGCGACATGGGTTTCGGCGCCACCAAGACCTTCGACCTGGAAGTGTGGCTGCCGGCGCAAAACACCTACCGCGAAATTTCGTCCCTGTCGAACTGCGAAGCCTTCCAGTCCCGCCGCATGCAGGCGCGTTTCCGCAACGCCGCCGGCAAGCCGGAACTGGCCCACACCCTGAACGGCTCCGGCCTGGCAGTGGGCCGCACCCTGGTGGCCGTGCTGGAAAACTACCAGCAAGCGGACGGCAGCGTCGAGATCCCTGCCGTGCTGCGCCCGTACATGGGCGGCCTGACGCATCTGAAGGCCTAAAATAGTCCTTTTCTTTTCGCTGCGGGCTGCTATAATCTTGCCTTCTCGCAGCAATGCGGGGAAAGACCGCAGCAAATGGAGAGGTGGCAGAGTGGTCGAATGTACTTGACTCGAAATCAAGCGTACGTTAAATCGTACCGTGGGTTCGAATCCCACCCTCTCCGCCAGAACAAATAGAGAAAGCTCCCGAAAGGGAGCTTTTTTTATTTGTGGCGGCGGAAAGGAGTACGCCCCCTGCGGGGCGTACGCGTGGGATTCGAAGACGAGCGCGTATTCGCGCGAGGCTCCCCGAATCGTCAAATTGGGTTTTGCTTTTCCAAAGCAAGATCAGCAACAAACCCCTACCCAACCCAACAACACCCATGCTAAAATAGCGCCTCGTTCAAACCGGCATGTCAGTTTGAATGAATAGACCGCAGTAAACGGAGAGGTGGCAGAGTGGTCGAATGTACTTGACTCGAAATCAAGCGTACGTTAAATCGTACCGTGGGTTCGAATCCCACCCTCTCCGCCAGAATACATAAGAGAAGCTCCCGCAAGGGAGCTTTTTTTATTTGTGATGCCAACAGACCTGCGACGTCTCAATGCATGTAGAAAAACCGCCCAAAGCGCGCAGCGCAAGGCGTTTTTTCCTCCATTCAAGTTCTAATAACTAGCGCCGCCACTAACGCAACAAGCTAGTGCACAAACCTAGCCACCGCAAACGCCACGCCCGACAGTGCAATCATTGTGCCCACACACGACAGGATGACAGCCGACTTCGCCTCAGCTACATCGGATTTGGTCGCATAATTGGAGCGCACCACTGCCAAGTCCAGTTTCAAGTTGCCGACATCCGTCTTGAGAACGGCAATATCTGCTTTTACGCCAGCCATGTCTTTTCCCAGTGTGTTGACCTGCTCGTCCATGGTGCAATCCTCCATGCTTTTCATTCCATGCTCCTCGTTTTTTTCACCCCTGTCAAACAGTGTCCCGAGCGTATCGTGCATGGCCTTGCTATTCCTCGCCAAGCGTTGCGCCAGTGCCATCGCGCGTTGCAAGTCAGCCATTCCTTCATCCTGTAGCTGGTCCGTGGCAGTCTGCAATTCGGCAGCGATCTGTTCGCTGAGGCTGGCCGCAACCTGCAGCCATGCATCGATCTTGCGCTGGCGTGCGCGTCGCTCCAGCGCGTCAGACCGCAGCCACGTATCGCTCAGCTCGTGCATGCTGTTCATGCTGCGTCCTCTTCAGCTTCGGTCGATGCTGATGCAGTCCACGCTACCCCTCGCCGTCGCCACCCACCTTGACCCTGCTCAGCCTATGGTAATCTACCCCCTCCCATCCCGACCCCACCAATAAAAGCAATGAGCCGATTCTGGAGCAACATCGTCAGCGAGCTGACCCCCTACATCCCTGGCGAGCAACCCAAACTGCCCGACCTGGTCAAACTCAACACCAACGAAAATCCCTACGGCCCGTCGCCGCAAGTGCTGGCCGCGCTGCACGAAGCCAGTAACGACACCTTGCGCCTCTACCCCGATCCCACGGCCAGCGAACTGAAGCAAACTCTGGCCGGCTACCACGGCTTGCACAGCGCGCAAGTGTTCGTCGGCAACGGTTCCGACGAAGTGCTGGCGCTGGCCTTCATGGCCTTGCTCAAGCACGATGCGCCGCTGCTGTTTCCGGACATCAGCTACAGTTTCTATCCCGTGTATTGCAAGCTGTACGGCATCGATTACCGCACCGTGCCGCTCGACGACACCATGCGCATCCGCCCGCAAGACTACCAGGGGCCATGCGGCGCCATCATCTTCCCGAACCCGAATGCCCCGACGGGCGTGGACTTGCCGCTGGCCGGCGTGGAAACCCTGTTGCGCGACCATCCCGACGCCGTGGTGGTGGTCGATGAAGCGTACGTGGATTTCGGCGGCGAGAGCGCCGTGGCCCTGGTCGACCGTTATCCGAACTTGCTGGTGGTGCAGACGTTCTCGAAATCGCGTTCGCTGGCCGGCTTGCGCGTCGGCTGCGCCTTCGGGCATGCTGACCTGATCGAGGCGCTGGAACGTGTGAAGAACAGTTTCAATTCGTATCCGTTGGACCGGCTGGCGCTGGCCGGCGCCGTCGCTTCGCTGCACGATGAAGCGTATTTCCAGCAGACGCGCCAGGCCGTGATCGCCAGCCGCGATCAGCTGACGCAAGACCTGGCGGCGCTGGGCTTCGAGGTGCTGCCGTCGGTGGCCAATTTCGTCTTTGCCCGCCACCCGCAGCATGACGCGGCGCAACTGGCGGCCGGCTTGCGCGCCCGCTCCGTGATCGTGCGCCATTTCAATGCACCGCGCATCAGCCAGTATCTGCGCATCAGCATCGGCAATCCAGCCGAATGCGCGGCCTTGCTGGCGGCCTTGCGCGCAATACTGTGACGCCATGCTGACCTTCGTTCCTGCCAGCCTGGCCGATGGCGAGGCGCTGGCCAGCCTGCGCGTGGCCGCCATGCGCGAAAGTCTCGAGCGCATCGGCCGCTATGATCCGCAGCGCGCGCGCCAGCGCTTCCTGGCCACCTTCGACCCCGCCTGCACCTGGCAGTTGCGCCACGGCGGCAAGCTGGCAGGCTTTTATGTGCTGCGCCCGCAAGCCGATTATCTGTTGCTCGACCACCTCTACCTGGCGCCCGGATGCCAGCGGCAAGGCCTGGGCGCGGCCGTGCTGGCGCGCGTGTTTGCCGAGGCCGATGCGGCTCGCAAGAGCGTGCGCGTGGGCGCCTTGCGCGGTAGCGAGGCAAATCGCTTCTACGTGCGGCACGGCTTCGTGCCCGATGGCGAGGAAGAGTTCGACCTGTATTATCGGCGCGCCCCCGCGGCTTGATGCTGCCGGCGGCGACTGTTTGTGCAACAATAATCGGATTCATACATCGACAGGACGGACAATATGGCAAAAGTGGCATTCATCGGTTTGGGCGTCATGGGTTTCCCCATGGCAGGCCATCTGGCGGCGGGCGGGCACGACGTCACCGTGTACAACCGCAACCCGGCCCGTGCGGTCGCCTGGCTGGAGCAGCACAAGGGCAGCAGCGCCGCCACGCCGGCAGAAGCCGCTGCCGGCGCCGAGTTCGTCTTCACCTGCATCGGCAACGATAACGACCTGTATCAAGTGATCCTGGAAGAGGGCGGCTTGCTGTCCGCCATGGCGCCGGGCAGCATCCTGATCGACCATACGACGGCTTCCGCCGAAGCGGCGCGCACCATCCACGCGGCGGCAAAAGAGCAGGGCGTGTTCTTCCTCGACGCGCCCGTGTCCGGCGGCCAGGCTGGCGCGGAAAACGGCAAGCTGACCGTGATGGTGGGCGGCGACGCAGAGGCCTATGCGCGCGCCGAGCCCGTCATCGCGCTGTTCTCCCGCGCCGTCACCTATATGGGGGCCTCCGGCTCCGGCCAGCTCACAAAAATGGTCAACCAGATCTGCATCGCGGGCCTCGTGCAAGCCTTGAGCGAAGGCATCGCCTTTGCGGAAAACGCGGGCCTCGACGCAGCGCTGGTGGTCGACGTGATTTCCAAGGGCGCGGCACAGTCGTGGCAGCTGGAAAACCGGGGCAAGACCATGATAGAGCGCAAGTTCGACTTCGGTTTCGCCGTCGACCTGATGCGCAAGGACCTCGGTATCTGCCTCGCCGAAGCCAAGCGCAACGGCAGCGACTTGCCCGTGACGACCTTGACGGACCAGTTCTATGGCGAAGTGCAGCAGGCGGGCGGCAACCGCTACGATACGTCCAGCCTGATCACCCGCCTGAACAAAAAGTAAAATTTAACTCGTCAGTAGCGAGCGGCGCGTCCCTGCAAAGGGCCGCGCCGCTTGTCGTTTACGGGACTGAAAAGTAAAAAACGTCAGTTTCCGGAACATCCGGTTTCGATTTTCATGGAAAAGCATGGACTTCGCTAGCTCATCGTGTATTATTAAAAAACGAGATGAAATGTCCCAATTTTTAAAACATTATGAGTGGACCCGCATGAAAACCAACTCCTCAGCGATAACACGCGTTGTCGACAAGAACATTCCCTACCTGTCTTCGGCCGTCGCCATCTGGCGCCCCCGCGCCGTGCTGCGTAGCTGGCCCGGCGTGGCCATCGCGCTGGTGATTGCCTTGTCGGCCACCTTTATTTCCAGTAATTACGGCGGTCCGCAACTGCTGTACGCACTGTTCTTCGGCCTGGCTTTCCACTTCCTCGCGTCCGATCCCACCTGCAAGCCCGGCATCGAGTTTTGCAGCAAGGTGTTGTTGCGCACGGGCGTGGCCCTGCTGGGCGCACGCATCACCTTCAACCAGATCGCTTCGGTCGGCGTGACGCCCTTGCTGATCGTCGTCGGCGGCCTCATCGCCACCCTGGGTTTCGGCTACCTGCTGGCCAGGTGGCTCAAGCGGCCCATCACGGAAGGGATATTGTCGGGCGGCTCGGTCGCCATCTGCGGCGCGTCGGCCGCGCTGGCCATCTCGGCCGTGCTGCCGCAAACGAAGGAAAACGAAAAGTTCACCCTGCTGACGGTGGTCGGCGTGACGTCGCTGTCGACCCTGGCCATGATCGTCTACCCGCTGCTGGTCAAGCTGCTGGGTTTTGACCCGACGGAAGCGGGCGTGTTCATCGGCGGCACCATCCATGACGTGGCGCAAGTGGTGGGCGCCGGCTACCTGGTCAGCAACCATACGGGCGACGTGGCCACCTTCGTGAAACTGACGCGCGTGGCCTGCCTCGTGCCTGTCGTGCTGGGCCTGTCGATCATGTTCAAGCGCAAGGACGGCAAGAGCGAAGTCGATGCGCCGCCGCTCGTGCCCTTTTTCCTGATCGGCTTTGTCTGGCTCGTCATCACGAACAGCCTGGGCCTGATCCCGCAGGAAGTCAATGGCTGGATCAACAACGCTTCGCGCGCCTGTCTCGTCATCGCCATCGCAGCGCTGGGCGTCAAAACGTCGTTCCAGTCGCTGGCCTCGCTGGGCTGGCGTCCCGTGATCATGCTGGTGATGGAAACCGTGTGGATCGCCGCCTTTGTTGCCATCGCCGTCCTGCTGACGCGCTGAGCGAGCCGGACCCGCCATGAAGATCCTAGTCCTCGGCGCCGGCGTGGTCGGCACGGCATCGGCCTGGTACTTGCGCCAGGCGGGCCACGACGTACGCGTGCTCGAGCGCCAGGCGGGCGCCGCGCAGGAAACGAGCTTCGGCAATGGCGGGCAGATTTCCGTCTCGCACGCGGAGCCGTGGGCCAATCCCGCCACCCTGCGCAAGGTCGTGCGCTGGCTGGGCAAGGACGACGCGCCGCTGCTGTTCCGTCCCCGTCTCGATATGCTGCAATGGCAGTGGGCCTTGCACTACCTGCGCGAATGTTTGCCATCGAGGGTGTCGCGCAATATGCGCCAGATCGTCGCCCTGGCCGAGTACAGCCGCCAGAGCCTGCAAGCCTTGCGCCGCGAAACGGGCATCGCCTATGACCATCTCGAGCGGGGCATATTGCATTTCTATACGGACCAGCAGGAGTTCGACAAATCGCAGTCGGGCGCCGCGCTCTTGCGCGAACTGGGCTGCCCGCGCAATACCGTCAGCGCCGATGAGGTGATCCGGCTGGAACCGGCCCTGCGCCACGCGCGCAGCCAGATCGTCGGCGGCGATTTTACGGCCAGCGACGAGTCGGGCGACGTGCATTTGTTTACCACGGCCTTGGCGGCCCGCGCGGCGGTGGCCGGCGTGGATTTTCAGTACGGCACGACGGTGACGCGCTTGCTGGCGGATGGCGAACGCATCACGGGCGTGGAATGCATCGATGCGCAGGGCCGCCATCGCCTCGAGCACGCGGATGCCGTGGTGGTCGCCATGGGCAGTTTTTCCGCACCGCTGCTGCAGCCGCTCGGCATCCGCTTGATGCTGTATCCGGGCAAAGGGTATTCCGCCACCTATCCGATACGCGACCCTGTCAGCGCACCGACCGTCTCGCTGACGGACGATGCGCACAAACTGGTGTTTTCGCGCCTGGGCGAGCGCCTGCGCGTGGCGGGCACGTGCGAACTGAACGGCTACACGCGAGAACTCAACCCCGTGCGCTGCGCCGCCATCACGCGCAGAGTGCAAGCGCTGTTTCCCCACGCCTGCGATTACAGCGACCCCGTCTACTGGGCCGGCCTGCGCCCGCTCACGCCATCGAACGTGCCGTATATCGGTACGACGCGCTACCGCCAGCTGTTCCTCAACACGGGCCACGGCACCCTGGGCTGGACCATGGGCTGCGGCGCGGGCAGGGCGATCGCCGACCTCGTGTCCGGGCGGCGGCCGGAAGTCGATTTTGCGTTTTGCGGGGAAACCCAAGGAAAAAGGCTGGGGTCGGTCCCACCGGGAGCGGAATGTGGCCCATTGGGCCACGTTCCCCCTCAGGGTCCGACCCCGGATTTTGCTTCTGGTTTAAATGAATTGCACAGGAGATCAAGATGAGAGACGCCACCACCCCCGGCCAACCACCGGCCGGCCTGACCCTGGCCGGCACCACCTACCAGTCGCGCCTGCTGGTAGGCACGGGCAAGTACAAGGATTTCGAGGAAACGCGATTGGCCATCGAAGAGAGCGGCGCCGAGATCGTCACCGTCACGATACGGCGCGTGAACATCGGCCAGGAAAAGGGCGAGCCGAACCTGCTCGACTTCATTCCGCCGTCGAAATACACGATCCTGCCCAACACGGGCGGCTGCTACAACGCGCGCGACGCCGTCTACACCTTGCAGCTGGCGCGCGAGCTGCTGGGCGGCCACCAGTTGTGCAAGCTGGAGGTGCTCGGCGATGAAAAGACCCTGTTCCCGAACATGCCGGAAACGCTGAAAGCGGCGCAGGAACTGGTGCGCGACGGCTTCCAGGTGATGGTGTATTGCAGCGACGATCCCATCCAGGCGCGCATGCTGGAAGACATCGGCTGCATCGCCGTCATGCCGCTGGCGTCCCTGATCGGCTCGGGCATGGGCATTCTGAATCCGTGGAATCTGTCGCTGATCATCGAGCAAGCCCGTGTGCCCGTGCTGGTCGACGCCGGTGTCGGCACGGCGTCGGACGCGGCCATCGCCATGGAGCTCGGTTGCGATGGCATTTTGATGAATACCGCCATCGCGGCGGCGCGCGAACCGGTACGCATGGCGCGTGCCATGAAACTGGCAGTGCAGGGCGGACGCGAGGCCTATCTGGCCGGACGCATGCCCCGGAGAGCAGGCGTCATGAGCGCCTCGCCCTCGTCGCCGATGGCCGGGCTGATCGCCTGAGCCCGATTTGCAGCAAGGCAGTTGATGATTGTTTCAAGCGTTTATAAAAACCACAATACCTGGAGATGACATGAAACACACACTCGTAGCGGCAGCCATCCTGGCCTCCTTCTTCGCTGGCAGCGCCAACGCCCAATCGTCCGTCACCGTGTACGGCTTGCTCGACGCGGGCCTGACGTCCGAACACGGCGGCGCGGACGGTTCCGTCACCAAGCTGGCCACCGGCGTGCAGTCGGGCAGCCGCATCGGCTTCAAGGGCACGGAAGACCTGGGCAACAATCTGAAAGCCAATTTCTTGCTGGAAAATGGCCTCGACGTGGACACGGGCGCCAACCGCCAGGGCGCCCTGTTCGGGCGCAAGGCCTACGTGGGCCTGTCGGGCGGCTTTGGCGCCGTGAACCTGGGCTTGCAGCACAACCCGCTGTTCACCGCGCTGGACAATATCGACCCCTTCGAGACGGGCATGACGGGCGCCTCGATCAACCTGATGAGCGTGGCCAGCCTGCGCACGAAAAACTCCATCATGTACGAGACGCCGAAGGTGAACGGCTTGTCGGCCGCCGTGATGGTTGGCCTCGGCGAAAAGCCGGACAGCAATACGCTGGGCCGCACCATCGACTTTTCCATCGATTACGCCAACGGCCCGCTCGTGCTGACCCTGGCGCACGACAACCGCAAGGACACGTCGCTGAACACGGCCAAGGTCACCTTGCTGGGCGGCACCTACGACTTCGGCCCGGCCAAGCTGCACGCCGCATATGAGACGGACAAGGATGACGCGGGCACGGATTTCCGCAGCTACATGCTGGGCGCGTCGGCCCCCGTGGGCGCGGCGGGCAGCGTGATGGCGTCCTACATCAAGAAGGATGACCGCACGAATGCGCGCCGCGGCGGGCGCCAGCTGGCCATCGGCTACACCTATGCCTTGTCCAAGCGCACGAACCTGTACACCTCGTACGGCCGCATCAACAACGATGGCGCGGGCACCAACTTCGTTGGCGACGCATCAAGCGGCGGCAGCGTGCCCTTGCCTGGGCATAACTCGAGCGCCTTCACGGCCGGCATGCGTTTGAAGTTCTAAGACGCGGCGCGGGACGAGGCGATGGCGGGCTGTCTGTTGCGGATAGCCCGCCATTGTTGTTTCAGGAGCGGGGTAAAGTCACGGATTCCGGATTCAGGAATGAAACAGTCCGATTTTTCATGAATTTTCATTGACAGCGCATTTCGCAACCGTTAAATTGACTATGTATTTCAAATATCGGAACAAAATATACCGATTTTTCATAAAACCGTAAGGAGACTGAGCCATGACCGATTTGTCCGACCAAAAAGCCGCCGCCGCTGCCGTTCCCGTTGGCCCGCAAAAGATGACGCCTTCCGAAGCGTTCGTGGAAACCCTGGCCGCCAATGGCGTGACCGACATGTTCGGCATCATGGGCTCGGCCTTCATGGACCCGATGGATATCTTCGCCCCCGCCGGCATCCGATTGATCCCCGTCGTGCACGAGCAGGGCGCCGGCCACATGGCCGACGGTTATGCCCGCGTCTCGGGCCGCCATGGCGTCGTCATCGGCCAGAACGGCCCCGGCATCAGCAATTGCGTCACCGCCATCGCGGCCGCCTACTGGGCGCATACGCCCGTCGTGATCATCACGCCGGAGACGGGCACGATGAGCATGGGCCTGGGCGGCTTCCAGGAAGCGAACCAGCTGCCGATGTTCGAGGAATTCACGAAGTACCAGGGTCACGTCACCCATCCGGCCCGCATGGCCGAATACACGGGCCGTTGTTTTGACCGCGCCATGTCGGAAATGGGCCCGACCCAGCTGAACATCCCGCGCGACTATTTTTATGGCGAAATCAAGGCGGAAATCCCGAAACCGAACCGCCTGGACCGCGGCGCCGGCGGCGAGCAAAGCCTCAACGATGCGGCCGAATTGCTGGCGAAAGCCAAGTTCCCCGTGATTATCTCCGGCGGCGGCGTCGTCATGGGCGACGCGATCGACGAGTGCAAGGCCCTGGCCGAGCGCCTCGGCGCCCCCGTCGTCAACAGCTACCTGCACAACGACTCGTTTCCCGCCAGCCACCCGCTGTGGTGCGGTCCGCTCGGTTACCAGGGTTCGAAGGCGGCCATGAAACTGATCGCCCAGGCCGACGTCGTCGTGGCCTTGGGGTCGCGCCTGGGCCCGTTCGGCACCTTGCCGCAGCACGGCATGGATTACTGGCCGAAGAACGCGAAGATCATCCAGATCGACGCGGACAACAAGATGCTGGGTCTGGTCAAGAAAATCTCGGTGGGCATCTGCGGCGACGCCAAGGCGGCCGCGAAAGCCATCCTGGCGCGCCTGGACGGCAAGGCCCTCGATTGCGATGCCACGCGCGACGAGCGCTATGCCACCGTGCAAGCGGAAAAAGCGGCGTGGGAAGAGGAATTGACGAACTGGACGCACGAAAAAGATGCGTACAGCCTGGACATGATCGAAGAGCAAAAGAAAGAGCCGGGCAATTACCTGCACCCGCGCCAGGTC
>NZ_FNHA01000003.1:0-570026 GCF_900103595.1 Janthinobacterium sp. OK676
TTGCCGTGCTCCGCCGTGATCAGGGCGGCCAGTTGATCCGAGTGTTCTTCCAGCAATTCCTTGAACTTGAACATGACGCGCGCGCGGCGCAGCGGCGAGGTTTGCGACCAGGCGGGAAAGGCCGCGTGGGCGGCCGCCACGGCCGCGTTCAATTCGGAAGGCGTGGCCAGCGCCACCTTCGCCGTCACGGCGCCGGTGGCGGGATTGAAGACGTCGCTCGTGCGCTCGGCGCGCGAAGCCATGGGTTTGCCACCAATAAAGTGGCCGATCTGTTGCGTTGTCATTGCTTGTCCTTGGTTATTTCGTCATCAGCCAGTCATGGGCCGGGTCATTTTTAAAGTGCCACACGCGTTTCGGGCCGGCCATCACGTTCAGGTAATAGCCATCGTAGCCATACGGCACGGTCACGGGGTGGTACCCCCTGGGCACCATCACCACGTCGTGGTTTTCCACGGCCATGGCTTCGTCGATGGAACGGTCATCCGTATAGACCCGTTGGTAGGCAAAGCCCTGTTCGGGATTCAGGCGGTGGTAATAGGTTTCCTCGAGCGAACTTTCCAGCGGCACATTGTCGCTGTCGTGCTTGTGCGGCGGATAGCTTGATGAATGGCCGGACGGCGTGATCACCTCGACCACCAGCAAGCCATCGGCTTCTTCCGTTTGCGGCAGGATGTCGCACACATAGCGGGTATTGGCGCCCTTGCCGCGCACGGAGCGCGTCATGGAAGCTGGCTCGATCAGGCGCGCCGGACGGCGGGTGGTGCCTGGTGCGCTGCACAAGGCCACTTCCGCGTCGCTCACAGCCGTGACGCTGACCGTTGTATCCAGCGGGACATACACGGCATACGGCGAGCGGTCTTCAAACACGCTGACGCGTCCGCCGATGGCTTCCCAGGTTTGATCGCCCGCCCGCACCGTGACCGTGCCCGTCAGCACGACGATGCACAGTTCGCGCTTGCCCGTGTCCAGCTGCAAGGACTCGCCCGCTGGAAGACGGTGCGCGGCGAAACCGACATGGGTCCAGCCGGCCGATTCCGGTGTCACCTCAACGATGGTGGAACCCGGCCGGGCCTTGACGAGCAGCGGGCTCATGCCGCCTCCCGACCCAGACGGGGAATCGCCTCGACGAGCTTGGCCAGGTAATCATGGCCCATCTTCGCGTATGCATAGCTGGGCGCGACGGCCGGGTCCTGCTCCGCCTCCACCACCAGCCAGCCCGCATAGCCGTGCAGATACAGGCGCGTGAGGATGGCGGGAAAGTCGATGCTGCCGTCGCCCGGTACGCTGAAAGCGCCATTAATGACGGCCTGCAAGAAACTCCAGTGGCCATTGCGCGCCAGTTTCACGACGTTGGGGCGCACGTCCTTGCAATGCACGTGACAGATGCGATCGATGTGCTTATTTAACACCGCCAGCGCATCGCCGCCCGCAAAGGTGATGTGGCCCGTGTCGAACAGCAAGCCGACCTCGGGGCCCGTCAAGGCCATCAGTTGGTCCACGTCGGCCGGCGTTTCCACGTAGGCGCCCATGTGGTGGTGGTAGGCCAGGCGTACGCCGTGGTCGAGCAAGTGTTTTGCAAACGCCGTCAATTTGTCCGCGTAATCCTGCCATTGCCGCTGCGACTGGAAACGCGGGCGTTTATACAGGGGGCGCGCTTCGCCCTGAATGGCGTCGGCCACTTCGCCGTAGACCATGACGGTGGCGCCGCTGTCGGCCAGCAGCCGTAAATGCGACGCTACGGAAGCGATCTCTTCTTCGACCGAGCGGTGCGCCAGCCGCCCCGAGTACCAGCCGGAAACACAGGCGAGATGGTATTTGCCCAGCACGGCGTTCAGGGATGGCGCATCCTTGGGAAACTTGTTGCCCAGTTCAAAACCCACGTAGCCGATCTCGGCGCCCTCCTTCAACGCCGTTTCCAGCGGCGTCTCACCGCCCAGGCTCGGCAAATCGTCGTTCATCCACGAGATCGGGTTGATGCCGATCTTCACATTCCATGTATTCATCTCAATTCCTTTGTTTCAGGCGGTCAAGTTCATAACGGGTGCGCGCAAGCTGCACGGCTGGCTGGGTGGACACTTCCGGTACGGCCACTTCCCACCAGCAACCGCCCTCCTCCGTCGTACGCGTGTCGTCCGTATCGATGCAGATCAGATACGTGCGGGGCGCGGCCCGGGCGCGCAGCATGGCCTGTTCCAGCTCGGCGATATTGGCCACGTGTTCGGACAGCGCGCCCAGCGATTGCGCATGCAGGGCAAAGTCGATACGCGGTGCGCTGTCGGGCAACATATTGTTGAAGGAAGGATTGCCGCAGGCCTGCTGCAGGCGGTTGATGCAACCGTAACCCCGGTTGTCGAGCACGACGATGATGAGTTTTTTGTCGAGCATGACGGAGGTGGCGATTTCCGAATTCATCATCAGATAGCTGCCGTCGCCCACCATGACGATGACCTCGGCATCGGGTTTGGCCATCTTGACGCCGAGGCCGCCGGCGATTTCATAGCCCATGCACGAGTAGCCGTATTCCATGTGGTAGCCGCCCGGCGTGCTCGTGCGCCAGAGCTTGTGCAGTTCGGCCGGCAAGGTGCCCGCCGCGCAGACGACGATATCGTTGCGCGTCGAATCCGGTGACGAGCGCTGCACGGCGCCGATGACTTCGCCGTCGTACGGCAAGCCGGCCACCTCGCGTTTGCCGGTGATGCTTTTGACTGTCTCGCGCCACGCGTTCCCTGCCTGCTGCGCCCGGTCTTGCCACTGGCCCGCGCTGTTCCAGCTGCCCAGCAGCCGCGACAGGCCTTGCAAGCCCAGTGTCGCGTCCGCCTGCACGCCGAGGCCACGGCGTTTCAAGGCGTCAACACCGTTGACGTTCAGGCTGATCAGTTGCGCCTGCGCAAACAGGGAGTTCGACCCCGTCGTGAAATCCTGCAGGCGCGTGCCGATGGCCAGCACCACGTCCGCGTCCGCCGCCAGGGCGTTCGCGGCGGGCGAGCCCGTCACGCCGATGGCGCCCAGCTGCAGCGGATGGTCCCATGGCAGGGAACTTTTACCGGCCTGGGTTTCCGCCACGGGAATGCCATGGCGTTCGGCAAACGCCTGCAGGGCGGCGCTGGCCTGGCCGTACAGCACGCCGCCACCGGCGACGATCAGCGGCTGTTTCGCGTGTTTCAACAACGCCGCCGCTTCGTCCAGTTCCTGCTCAATAGGCGGCAAGGAGCGCAAACGCACGATGCGCGGTTCAAAGAAATCCACGGGATAGTCATACGCCATCGTCTGCACGTCTTGCGGCAAAGACAAAGTCACGGGACCGCAAGCGGCCGGGTCCGTCAAGGCGGCAATGGCACGCGGCAAGGCGGTGAGTAGCTGTTCCGGATAGACGATGCGGTCGAAATAGCGTGACAGCGGCTTGAATGCATCGTTGACGGAAACGCTGCCGTCAGACGGGTCTTCCAGCTGCTGCAAGACCGGGTCCGGCGCGCGCGAGACGAAGACGTCGCCAGGCAGCAAGAGCACGGGCAAACGGTTCACATGCGCCAGCGCGGCGGCCGTCAGCAAGTTGGTGGCGCCCGGGCCGATGGAACTGGTCACGGCCATCATGCGCCGGCGCATGTGGGCTTTCGCGTAAGCAATGGCGGCGTGCGCCATCGCCTGTTCATTGTGGGCGCGGTAGGTGGGAAACACTTCCTTGTACTGGTACAGCGCCTCGCCCAGGCCCGCCACGTTGCCGTGGCCAAAGATGGCAAAGGCGCCGCCGAACAGCGACTGGCCATCGTCCGTACGCAGCGCGGCCAGGTAGCGTACCAGTGCCTGCGCCATGGTCAAGCGTACGGTTTTGTGTGGGATGGCGCTCATGCCGCACGCTCCAGACGGTTGCGCGTGCGCTGCCACAGGCCAATGAGCTGCTCGAAGTTGGCGCGCACGGCGGCGATCAGGCCGGCATCGTCGAGTTCGCCGGCCAGCCAGCGGCGGCTTGGTTCCTGGAAGATGGTGCGGCCCACCATGAAACCCTTGCACGTGGTGCTGGCACTGGCTTGCTCGAAACTGGCGGCCAGGGCGGCGATCGGCGCGTTCAAGCCCAGCAACACGACGCCGCGGCAATACGGATCGCGCTCGTGCACGAGGGCATCGATGGCTTGCCATTGCTGGGCTGACATGCTTTCCAGCTTCCACCATTCGGGATAGATCCCAAGGTTGTACAGGCGCTTGACGGCGCGATAAACGGTATCGTCATGCTGGGGCAAGGACTTGGCAGGGATAATTTCCAGCAGCAACTCATGGCCCGTGATCTGCGCCGCCTCGTACAAGCCCTTGATCTGCGCTTCCTGCTCCAGGCGGTTTTCCGGCGTATCGTCCGGGTGCAACTGCACCAGGCACTTGATCACGTGTTCCCTGGGCCACTGCGTCAACCGCGAAGCGAGCGAGCGGCCCCAGTCGAATTGCAGCGGGTTCGAGCCCGGCATCTCGACGGGACGGCCTATCCACCAGCCGCGCCCCGTCGCGTCGTTGAGCGCGTCGGCGCCATAGCGGTCATCGATCAGCACGCCTGTGCCGCCCTGCAAACCACGCGCCGCTTCCGTCTCGGCCACGGCTTGCACGAACAGTTGCTTGAGCCGTGAAATCCGCGCTTCATCGCTGACACCCTGCTGGGCCAGCTCGAAAAATTGCGTGCGGTGGTCGAAAGCAAATACGCACAGCTCGCTCCACTCTTTGCGCGCGACCGTCGTGCGGTGCAGGCGCGACAAGGTGGCATCCTGGTCCGGTTGCGTCAGCTTGGCGGCATTGGCCAGGAAATAGTCGAGCTCGACGGGCGACGGCATGGCCGGCGCGCAGCCGTGGCGCGACACGACGAGGGCGCCGCAGCCATTCGCATAGCGGCAGCATGCCTCGTAATCCTCGCCGCGCAGCCAGCCTTTCAAAAAGCCAGACAGAAAAGCGTCGCCCGCACCCAGCACGTTCAACACTTCCACACGCACGCCACGATAATTAAACGCGTCATCGAGACCGGCAGGCACCACAGACTCGATGACGGCGCAACCCAGCGGCCCGCGCTTGACGACCAGGATAGCCAGGCTCACCGCCCGCACGGCGCGCAAACTGGCCATGATGTCCGCCCCGCCGCCGGCGATCATGAATTCCTCTTCCGTGCCGACGATCAAGTCAAAATGAGGCAGGATGCCCTGCAAGTGACCGGTCACGCCTTCGTTCGAAACGAAACGCGTTTCGCCATCGGCCTTGCCCGACAAGCCCCACAGCACGGGCCGGTAATCGATGTCGAGCACGGTGCGCACCTTGTTGGCGCGGGCCAATGTGAGTGCCTGCGTGCTGACGGCGTGCATGGCGGCCGTGGAGAAATGCGTGCCGGTGATCAGCAGCGCCTTGCTCGACGCAATGAAAGCCGCATCCACCGACGATGCGTCGATGGCCATGTCGGCGCAATTTTCACGATAGAAAATCAGGGGAAAGGTGTTCTCGTCCTTGATGCCCAGCATGACCAAAGCCGTGAGGCGGTCGCGGTCGATGCCCACGTGGCTGACGTCGCAGCCCTCTTTCGCCAGGGTGTCGGTGAGGAAACGGCCCATGTGGTCGTCACCCACTTTCGACAGCATGGCCGACTTCAAGCCCAGCCGGGCCGTGCCGAAGGCGATGTTCGCCGACGAGCCGCCCAGGTACTTGGCGAAACTGGTGGCGTCTTCCAGGGGGCTGCCGATCTGCTGCGCGTACAGGTCCACGGCCAGGCGGCCCAGGCAGATCACGTCGAGCGCCCGGCCCTGGGCAAATTCAGTCGTATTCTTCATCACATGCTTTCCTTATGACAGTTGCACGATGCGCTGTTCGCGCCACGACACGGTGGCCGCTTCGGCCAGTTCCAGCGCTTTCAAGCCATCGTGGACGGTGGTGCGCAACGGTGCGCCGTGGGCAAAGGCATCGAAAAAATGCGCCATTTCGCTGGCGTAGGCGGCGCGGTAGCGTTCCAGGAAAAAATCTTCCGGCTTGTCCACGCTGACGTTCACCGAACCATAGGCCGTCACTTCCGTCGGCTTGTGGTTGCCCGCCTGCAGCATGCCGGCGCTGCCCAGCACTTCGAAACGCTGGTCGTAGCCATAGGCGGCGCGGCGCGTCGTGTTGATCTGACACAAGCGGCCTTTTGCCGTGCGGATGGTGACGGCCGTGCAATCGAGGTCGCCCGCCGCGCCGATGGCGGGGTCGACGAGGCAGCTGCCCGTCGCATGCACCGTGACGGCTTCATCGTCGAGTATCCAGCGGAAGATGTCGAAATCGTGGATCAGCATATCCTTGAAGATGCCGCCCGACACCTGGATATAGCTGACGGGCGGCGGGCCCGGGTCGCGGCTGGTGATGATGAGCAATTCCGGCGTGCCGATCTCGCCCGCTGCGATGCGCTGCTTGACGGCGGCAAACGTGGGATCGTAGCGGCGCTGGAAGCCGATCATGCACAGCACGCCAGCGTCGTTGACGGCAGCGGCGGCGGCGCGTGCGCGCTCGAGGGTCAGGTCGACGGGTTTTTCGCAAAAGATGGCCTTGCCGGCGGCCGCTGCGCGCACGATCAGGTCCGCATGCGTATCCGTGCTCGAGGCGATCAGCACGGCCTTGACTTCAGGGTCGGCCAGCACGGCCTCCACGCTGGCGACGCTGGCGCCATGCAGGGCCGCCACTTCCGCCGCCGCGCCCGCATGCACGTCGACCACGTATTTCAGGCGCACGCCAGGCTGGCGCACCAGATTGCCGGCGTGAATGCGGCCGATGCGCCCGGCGCCGAACAATGCCACTTGAATCATTTCCATCTCCTTGATAGTCGGGAATACGCTGCCCGAAAATGCACACGTGTGCAAATCCGGGCAAAAAAGTTAAAACAGGTGGATGACGCCCAGCATTACACCGCTGAGCTTGGCACCCTTCTTGGTGGCGGCGAAGGCATTGCCGCCAAACGTGTAGTTGGCGTTCTTGTCGTTATTCGTCTGCGTGTAGTAGGCGTAGACGGTGCTGCGCTTGGACAGGTAATACTCGTAGCCCAGGGTCGCCTGCTTGGCGCCGCTGTCGTCGCCGCGCACGAGGGTGGTCGCCTTGATGGTCACGCTGCTGCCGTTGGGCGCGCTGCCCGACACGTCGCCTGCCACGCCGAAACGGCCGATGAAGGAACCGCCGCCCGCCTTGTAGGCGCCCGTGATGGTGAAGTAGTCGCGCTGCAAGTCGCCGCCGGCCACGTCATACACCATGCGGTTCCAGGCCACGCCCACGTCGCCGCCGCCGAAGTTGTAATTGCCCACGGCGCGGAACATCTTTTCGCTGAAGCCGGGACGCAAATCCTTGTGCTTTTCATAGCCGACGGCGCCCTTGATGGGGCCGTTCACGTATTGCACGATGCCCGAATAGATGCGGTCGCCGTTCGGCGCCTCGTTTTCGCTGGCACGGTAAATCGTGGCGCTGAAGCCCTGCAGCACGGGCGTGCGGTAGCTGACGGCGTTCGAGCTGCGGCGGTTGAAGCCTTCGCCGCCCAGCTGCGAAATGTTGGCGTCATCCTGGATGCCTTCGCCCACGAAGCGATTCGTGTAGCCGTTGATCTGGCGGATCGGCGTGGCGAAGCGGCCCAGCGCGATACGGCCATAGGCGGGGTTTTCCAGCCCGACAAAGGTATCCTTGCTATTGATGGCACCCGTGCCATCGTCGAGCTTGGCGTTGCCCTCGATCTGGAAGAAGGCCGTGTTGCCATTGCCCAAGTCTTCCCGTCCCCGGAAACCGATCTTCGAGGAATTGTCCGATACGCGCGATACCGATTCGCCATTCGGCGCCGTGGCCGAGCTCGACGTTTCGATATGGTCGAAGCCCGCATGGATACGGCCGTACACGACGACGCTCGATGCGGCCAGCACGCAGCCTGGCGCGGCCAGCAACAATACGGCGGCGATCTTGTTCAACTGCATGGTGTTCATCTGGTTTTTCATCCCGTCTCCTGCTTGTTTTTATGGTGGTGGATTACTCATGATGCTCAACAGTGTGTTGCCACTACATGCGTCCCTCGCCGGACGCCTGCCCTCCCTTTCAATAAAATGTGTTCATGCGCAGCGCGGCAAGGCCAGCGCCGCCAGTTGCGGATACAAACGGGGACCGCCCACGAGGATGGGGTTGCCCTTTTCCAGGCCGTTATCGGCCAGGAAATCATTGCAGCGCCCGCCCGCTTCATTGACGAGCACGATGCCGGCCAGGCAATCCCAGGAATTAATGTGCGGCTCGAAATAGCCGATCAAACGCCCGGCCGCCACGTAGGCGATCATCAAGGCGCCGGAACCGTTGCGGATGAACATGCCGCCCTCTTCCAGCACGTCGAGCAGGAAGGGCAGGAAAGTGCCGGTGCCCACGCGGTGCGAAAAGCCCACGCCCAGCACGCCGCCCTGCAAGCTGGCCACGTCGTTGACGCGCAGCCGCGTTTCGCCGGCCTTCCCCGCCACATGCGCGCCCTGCCCCTGGCAGGCGTGGAACAGCTCGTCCGCATTCGGGTCGTACACGGCGCCGATGGCGGGCTTGCCGTCGACCAGCACGCCGATCGACACGCACCAGGCCAGCATGCCGTTGACGAAACAGGCCGTGCCGTCGATGGGATCGATGACCCACACGCAGCGCGCATCGGCGGCTCCGCCGCCCCGTTCCTCGCCCACCACGGCGTCGGCCGGGAAGCGCTCGGCAATCTGCGCGCGCAGGAAATCCTCCACCATGCGGTCGGCGATGCTGACCATGTCCTGCAAGCCCTTTTCCTCGATCACCAGTTCCGTGCGGCGCTGGAACATGCCCAGCGCAATCTCGCCCGCCTGGCGGATGATGTGCCGGGCGTAGGCATAGCGTTCCAGGGTCGCCGCGTCGGCCAGTACCGCCGCCTGTGTCATATCTGTCATGCTTGTCCTCCAATAATGGCTGCGCCATGTTCGTGTACGGTCATGGCGACCGATGTGCCTTGCGTGAAAACCTGGCTCAAGTCGTGCGAGACGGCAAACAGTTCGCCGACCGGCGTATCGAGCGTGTATTGCATTTCGCGTCCCAGGTAGGTGGCGCGGGCCACGCGCACCACCATGGCGCTGTCGGGCTGCGCGGGCGACAGCAGGATCGCTTCCGGACGCACGGCGAAACTCGCTTCGCCGCTGCGCTGGCTGCGGCATGGCAGGCGCAGCCGCAGCTTGCCCATGACGCAGACGGCCTTGCTGTCGGCCACCGATTCGATCACGCCATCGACGATGTTCGCATTGCAGATGAAGTCGGCGACGAACTTGTCGGCCGGCGATTCGAACAGCTCGTGCGGCGTGCCTTTTTGCGCGATCACTTGCCGGTTCATGACGATGATCTGGTCGGAAATGGCCAGCGCCTCTTCCTGGTCATGCGTGACGTACACGGCCGTCAGGCCCAGCTTGACCTGGATGTCGCGGATCTCGTCGCGCACGCGGCGGCGCAGTTTCGTGTCGAGGTTCGACAGCGGCTCGTCCAGCAGCAGCACCTTGGGCTGCAGCACCAGCGAACGGGCCACGGCCACCCGCTGCTGCTGGCCGCCCGACAACTCGTTCGGGAAGCGCGCGGCAAAGTCGGCCAGGCCCACCAGGCGCAGGCTTTCCTGCGCCCGTTCCACGGCACGCGGCTTGGTCTCGCCCGAGACGGTGAGGCCGTAGCACACGTTGTCGAGCACCGTCATGTGCGGGAACAGCGCGTAGGACTGGAACACCATGCTGACGTCGCGCTCGGCGGCGGAGGTCAACGTGACGTCTTCGCCGGCCAGCAGGATACGCCCGGCGCTGACGCGCTCCAGGCCCGCAATCAGACGCAAGGTCGAGGTCTTGCCGCAGCCGCTGGGGCCCAGCAGGGTGACCATGGTGCGCGGCGCGATCGTGAACGACACGTCGTTGACGGCCAGGGCCTTGCCGTAGCGCTTGGTGACCTGATCGAATTCCAGTGCGGCGATGGCCGTTTCTTGGGTAGTAAAGTGGTTCATGCGTAGCTCTTTTCCAGGTTGGGAACGGCGGCAGGCAGCGTTTTTTCGGCGCTGACGCGGCGAAGGCGGCGCTTGCCGACCAGCAAATGAATCAATTGGATGCACAGCAGGATGATGACGATCAGCACCGTGGCGTAGGCAATCGCCGTGCCGTAGTTACCGTTCGATACCAGGCCGATGATGTAGGACGTGGCCATGTCGTAATCGGCGCTGACGAGGAAGACGACGGCCGAGATCGACGTGATCGAGCGCACGAAGCCATACACGAGGGCCGAGGCGATGGCCGGGCGCAGCAGCGGCAGAATGACCTTGCGCATGGTGGTCCAGCTGCTGGCGCCCAGGGTGATCGACGCCTCGTCCAGGCTGCCGTCGAGCTGGCGCATGGCGGCGATGCCCGTGCGCAATCCCATCGGCATGTTGCGGAAGACAAAGCAGAGGATCAAAATCGTGGCCGTGCCCGTCAACTCGATCGGCGCCGAGTTGAACGCGAGAATATAGCTGATGCCGATGACGGTGCCGGGAATGGCAAAGCTGAGCATGGTGCCGAACTCGAACGCGCTTTTCAGGGCGAATTGCTGACGCACCAGCAGCCAGGCCGACAGGATGCCGACGAAGGCCGTCAACGGTGCGGCGATGGCCGAAATCGTCAAGGTCGTAAACAGCGACGGCCAGGCCTGGCCCGTCCAGTGCCAGCCGGAAGCGCCCGCCGTGATGCCGAAGGCGTCGATGTAATGGCGCAAGGTAAAGCCATTGTCCTGGCCCCAGTTATTCACGAAGCCGCCCGCCACCACCGTGCCGTAGATCAGGGCCGTGAAGGCGAACCATGGCAGGGCGATGGTCCACAAGGTGGTTTTCAGGCGCGGGTTGAGCGAGGCGTGGCCGCCATGGTCGGCCTTGCCCGTCACCGTCACATACGATTTCTTGCCCAGCCACAGGTTCTGGATGAAGAAGGCGCCCACGGCAAAGGTCAGCAGCACGATGGCCAAGGTCGCCGCGCGGCCCTGGTCGTTCGAGGCGCCCACCACGGAAAAGAAGATTTCCGTCGACAGCACGTGGAAGTTGCCGCCCAAGACCATCGGGTTGCCGAAGTCGGCCATGCTTTCGATAAAGCACAGCAGGAAGGCATTGGCGATGCCGGGACGCATCAGCGGCAGCGACACCTTGACGAAGGTTTGCCAGCTGCTGGCGCCCAGGGTGCCCGACGCTTCTTCCAGCGAGGGGCTGACGCCTTCGACGACGCCGATCAATGTCATGAAGGCGATCGGCGCGAAGGCCAGCATCTGCGACAGCCACACGCCCGTCATGCCGTACAGCCAGCGGCTTTGCCCGATGCCAAACAGCTCACCGACCAGGCCCGTGATGGCGCCGTTGCGGCCGAACAGCAGGATCAGGGCCAGGCCCAGCACGAAGGGCGGCGTGACGATCGGCAAGATGGTGATGGCGCGCATGGGACGTACCCAGCGGCCATTGGTGCGCGTCACCAGCAGGGCGAAGACGAGACCGAGGAAGGTGGCCGACACGCCCGTCAGCAAGGCCAGCGCCAGGGTATTCCAGGCCACGCCGCAGCGGCCGGGACCGGACACGCAATTGAGGCTCCAGATGCCAGGGTCGGCCAGGCGGCGCGCCAGGGCGGCGGCGCCCGTGCCGCCATCATCCATGGGCTGGCCGGCGCTGACGAGGATCAGCGCGACGGGGAACAGCACGAACAGGGAAATGAGGCAAATGATGAGGCCGATCGCGCCGGCCACGAAGGCGTCGCCACGGCAGACGCCGCACGCGGCGGCGCCCGAGGTGAGGAGGAACAGCAGGCACAGCGCCAGCAGCAGCGCGCCGAAGCCCAGGCCCGTGCCAGCGGCCAGCGGTCCCCAGCCCAGCCACGCCAGCCACAGCAGGCCGGCGCCGCCGATGGCGATCTGGCCCAGACCCAGGGTCTTGCGGTGGGGATTGCCGGCCACCAGCGCGGCGCTGGCGGCGATCAGGGCGAAGAACACGCCCAGCGGCCAGGCGCCGAACGACAGTACGTGCAGTACGGCCGGTGCGCCACGTTCACTGAAGAACTGGCCGTCGCGCAGCCATTCGCCGGCGAACAGTCCCGCTTCCTGCTGCTGCCAGGGCAACAGGCACAACGCTGCCAGGGCAAGCAGCAGCCAGCCGTAAAATATCTTTTTCATGAGTTTCATCCAACTATGAACGTCTGAAATTCTGTTGCGCGATGCGCCCTGGTTTTCCAGACGTTTTGAACAATTTATATAGGTTTAACGCCTGCCAAAACTGTAGCGAACGGCAGTGAGTTGTGGCCGAGACGCGCAGCTGTGCTTCAGCACAGTGAGCATCGCAGGCCGCAAATCACGACGCGCAGTAAGTTTTGGCGTGCGTTAATTGCCGGCAGAGTAAATTTGCGTAGTCCAGCGTTGCAACAAGCGCTTGCGTGTGTCCGAGGCGCCATACTTGGCGAAGTCGTAGTTGATGGTCTTGATGTTTTCCAGGCGCGGCGAGGCGGCGGGAATCGTGGCGCCCGTGTTCGACGGAATCTGGAAGGCCAGCGCTTTGACGGCTTCGCTCTGCACGTCGGGACGCAGCGCGAATTCATAGAATTTTTTCGCCTGCTCCATGTTTTTCGCGCCCTTGACGATGCTCATCGAGCCGATCTCGTAACCCGTGCCTTCGCAGGGCGGCAAGACTTTCACGGGAAAGCCGGCCACGGTGAGTTTCATCAGGTCATGCATGAAGCCGATGGCCACGCCCGCTTCGCCACGGCCCACGTCCTCGCCGGGCGCCACGCCCGCGTTCGGATACTTGCTGACGTTCTGGCCCATCTTGGCAAGGAAATCGAACGCTTCCTCTTCCCCCATCAGCTGCACGACGGTGGCCAGCGCGTTGTAGGCGGCGCCCGAGGAATTCGGGTTGGCCATCTCGATCTCACCCTTGTAGGCGGGCTTGACGAGGTCTTTCCAGCATTGGGGCGGCGGCAGGTTTTTCTTCTTCAGCACGTTTTCGTTGTAGGCCAGGCCCAGGATGCCGATGTAGATGCCGACGGTGCGGTACTTGGCCGTCTCGGCCTGCTTGAGCGCCCACGGCTGCAGCTTGGGCAGGGTGGGCGACTTGTATTCTTCCGTATAGCCTTCGGCGGCCGCTTGCAGGTGCGGATCGCCCGTGCCGCCCCACCAGATGTCCGATTTCGGGTTCGACGCTTCGGCGCGGATCTTCGCGTAGGCTTCCCCCGCGCTCTTCCTGATCATCGACACCTTGATCTTGCTTTCCGCCTCGAAGCGGTTCTTCATCAGCTGGCACCATTCCATGTCGGCCGAGCACAGCACGGACAGGCGTTCCTCGGCGGCCATGGCCGTCATCGGCAGGGCCAGGCTTATAGCAATCGCAACATTGCGCATCTTCATCGTCTCACTCCAAGTTTGTTGTCGTTGTGGTACTTCAGACCGCACCGCTATCTTGCGGTGTCACTGTCCCGGATGTGCTTTCCAGGGGTTTGCACTGCATTGCACACGTGTGCACACCTTACCACCAGCCGATTTTGACTGTCAACAAGAATCTCGGCAGGCGTGCGGCGTGGTGTTTTACCGACAAAAAAAAGCCGCCAGCTGGGCAGCTGGCGGCTTTCGTGGATTCAGCTGGCGCGGGCGTTTATTCCCACGCTTCCTTGCCCGTGCGTGGCTTGCCCACCATCAGCAGCGCGCCCAGGGTCAGCACGGCCGCCAGCGACAGGTAGTAGCCCACGTATTGCAAGCCGTAGTTGGTCGCCAGCCAGGTGGCGATGTACGGCGCCAGCGAGGCACCGAGGATGCCCGCCAGGTTGAACGTCAGCGAAGCGCCCGTATAGCGCACTTCGGGCGGGAACAGCTCGGACAACATCGTGCCCAGCGGTCCGTAGGTCATGCCCATCAGGCCCAGGCCGACGGCCATGAAGACGGTCACTTCCCACGTCACGCCCGAGCCGAACATCGGCGCGAGCACGAGGCCGAAGATGGCGATGGCGACGGAGACCCAGATCAGGGTGGCGCGGCGGCCGCGGCGGTCGGCCAGCACGGCCGAGAATGGAATCGTCAGGGCAAAGAACAGCACGGCAAACAGCTGCACGACGAGGAATTCCTTGCGCGTGAAGCCCAGCTTGGTCGTGCCCCAGCTCAGCGCAAACACCGTCATCAGGTAGAACAGCACGAAGGTGGCCAGGGCGATGATGGTGCCCAGGAACAGCATGCGGCCATGCTGGCGGAACACGGTGGCGACCGGCAGCTTGACGACTTCGTTCTTGTCGATGACTTTCTGGAAGTCCGGCGTTTCCGTGATCTTCAGACGCACGTACAGGCCGACGATGACCAGCAGCGCGCTGGCCAGGAACGGGATGCGCCAGCCGTAGCTGAAGAACTGCTCATCGGTCATGGTTTCGCTCAGCAGCAGGAAGATGCCGCCCGACAGGAAGAAGCCGATCGGCGCGCCCAGCTGCGGGAACATGCCGTACCAGGCGCGTTTGCCCGGTGGCGCGTTCTCGGTTGCCAGCAGCACCGCGCCGCCCCACTCGCCGCCCAGGCCCAGGCCCTGGCCGAAACGGCACAGCGCCAGCAGCAGCGGCGCCAGGGTCCCGATGGCGGCATACGTCGGCAGCAAGCCGATGATGACGGTGGAAATACCCATGGTCAGCAAGGCTGCCACGAGGGTCGCCTTGCGGCCGATGCGGTCGCCGAAGTGGCCGAACACGGCCGAACCGATGGGGCGGGCGAAGAAGGCGATGGCGAACGTGGCCAGCGACTGCAGCACGGCGGCCGACGGGTCGCCGGCGGGGAAGAACAGTTTCGGGAACACCAGCACGGCGGCGGTGGCGTAGATATAAAAGTCGAAGAACTCGATGGTGGTGCCGATCAGGCTGGCGAACAGCACCGTGCCGGGGGAATTTTTCTTGGGGGGGGTGCTCATTTACTGCGCTCCTTGGGGAGGGTGTCTAAAGGCCATTCTCTGGATGTTTTTTCAGGCAGCAGCACAGCACGTTGTCTAGGCGCGCGGTTCACATATCATAGCTGTGCTCGGACGTAATTGCTGCGAATTTGCTATTAAATTCGCAAACAAATTCCACGCCGCAACACGCCGTTGTTAACGGTAGACAACGGTGTACCAACGCGCGCTAACACGCCGCGATCAGTGCTGATTTAGAGAAACAACGGTCGTGCGCCATCCGGTTACCCGGGGCACGGCAGGAAAGGCGTCAGGGGATGGGCGACGTGTATCAGGCCCGGCGTATCGCCAGGCATTCCGTACCAGACCCGCGCGTCGGCATCGCGGCATCGGTCATTTGTGGTGAATCCTTGCCTGCGGCCCCTCCGGGTGGAGCGGGCCGGCGATCATCGCGCTGCATCACTCAGGATGCGGTTGATCTTGCTGTAAGCGGCTTATGATACGCGCAGTGGTGCGGTGCGGCAAGAAATGATGCAGTGCAAACCCCAACAGCAAGGACTGGGGTCGGACCCTCAGGGTCCGACCCCGGCATCTGCCGTTGGGTTTAAAACGACCTACGCATCAATCAATGCAAAAGCCTGCTCGATCTCGCGACTGTCGAGCGGGCGCACGAGGCGCGCCACTTCCTGGCCATCTTTCAAAAAAACCAGGGTCGGCCACAGTTTCACCTTGAACGAACGCCCCAAGGCGCGGCCGGGGCCGTCTTCCACGCGGATATGCGGCACGCCGGGGTGCTGTGCAAACGCGGCGGCCAGCGGCGCCTGGGTGGCGCGACAGTGGCCGCACCAGCCCGTGCCAAACTCCAGCAGGGCCGGGCCCGTCAAGGCGTCGATCTCGGCGCGCGTCGGTTGTGCTACGCAATACGTGTCGTGCATCATGCCCGTCTCCTTGAGAACTTAGACCACTTTCACGCGCAAAGTGCCCAGGCCATCGATGGCGCCCACCAGCTCGTCGCCGCGCTGCACGGCCGCCACGCCGGCCGGCGTGCCCGTGTAGATCAGGTCGCCCGGTTGCAAGGTAAAGTAAGTGGACAGGTCGGCGATGGTTTCGGCCACGTTCCAGATCAGCATGTCGATGGTGCTGGCCTGGCGCAACTCGCCGTTCACGTGCAGGGTGATGGCGGCATGGTTGACGTCGCCCGCCTGCGCGGCCGGGGTGATGGGGCCGATGGGCGCCGAGTGCTCGAAGGCCTTGCCCGTATCCCACGGACGGCCCAGCTTTTTCGCCGCGCCCTGCACGTCGCGGCGCGTCATGTCCAGGCCGATCGCATAACCCCACACGTGACTCAGCGCATCAGCCACGCCGATGTCGCTGCCGCCCTTGCCGATGGCCACCACCAGTTCCATCTCGTGCTGGAAATCCTGCGTCTGCGCGGGATACGGCAGTTCGCCCGTCGTGCCGGCAGGCACGGGCAGCACGGCATCGTTTGGTTTCATGAAGAAGAACGGCGCCTCGCGGCCCGTGTGGCCCATTTCCTTGGCGTGGTCGACATAGTTGCGGCCCACGCAATAGATGCGGTGGACGGGAAAGCTGTCGGCGCTGCCGATGACGGGAACGCTGGGCTGGATCGGTGCGGCAATGACATACGACATGGAAACTCCTGATCGGCGCGATAAAAAGACGGTGATGAAAAAGGGACACCGCAGTGTCCCCCATTTTACGACAACGTTACTTCAGCAGTCCCGAGCGGCTCGGGTCCGGCATGCGGATGGCGACGATGAAGGAAATCAGGCACATGACGGTCACGTACCAGTAGAAATACTCTTCCACGTGCCAGGCCTTGAACTGCAGCGCCACGTATTCGGCCGAACCGCCGAACATGGCGTTGGCGACCGCATACGACAGGCCCACGCCCAGCGCGCGCACTTCGACGGGGAACATTTCCGCCTTGATCAAGCCGCTGATCGACGTATAGAAGCTGATGATGGCCAAGGCGATGATGATCAGGCCAAACGCCGCGTACGGGCTGGTGACGTCTTTCAAGGCATGCATGATCGGCAGCACGCACAGAGTGGCCAGGCCGCCGAAGAACAGCATCGAGGTACGGCGGCCGATGCGGTCGGACAGGGCGCCGAATACCGGTTGCAAGATCATGTACACGAGCAGAGCGCAGGTCATGACGGCGCTGGCCGTCTTGGTGTCCATGCCGGCCGTGTTGACCAGGTATTTCTGCATATAGGTCGTAAACGTGTAGAACACGAGCGAGCCGCCGGCCGTAAATCCGAGCACGGTGATGAAGGCGCGCTTGTGCTTGAGCAAGCCGCGCAGGCTGCCCGCATCCTTGTCCTTGCGCTCGCTGGCGGTGGTCGTTTCCGTCAGCGATTTACGCAGGTTCAGCGAGACGAGGGCCGCCAGGGCGCCGAACACGAACGGGATGCGCCAGCCCCAGGCACGCAATTCTTCCAGGGTCAACAGTTGCTGCAAGACCACCAGCACCAGCAAGGCCAGCAGCTGGCCGCCGATCAGGGTCACGTACTGGAACGAGGCGAAGAAGCCGCGCTTGCCCGACTCCGACACTTCGCTCATGTAGGTGGCGCTGGTACCGTATTCGCCGCCGACGGACAGGCCCTGGAACAGACGCGCCACGAGCAGCAGGAACGGTGCGAAGGCGCCGATGGTGTCATAGGTCGGCATGACGGCGATCATCAGGGAACCGCCGCACATCATCAGCACGGAAATCATCATCGACTGGCGGCGGCCGTATTTGTCGGCGATGCGGCCGAACAGCCAGCCGCCCACGGGACGCATGAGGAAGCCGGCGGCAAAGATGCCGGCCGTCTGCAGCAGCTGCGTCGTCGGGTTACCGGACGGGAAGAAGGCGTGCGAGAAGTACAGCGCGCAGAACGAATAAATGTAGAAGTCGAACCATTCGACCAGGTTACCGGAGGAAGCGCCAATGATGGCCTTGATGCGCTGCCGGGAAGTCAGCTGCGCAACGTCATGCGAAGTATCGTGGGATGTCATATCAATCTTCTTGTTCGAGTGAAAAAGCCAACGCCAGCCAACTTGCCCGGGCTGGTTTTGCATCATACGCCCTTGACCAGGGTCAAAAAGCCGTCCGACATACGGGTTAATACGTATGCCGGGCAACTTTTTTCGCGTGCGGACGCATGGAATCAGACCCGTTCCAGCACCAGCGCGATGCCCTGGCCCACGCCGATGCACATGGTGCAGAGCGCATAGCGCCCGCCCGTGCGGTGCAGCTGGTTGACGGCCGTCATGGCCAGGCGCGCGCCGGACGCGCCCAGCGGGTGGCCCAGGGCGATCGCGCCGCCGTTCGGGTTGACGCGCGCGTCGTCGTCGGGCAAGCCCAGCTGGCGCAGCACGGCCAGGCCTTGCGCGGCAAACGCTTCGTTCAATTCGATGACGTCGAAGTCGGCCAGGGTCAAACCCGTCATGGCCAACACTTTCAGGGTGGCGGGCGCGGGGCCGATGCCCATGATACGGGGCGCCACGCCAGCCGTGGCCATGGCCACGACACGCGCGCGCGGCGTCAGGCCAAAGCGGGCCGCGTTCGCCTCGTCGGCCAGCAGCAGGGCCGCCGCGCCATCGTTGACGCCCGAGGCATTACCGGCGGTAATCGTGCCATCGGCGCGCACGACGGGTTTCAATTTGGCCAAGGTCTCCAGCGTGGTGGCGCGCGGATGCTCATCGCGGGCGACAACGATGGGATCGCCTTTCTTTTGCGCGATGCTGACGGGGCAGATTTCGCTGTCGAACAGGCCCGCCTGCTGCGCCGCCAGCGCCTTGACCTGACTGGCCAGCGCGAACGCATCCTGGTCCGCGCGGCTGATGCCGAAGTCGGACGCCACGTTTTCCGCCGTTTCCGGCATCGAGTCGACGCCATACCGCGCTTTCATCAGCGGGTTGATGAAGCGCCAGCCGATGGTCGTGTCTTCCATTTTCATGCCGCGCGAAAAAGCGCTGTCGGCCTTGCCCATGACGAATGGCGCGCGGCTCATGCTTTCCACGCCGCCGGCGATCATCAAGCCCGCTTCGCCGCTCTTGATGAAGCGGGCGGCGCTGCCGATGGCGTCCAGGCCCGAGCCGCACAGGCGGTTCAGGGTGGCGCCCGGCACACTGTCGGGCAAGCCCGCCAGCAAGGCGGCCATGCGCGCCACGTTGCGGTTGTCCTCGCCCGCCTGGTTGGCGCAGCCGTACAGCACGTCGGTAACAAAAGTCCAGTCCACGTCCGGATTGCGCGCCATCAAGGCACGGATGGGCACGGCGCCCAGGTCGTCGGCGCGCACGCCGGCAAGTCCTCCGCCATAGCGGCCGAATGGCGTGCGCTGGGCGTCGCAGATAAAAGCGTGGGTCATGTTCTTTCCTCCAAGAAAGTGATTTGCGTATTGATGCTGAATTAACGTCCGTCCGTCAGCGGCACGGCCGTCAACGCTTGCAACTGCTCAAAACTCAAGCCATCGACCAGTTCGACGACCACGGCCCCGTTGAGCGACAAATCGAACACGGCCAGGTCGCTGTAGATGCGGCTGACGCACCCGATGCCCGTCAGCGGATAGGTGCAAGCCTGCACCAGCTTGCTTTCACCGGTCTTGGTCAGCAATTCCATCATGACCCAGGTTTTTTTCGCGCCGATGGCCAGGTCCATGGCCCCGCCCACGGCGGGAATGGCGTCCGGCGCGCCCGTGTGCCAGTTGGCCAGGTCGCCCGTGGCGGACACTTGAAACGCGCCCAGCACGCAGATGTCGAGGTGGCCGCCGCGCATCATGGCGAAGCTGTCGGCATGGTGGAAATAGCTGCCGCCGGGCAGCAATGTGACGGGCTGCTTGCCCGCATTGATCAGGTCGTAGTCTTCCTCGCCCGGCGCCGGTGCGGGGCCCATGCCGATCACGCCGTTTTCGCTGTGCAGGATGATCTCCGCGCCGGCCGGCAAATGGTTCGCCACCAGGGTCGGCAAGCCGATGCCCAGGTTGACGACGCTGCCTTCATGGATGTCGGCCGCCACGCGTGCCGCCATCTGGTCTCGATTCCATTTGTTCATTTGATACTCCTCAGGCTGCTTTGAAGCCGGCGGGGCCGGTGGCCGTGCGCGGCACTTGCACGATGCGCTGCACGAACAGGCCCGGCGTGATGACGTGCTCGGGATCGATGCTGCCCAGCTCGGCAATTTCATGCACGGAGGCAATGCTGACCTTGGCGGCCATGGCCATGATGGGACCGAAGTTGCGCGCCGTCTTGCGGTAGGTCAGGTTGCCCCAGCGGTCGCCCTGCTCCGCCTTGATCAGCGCGAAATCGGCGTGGATCGGCGACTCGAACACATACATGCGGCCGTCGATCTCGCGCGTTTCCTTGCCCTTGGCCAGCTCCGTGCCATAGCCTGTGGGCGTAAAAAAGCCGCCGATACCGGCGCCGGCGGCGCGGATGCGTTCGGCCAGGTTCCCCTGCGGCACCAGCTCCAGCTCCAGCTTGCCCGAACGGTACAGGGCGTCGAAGACGTGGGAATCGGCCTGACGCGGGAACGAGCAGATGATCTTGCGCACTTGCCCGTTTTTCAGCAGCGCGGCCAGGCCCGTGTCGCCATTGCCCGCATTGTTGTTGACGATGACGAGGTCGCGCGCGCCTTGGGCGATCAAGCCGTCGATCAGCTCGGCCGGCTGGCCCGCGCCGCCGAAGCCGCCAATCATGACGGTGGCGCCATCGTGGATATCGGCCAGCGCATCAAGCACGCTGGAACGCAGTTTGTCGATCATTGCTGTCTCCTCCCAATCAAATTCATTCACAATTTGTTCGCATAACGAACAAATATTCGTATTTAGAACTTATTCGTGAGAATATGCCTGATCGGGGCGCTTGTCAATTTGCCGTTTTCGCCAGCGCCATGGCTATAATTGCCACCTTGACCAATTGGAATTGCCATGACCGCACGCAGCAGCACCTCCGTTCCCGCCGAAGAAACCGTCGATGCCGACGGCGCGCCGCGTCCCGGCGACAGCTATGTGCAATCGTTCGCGCGGGGTTTGGCCGTGCTGCGCAGCTTTGGCGCGGACGCGCCGCAACAGACCCTGAGCGAAGTGGCGGAGCGGGCGCAGCTGACGCGCGCGGGCGCGCGGCGCATCCTGCATACGTTGCTGCATCTCGGTTATGTGGAAGCGGATGGGCGGCTGTTCCGTTTGACGCCCAAGGTGCTCGACCTCGGCTACGCCTACCTGTCGTCCTTGCCCGTGTGGACGCAGGCGCAGCCGCTGCTGGAAGAACTGATGCAGACCTTGCGCCAGTCGTGCTCGGCTACCGTGCTCGACGGCGACGACATCGTGTATGTCGTGCGCCTGTCCGCGCACCGCACCATGTCGATCAACCTGGGTATCGGCAGCCGCCTGCCCGCCTACTGCACCTCGATGGGACGGGTTTTACTGTCGGGCCTGGCGCCGGATGCGCTGCGCGAACGGCTGTCGAAGATGGCGTTGCTGAAAATCACGCCGGCGACCAAGGTCGATATCGACGTCCTGATGGAAGAGATTGCGCAAGTGCGGCGCCAGGGCTGGTGCCTGGTGCAGGAAGAGCTGGAACAGGGCTTGATCGCCCTGGCCGCGCCCGTGTTCGACCGGGCCGGCAAGGTGGTGGCGGCGATCAACGTCAGCGGCCAGACGGCGGGGCCTTCCGTGGCGCATCTGCTGGAACACAGCTTGCCGAAACTGCTCGAGACGGCAAGCCGGGTCAGCGCCCTGGTGCGGGTGCAGCAGTGATTATTTCTTGAACTTGGCGCACGGGTCCGGACGCGGCTGCGCCGGCATCGTTTGCGTCAGGTCGAACGTGCCCTTGAAACCGCTGCCGCCCTGCTCCAGGTAGCCGATGCTGCGCACGTTCAGTTGCGGGTCGGCCAGCTTCAGCCAGCGGGGCACGCCGATATCCTTGCGCACATGCTCATTGCCGGCGATCAGCACCACGTCGCGCGGCGCCTGGTCGCGGATCAGCTTGGCCATCCAGATATCGCGCGCCACTTGCGCGTTGACGACGCCGCCAAGCATCATGTCGGGCAGCATATTGCAGCGGGCCGCCTGCACTTCCTTCTTTTGCCCTTCCAGGATATCGGCCGGCACGGGCGCGGCCAGGTAAGTGGCCACCATGGCCGGCGGCATCGACCATTGAATGCCGTCGCGCACGATGCGCGAGGCGTCGGCCGGCGACAGATTGCCGGCGACCAGGGTCAGCTGGTAGCTGATGACGAGGTCCAGCACGGGCCGGTACACGCTCCAGTCCCAGCGCGGCTGTTCCATCACGCGGATGATGCAGTCGGGGTCGGCGCATTCGCGTGCGGCGCGCGTCAGCAAGGCCTGGTTTTCGCGGTCGAACTGCTCCATGACGATCACGGGACGCCAGCCGGCCGCCAGACGGCGGCGCAATTCCTCAACCCGCAGGCGCTGGCCTTGCGCATTGTCAGGGACTTCACCGAGCAGCAGCACTTGCGGATTGGGCAAGGCATCGGCCACGGGCACGGGAGCGGGCGGGGCGTCCTTCTTCAGCAGGCTGCCGCAGGCGGCCAGCGCCAGCATGCTGCACAACAAGGTGGCGCGCACGCCGGCACGGAAAATCACGGTCTTCATGTATGCGGGTATCCAAAGTGGCGATGCGCCAGATTGTACCGTCTCAGGCATGCGCCGGCGCCTTGCGGCGCTCCAGCACTTCAAACACGGCCATGCCTGCCAGCATGGCGCCGGCAAACATCCACGCCTTCGGCTGGCCCGCCAGCAGGGAGACAAGAGCGGGACCGGGACAGAAACCGGCGATGCCCCAGCCCGCGCCAAAGGCCAGGCTGCCCAGCAGCAAGCGCCGGTCGATGCGCCGCGATGCCGGCAATTGCATGGCTTCGCCCAGCAGCGACTCGGTTCTGCGCCGCGCCAGCCAGAAGGCCGGCAGGGCCACGCCGATGGCGCCGCCCATCACCAGCGCCAGCGATGGATCCCAGGCGCCGGCCAGGTCGAGGAAACCGAGCACCTTGGCCGGATTGGACATGCCGGAGACGATCAGGCCCAAGCCAAAGACGAGGCCGCTTAACAGGGAAAGAATCAGTTTGTTCATAGGTGGCGCAACAGATAGACGGTGAGGAAGCCGGCCGCCATGAAGGCGCAAGTGGCCGCCAGCGAACGCGGAGACAGGCGCGACAGGCCGCACACGCCGTGGCCACTGGTGCAGCCGGCGCCATAGCGCACCCCGACACCCACCAGCAGGCCCGCCACGAGCAAGGCCGGCATGCCCGCGTCGATCTGCACGGGCGGCAAGGCTTGCCACATCGGGTACAGCAGGGGCGTGCCGACCAGGCCGGCAAGAAAGGCGATACGCCAGCCCAGGTCGCCACTGCGCGGGCGCAGCAAGCCGCCGAGGATCCCGCTGATGCCGGCGATGCGGCCATTGAACAGGATCAAGAGCGCAGCCGCCAGGCCGATCAGCATGCCGCCGGCCAGCGAAGCCCATGGTGTGAAGTGTTGCCAGGCTATCGTCATGGCAGGCTCAGTCCGCTTCGTCGTTGAACGCGGGCTGCGGCGCGCAAAATTGCGCGTACAGCACTTGCAGCACGGCCAGCACGGGGGCGCTGGCGACGCGGTAATAAATCTGCTTGCCTTCGCGCCGCGTGGCCACCAGCATCTCTTCGCGCAGCACACCCAGCTGCTGCGACAGGGTCGGCTGGCCGATGCCCACTTTTTGCTCAAGGTCGCTGACGCAATGCTCGCCCTGCGACAGCTGGCACAGCAGCATCAAACGGTCGGCATTGCCCATGGCCTTGAGCAGCGAGCTGGCCTTGTAGGCCGAGCCACGCATGGCGTCGAGGTTGTATTCGGCGTGTTGTGTTGCGGCTGTCTCCATCTTGCCCTCCCACAGGCGGTCATATTGATGATCGTGCGATAAACAATATATTAATCAATATATTGTTTTCCTGCTGGCGATTCGCACAAAAAAACAACAGTGTTTTTCGGCGATAGCGTGCTCGTTCAAAGTGGGCGGCAACGATCATGTTTACGCTATCAAAATGACAAATATTCGTAATAAACAGGAAATAAGCGTATCAAAATTGTCACGATCTATGCTGTAATGGGAGAACAGCAGAAAAACCATGATACGCCCCCGTACGGGCGAATTGTCCGTCCATGCGCAAGCCGGCTTCGGCTGCGCCGCACGGTGAACAACAGGGAGAGCACGATGAGAATCCATCAGCCGTTATGCCTGGCCTTGCTGGCGCTATCGGCCAGCACATGGAGCATGGCGGCAGTCAGCGATACCGCGGCCGGCAAGCTGCAGGAAGCCGGAGAACACGTAACGATCGATGAAAGCATCAGCTTGAATAACAACCCCGGCTGGGAAACGCCGGACTTGCCGTATGCACGCCTGCTGGCCAGCAGCAGCGCGACGGCGGCACCGCACTGGAGCGCCAGTGGCGCGCGCCACGTGGCGCTGGCACCGCCCAGGCCCGTGACGGCCGCGCCCGCACAGCAAGCCAACGTGGCCGCCCCCGTGCCGGAAGCGAGCATGTACTCGATGCTGCTGGTGGGATTGGGCCTGGTGGCCTTGAGCCTGCACGGCGACAAACAGGAAAAATTCGATAACTGACGGTGCCGGCACTGGCAAGGCACTGCCGCAAAACATTCCGCCTGGTGCGGAATGTTTTGTTATGGCGCCATCATTTGTCCAGCAGGCGGCAAACCCGTTCGATATTCCCCACCGGAATACCCGACTTCAGGGCGCGCGCGATGCAGCCCGCCTTGTCCGGGCCCGAGGCGGAAATGAGCACGAAGGCCGTCACCACCACGCTGATTGCGACGAGCACGATCAGGACACCCTTGACGATATCCCAGTTCATGGCGTTTCCATGGAAGGCATCAGTGCTCCTTGGCCGAGGTGGCGGACGCATCCGCGCCGTTCAGCAGCGCATGCAGTTTTTGCATGGTGGCCCAGTTGCGCGAGGTGACGCCGTCGCCCAGCAGCACGCCCAGCGCCGCCACCACCTTGCTGGCCAGCACGCCATCGGGACACCAGGCATACGCGGCCCAGCGCCCCAGCGCCAGCGCTTCCGGCTGCCACGGCTGCTGCAACAGCGGCGCCAGGCGCTGGACGTCGGCCGGATTGTTCAGCACCAGGGTCAGCAGTCGGGACGCATCGGCCGCCGGCGCCAGGCTGTTTTGTTCGAACAGCTCGGCAAACTGGCTGGCCGACAGCACCGTCACCCTGGCCGCCACGCCCAGTTTCAGCACCAGCGCTTCCTCGATGCGCGAAGCGGCCTCGGCCGGTGTAACCGTGCCCCCGTCATACACGACGTTGCCGCTGTTGAGTACCGTGCGCACCTGCGCAAAACCCAGGTCGCCCAGCAACTTGCGCAGGTCGGCCATGGCCACGCGCTTGGCGCGTCCCACATTGATTCCGCGCAACAGCGCCACTTGCTGACTGTTTTCCATCTGTGTCATGTTGTCTCCTTGCCTATGCCTGGCTGTTGGTGCTTTCCGGCAACGGCGTCACCGTGGGCAAGCGCAGCAGGAACGTCGCGCCCTGCCCCAGGATGCTGCTGACCGTGATGGTGCCGCCAAACTGCTTGGCAATCAAGTTGAACACGATATTCAAGCCCAGTCCCGTCCCCCCCTGCCCGCGCCGCGTGGTGACAAACGGATCGAACACGCGGTCGAGCATGTCGGGCGCGATACCGCGGCCGTTGTCGCGCACCTGCATGGCGATCGCATCGCCGTCGCGGCGCACTTCAATATGGATGTTGCCGGCCGTGTCCGCATCAAACGCGTGCTCGACGCAGTTCAACACCAGGTTGGTCAGCACCTGCGCCAGCGCGCCCGGATAGCTGTCGAGCATGATGTCAGGCGGGCAATCGATATCGATGCTGATGCGCGTCTTTTTCAGGGTCGGCTGCAAGCTCGAAATCACCTCGCCGATATAGTCGCGCAATTCGAACAAACGGCGCGCCTCGCTGACCTGGTCGACGGCGATCTGCTTGAAGCTGTGGATCAGGTGCGCGGCGCGGTAGGCATTGTTCATGATCAGCCGCGCGCTTTCGCCGGCCGTTTCCAGGTAGCGCACGATATCGGTCTTTTTCACGCCGCCGCCGGCCACGGCCGCGCTGATGTCGTCGGTGGCTTCCTTCAGCACCGAGGCGCTGGTCAGGGCGATGCCGACCGGGGTGTTGATTTCATGGGCCACGCCGGCCACCAGGCTGCCCAGCGAGGCCAGGCGTTCCGACTGCAGCAACGATTCCTGCGCCCGGCGCAGTTCGTCCATGGCTTGCGCCGTTTCCTGCTGCGAACGGCGCGCCATGTCTTCCGCCTCGCGGCTGCCCTCGATGATGGACTTGAGCTTGCGCTGCACGGCATTGAAGCCGCGGATCACGTCGCCCAGTTCGTCGCGCCGGTTTTCCGGTAGCTCTTCGACCTCATCGCTGCCGCGCGTGGCCAGGTCGAACAAGCCGTCGCGCAACTGTTTCAGGGGGCCGAAGACGATGCGCAGGCTCAGCGCCAGGGCGCCCACGAGGATGATGTCCAGCAGCAACACTTCCACCACCTTGCGCCGCACTTCGCCCCGCAGGGCCGCGTCGATCTGCTCGCGGCTGAAGTTGACGATGACCTTGCCGACGATCACCGGCTTGCCGCCGCTGGCCGCCGCCACGGCGTCGCGGAACACGAGCGGCGCCTCGACGGGTGTGCCGCCCATGGCCACGTCGGCGCTCAACGGCACCAGGGTACCGGCCGCGTCGCGCACTTCGCCGGCAAACAGGCCGACCGACGCGTCGTAGACGCGGATGCCGACCAGTTCGGGCGGCAGCATTTCGGCCGAGACGATGCTGTCAACCTTGGATTTGTCGAGGTCCCACAGGGCGGAAGGCAAGCTGGTCTGCAAACGCGTGAGCACGCCGCTGCGCAGGCGCGCGCTGCCCGATTCGAGTTCTTGGCTCAGTGTATATTGGGTATAGCTGCCGGAAATGCCCAGCACCAGGGTGACGATCACGACAAAAAGCAGGGTCAGCCGGACTTGGATACTCACCATCAATCAACACTCCCCGGGCCAGGCCAGCCGCCGGCCCGCGGCGCGGGCGCAGAGACGTCAGCAATACAAGAGCCTGAATCAAATGTACGATATGACATGCTTATTGGCAAGATTTACAGCATCCCAACTGTCGATAGGAACTTTGATGCAGGTTGAGACATTGCGCCATGGCAATGGTAATATCCCGCAATCATCTAAGGAGTCGTCATGGCGGTCACGCATCAACATCTACCCCTGGAACAAGTTCGTCCCGGCATGATCTTGTCGGATGTCTTGCTCGATGCGCATGGACAAGTGCTGTTGCCGCAAGGCGCGGTATTGACGGAAAACATGCTGGCTCTGATGCCCCGCCACAACATCGACATGCTGCCCATCCAGGCGCCGCCCCCTACTCCGGAAGCCATCGCCGCGCAGCAGGCGGCCGACAGCGAACGGCTGGCCTATCTGTTCCGCAAGCATGATCCCGACGATCCCGCGGATGCGGCCACCACCTTGCTGCGCAGCTATGTCACGGCTTACCGCCTGGGTACGGGAGAGGCCGCATGAGCACCCAGCTGACGCTCGACGATATCGTCGCCCACCTCGATGACCTGCCTTCCTTGCCCGCCGTCGTGATGGAACTGCTCGACAGCATCGACCAGGAAGACGTGGATATTTCCGTGCTGGCCAAAAAAGTGTCGTACGACCAGGCGCTCACGGCAAAAACCCTGCGCCTGGCCAACTCGTCGCACTATGGCTTGCAAGTGAAGGCCACCACCATCCAGCAGGCGATCACTTACCTGGGCTTCCAGACGACGCGCAGCCTGATCACGTCGGCCGCCATCACGGGCTGCTTCCCGGAAGGTCTCTGCCCCGGTTTCGACGACAAGGCTTTCTGGCGCCATTCGGTGGCGACGGCCGCGTGCGCCAAGGTGCTGGCGCGGCAGATCCGCTTCAACCAGGATTACGCGTTCACGGCCGGCTTGCTGCACAACATCGGCCGCCTCGTGCTGGTCAGCAGCTTTCCCGCCCACTATGCGCAAGTTATCGCGCACCAGGCCGCGCACGATTGCAGCCTGCTCGAAGCGGAGCAAACGGTGCTGGGCGTGGACCACGTGCAGGCGGCCGTGGCCCTGGCCGAACACTGGAATTTTTCCGATACCATGCGCTTGGCGCTGGGCAACTACCTGCAGCCGGAAACGCCGGGGGCAGGCTTTCTCGCCTCGCTGATCCACGTGGCCAATGCGGTTGTTTGCGCGCTCGACCTGGCGCAGGCGGGCGACGACATGGTGCCGCGCGTCTCGCCGGTGGCCTGGGATGCGCTGGGCCTGGGCGAAGACGCGTATCTGCAGCTGTTCCGCGAAACGGAGCTGCGCTACGACGAAATCACCTCGGCATTGCTGAGCTAAACAACGCCGCAAATGCAAACGGCTCTCGCTGCGAAGCGAAAGCCGTTATGCGTACTGCAATACGTCCATGTAAGCCGGTCTGCTGCCCGGTCCACGCCAGCCTGTTGCCGCCAGCAGCTATGCAAGCGGCACGGTCAGCGTACAACCGCCACATCAGTGCGCGTAATTCGATTCTTGCGCATCGCCGCGGTCTTCCGCTTTTGGACGGCCCTGGGCGTCGGACAGACGATACTTGGTGCGGCGGTCGCCCATCAGGTCGCGCAGGTCGCGGATGCTCATGCCCGTCACTTCATGCATGCGTATCAGCAGCGAGGCGCCGACCGGCAAGCGGTGGTGGCGAATCTTGCTGATGACCGGTGGCGCCACTTCAAGCAGACGCGACAAGGCTGCATCGTTCTTCAGCTGCATCTTGCTCAGCAGAATATCCAGCAGGTGGTTGGGGTTGTAACTTTCTTGCGATGCTAATGCATGATGTGCCATGATTTTTCCTCGTCTGGTGAATGTAGAAAATAATGCCGATACGAACTTAAGGCTGGCTTAGAGTGTTTAAATAAACGTCTTGCCCACTTATTCAGCCTTCCCCCGCCCTTCCTCCTTATCGCACTGCCCGCACAGGACTCGCACAGCCACGCCCAGCCAACGTACGCAACTTGCCGCGTGAGTGAAAAGCACTGCAACCCACCAAAATGAATTGCATATAAGACAATATACTAGCCCAAACACGCGGCATCTGCGCCTCGCGCAAACTTCCTGATTGTTAAATATCAATCAAGCTGCTGGTTGGCTTGGCAACGATGCTATTTCAACACATTAGGATGCCAGCGGGCGCACACAAGGCTTTGCAGCAACTTGTTACAAATCAATGGTGACGTATGGCAATAAATGCTTTTGGGCATCACGACACATGGCAACATATGCAGGCGGCAACCTTGTCGACAAGGTCAGCACGACATGGCCCGCCCCGGCGATTTACGCTAAACTATGGCCTGAACTTGCAGCGAGCCTGCCACCGGGCAGCCAGAGGCGCCCGGCCGGTCATCCGCCGCGCCCCACCCTGAGCGGCCCCCTGCGCTGCAGCATCCTGCCCAACCATCCTGTTTGCCGCCACATTTACCGATAAGCGCCCGACTCCATGCAGAAAAAAGTATTCATTAAAACCTTCGGCTGCCAGATGAACGAGTACGACTCGGACAAGATGGCCGACGTGCTGGGCGCCTCCGATGGCCTGGTGCGCACGGACACGCCGGAAGACGCCGATGTGATCCTGCTCAATACCTGCTCCGTGCGCGAAAAGGCGCAGGAAAAAGTGTTTTCCGACCTGGGCCGCCTGCGCGAACTGAAACTGGCCAAGCCGCACCTGCTGATCGGCGTGGGCGGCTGCGTGGCGTCGCAGGAAGGCGACGCCATCGTCAAGCGCGCGCCGTATGTCGACATGGTGTTCGGCCCGCAAACCCTGCACCGCCTGCCGCAGATGATCGAACTGCGCCGCGCCAGCGGCGATGCGCAGGTGGACATCAGCTTCCCGGAAATCGAAAAGTTCGACCACATGCCGCCGGCCAAGGTGGACGGCGCTTCGGCCTTTGTCTCCATCATGGAAGGCTGCAGCAAATACTGCAGCTACTGCGTCGTGCCCTACACGCGCGGCGAGGAAGTGTCGCGCCGCTTCGAGGACGTGCTGACGGAAGTGGCGGGCCTGGCCGCCCAGGGCGTCAAGGAAATCACCCTGCTGGGGCAAAACGTGAACGCCTACCGGGGCGCGATGGAAGGCGGCGAGATCGCCGACTTCGCCCTGCTGCTCGAATACGTGGCCGACATCCCCGGCATAGCACGCATGCGCTTCGTCACCAGCCATCCGAAGGAATTCACGCAGCGCCTGATCGACGCCTACGCGAAGATCCCGCAGTTGGTCGACCATTTATATCTGCCGGCGCAGCACGGCTCCGACAAGATCCTCGGCGCCATGAAGCGCGGCTACACGGGCCTCGAATACAAGTCCATCATCCGCCGCATCCGCGCCGTGCGCCCGAACATGGCCATTTCGTCCGACTTCATCGTCGGTTTCCCGGGCGAGACCCAGGCCGACTTCGACGCCATGATGAAGCTGATCGCGGACGTGGGCTTCGACAACAGCTACAGCTTCATCTTCAGCAAGCGTCCCGGCACGCCGGCCGCCAGCCTGGAAGACGATACGCCGCATGAAGTGAAACTGGCCCGTTTGCAGCAGCTGCAGGCAGCCATCGACGCCAACACGCGCAAATACAGCCTGGCCATGGTGGGCACGGTGCAAACCATCCTCGTCGAAGGCCGTTCCAAAAAGGACACCGATGACAGTGAGCTGCAGGGCCGCACGGAAAACAACCGCGTGGTCAATTTCGACGCCGGCCCGGACGCGCTGCAGCTGGTCGGCCAGCTGGTCGACGTGCGCATCACCGAGAGCCATTCCTACACCCTGCGCGGCGAACTCGTCGCCAGCGCCCCCGCATTGAAAAGAGCCAGTTGAAAACCAAAGCCCCGATACAGCCGCATTACTTCATCCCCGAGCCGCTGGACAACACGCGCCTGGCGCACCTGTGCGGACCGCTCGATGAAAACCTGCGCCAGATTTCCGCCGCCCTCGACGTGACGATCTTCCGCCGCGGCGAGAAATTCATCGTCGGCGGCAGCAATGCCGAACGCGCCGTGGAAATCCTCGAGCAGTTCTACGCCATCGCCAACAAGGTCGTGCCGCTGGAAGAAGTGCAGCTGGCCCTGGTGGAACAGCGCGCGGGCCTGTCCGCCGCGTCGGAACACCATGCCAACGCGCCCGCCAGCACCTTCGTCGAGCCGGACATCGCCAGCCCCGTGCTGAAAACGCGGCGCTCCGACCTGCGCGGGCGCACGCCGCACCAGATCGCCTACCTGCGCGACATCCTCGAACACGACATCAGCTTCGGCGTGGGTCCGGCCGGCACGGGCAAGACCTATCTGGCCGTCGCCTGCGCCGTCGACGCGCTCGAACGCGACGCCGTCAAGCGCATCATTTTGACGCGCCCCGCCGTCGAAGCGGGCGAGCGCCTGGGCTTCTTGCCGGGCGACCTGGCGCAAAAGGTCGACCCGTATCTGCGTCCCCTGTACGACGCGCTGTATGACTTGCTGGGTTTTGACCGCACGCAGAAGCTATTTGAAAAACAGGTGATCGAGATCGCCCCGCTGGCCTACATGCGCGGGCGCACCTTGAACCACGCCTTCGTCATCCTCGATGAAGCGCAAAACACCACCGTCGAACAGATGAAGATGTTCTTGACGCGCATCGGCTTTGGCAGCAAGGCCGTGGTGACGGGCGACGTGACGCAAGTCGACCTGCACAAGAGCCAGACGAGCGGCCTGATCGACGCCGTGCATGTGCTGAAAGACGTGCGCGGCATCGGCTTCACGCAATTTAACAGCACCGACGTGGTGCGCCATCCGCTCGTCGCGCGCATCGTCGATGCCTATGAAACGGCGCAGGCGGCCAGCGCCGACGCCGCCCACCTGCCCTCCCTATTGAAACCAGCCGCCGTCAAAAATGTCCGAAAAAAATAAACTGTCCCTGTCCGTGCAATACCCGGACACCCGCCTGGAAACCCTGATCACGCGCCCGAAAGTGCGCCGCTGGGTCAAGGCGGCCCTGTTCGCGCCCGCCGAATTCACCATCCGCTTCGTCGACGCGGAAGAAGGCCGCACCCTGAACCGCGACTACCGCGAAAAGGACTATGCCACCAACGTGCTGACCTTCGCCTACAACGAAGGCGAAGAACTGGGCGAGGACGAACCGACGCGCGCCGACATCATCCTGTGCACGGACGTGCTGGAAAAGGAAGCGGCGGAACAAAAGAAGAGCGTGGAAGAGCACACGGCCCATTTGATCGTGCACGGCGTGCTGCACGCGCAAGGCTACGACCACATGGATGACGAGGAAGCGGCCGAGATGGAGGGCCTGGAAACGGACATCCTCGCGAAACTCGGCATCAGCGATCCCTACGCGGACCAAAAATAAACCGCGCAGACCCGGTAGGTCGGGGTAGGTCGGGTTAGCCCGCAGGGCGTAACCCGACAACACCCCACATGCCGCAATGGCGCCATCAACCACACACGCAACAAGGACACACTATGGGCACTTGGGCCACCGACGCCTTCGGCAACGACTACGCCATGGACTGGGCGCAGGATTTGCACGAATATAAAACCCTGGAACTGGTCGAGACGACCCTCGACAACGTCATCGACAGCCAGGAAGCGGAGCTCGAGGCGCCGTTCGCCGCCGAGGCGCTGGCCGCGCTGGAAGTGATCGCGCGCCTCTTGGGCCAGCCTGGCGAGGGCGAGGTCGATCCCGCCACGGCCGAAGTGGATGAATGGGTGGCCGCCTGCAAGAAGAAGATCACGCCGCCGCTGCTGGAAAAAGCACGCCTGGCCTTCGAGCGCATCACGGCCGAATCGTCGGAACTGCGCCAGCTGTGGCAGGACAGCGAGCATTTCACCGACTGGCAGGCGGACGTGGCGGCCTTGCGCGCGCGCGTGCTGGGCCCGGAAGCGGCATGAAAGATCGCGCAACGGCGCACTTCGACGTATTAAATTTGCATCAAAAGCGGGGAAATCCGGTATGGCCCCACTTTTGGTGTATCCTATATCCCTTCGCAACAACGGCTCACGCCTCCTATGCCCGAGCACCCTAGTGGCGTCAGAACTGACGTCAAGCCCCACCGGTCACTGTTTGAACGCCTGACCGCACTCATTTCCCCCGAGCCAGAGAACCGTGCAGAATTGCTCGATGTTCTACACGATGCGCACGAACGCAAGCTGATCGACGCCGACGCCCTGTCGATGATCGAAGGCGTGTTCCAGGTATCGGATCTCTGCGCGCGCGACATCATGATTCCCCGTTCGCAAATGGATGTCATCGACATCAGCAAGCCGATCGAGGAATGGATGCCGGAAGTCCTGTCCACCGCCCACTCGCGCTTCCCCGCGATCGAAGGCGAGCGCGACAAGGTCATCGGCATCCTGCTGGCGAAAGACTTGCTGCGTTATTACGCAGAAGAAACTTTCGACGTCCGCGACATGCTGCGCCCCGCCATCTTCATCCCCGAATCGAAACGCCTGAATGTGCTGCTGCGCGATTTCCGCGCCAACCACAATCACATGGCCATCGTCGTTGATGAATACAGCGGCGTCGCCGGCCTGATCACCATCGAAGACGTGCTGGAACAGATCGTCGGCGATATCGAGGATGAATATGACTTCGACGAAGCCGAAGACAATATCCTCTCGCTCAAGGAAGGCCAGTTCGGCCCCCGCTGGCGTGTCAAGGCATTGACCGAACTCGAACAGTTCAACGAAGAAGTGGGCAGCCACCTGGTCGACGACGACGTCGACACCATCGGCGGCCTCGTCTCGAAGTACCTGGGCCGCATGGCGCACAAGGGCGATATTTTCGACCTGGGCAATCTGCGCTTCGAGGTGCTGCGCGCCGATGCGCGCCAGGTGCACGTGCTGCTCGTCGAGCGCCTGCCCAACGTGCCGGAACTGGAACTCTGACATGCGCGTGCTGTAAATGCGTTTCAGACGCGCCGATCCCAACGCCCCCGCCAAACCGCCCCGCAGCACGTGGGCGCGCATGCTGACTGCCGCCGTCGCCGGCGCCGTCGCGGTGCTGGCGTTCGCCCCTTTCGGCTACTGGCCGCTGCAAATCCTCAGCCTGGGCGTGCTGTTCTACCAGGTGCTGCGCGCTTCGAACGTCAAGGCCGGCGCGCTGATCGGCTGGGCCTACGGCTTCGGCTGGTGCGCGGCAGGCACGCACTGGCTGTACATCTCCATGCACCGCTATGGCGACATGGCCGCACCGATCGCCGCCATCGCCGTGGCCCTGCTGGCCCTGCTGATGGCCATTTACGTGGCCCTGGCCATGGGCGCGGCCGCCTGGCTGCGCCAGCGCTGGGTGCTGTCCCTGCCCGCCATGACCTTGCTGGTGCTGCCCGCCACGTGGAGCCTGTTCGAATGGACGCGCGGCTGGCTGTTTACGGGTTTCCCGTGGCTGGCCACCGGCTACGCCCACAATACGGGCCCGCTGGCCGGTTTTGCCCCCATCGTCGGATCGTATGGCCTGGGCTGGCTGGCGGCGCTGTCGGCCGGCACCCTGCTCTTGCTGACGCACCGCACGCGCTGGAGTGCGCTGGCCGGCATCATCGCGCTGTACGCGGCCGGCATCGGCTTGCAATACGTGAACTGGACCCACCCTGTCGGACGCCCGATCACGGTGCGCCTGTTGCAGGGGAACGTGCCGCAGCAGCAGAAATTCGACCCCGGCTTCGTGCTGGGCGCCCTGCAGATGTACCAGAGCGCCATCACCAGCGCGCCGGCCGACCTGATCGCCACGCCGGAAACGGCCGTTACCGTGCTGCCGCACCAGCTGCCACCCGGCTATCTGGATAGCCTGGCGACGTATTCGCAGCAGACGGGCAGCACGATTCTGGTCGGCATGCCCGTGCTCGACGAGCAGCAGCGCTTCTACAATGCGGCCGTGGGCATCACGCCCAACGGCACAGAAGGCCCCTACTACCAATACCGCAAGCACCACCTGGTGCCGTTCGGCGAATTCGTGCCGCCCGGCCTGCACTGGTTTGTCGCCATGATGGCCATCCCGCTGGGCGACATGGGCCGCGGCGCGGAAGTACAAGCGCCTTTGCCCGTACGCGACCAGCTGGTGCTGCCGAATATCTGCTACGAAGACCTGTTTGGCGAGGAAATCGCCGGCCAGCTGGCCAGCGCCCACCGCCGCGGCAAGCAGTCGGCGTCCGTGCTGCTCAATATCTCGAACCTGGCCTGGTTCGGCGACTCGATCGCCATCCCGCAGCATCTGCAGATTTCGCAGATGCGCAGCCTGGAAACGGGACGCCCGATGCTGCGCTCGACGAACACGGGCGCCACCGCCGTCATCGACGGCAAGGGCGTCGTGCAAAGCCTGCTGCCGCCGGAACAGCAGGCCACCCTGGCGGCCAAGGTGCAAGGCATGGGCGGCATGACGCCATACATTCTGTACGGCAATAAACTGGTGCTGGCCCTGGCCGCGCTGGCCTTGCTGACGGCCTTCCTGCTGTCGCGCGCCGCCCGCCGCAGCCGCGCCGCGCAGCAATAAGCGGCCGATATTGCCCGAAGAGTCACAGTGGGCCCGTAAAAACCGCTAAAATTAGCAAAACCCCGGCCCGGACGCGCTGCCAAGCATGCGTCCGGGCTTCAAGCAAACCTTAACAAAGCGCAGCCTCCCGCGCGGCGAACTCATACGATGCTCACATTTCAACAAATTATCCTGACCTTGCAAACCTATTGGGACAAGCAAGGTTGCGCCCTGCTCCAGCCTTACGACATGGAAGTCGGCGCCGGCACTTTCCACACTGGCACCTTCCTGCGCGCGATCGGCCCGGAACCTTGGCGCGCCGCGTATGTGCAGCCGTCGCGCCGCCCGAAAGATGGCCGCTATGGCGAAAACCCAAACCGCATGCAGCACTACTACCAGTACCAGGTGGTCTTGAAGCCGGCGCCGGAAAACATCCTCGACCTGTATCTGGGTTCGCTGGCCGCGCTGGGCCTGGACTTGAAGCAGAATGACGTGCGCTTCGTCGAAGACGACTGGGAAAGCCCGACCCTGGGCGCCTGGGGCCTGGGCTGGGAAGTCTGGCTGAACGGCATGGAAGTAACGCAGTTTACCTACTTCCAGCAAGTGGGCGGCCTCGATTGCAAGCCCGTGCTGGGCGAGATCACCTACGGCATCGAACGCCTGGCCATGTATCTGCAAGGCGTGGAAAACGTGTATGACCTGGTGTGGACCGAGTGGGAAGAGAACGGCACTACGAAAAAACTGACCTACGGCGACGTCTTCCACCAGAACGAAGTGGAGCAATCGACCTACAACTTCGAGCACGCGAATACGGACCTGCTGTTCGAACAGTTCGGCAACTACGAAGCGGAAGCGAAGCGTTTGATCGAGCTGCAACTGACCTTGCCCGCCTACGAAAAGATCATGAAGGCGTCGCATAGTTTCAATATGCTGGACGCGCGCGGCGCCATCTCGGTGACGGAACGCGCCGCCTACATCGGCCGCGTACGCACCCTGTCGCGCCTGGTGGCGCAAGCGTATTACGACTCGCGCGAACGCCTCGGTTTCCCGATGCTGCCCGCCGCTGACCAACCCGCCGCCGCTTGATCGCCTAGCTCATACACCGCCGTACCAGACAAGAACACCATGAACCAAACACTGCTCATCGAACTGCTGACCGAAGAACTGCCGCCGAAAGCGCTGGCCAAACTGGGCGCCGCCTTCACGGCCGGTATCGTCAACGGCCTGAAAGCGCGCGACTTCCTCGAAGCCGACAGCGTCGCCACCAGCTACGCCTCGCCGCGCCGCCTGGCCGTCTCCATCACCAATGTGCGCGAAGTCTCGCCCGACAAATCGATCCGCGAAAAAGTCCTGCCCGTCTCCGTGGCGCTGGACGCGAACGGCAACGGCACGCCGCCGCTGGCCAAGAAACTGGCCGCGCTGGGCTTCCCCGACCTGACGGTAGCCGAGCTGGAACGCGCCGCCGACGGCAAGGCTGAAAGCTTCTTCTACACGTACACGGCGCCGGGCAGCCAGCTGGCCGCCGGCGCGCAGGCGGCCTTGACGGAGTCTTGCGCCAAGCTGCCGATTCCAAAACTGATGAGCTATCAGCGCCCGGACGGCACCACCGTGCAATTCGTGCGCCCGGCCCACAGCCTGATCGCCCTGCACGGCATCAATATCCTGCCATTGACCCTGCTGGGCTTGACGGCCGGCCGCAGCACCCTGGGCCACCGCTTCCTGACCGACGGCGAACCGATCGCCATCGCGCACGCGGAAAACTACGCGCCATCGCTGATCCTCAACGCCAGCGTCATCGCCAGCAACGAGGAACGCAAGGAACGCATCCGCGCCCAGCTGCTGGACAAGGCTGGCGCCGACCAGGTCTTGATGCCTGAAGCGCTGCTCGACGAAGTGACGGCCCTGGTCGAATGGCCGGTCGTGTATGAATGCCACTTCGAGGAAGAATTCCTGGCCGTGCCGCAGGAATGCCTGATCCTCACCATGCAGACGAACCAGAAATATTTTGCGCTGACGGACAGCGAAGGCAAGCTGCGCTCGCGCTTTTTGATCGTCTCGAACATCGAAACGGACACGCCCGAGCACATCATCGGCGGCAACGAGCGCGTCGTGCGCCCGCGCCTGTCCGACGCCAAGTTCTTCTTCGAGCAGGACAAGAAGAAAACGCTGGCATCGCGTTTGCCGCTGCTGGCCAACGTCGTCTACCACAACAAGCTGGGTACGCAAGCTGCCCGCACGGAGCGCGTCAAGTCGCTGGCTGGCGCCATCGCCGCCAAATTGGACTACGACGTGGCTCTGGCCGAACGCGGCGCCCTGCTGGCCAAGGCCGATCTGCTGACCGATATGGTGGGCGAATTCCCCGAACTGCAAGGCATCATGGGCACGTACTACGCGCGCCATGACGGCGAAGCGGAAGAAGTGGCCTTGGCCGCCTCCGAACACTACCAGCCGCGCTTTGCCGGCGACGCCCTGCCATCCACCGCCACCGGCACCGCCGTGGCGCTGGCCGACAAGCTCGAAACCCTGGTCGGCATCTGGGCCATCGGCCTGGCGCCCACGGGCGACAAGGATCCGTTCGCGCTGCGCCGCCATGCGCTGGGCGTGCTGCGCATGCTGCTGGAAAAACGCTTGCCATTGTCGATCCAGGGCTTGCTGGCGGATGCGGCGGCGCAGTTCGCGGCCGTGCCCGGCTTCAAGGACCCGGTCGCGGACGTCACCACCTTCATGCTCGACCGCCTGCGCGGCATCCTGCGCGAGCGCGGCTTCTCGCCGAATGAAATCGAAGCCGTCGTGGCACAGAATCCGGACCGCCTGGACGACATCGTGCAGCGCCTGGAAGCCGTGCAGGCGTTTGCCGCTTTGCCCGAAAGCGCCTCGCTGGCAGCTGCCAACAAGCGCATCACGAACATCCTGAAAAAGAACGAGGAAGCCGTGAGCCAGGTCGCCGCCGGCGGCGTCAACGTGGCGCTGCTGCAGGACGAAGCGGAGAAAAAACTGGCCGCCGCCGTCTCGCGCGTGCAGCCGGAAGTCGACGCGGCCTTTGCCAAGGGCGACTTCACCAGCACCCTGCAAACGCTGGCGCAGCTGCGCGACGATGTCGATGGCTTCTTCAATGACGTGATGGTGATGGCCGAGGATGTCGCCCTGCGCAACAACCGCCTGGCCTTGCTGTCGTCTTTGCACGGCATGATGAACCGCGTGGCCGACATTTCCAAGCTGGCGGCATAATGGGTACTCCGGCGCTGAAACTGATTATTCTCGACCGCGACGGCGTCATTAATCATGACTCGCCGGACTTCATCAAGTCGCCGGCCGAATGGCTGCCGATCCCCGGCTCGCTCGAAGCGATCGCCCGCCTGAACCAGGCCGGCTATCGCGTCGTCATCGCCTCGAACCAGTCGGGCATCGCGCGCGAATACTTCGACATGACGGTGCTGAACGCGATCCACCAGAAGATGCACACCCTGGCGCAGCAGGTGGGCGCCGATATCGACGCCATCTTCTTTTGCCCGCACGCGGGCGCGGACAATTGCGACTGCCGCAAGCCGAAACCGGGCATGTTCCATGAAATCTCGCAGCGCTACAACACCAGCCTGAAAGGCGTGCCCACGGTCGGCGATTCGCTGCGCGACCTGCAGGCCGGTTTCATCAGCGGCTGCGTGCCCTACCTGGTCTTGACGGGCAAGGGCGAAAAAACCAACGAGACGGGCGGCCTGCCGCCCGGCACCCAGGTCTTTCCCGACCTGGCAGCCGTCGTCAGCCACCTGCTCAAGGCGCCAGCCGCACCGGCGCCCACCGTGGCATTCAGTATCTAATCTTCGGAGAACCGCATTGCGTAATATTTCCCTGTTCCTGCGATCACTGCTGTTCATGATCATCATGATCGTGGCCACCATCGTCTGGGCCTGCGTGTGCTTTTTTGCCGCGCCATTGAGCTACAACAAGCGCTATTGGGTCACCTCGCGCTGGAACGTGTTTATCCTGTGGTGCGCCAAGGTCATTTGCGGCATCCGCTATGAAGTCAAGGGCGCCGAGAACTTCCCCGACGCGCCGGCCATCGTGCTGTCGAAACACCAGTCGGCATGGGAAACCATCTTCTTGCTTCCCAGCCTGCCACGCCCGCTCGTGTATGTGTTCAAGAAGGAGATTTTGTACATCCCCTTTTTCGGCTGGGCCATGGCGCTGCTGCGCATGATCCCCATCGACCGCAAACAGGGCAAGCATGCGTTCAAGAGCGTCGTCGCGCATGGCAAGCGCCGCCTGGCCGATGGCCAATGGATTATCATGTTCCCTGAAGGGACCCGCATTCCCGTGGGCCAGGCGGGCAAGTACAAGAGCGGCGGCACGCGCCTGGCCATCGCCACGGGCGCCGTGGTGGTGCCGATTGCGCACAATTCAGGCGAGTGCTGGCCCAAGCAGTCATTCCTCAAACGCCCGGGACTGATCACCGTCTCGATAGGCAAACCGATTTCGCCGGAAGGGCAAACCCCGGACAGCATGATGCAACAGGTGGAAAATTGGATAGAATCAGAAATGCGCGTCATTTCGCCTCACGCCTACAACGCTGGCTAGACGGCATCAGCGCGGTCATCCAGGAGCCGACGCTGCGCCAGCAGATGAAGACCATCAAGGTCGGCGACCAGCAACTGGATTTGTTCGCGCATGACGTCTCGACCAGCACGCCCCCGGCGGTGCGCCCCACGGCACCGCCAGCGCCGCCCGTGGCGCCACCGGTAGTGGCGCCCGCGCCGCCCATCGTTCGCCCTGCCCCGCCTCCCCTGCCTTCCCCGCCACGCACCGCCGATGGCCCGCCATTGCGCCAGCTGCAGCTGGGCAGCCACCTCGTCGAATTCGCGCTGCGCCGCTCCACGCGCCGTTCCATCGGCTTCATGATCGACGATAACGGCTTGCGCGTGACGGCGCCCAAACGCGTCACCCTGGCCGAGATCGACAACGCCATCCGCGCCAAGCAAGGCTGGATCGTCTCGAAACTGCTGGAACGGGGCGAGCGCAAGGTGCAGCGCCAGCAGCGCCCGCCCGTGGCCTGGGTCGACGGCGCCGTACTGCCCTACCTCGGTGGCGAGATCACCTTGCGGCTGCACCAGGCGCCGCGCCACCGCGCCAGCTTCCAGCGCGAGACGAATGAGCTGCACGTATGGGTCACCCCCACGGGCAGCGAGCAGCAATTGAAGGAAAAAGTGAAAGGCTGGTTCCAGCACGAAGCGCGCCAGCTGTTCGAGGCGCGCCTGGACCTGTACGCGGACAAGCTGGGCGTGCGCTACGATTCACTGTCGCTGTCGTCGGCAGGCACGCGCTGGGGCAGCTGCACCATCGAGCGCAAGATCCGCCTGAACTGGCGTTTGATCCACTTCGCCCTGCCGCTGATCGACTACGTGGTGGCGCACGAGCTGTCGCACCTGCTGGAAATGAACCACAGCCCCCGCTTCTGGGCCACCGTGGAATCGATTTATCCCGACTACGATGGGGCCAAGCAGGCGCTCAGAAAGCGCTCGCAGGAGTTGCCTATTTTGTTCACATAGGCGCCTGTCGGATTACGCGCTCGCGCGCTAATCCGACCTACCTCCATCACGGCAGTGGTCGCGTAGGTCGGATTAGGCCGCAGGCCGTAATCCGACACCATTGTTGGCCGCACGTCCATCACGGCAGCAGCGGTTTGATAGCCGCGATGGTGCGTGGCGTGGCGCCCCGGTGCTGGTTGGCAAACGCCAGCGCCTTTTGGCCCATCGACGCCAAACGCGCACGATCCTGCAGCAAGGCCGCCGCCTGCGCCATCAGCGCATCGGCATCCGCCACCAGCGCGGCGCCGCCGGCCGCAATCGCCTGCTCGGTCACGAGCGCAAAGTTGAAGGTGTGGGGGCCGATCAGCACGGGCTTGCCCAGGGCCGCCGGCTCGATCAGGTTCTGTCCGCCCAGCGGCAGCAGGCTGCCACCGACGAAGGCGCAATCGCAGGCCGCGTAGTACGCAAACATCTCGCCCATCGAGTCGCCCAGCAGCACCTGCGTGCCCGCCGCAACGGCGTCGCCTTGCTGCAAAGCCGATCTGCGCTGCACGGCCAGGCCCTGCGCCGCGATCAATTTTTCCACTTCGTCGAAGCGCTGTGGATGGCGCGGCACGATCAGCAGCAGTACCTCAGCCGGCAAACTGGCGCGCGCCAGCGCTTCGAGGATCAGCGGCTCTTCCCCTTCGCGCGTGCTGGCGCACAGCAGCACGGGACGCTGGCCGATGGCTGCGCGCAGTGCCGCCCCCGTCGCCAGCGCCGCCTCGGGCACGACGACGTCGAACTTGATGCTGCCCGTGACGACCACGTCCTGCACGCCCAGCTGGCGCACGCGATCGGCGTCGTCCTGCGTCTGCGCCGCCACCAGGGTGATGCCGCGCGCCGCGTCGGCAATCAGTTTGCCCAGGCGCTGCGCCTTGCCCAGCGAGCGCTGCGACAGGCGCGCGTTGGCCAGCACCACGGGCACTTTGTAGCGATTGCATTGATGGATCAGATTCGGCCACACTTCCGTCTCCATCAGGATGCAGATGCGCGGCGCGAAATGGCGGATGAAACGGGCCGGCATGGCGCCCGTGTCGTAGGGCAGATAGCTTTGCACGAGGCGCGCGCCGTGCTTGGCGAACAGCACCTTGCCCGTGGCGCGCCCCGTCGGCGTCATGTGCGTGAGGACGATGCGGCACGCGGGCCAGGCGGCCAGCAAGGCATCGATCAGCGGCTCGGCCGCGCGCGTCTCGCCGACGGAGACGGCGTGCAGCCAGATGGTGTCCGTGGCAGGTGCCGGCTGGCGCCCGTAAAAGCCCAGGCGTTCGCCCCAGTGCTGGCGGTAACCGGGTTCCTGGCGTCCGCGCAGCCACAGCCGCGCCAGCACCAGGGGCAAGGCCAGCCACCAGGCAAGGGTATAAAGAAGTCGCATGATTGTTGAATGTTAAAGTCAGGCGGGAGGGTACTCTGCCAGCAGTCGCCGTGCGGCGGCCAGCACTTCCGGCACGCCGGGCGGCGCCCCCTTGTCGCCCAGGTTGATGATTTTCGGCGACCAGTTGCCTTCCGTTTTCCACAGCGGCGAATCGGCATAGATTTCCACCGTCGGGCGCACGAAGGCGGCGGCGATGTGCGTCAAGCCCGTGTCGACGCCGATCACCAGCGCCGCGTGGCGCGCCAGCAGGGTGGCGTCGCCCATCGACAGTTTCGGCAGCACGCGCGCGTTGGGCAGGCCGGCCGCCAGCACTTCCGCCTCCGCCTTTTCCTTGGGCGAACCCCAGGGCAGCAGAATCGGCATGGGAGCGAGCGCCTGGCCCAGGGCGATCCAGTGTTCCGGCGCCCACTTCTTGGCGTCGCGCGCCGTGCCGTGGAAATACACGCAATACGGTGCCTCGCCCATCCAGTCCGGGCGCGGCTCGCTGTTCGACACTTCCGGCAAGCCGAAATCGGCCGGCGTATCGACCGTGTAGCCGAGTGCCGCGCCGGCCACCAGGCGACCGCGCGCTACCGCATGCGTGCGCGGGTCGAGCGGAATGCTCTTGGTATGGAACAGGCGCGAAATGCCTTCGTAGCCGGAACCTTCGCTGCCATTGGCCAGACCGACCTTCTGTCCGCCCGGCGCCAGGCGCGCGGCGCCCATGATGATGCCCGTCTTGAGCAAGCCCTGGGTATCGAACACATAATCGTAGCGCGTCTGGCGCAGGCTGCGGAAGAAGGCGGCGATTTCCGCGCGCGTCTCCTTCTTGCCCAGGCTCTTGCGCCAGCGCCGCAGCGCGAACGGGAAGATCGTATTCACGCGCGGGTTCAGGCGCACCAGGCTCGTGTAGCCCTCTTCGACCACCCAGTCGATGGTCGCATTCGGGAAATGGCGGGCGATGTCCGCCACCATCGGCAGGTTATGCAACACATCGCCCAGCGAAGACACCCGCACCAGCAGGATTTTCAAGGGCGCCCGTGCGCCAGGTTGACCGGCCATGCTGTCAGAACGGCAGGACGGCGTCAGGCTTGGCAGCCAGGATCACGCTCTTGAACTGGCCCTGGATGCGCGCCAGCGCTGCCGGCGTTTCCGCCTCGAAGCGCATGACGATCACCGGCGTGGTGTTCGACGAGCGGGCCAGGCCGAAGCCGTCCGCGTATTCCACGCGCAAGCCGTCGATGGTGATGATCTGTTCATTGCCAGGGAAGACGGCGTCGCGGCGCAGCATGTCCATCAGCGCGACGTTCTCGCCTTCCTTCAGCTCCAGGTGCAGTTCCGGCGTGCTGTCGGACTGCGGCAGGGAATTGAGCAAGACCGAAGGATCGGCTTCGCGCGTGAGGATTTCCAGCAGGCGCGCGGCCGAATACATGCCGTCGTCGAAACCGTACCAGCGGTCCTTGAAGAAGATATGGCCGCTCATTTCGCCGCCCAGCGGCGCACCCGTCTCGCGCAGCTTGGCTTTCACCAGCGAGTGGCCCGTCTTGTACATCAGCGGCACGCCGCCATGCTTGCTGATCCACGGCGCCAGGTGGCGCGTGCATTTGACGTCGTACAAAATTTGCGCGCCAGGGTGGCGGGTCAGCACGTCGGCGGCAAACAGCATCATCTGGCGGTCAGGGTAGATGATCTGGCCATCCTTGGTGACCACGCCCAGGCGGTCGCCGTCGCCGTCGAAGGCGATGCCGATTTCGGCATCCGTCTCGGCCAGGCAGCGGATCAGGTCTTGCAGGTTTTCCGGATGCGCGGGATCGGGATGGTGGTTCGGGAAATTGCCATCGACTTCGCAGAACAGTTCGATGACTTCGCAGCCCATGCCGCGGAACAGGTCGCCCGCGAAGGCGCCCGCCACGCCATTGCCGCAATCGACGGCGATCTTAATCGGGCGCGCCAGCTTGACGTCGCCCAGGATGCGCTCGAGGTAGGCGGCGCGGATATCGTGCGTGGCATAGCTTCCCGGCTTGGCGCTGGCGCTGCCGTCGTGCGCGACGATGCTGTGATACAGCGCCTGGATCGCTTCACCGTGGATCGCTTCGCCGGCCAGCACCATCTTGAAGCCGTTGTAGTCGGGTGGATTGTGGCTGCCCGTGACCATGATGCCGGAGCGCGTGTCGAGCACATTCGTGCCGAAGTAGACCATCGGCGTGGCCACCACGCCCAGGTCGATCACGTCGACGCCTGCCGCTTGCAAGCCCTGCGCCAGCGCCGCCGTCAATTCCGGTCCCGACAGGCGGCCATCGCGGCCGATCACTACCCGCTGCTCGCCCTTTGCCAGGGCTGCCTGGCCAAATGCCTGGCCGATCTTGTGCGCCACGCTGGCATCGAGGGTTTTAGCGATAATGCCGCGAATATCGTAGGCCTTGAAGATCGTTCTGGACAATGGAAGCATGGTGTGGGCGGTATGAGTAAAGGGATAATAAAGGGATAAATAAGGGAATAAACAAGTCCCTAGCAAGGTGCAGCGCGCGGCTGGCCGCTTGCTGCTGCGCCAAGAGTATACCGAATTATACGCGCAGCAGATCGATGGACTTGCCCGATTCCACCCACTGCCTGACCCACAGCGGCTGACGGCCGCGGCCTGTCCATTGCTCACTGGCATTGTCCGGATGACGGTAACGCACCGCGACTTTACCCGTGCGCGGGTGCAAGCCATCGAGTATCAGCTGTTTCAGCGGAATGCCAGCTTGCTGCGCGATCGCCATGATCTGTTCGCGCGCCTTGTTCAAATCTTCACGTTCGCGGCTGTTTAATTCGTGCTGAACCTGGTCTTGCAATTTGCGCAGCTCCAGCATTGTCAATGTTGATAAATTCATATGTCACCTTTAACATTAATATGAATTAAAAAATGCATGAATATACACTATTCACGTTATTTCTTCTTATTCATAATCATCCAGCGTGGCGACTTGAATCGGATGATGCGGAAATATAACCAGACGTACGACACCATGAATAAAATGGAACAGAAAATCAATAAACCGGTATGCCGCCAAAGCAAGGTCGCTGGAATCACGGCCGTCAGCGAAAACAGCCACAGATAAGGTGACGTCATCGAATTGCGGCGCATCAGCGCCCGCGCCTCCTTGCGGCCTACGGTCCACTGCACAATACGGCGGAAAATCAGGCTGTGCAGATGTATGCCGTCCGGCATCACCGGTGACTTCCCTTGAATAAATGCGCGTCGATAGGCCGAGAAAAGGGTTTCAAATGCGGGATAAATCAGCAGCAGCACGGCGTACCAGGTCGATACATCAGGATTGCGCATCACCAGCAGCAGGGTCAACTCACCGAGCATGAAGCCAATAAAATAGGCGCCACCATCACCGAGGAAAATCAAGCCGACCGGATAGTTCCAGATCAAAAAACCAGTAACGGCACCGGCCACCAGCAGGGCCGAGACCAGGATGAAGGAATCGTTGACTTGCAAGCCAACATAGGCGAGCGACAGGAACATGCAGATGGAAACCACGCTGGCCAGGCCATTGAAGCCATCGATAATATTGATGGCATTGGCAATCCCCGCCACGGCCAGCACTGTGATGGGCAAGCTCAGCCAGATCAAGGGTATCGCCCAGCTGGAGAAAGGGAAATCGATGCGGTCGATGCGCGCATCGATCAGAAAATAGGCCAACAGCGCACCTGCCATGGTCAGCAGCAAGCGCCCCACGGGGCTGACTTTGCCCGTAAAGTCTTCAATGATGCCGCCAGCAAACGCGATGCCTGAGCACAACAGCAAGGACAGCATCCATTGCGTCATGGACGGCAGGCGCCAGATCGACACGAGCGCGCTGAACACCACTGCCAGGAAGATCGCCAGCCCGCCAATGCGTGCCACTGAATGGGAGTGCACTTTTTGCACGCCATGAAAATCAGAATCGAGTGCCGACCTGTGCAATCGCACCTGTTTAATAATCAACAGGGTCAACAACGCGGATGCGACAAAGCTCACGATAAAAGAAAACATTTTTATTATCAACAAAAAATCGGGCTCGCCACTAAAAAGCCATCGATAAGGTAAAAAATACGAGAAATTACGCCATACAGCCTTTAATGGCATTGTACCGACTTTGCGAATAAATCCCTATTTTCAAGCCGCCCGTCGACGCCGCCACGGCTGCTGCTATCTCAAAAAATGCCATATATCCAGTATTGCCAATAAAAAAAACCGTGTTTTTTCGCCAAAAAGATACACATGCGCGGCCCGCCACTTTGCCGCATTTTTGGCGCCGGAAAAATATTATTTTATAGGAAATATTCTCCATCCCGCTTGCGCGAATGTGTTCCAGCGTCGGAAATGCTAGCAAGGAAGTCCATGATTGCTAACAGCTTTTACCATTTGATACATTAACAATAGACTCTTTGACAATGCAACATGTAGCAGGCGGTTTTGCATGGCGGGCACGCCATTCGACACGCAAGCGTGCAACTTCAGGCATGATTCTGATTCTACTGAAAGTCTGGCGCCATCCGGGTACGTTTGCCGTCCAGCCCGATCCTCTGCCAAAAAAAATACCACACCGCTCATGAAAACCTACTTTATCGGCGATCTGCAAGGCTGCCATGCACAAACCGTCGAACTGATCGAACGGATACAAGCGGCGGCCGATGGCCCGTACCGCCTGCTGTTCGCGGGCGACCTGATCAACCGTGGCCCGGCCTCGCTGGCCACCCTGCGCCACGTGCATGCGCTGGCGCGGCAGGGCCTGGCCGACAGCGTCCTGGGCAACCATGACTTGCACCTGCTGGCCGTGGCCAACGGCATCCGGCCCGAGCATGCGTCCGACACCCTCGCCGAAATCCTCGAGGCGCCCGACCGCGAGGAGTTGATCGACTGGCTGCGCCAGCGGTCGTTGGCACTGGAACACGACGGCCATGTGCTCGTGCATGCGGGCTTGCTGCCGCAATGGAGCGCGGCCCAGGCCCTGTCCCTGAGCGGGGAAGTGTCCACCATGCTGCGCAGCGACGACTGGGTATCCTTCCTGCGCACCATGTACGGCAACGAGCCGGCCGCCTGGCGCGACGACCTGCAGGGCGCCGACCGGCTGCGCTGTATCGTCAACGCCATGACGCGGCTGCGCTTTTGCACGCCCGACGGCGTGATGGACTTCAAGATGAAGGAAAGTGGCAGCCCGCCGCCCGGTTCCGGCCTGCTGCCCTGGTTCGACGTGCCGGGCCGGCAAAGCGCCGGCGACACCATCGTCTTCGGCCACTGGTCGGCGCTGGGACTGCAGTTGCGGGAGCGCCTGATCGGCCTCGATAGCGGCTGCGTGTGGGGCGGAAAACTGTCGGCCGTGTGCCTGCAAGACCGCTCCTTGCTGCAGGTCGATTGCCCCGCCTTCCGGCAGCATAGCGGCAAGCGCTGAGCACGGCGCATATGCTTAGTCGAAATCGGTCGTTTGCCTTGCCGCGCATGGCCCGTATGATGGCGCTTTTGCCTGTGCGATCCCATGCATCCTGATACCGACAGACTGGCGCGCTGGCTGCTCGGCAGCCTGGAACTCGACACCGCCGTCCTGCACGTGGGCCAGTACTGCGGCCGCTGGCGCGCCTCCACGGCGGGCCGGGAACTGGGCAGCTTCCACCTGGTGCTCGACGGCCACTGCCATCTGCACCTCGATGGCGCGGCGCCTATCGCCCTCGGCCCGCGCGACGGCGTCTTCCTGCTGCGCGACCTGCCGCACTTTCTCAGTCCCCACAGCGATCCGCTGCAGGCGGTCAGCGCGCAGGCGATGCTGCCGCTGCAAGCGCCCACGGAGCAGCCGGCGACGGCGCTGGCCTGCGGCTTCTTTCAATTTCGCGGCGCCCTCTCCGCCCTGATCGTCGACTCGTTCCCGCCGTATCTGCTCATACGCGGCGACGCACCCGCCTTCAGCGCCGCCGCCGCGCTGTTCGACCTGATCCTGGCGGAAGCGGGCGGCGACCCGGAACAACCGTCGCCACTGATCGCGCGCCTGGTCGAACTGCTGTTCTTTTACCTGATCCGCCATGTGGCGCAGGGCGAGCAGGTGGCGGCCGGCTTGCTGTCGCTGCTGCACCAGCCCGCGTTTTCGCCGCTGCTCGAACGCATGCTCGACGCGCCCGCCGACGACTGGTCGATCGAGAACATGGCCAAGGCGGCCTGCATGTCGCGCGCCAGCTTCTGCAAGCATTTCGCCAGCGCCAGCGGCCATTCGCCGGCCCAGTTCCTGCTCCTGCTGCGCATGAAGATCGCCGCACGCCGCCTGCACGACGGCGTTTCCGTCGAACGCGCGGCCGAACTGGTGGGTTACCGCTCGCACGCCGCCTTCACGCGCGCCTTCAAGCGGGTCACGGGCGAGCAGCCGGGCGCCTATCGGCGCGACCAGCGATTGCGCCAGCTGGCCAGCTAAGCGTCAGCTGAAATCAAGGATCGCACAATCGCAGACGAACGAGCACAAAAGGACGACGCTGACGTCTGTTGCGTGCACGGCATGGCCGATATAATGGCCGGGTGACTTACCAACTTAGCAAGGTACCCCATGTCCCGTCTGACGCTGCACACCCTCGATACCGCCCCGGCCGATAGCCGCCCCTTCGTGGAAAAGGCCATCGCCAACAATGGCTTCCTGCCCAACCTGATCGGCGTTCTGGCCAATGCCCCGCTGGCACTGGAAACCTACCTGACCGTATCAAGCATCAATGCGCGCGCCAGCTTGAGCCTGATGGAACGCGAAGTGGTGCAGATCACGGCCGCGCGCATCCATGGCTGCGATTTCTGCATCGCCGGCCATAGCGCCATCTCGCTGAAAAAAGCAGGCCAGACACCGGACACGGTGCGCGCCCTGCAGCACGGCCAGCCGACGGGCGATGCGAAGCTGGACGCCGTCGCCGCCTTCGCCACGGCCGTCATCGCCACGCGCGGCGCCGTCAGCGACGTGGAATATCAAACCTTCCTGGCCGCCGGCTACAACGAGCAGCAGGCGCTCGAAGTCGTGCTGGGCATCAGCCTGGCCACCCTGTGCAATTTCTCCAACAGCCTGGCCGGCACGCCCGTCAATCCGCAATTGACGCCCTACTTGCCTGGCGCCGTCTGACATGGCGAACCTCACTCACTGGCTGCACATGCATGCCGACCAGCTCGACCAATCGTCGGAGCTGGCTGAAACCGTTTTGCCTGCCCTCGCTGGCGACAAGCTGCTGGCCATCGGCGTGCCGCAGGAACACGGCGGCGCGGGCGGCGACGTGCGCGACGCCATCGAGGCCATCGCCAAAGTGGCCGAACAATCGGTGACGGCGGCCTTTGTCTTCTGGGGCCAGCGCTGCTTCATCGAATTCCTGCTGCAAAGCGAAAACCGCGCGCTGGCCGAGCGCCGCTTGCCCGGCCTGCTGGCAGGCACGCAGGCGGGCGCCAGCGGCCTGTCGAACGCCATGAAATTCTTGTCCGGCATCGAGCAGCTGCAAATCACGGGCGCGCGCCACGCTGACGGCTTGCTCGTCGACGGCGGCCTGGCCTGGGTGACGAACTTGCGCAAGGCGGGCTTTGTCGCGGCGGCGGCCGTGGCGCCGGACGACGGCGCGCCGCCCGTCATCGTCGCCTTCGACAGCGGCAGCGCAGGCGTCAAGCGCAGCGACGACCTGGACCTGATCGCCCTGCGCGGCAGCAATACGGCATCCGTCAAGCTGGCGCAGGTGCACATCCCCGCCGCCGACATCATCAGCGACAATGCGCCGGCCTGGCTGCCGCAGGTGCGCCCATCGTTCCTCGGCATGCAGTGCGGCCTGTCGATCGGCCTGGCGCGCGCCAGCCTGGCCAAGGCGGCGCAGATTTCCGCCGGCTCGCGCAACCAGCTCACGCCGCGCATCGAAGCGCTGCAAGCGACACTGGAAAGCGCCGTCGCCACCCTGCTGGCCGGCGTGCACGATGGCCGTTTCAAAAAAGAAGCACCGGCCATGTTCCGCCTGCGCATACAGCTGGCCGACGTGCTGCAGCAAGCCTTGATGCTGGAACTGCAAGCCATGGGCGGACGCGCCTACCTGAATGCCGAGCAGCAGGGCTTTGCCCGCCGCTGGCGCGAATCGTCGTTCATCCCCATCGTCACCCCCAGCCTGACGCAATTGCAATCGGCCTTGCAGCTGTTCGACAGCCAGCAGGCGGCCAAGGCGGCGGGAGCATCGGCATGAGCGTTGCCGATTGGGCCTTGCAGGCGCAGGATCTGAGCTACGCTTACCCCGGCACGGCGCCCGTGTTCCAGCACGTGTCGCTGGGCGTGCGCAAGCGCGAAATCGTCTGCCTGCTTGGCGGCAGCGGCTGCGGCAAATCAAGCCTGCTGCGCGTGCTGGCCGGCTTGCAGCCGCCGTCCACGGGCGAGATCCAGTTCCTCGACGCTCCCATGCGCGAACCGGACCCGCGCAGCGCCCTCGTCTTCCAACAAGCCAGTCTGCTACCCTGGCTGAACGTCACGGGCAATGCCGGTTTCGGCCTGGACTTCAAGCACCAGCCGCAGCTCACGCGCGAGGCGCACCAGGCGCGCGTGGCGCAAGCCATCGAAGCGGTCGGTTTGAAAGGACGCGAAAAACTGTATCCGTCCGCGCTGTCGGGCGGCATGGCCCAGCGCGTGGCCCTGGCCCGTGCGCTGGCGCGCGAACCGGAACTGCTGTTCGCCGACGAACCGTTTTCCGCTCTTGATGCCATCACGCGCGCCGAGATGCAATCCTTGCTCGTCGACGTAGTGCACCGCTGGCATACGGCCGTGCTGCTCGTCACGCACGATATCGACGAAGCGATTCTCGTGGCCGACCGCATCTTGCTCATGGGCGGCAAGCCGGGCAACATCGTGCGCGAATGGAACGTCGCCATCGACCAGCCACGGATCGGCCACAGCGCCGACGTCATCGCCCTGAAGATGGACATCCTCGACGCCCTGCAGGCGCTGCAAAAGCAGGACCAAGCGCCCGCCTTTGCTTCCAATTAATCGACCGGAACTCTCCCATGACATTCGAAGACCACAACAAACCCCTGCACATCTGCGCCTCGTCCGATTGCGACTGCGGCCTGACGCGGCGCGATTTCCTGCGCATGTCGGCCCTGGCCACGGCCAGCGTTGCCTCGCCGCTGCTGTTCGCCGGCGACGCCATGGCCCAGCAAGGCCCGAAAGGCGACGACCAGCCCGTGAAAATCGGCTACCTGCCGATCACCGACGCCACCCCGCTGCTCGTCGCCCACGCGCGCAAGCTGTTCGAAGCGGAAGGCTTGCAGGCGGAAACGCCGCGGCTGTTCCGCAGCTGGGCGCAAATCATCGAAGCCTTCGTGGCCGGCCAAGTCAACGTCATCCACTTGCTGTCGCCGGCCACCTTATGGGTGCGCTACGGCGCCAAGTTCCCCGCCAAGGTCGTCGCCTGGAACCACGTCAACGGGTCCGCGCTGACGGTGGCCAACGAGATCAACAAGGTTTCCGACCTGGGTGGACGCACGGTCGCCATCCCGTTCTGGTACTCGATCCACAACATCCTGCTGCAGCAAATCCTGTCCTCGAACGGCTTGACGCCGGTGACGCGCGCGCGCAACGCGGCCATCAAGCCGAATGAAGTGAACCTGATCGTGCTGGCACCCGCCGAAATGGTTTCCGCCCTGGCCAGCAAGTCGATCGCCGGCTACATCGTGGCGGAGCCCTTCAATGCGGCGGTGGAAAACGCCGGCATCGGCAAGATCCTGCGCTTCTCGGGCGACGTGTGGAAAAACCATGCGTGCTGCGTTACTTTCCTGTCCGAGCGCGACATCAACACGCGTCCCGAATGGGCGCAAAAGGTCACCAACGCCATCGTCAAGGCGCAGCTGTGGACGCGCACGAACCAGGTCGACACGGCCAAGCTGCTGTCGAACGTGGGCGAGCACCGCTACACGCCGCATCCGCTGCAGGTGCTGACCAAGGTGCTGGCCACCACCGATTACGCCGGCTACGAAAAGCAGGGCCTGATCGTGCACAAGAACTGGCAGCAGCGCCGCATCGACTTCCAGCCATATCCGTTTGCCTCGTACACGGAAGAACTGGTGCGCGCCATCGGCCGCACCAAGGTGGAAGGCGATACGCGCTTCCTGGCCAACCTCGATCCGAAATTCGCCGCGCGCGACCTGGTCGATGACCGCTTCGTGCGCAAGGCCATCACGGCGGTCGGCGGCCCGGCCGCCTTCGGCTTGCCGGCCAACCTGCTGCGCAGCGAAACCGTGGCGGTCTGACGATGGCAAGCAAGCTGTTCACGAAGTTCGGCCTGCCCCTCGTGGGGCTGGCCTGTGCCTTGCTGCTGTGGTCCATGGGCGTGACGGCGCTGGAGAAATCCACGCCGATTGCCACCGCTTTTGCGCCCTTGCCCACGGCGCTGGCGTTCAAGGAGATGGTGGGCGGCGCGGATATCTGGCTGCACGTGGTATTGAGCCTGCAGCGGGTGGCCGTGGGCCTGGGACTGGCCATCGTCATCGGCGTGCCGCTCGGCGTGCTGGTGGCCATGTCGAAAAGCTTTTCCGGCGCGGCCATGCCGCTGTTCCAGCTGCTGCGCATGATTTCGCCGCTGTCGTGGATGCCGATCGCCGTGATGGTGCTCGGTGTCGGCGACGCGCCCGTGTACTTCCTGCTGGCGTTTGCGGCCGTCTGGCCTATCCTGCTCAATACGGCGGCCGGCGTGGCGCGGCTCGATCCGAACTGGCTGCTGCTGGCGCGCAGCCTGTCGGCCACGCGCAGCGAGATCGTCTTCAAGGTGATTTTGCCGGGCATCACGGCCGACATTCTGACGGGCGTGCGCCTGGCCATCGGCATCATCTGGATCGTGCTGGTGCCGGCGGAAATGCTGGGCGTGTCGGCGGGCCTCGGCTACTTCATCCTCGACACGCGCGACCGCCTCGCGTATTCGGAACTGATGGCCGCCATCGTGCTGATCGGCATACTCGGCTTCATTCTCGATTACCTGGCCCGCGCCGCGCATGCGCGCTGGCTGCACGTCAAAAATTAGGCTGCCTTGTCCAGCGGCAGCGCGGCGGCCACGGCCGCCTGCGTTGCCCCCGCCAGTTCGCGCCGGTGCGCGCCTGTCGTCGCCACCGGCGCCAGACAGGTCAGGCGCGCCGTGATGGGCGGGCCGCTCAGTATCGCCACCATGCTTTGCGCAAAGCTCATCTCGCCGATGAAATCGACGGCGTGGTGCAAGGCCCCCTGGTCATCCACATACACGAGCGCGAACGGCTGCACCGGCACTTGCGCGTCGATGGCCGCCTCGAACAAATTGGCGTGAAACGGCAGGATCTGTCCTTGCGCGGCGGTCGTGCCTTCGGGGAAAAACGCGATGCGCTCGCCCGCCGTCAACTTGTCCACCAGGCCCTGGAAAATCAGACGCAGGTCGCGCTTGCTGCCGCGCGAAATGAAGATGGTGCCGGCGCGCCCCGCCAGCCAGCCGAGGATGGGCCAGGCGCGGATTTCCGCCTTGGCGACGAAACGGCAGGGGTGGACGGCGTTGATGACGAAGATGTCGAGCCACGAGACGTGGTTCGCCACCACCATCGCATGGTCGAGGGCCGGCACGCTGTCGGCCGGCTGCGCCACGTGCACGCCGCAAATGTCGAGCAGCTGCGTCGACCAGCGGCGGATGCGCCGGTTGCGCCCTTCCAGGTCCAGCCAGGGAAAGACCACGGCGCTTTCGGCCATGCCGCAGCTCAGGTGGATGGCGATGCGCGCGAGGCGGTAGGTAAGCAGAAGTTTCAAATGACACCAACAAATTAAATAAGGCTCTCGACCCCAAGCAAAATCTGGGGTCAGACCCGGCGGGTCTGACCCCGGCTTCGACACCTTCGCTGGTGCACTAGCGGCAATTAACGCTGAAACGCCACCTGTCCGGCAACGATGGTCGCCTTGACGATGCCGCTCAGCTCATAGCCGAGGAAAGGCGTGTGCTTGCCCTGGCTGGCCAGCGAGGCCGACGACACGGTCCAGCACGCGGCGGGATCGAAGACGCAGATGTCGGCCGCTTCGCCCACGGCCAAGCTGCCGGCCGGGATGCCGGCGACACGGGCCGCGTCCGACGTGACCTTGGCCACGGCGCGCGCCAGCGGACGTGCACCCGCTTGCGGCTGGTTCAAGGCATAATCGTCGGCCCATTTCAGGGCCAAGGACAGCAGCAGTTCCAGGCCCGTGGCGCCGGGCGACGCTTCGCCGAACGGCAGCAATTTTTCATCGTCGTCGACAGGCGTGTGGTCCGAGCACATGGCGTCGACCGTGCCGTCAAGCAGGCCGGCGCGGATCGCATCGCGGTCGCGCTGGCTGCGGAACGGCGGCGTGACCCTGGCGTTCGGGTCGAAGAAGCCGATGTCGGCGTCCGTCAGGTGCACGTGGTGCACGCCCACGTCGCAGGTGACGGGAAGACCTTCGGCTTTGGCAGCGCGGATCAGTTCCAGGCCCGCCGCCGACGAAATGCGGCACAGGTGCACGCGCGCGCGGCTGGCGCGCATCAATTCGAAGATCGTGTGCAGGGCGATGGTTTCGGACATCACGGGCACGCCGGACAAGCCCAGGCGCGAGGCCAGCGGGCCGCTGTGGGCGATGCCGCCGCGGCCGATGTGCGGGTCTTGCGGGCGCAGCCAGACCGTGTAGCCGAAGGTGTTCGCGTACTGCATGGCGCGCAGCAGCACGGTCGTGTCTTCGATCGGCTCTTCGGCCTGCGCGAAGCCGATGCAGCCCGCTTCCGTCAGTTCCGCCATTTCCGTCAGCGACTGACCTTTCAAGCCCATGGTCAGTGCGCCCAGCGGGTGCACGTGGGCCTTGTTCTGCGTCTTGGCTCGGTATTTCAGCATCTCCACCAGGCCCGGCTCGTCCAGCACGGGATCGGTATCGGGCGGGCACACCAGGCTGGTGACGCCGCCTTGGAGGGCCGCCTGCAATTCCGATTCCAGGGTCGCCTTGTATTCGTAACCCGGCTCGCGCAGGCGCGCGGACAGGTCGACCAGGCCGGGGGCAACCACCAGGCCGGCCGCGTCAAACGTCGTGTCGGCGGTGAAGCCGGCCGGGGCGCTGCCCACGGCCAGCACCTTGCCGTCGGCGATAAACAGGTCTTGCAAGCCATCGATGCCGTTGGCAGGGTCGATCAAATGGCCGTTCTTGATATGTAGTGTCGTCATGCTCGCTTACTCGTCCTTGGGCTATCAGCCCTGATTACCAGCCAAAATACTCATCACCGCCATGCGCACGGCGATACCGAAGGTCACCTGCGGCAGGATCACCGCCTGCGGACCGTCGGCCACGGCCGAATCGATTTCCACGCCGCGGTTCATCGGGCCCGGATGCATGACGATGGCATCCGGTTTCGCCAGCGCCAGGCGCTCGGGCGTCAAGCCGTAGCTCTTGAAATATTCCTGCGCCGACGGCAGCAGCGCGCCGCTCATGCGCTCGTTTTGCAGGCGCAGCATGATGATCACGTCGACGCCTTTCAAGCCTTCATCCATGTTGGTGAAGGTGCGCACGCCCATCTGTTCCAGGCCGCCCGGCAGCAGGGTGTGCGGGCCGATGGCGCGCACTTCCGGCACGCCCAGCGTGGTCAGCGCATGGATGTCGGAACGGGCCACGCGGCTGTGCAGGATGTCGCCCACGATGGCCACCGTCAGGTTGGTGAAATCCTTCTTGTAGTGGCGGATCGTGTACATGTCGAGCAAGCCCTGGGTCGGGTGCGCGTGGCGGCCATCGCCCGCGTTGACGACGTGGACGTGCGGCTGCTTGGTGTCGATCAGGTGCTTGGCGATCAGGTAGGGCGCGCCCGACTGCGCGTGGCGCACGACGAACATGTCGGCATGCATGGCCGACAGGTTGTCGATGGTGTCGAGCAGGGACTCGCCCTTGCTGGCCGACGAAGCCTGGATGTTCAGGTTGATGACGTCGGCCGACAGCCTTTTTGATGCGATTTCAAAGGTGGTGCGGGTGCGCGTGGAGTTTTCAAAGAACAGGTTGAAAACGCTTTTGCCGCGCATCAGCGGGACCTTTTTCACGTCGCGGTCGGAAATACCGACGAACGAGGAAGCCGTGTCGAGGATGTGGTTGACGATAGACTTCGGCAAGCCTTCAATCGTCAGCAGATGTTGCAGTTCGCCGTGTTTATTCAGTTGCGGATTAAGCATGGTGGGTATCTAAGGTGAGCGTGAATTTTCCATCGTCGACTTGCTTCAGGACCAGGGCCTGGCCCGCTGGCACGGCAGTGTAGGCGGCCACGAAATCGGCGGCCACCGGCAGCTGGCGTTCGCCGCGGTCGACCAGGGCCGCCAGCATGATCTTGGCCGGGCGGCCATAGTCGAACAATTCATTGATGGCCGCGCGCGTCGTGCGGCCCGTGTACAGCACATCGTCGACCAGCAGGATGGTGGCGCCGGCCACGTCGAAACCGATTTGCGTCGGCTTGACGTCCGCATGCAAGCCCTTCTGGGCGAAGTCGTCGCGGTAGAACGAGACGTCGAGCACGCCCAGGCGGTCGAGCAGGTTCAGGTCGCGCGCCAGGCGTTCGGCCAGCCAGGCGCCGCCCGAATGGATGCCGACGATGGCCACGTTGGGGATGCCCGCCAGGCCGCTCTGCACTTGCTGCAGCAAGACCGCATACAGGGCCTCGGCGTCGAGTTGGGAAGGATTCGTAGGTTGCGGCATGGAGTTCTTGATCATTCAGGAATGGGCCAAAAAGGTCAGATTATTAATAATTCGCGTCGAAATACTGTTGCAGGATGATGGCAGCGGCGCGGTCGTCGATGACTTCGCCGCGCCTGGCGGCGATGACGGCCGAGGAATAGCGCTCGTCGACCAGTTCCACGGGCAGGTTGAAACGGCCGTGCACCTGGTTGGCGAAACGGCGGCAGCGCGCGCTCATCTCGTGTTCCGTGCCATCGGGATGGCTGGGCAGGCCCACCACGATGCGGCTCGCGCCCCACTCCTTGATCAGGCTATCGATGGCGGCGAACTTCGGCTCGTTCGCCGTGGCCGTGATCACGCTGAGCGGCTTGGCCTGGCAAATCATGGTATTGCCGATGGCAACGCCGATGCGTTTCAAGCCGAAATCGAAGGCGAGGATGGTGTCGATGGCGTCACCGCTCATGCGTGGCCAGCCTCGCTCGCCAGCATGAGGGGGTCGATGCCCAGCAATTTGATGGCCGCCACGTAGCGCTGCTCGATGGGGAAATCGAACAGGATGTCGGCCGAGGCGCCCACCGTCAGCCAGCCGTTGCGGCCGATCTCGTCTTCCAGCTGGCCCGGGCTCCAGCCCGAGTAGCCGATGGAGACGAGCATGCGCTCGGGACCATCGCCCTTGGCGACGGCTTCGAGCACGTCGATCGAAGTGGTAAACGCCACTTCATCGGTCACCGTCAGCGACGAGGAGTAGCGCGCGCCCGGCGTATGCAGCACGAAGCCGCGGTCATCCTGCACGGGGCCGCCGAACATGATCGGTTCATTGATGATGGGCGTGTCGCTGCCGGCCGCCAGTTTCAGGTCGATGCGGTCGAACAGCACTTCCATGGTCATGTCGGTGGGCTTGTTGATGACGACGCCGAGCACGCCGTTTTCATTGTGTTCGCACACGTACACGACCGTGCCGCCGAAGATCGGATCTTGCATGGCCGGCATCGCAATGAGGAAATGGTTGGCCAGATTCAGGGTGGAGGAACCGGTCGCGGCCGGTTCTCCCACACCCTGCATCAGACGATGTCCTGGTAGAGTCTGGTCGATTTTACTCTTTTTCATACGCGATGCTCTCTCTGTGGGCTTGCTGGCAAGTCTCGCTTACCCCGCTATCGTACGCCTGGCGCAAGCTGCCGCGAATCTTGGGCGGCGCGCACCGTGGTGCCAGGCGTTATTCTTGTTATCTTATAAATTAATGATCAATTCGCTATGCTTGCGGGCGCATTTCGATGCCAATTGTAAAATTGATTGCAAAATCGCTGTCGCACATAAAGCGCCACGAACATACCCGGTAGTTTACACTGAATTGCCGCCGCAGCGACGCCAAAGGCACGACGCGAGCGGCCATAAAGCCCTGTTGGCGGCAAAAAATAGCCTATCTTTGACACTGAACACGCGAAATAATGACAATCAAGACTTCCCTGGTGTGGTTCCGGCGCGATCTGCGCGCGTTTGACCATGTTGCACTGCATCACGCCCTGCGCCAGAGCCAGGCCGTGCATTGCGTCTTCGTGTACGACACCGCCATCCTGGCTGCGCTGCCGCGCCGCGACCGTCGAATCGATTTCATCCATGCCAGCGTGGCCGAGCTGGCCAGCGAGCTGCGCCAGCTCGGTGGCGACCTGATCGTGCTGCACGCGGACGCGGCCGAAGCCATCCCGCGCCTGGCGGCCGAATTGAACGCCGACGCCGTCTTTGCCAACCACGACTACGAGCCGCAAGCGATCGCCCGCGACGCCACGGTGGCGGCCGCGCTCACGCGCGACGCGCGCCTGTGGTTCAGCTTCAAGGACCAGGTGATCTTTGAAAAGGACGAAGTGCTGACCTTGTCGGCCAAGCCCTACACCGTCTACACGCCGTACAAGAATGCCTGGCTGAAGAAAATGCGCGCCGAACCCGGCTGCCTGGCGCCGTTCGACATCGAGCCGCACGCGGCCAGCCTGGCGCCGCCGCGCGCCGGCACGCCGGCGCCCCTGCCCACCCTGGGCGAACTGGGTTTCGAGGCGAGCAACCTGGCCGAACTGGCCATTCCCACCGGTATGTCGGGCGCCAGCACGCTGTTTGACGATTTCCTGGCGCGCGTGGCCCGCTATGACGTGGCGCGCGATTTCCCCGCCCTGAAGGGGCCGTCCTACCTGTCCATGCATTTGCGCTTCGGCACCGTGTCGCTGCGCTACCTGGTGCGCACCATCGTCGACCTGATGGACCGGGGCGGCGGCGGCGATGGCGCGCCCGTGTGGCTGGCAGAACTGATCTGGCGCGATTTCTACGCCATGATCTTGTACCAGAACCCGCACGTGGAAGGCGGCGCCTTCAAACCGGCCTACGACGCCATCGCCTGGGCAACCGGGCTTGAGGCCGATGCCGCCTTTGCCGCCTGGTGCGAGGGGCGCACCGGCTACCCGCTGGTGGACGCGGCCATGGCGCAGCTGAACCAGACGGGCTATATGCACAACCGCCTGCGCATGGTCACGGCCTGCTTTTTGATCAAGGATCTGGGTATCGACTGGCGCCGCGGCGAAGCGTACTTTGCGCTGCACCTGAACGACTTCGACCTGGCCTCGAACAACGGCGGCTGGCAATGGGCTTCGTCGTCGGGCTGCGACGCGCAGCCCTACTTCCGCATCTTCAATCCCATTACGCAGTCGGAAAAATTCGATGCGGGCGGGCGCTTCATCCGCCGCTACCTGCCGCAACTGAAGGCGCTGGGCGACAAGGAAATCCACGCGCCCTGGCTGGTGCCGCGCATGCTGCTCGAGCAAAAAAACATCGTGCTGGGACGCGATTATCCGGAACCGCTGGTGCAGCACGACGAGGCGCGCAAGGAGACGCTGGAACGCTATGCCGTGGTGAAGGTGGTGGCGTAGTCAGGTAATTGATTGGCATTACGGTGATGTCGGGTTACGCGCTGCGCGCTAACCCGACCTACCCGACTTGCGTCGTCAATCAACAGGCGTAGGTCGGATTAGCGGGGCAAGGCCCAGCGTAATCCGACAACATTGTTGGCATTGGCGCCGGTTACGCCACGCCGTCGCTCAACAACCGCCCCACCTCCGCCAGCAATTCGTCCTCCTGGAACGGCTTGCCGAAATACGCATTCACGCCCAGCTCGAACGCGTGCGCGCGGTGCTTGTCGGCGCTGCGCGAGGTGATCATGATGACGGGAATGGCGCGCGTCTTGTCGTCGCTGCGCACATTGCGCGTCAAATCAAAACCGTCCATGCGCGGCATTTCCACGTCGACCAGCAGCATGGCCGGCATGGCGGCCGCTTCCAGCGCATGCAGCTGCTCCAGCGCATCGAGGCCATCCTTGGCCAGCATTACCTGGTAGCCTTCACGCTCGAACAGGCGCTGCATCACGCGGCGCACCGTCAGCGAATCGTCGACCACCATCACGCGCACGGCTGGCGCTTCCAGCGCGCTCGTAGCGGCATGCTGCTCGCTGCTGGCCAGCGCATACTGCGACAGCAGTTCCGGATGGTGCTCGAGGTGCTGCGCCAAAGCCACCGGATTGAGGATCAGCACGATGTCGCCCGTGCCCAGCACCGTGGCGCCGGCGATGCCCGGCATGCGCGCCAGCTGCGGGCCCACGTGCTTGACCACGACTTCGCGGTTGCCCAGCACGTCATCGACCTGCAAGGCCAGCCTGTCATTGCCATTCCGGAGCAACAGCACGGGCGCATGGCGCTGCGTGGCCTGCGCCGCCGGCGTCTCGCCCAGCATGGCCGACAAATGATGCAGCGCCAGCGACTGCCCGTGCGACTCGATGCGCCCGGCCGCCCGCACCTGCTCCAGCTGCTCGCCTTTCAGGTGCAGCACCTGCTCCACCAGCACCGATGGCAAGGCATACGTCTTGCCGCTGGCCGCCAGCAGCACCACCTGGGTGACGGCCAGGGTCAGCGGCAGGTGGATGGTGAAGCGCATGCCCAGGCCCGCCTGCGTCAGCGTTTCCACTCTTCCGCCCAGGGCCAGCGCTTCGGAGCGCACGATATCCATGCCGAAACCGCGCCCGGCCAGTTCCGTCAGGCTGTCGGCGGTGGAAAAACCGGGCGTGAAAATCAGCTCGGCCGCCTGCGCGTCGGTCAATGGCGCGTCCGTCGCCACCAGGCCGGCGCCGTGTGCCTTGGCGCGGATGCGTTCCAGGTCCAGCCCCGCGCCATCGTCAGAAAAGCTGATCGCCACTTCATTGCCCTGCTGGCTGACCTGCACCAGCAGCTCGCCCGTTTCGCTCTTGCCCGCGGCCAGGCGCGCATCGCGCGGCTCGACGCCGTGCACGATGGCGTTGCGCAGCAAGTGTTCGAAGGGTGCGGCCATGCGTTCGAGCACGCTGCGGTCGATTTCCACGCCACCGCCGCGGATGTCGAGGTTGACGCGCTTGTCGACTTCCTTGGCGCTTTGCCGCGCCACGCGGAACAGGCGTTCGGCGATACTGGCAAACGGCACCATGCGGATCTGCATCAGGTCGCGCTGCAGCTCGCGCGTCAGGCGCGCCTGCAGCACCAGATCGTCCGTCACCGCGTCGACGCTGTGGCGGAGGTTTTCGTGGAACGAGGCCACGTCGTTGACGCTTTCGGCCATCATGCGCGTGAGTTCCTGCAGGCGCGTAAAACGGTCGAATTCGAGCGGGTCGAATTCGCGCTCGCTGCCGACGGCCATGCGCGAGGCGATCTGCGATTCGGCCTGCATTTCCACTTCGCGCAGCTGGCGCCGCAAACGGGCCAGGTTGTCGGAAAACTCGGACAGCGAAGCGCCGAGCACGCCCACTTCATTTTCCATTTTGGAGCGCGTGATCGACACTTCGCCGGCCTGGTTCACGAGGCGGTCGAGGATATCGGCGCGCACGCGCACCAGGGCCGCCTTCGGTTCGGCGGCCGGCGTGTCTTCCATGCCCGGCAAGGGCAGCAAGGGCTGCTGCAATTGCTCGAACAGGTGCAGCGCATGGTCGTAATGGGCCAGCAACTCCTCGAAGGCCTGCGGCGTGGCGGTGCCCGCGTGCAGCATGTTTTCGATATGCGTCTCGATTTCATGCGCGTGCTGGCCCAGGCGCATGGCGCCGGCCATGCGCGCGCTGCCCTTGACCGTGTGCAGGGTACGCAGCAGCATCTGCGCCTGGCCGCTGTCGTGCGGCTGCTGCTGCCAGCTGCGCAACGCCTCGCCGATGCGCGGCAGCAGGTCGGCGCCCTCTTCCAGGAAGACGGACAATAAATCGAGGTCAAGTTCATCGCTGATGCCGGCGCTGGCCGCCAGCAGCGCAGCCGCATCGGCCGGCATGATGGCGGGCGCCGGCGCTTCCGGCGCCGCGTGTTCCAACGGCGGCGCGTGCTCGAAACCGGCGTCGAACAGGTCGTCGCTGTCCTGCACTGGCGCCGGCAATTCGGCAGCCTCCGGCTGCAGCGCGTCGGCGACGATGCTCGCATACGTCGCTTCGAACAGGGTCTCGAGCTGCGGCGGCGGGACTTCGGCGACCGGCTCGGCGGGCTGCGCCGGCGCGCCGACGATGCTGGCGTAAGCGGCCGCGAACAGGGCGTCGAGCCGCTCTTCCTTGCCCTCGCCGGGCGGCGCCGTCAGGGCGCGCCACAGGGTGTTGAGCGCTTCGATCATGTCCGGCTGCGTTGGCGCCAGGTCGCCCAGCGCAAACGCCTGCAGCATTTGCCCGATGCGCTGCGTGGCCTGTTCCAGCACGTCGTGCTGTTCGGCGCGCAGGCCGGCCAGCGGCGGCACCACCGTTTCGATCACCGTTTCGAGCTCGTGCGCCAGGTCGCGCAGGGACTGGAAGCCCACCGTGCCCGACGTTCCCGCCAGCGTATGCACGGCTTGCAGCGCTTCCGCGCTGACGGCGCGCTGTTCATGGCGCCATTCGCCGAAATCGCGCGTGAGCACGCGCAGCAATTCGTCCGTCTCGGCCAGGTAGATGTTGTACAAGGGTAGACTGATGCGCAGGTCGCCCACATGCTTGAGGTGATCGTCCGGCGCTTCGTGCAGCGCGGGCGCCGTGGCCAGGGGCAGTCCGATCACATTGCCATTGCTGGCCACCGGCGCGGCCGGGCGTGGCTTGCGCAGTTCGAACGGTCCGCCTTCGCGCACGCGCTCGGCCGCCGCCAGCAGCATGCCGGGCTCGCGCTCGCGCCCCGCGCCACCTTCCAGTTGGGCCACCCACTCGCTGAGCTGGTACCAGCCGTAATTGAGCAAGGTAAACAAGTCGTCGCTGACGGGCCGCGCCTCGGCCAGCCAGGTATTCATGACGCGTTCGATGGCGCCGGCCGCTTCGGCAAACTGCGCCAGGCCGATCATGCGGCTGCTGCCTTTCAGTGTGTGGAAGGAGCGGCGCAGCATGGCCAGGTGGTCGCCGCTGGCGGCCTGCTCGCGCGGCAGGGCCAGGGTGGTGTCGATGAAGGCCAGCACTTCGCGCGCTTCGGCGATGAAAATGTCGAGCATCTCCGCGTCGACATCGGTCACTGCCGGCGCGGCATCCATGCCGGCAGGCGCGGCGGGCGCCAGGGCCTGGTCAAGCAAGGGAACGGGGCCGGCGGCGGCGACTTTTTCAAATGGCAGGGCGCGGAAGGTGCCGGCGGCCGCGTCGAAATGGAAACGCCCGCTGGCCGCCTGCGCGTTGCGGCCCAGCATATCGGCAAAAAAGCCCAGCGCGCTGACATTTTGCGCGATCTCGTCGAGCGCCTCGGCGCGCGCATCCGCGTTGGCTTCCGCCTTGGCGTCGGCACCGGCCAGCTGCCGCACGGCCGCATCGACCTGCAGCACGGCGGCGCGCGCGTCTTCCTGTGCCAGCCCGGCCAGCTGCTGCTGCAACTGCTCCAGCACGGGCGCGACGCCATCGAGCGCCCCCGCCGTCCCCGTACCAACCGCATCCGCGTAATACGCATTGAGCACTTTTTCCACCTGGCGCAAGCCCGTCTTCATTTCCTCGGCCAGCGCGGCCACCGTCTGGCCCTGTTCGATCTGTCGCGACAGCTCGCCTGCAGTAACAGGCGGCGGCGCTTCGCCAGCCAGCAGCGCCTGCAGGCGCGCGGCGATGGTTTCCGCGTTGCCCGCGAAATCGTCGGGCAGGCGGCGCAGCTGCTCCAGGCCCGTGTCGGCAAACAGCAGCGCCATGCCGATTTCATTTTCCAGGGCCGCGCTGCGCCCGCTGGCCACGGCTTGCCGCGCCACGGCCGCGCATTCGCGCAGCAGGCTGGCCAGGGCCGGCTGCTTCAAGGTCTCCACATGCGCCGCCACTTCTTGCAGCGACGTGTCGAAATCCGTGCCCAGGGCCGGATCGAGGTCGGCTTGCGCCAGGCGGCTCCAGCTGGCGCGCGCCTGCGCCAGCGCCGCGCGGGCGCCTTGCAAGGCGTCCTGGTCGACCTGGCCGTAGCGCCGCGCTTCCACATCGGCGGGCAGCATGCCTTCCAGGGCGAAGGCGGCGCGCAGCTGGCGGGCCTCCGGCGTCGGTTCGTGTGCCGCGGCGATGAAGAACAGGGCATCGCGCAGCATTGATTCAGGCAGGCTGGCCGTCCCCTGTGCCAGGCGGCGCAATTGCAGGTTGATCAGGCCGAACAGCTGCTTGACGTTGAGCGTGCCCATGCCCTCGCCGCTGGCCGCCAGCCCGGCAAACGCCTGCATGGCGAACCAGAAGGTGCGCGCCGGCGCGTCCTGCTGCGCGTCGGCCACCAGGGTCAAGGTGGCGTGCAGGTCGCCCGCATGCTGGCGCCGCGCCGCGTCATCCTGCGCCTTCAGGAAGGGCAGCAAGGATTTTTCAAAGCGCCCGCGCCAGGCCGGGTAATCGCGCACCGGGGGCGATTGCGCCAGCGCGATGGCATGCCCTTCCAGCGGCGACGCTGGCGGGAAAAACAGGTCGGCCGGGTGGATGCGTTCGGCGCCCAGCATGGTTTGCAGGTCGCGGTAATAGGGGAACAAGCGCGCCGGCTGCGGCTGCGTGCCGGCCACCAGGTCTTCCAGGTATTCGCCCAGGGCCTGATACAGTTCGGCGACGACCTGCGCATGGTCCAGCGTGTATTCGAGGCTGCCGTCGCGAAAGCGCGCCAGCGCCTGTTCCGCGGCGTCCGTCAGCAGGCTGGCGCCGGCCACGTCCACCATCACCAGCGCGCCATGCGCCTGGTGCAGGTGCGAGCGCGCATGCTGCAGGGCCGTGGCGCGTTCCTCGCGCTCGCGGCCACCCGCCTCGAACAGGGCCGTTTTCGAGCGGCCCAGCGCTTCGCGGATTTCCACCATCACCCACGACAGAGGTTCGCTGTCGAACGGCTTGGACTGCTGCGGACTATCTGGTTTGCTCATGCATGCCTCGGTAAGGAAATCGCCTGGACTGGCGCGGCGTTCAGGCGGCGACGCGGAAGCGCGACACCGAATTTTTCAGTTCCTGCGCCAGCATCGACAGTTTATGGATCGACTGCGCCGTTTGCTGCGTGCCGTCCTGGGTATGCTCCGTCACGCTCAGGATATGCTGGATATTCAAGGCCACGCCGCTGGCCGAACCGGCCTGCGTGCCCGTGGCGAACGAAATGCCCTGGATCAGTTCCGCCAGGTGTTTCGAGACCTGGCTGATGTCGTTCAAGGCCGCGCCGGCCGCGTCGGACAGGCGCGCGCCCTCGACCACGCCCTGCGTCGACGTTTCCATCGCCCGCGTCGCATCCTGGGTATCGGCCTGGATGGTGCGCACCAGCGCGCCGATCTGCTTGGCGGCGGCGGCCGAGCGTTCGGCCAGGCGCTGCACTTCCTCGGCGACGACGGAAAAGCCGCGCCCCGCTTCGCCGGCCGATGCGGCCTGGATGGCGGCGTTCAGCGCCAGCACGTTGGTCTGCTCGGTGATGTCGGAAATGAGCTCGGTGATCTCGCCGATTTCCTGCGACGATTCGCCCAGGCGCTTGATGCGCTTGGAGGTATCCTGGATCTGCTCGCGGATTTCATGCATGCCCTTGATGGCGTTTTCCACCGCCGTCGAACCCTGCTGCGCGGCCGCCACCGACTGGCGCGCCACGTCGGCCGAGACGCTGGCCGACTTCGACACGTCGGTAATCGCATTGGCCATCTTGACAACGGTGGCGCTGACGCCCTGGATTTCGCGCGACTGCTGCTGCGAGGCGATCAGCAGCTTGCTCGAGATGCTTTGCGCCTGCGTCGAAGCGCGGTTGACCTGTTCCGCCGTCGCCGTCACCCGCCCCACCAGGCCGCGCAATTCCTCGACCGTGTAGTTGACGGAATCGGCGATGGCGCCCGTGATGTCTTCCGATACGGTGGCCTGCACCGTCAGGTCGCCGTCGGCGACCTTCTGCAATTCGTTCATCAGGCGCAGGATGGCCGCCTGGTTCTGCTCATTCCTGGCCTTCGCCACTTCCTCTTTTTCCTGCGACTGCAGGCGCCGGATTTCCGCTTCCTGGCGCCGCCGCTCGGCGTCGCGCGTGCGGTTGACGGAGTCCTGCAGCAGCACCCTGCCGATGCCGGCCGCCGCGATCAGGGTCAGCAACACGCCGCCGACCATCATCCAGAAGGCGACGCCCAGGGTTTCCTGGTTCGCGTGGTACATCTGCTGCAGCAGGGTCAAGCGCTGGCGCAGGTCTTCGTTCTCGTTGAAGATCAGCTGTTCGGCGCTTTTCGCCGAGCTGAATTTGTCAAGCCGGTCGAGGATCGACGAGACCAGCTTCTGGTAGGTGTCGAAACTGGCTTTCAGCGCCACCAGCCGGTCGCGCAGTTCGGCGTCGCGCGTGGGCGCCAGCTGCAGCGACACGCTGCCATTGAGCAAGCCTTCGACGGCGGTGCGAAAATACGTCGTGTCGCGCCCCAGCGAAAATGCCGTTTCCGAGCTGATGCTGCCCGACGAGAGGAATTCGCTGGCGCTGCGGCTCATGCGCTGGCTCAGCATCATCAGGCGGCCGATGACGGCCAGGTCGCGCGCATTGCCGCCGCGCTGCACCTTCAGGGCCCCGATTTCCTCGGTCTGCGCCAGCAGCGCCGGCGACAGCGCATTCAATTGCTGCAAGGTCTTGTCGAATTCGCCCAGCTCCGGCTTCAGGCGCAAGATGGTGCTGGCCGCGCGGTCGCTGCTGGCCCACTTCTTGCGCGCGTCGGCCACCGCCGCCAGCAGCGCGGAACGCGACTCGCCGATATCGCGGCCGTGGTACGTGCCGCCGCGCAGCATCAGGCGGAAATCCTGGTTCAGTTCATTGCGGCTTTCCTCGAGCTGGCGGAACGCTTCCGGATTGCCTTGCACGGCGTTCGGCGCGGCCTTGCCGATGCGCTGAGAATGCATCAGCGCATCGCTGGCCAGCTGCGTCTGCGCCGAGGCGATATTGCCGCTGCGCGTATTGAGGCCGACGAACAGCAGGCTGGCGGCCAGGCTCAGGGCCATCACCGTCGACAGGATGCTCAATTGTTTTTGCAGCGGCAGGTGGCCGATCAGCGGCAGCTTCAAGTCGCGGGCCGGCGCGCTGGCCAGCGACTTGCGCCGTCCCAGCGCATCGCGCAGACGCAGCGGCAAATCGGCCGCCGATGCCGGCTCGCCAGGCGCGTGCTCCGCTTCGGGCAGGCCGGCCGCCAGGATGGGGGAATTGGCGCCCATCAGCACATATCCTTGTGGACAGCGAGGCCGCCAAAGCCGGCATCGAGAAAGCGCTCCGATTGCGCCAGCTGGGCCAGGTCCAGGCGCAGCCACTGCTGGCCTTCGCTGTCGCGCAGCGTTTGCGCCGCCCAGGACGGCTGCACATCCGGCAAGGGCACGGATTGCATCGCGCGTAGCTGGCGCAAGCCCAGTACGCGTTCGACCAGCAAGGCGCAATTGAGGCCCAGGCGCGGAGAAAAGGTGATGATGCGGCAGTGATGACCGGGCGCGCAGGCCGGTCCGCCCATGTAGCGGGCCAGGTCGACGACGCCCGTCAGGCGTCCGCGCAGGGCCGCCAGGCCCAGGTACCAGTCCTGCGCCAGCGGCACGCCTTGTATCTGCACGCCGGAGGCAATGACGATTTCACCGAGCTGCGTCAGGTCGAGCAGGCAGGGCCGGCCGCCGAGCATCACGCCCAGGTCCTTGCGCGCGGCCAGCGCGCCGCTGCGCGCGGCCTGTATCCGCTCGATCAATTGCAGCTGATACTGGCGCAAGCGCCCCTGCCGCGCGCCCGTTCCCAACGTTGGCATGGCGGCAGGCGGAAAGGCCGCGGTGGGCACGCCGGGACCTGGCATCGTGTGCATGCTCAGGAAATCGCGGCGATCTTGGCCAGCAGCTCGGCTTCGACCACGGGCTTGACGAGGTAATCGCGCGCGCCCTGGCGCAAGCCCCAGATGCGGTCCGTTTCCTGGCTCTTGCTGGAACAGATAATCACCGGCACGTCCTGCAGTTCGGGATCGCGGGCGATGGCGCGCGTGATCTGGAAGCCATTCGCACCGGGCATCACCACGTCCATCAGGATCAGGTCGGGCCTGGCCTGCTTCAGCTGCGCCAATGCGTCGGCGCCGTCCTGCGCCGTCAGCACGGCGTAACCGGCGCGCACCAGCATCTCGCTCAGGTAGTAGCGTTCTGTCGGCGAGTCATCGACGATCAGAATTGTGTGTATGGCCATCTGCTTCCTTGCTGCGTTGTAATCAATAAATCACTACTCAAAATACCCGGCCAGGTGCCGCCGCACGGCTTCCAGCAGCGCCTCGCGCCCCAGCGGCTTGACCAGGCAGGCGCTGGCGCCAGCCATGGCGCCGCGCGCGCGGTCGAACAAGCCCTCCTTCGACGACAGCATCAGCACCGGCGTGGCGTGATGCGCGGCGCTGGCCTTGATCAGCGCACACGTGCGGTAGCCGTCCAGGCGCGGCATCACGATGTCGCACACGATCAGCGCCGGCTGGCAGTCGGCGATCTTGGCCAGGGCCTCGAAGCCGTTTTCCGCCACCACGACGCAATAACCGGCTTCGCGCAAGACCTTCTCGGCCGCGCTGCGTATCGTCGCACTGTCGTCGATGACGAGTATCGTCACGCCCTCGCAGGCACCATCGGACGATACCGCGGGCAGGAAAGGACGCGTCATGTGATTATTCGATAATCTTTCATACCATAGCACAGGCGTGCCGCCATTTCATGGGCGGCAGCGGCGTGCTTGCGCATCATGCTTGATTAAATGGCCACCATCTCGAAATCGTCCTTGCGCGCACCGCACTCAGGGCAGGTCCAGTTCATCGGCACATCGGCCCAACGCGTGCCGGGAGCGATGTCTTCGTCGGGCAGGCCGGCCGCTTCATCATAAACCCAGCCGCAAATAAGACACATCCACGTTTGGAATTGCTGCGTTGTTTCGTTGCTACTCACGTTCTGCCACCCTTCAATCAAGTAAAATGCTGAATTAGGTATCTTAATCTACCCGCCGTGCAAAACCAAACTTCTCCCCTCATATTAAGCTTCGGCGTGTCCGATCCGGTCGGCGCGATCGGCATCCAGGCCGACCTGGCCACGTTTTCAGCCTTCGGCTGCCATGGCCTGTCCGTCACCACGGGCCTCCTGATCAGCGACACGGCCCGCGTGGAAGACGTGCAGGCGGTCGACCCGGACTGGGTTTCCGACCAGGCGCGCGTGCTGCTGGAAGACATGTCCGTCGCCGCCATCAAGATCGGCGCGCTGGGCAGCGTGGAAAACGTCACGGCCATCGCCGAAATCGTCTCCGACTATCCGGACGTGCCGCTGATCCTCGATCCCTTCATTTCGGCGCTGCCGGAACAGGGCATGGACGACGAAGATATCCTGACGGCCGTGCGCCAGCTCCTGATTCCGCAAACGACCCTGCTGGTGCTCTCGCCGGTGGAACTGGAGCGCCTGGCCGAGACCTGGCGCGACGCCGACCCCGACGACACTTTGCAAAACGACGTCGACTACCTGGTGGCGCTGGGCTGCGAATACGTGCTCGTCACCGGCATGCCGGCCGACGCCAGCAAGTCCGGCACGGCCGAAGGCAAGCTGCGCGCCAATACCCTGTTCGGCGAGGACGGCGTGGTGCGCCACGACGAATGGCAGCACCTGCCCGGCATCTTCAACGGCGCCGGCAGCACCCTGTCGGCGGCGGCCACCGCCCTGCTAGCCCTGGCGGAAAACGAAGACGACGTGCCGCAGGTGGTCGTGGCGGCGCAGGAATTCACGGCCGGCGCGCTGGCCCACGCGCAGCGCCACGGCATGGGCAAGCTGGTGCCGAACCGGCTATTCCGGCAGCAGCGCCAGCGCGGCGCCCAATAAGCACAGACCAGACGACACAGACAACGATCCACTTTCAAGGCACGATTATCATGACGACGACTTCACAGAACGACATCCTGTTTGCCCGCGCACAAAAAACCACGCCAGGCGGCGTCAATTCGCCCGTGCGCGCCTTCCGCTCCGTCGGCGGCACGCCGCGCTTCATCACGCGCGCCGAAGGCCCGTATTTCTGGGACGCGGACGGCAAGCGCTATATCGACTACATCGGCTCCTGGGGCCCGGCCATCGTCGGCCACGCCCATCCGGAAGTGGTGAAAGCGGTGCAGGATGCGGCCGCGCTGGGCCTGTCGTTCGGCGCGCCGACGGAAGGCGAAGTGCTGATGGCCGAGGAAATCACGCGCCTGGTGCCATCGATCGAACAGGTGCGCCTGGTGTCGTCGGGCACGGAAGCGACCATGAGCGCCCTGCGCCTGGCGCGCGGCGCCACGGGCCGCGACAAGATCGTCAAGTTCGAAGGCTGCTACCACGGCCACGCCGATTCGCTGCTGGTGAAAGCGGGCAGCGGCCTGCTCACCTTCGGCAACCCGACGTCGGCCGGCGTGCCGGAAGATTTCGTCAAGCACACCCTGGTGCTCGACTATAACAACGTCGAGCAGCTGAAAGACGCCTTCGACAGCTTCGGCGCGGACATCGCCTGCGTCATCGTCGAACCGGTGGCCGGCAACATGAACCTGGTGAAAGCGACGCCGGAATTCCTGCAGGCGATGCGCGAACTGTGCACGCAGCACGGCGCCCTGCTCATTTTCGATGAAGTCATGTGCGGCTTGCGCGTGGCCCTGGGCGGCGCGCAGGCGCTGTACGGCATCAAGCCCGATCTCACGGCGCTGGGCAAGGTGATCGGCGGCGGCATGCCGGTGGCGGCCTTCGGCGGCAGTGCGGCGCTGATGCACAACATGGCGCCGCTGGGCGCCGTCTACCAGGCCGGTACCTTGTCGGGCAACCCGGTCGCCGTGGCGGCCGGCATGGCCACCCTGAAATTGATCCAGCAGCCGGGCTTCTACGAGCAGCTGGGCGCGACGGCCAAGCGCCTGGCCGAAGGCCTGACCGCCGCCGCCAAAGAAGCTGGCGTGGTCTTCTGCGCCGACTACATCGGCGGCATGTTCGGTATCTATTTCAGCGCAACGCCGCCGACCAGCTACGCGGAAATGATGGCCGGCGACCGCAGCAAGTTCAACGCCTTCTTCCATGCCATGCTGGACGAAGGCGTGTACTTCGCGCCCGCCGCCTTCGAAGCGGGCTTCGTCTCGGCGCAGCACGATGATGCCGTCATTGACGCCACCATCGCCGCCGCGCGCAAGGTGTTTGCCAAACTGGCATAAGCGTTTTATACGGTCGCGGTGTCCATCACCGCGGCCACCAGCGCCGGCAGGCTGGCCATGTCATTGAAGACGACATGCGCGCCGGCCGCCTTCAGGCGCGCTTCCTGGCCGGGCGCGATATGCCCGCCGCCGATGAATCCCAATACCGTCATGCCCGCCGCCACGGCGGCCGTCACGCCCGTGACGCTGTCTTCCAGCACCAGGCACTGGCCTGGCGGCACGCCAAAGGCGGCAGCCGCCGCCAGGTAGACACCCGGGTGCGGTTTGGCATGACCGACCAGGTCCGGCGTGAACACGCGCTTGTCGAACAGCGGCGCCATGCCGGTGCGCTCGAGCGCCGACAGCACGCGCGCGCTGACGCTGTTCGACGCGACTGCCTTGGGCAGCGGAATGGCGGCCAGCGCCTGCGCCACGCCGGGCACGGCGCGCAATTGCGCATCGCAAGCCGCATCGACGGCATTGCCGATGGCCATGATCTCGTCGGCCGGCAATTGCGGCAAACCCAGTTCCTTGTAGATATCCTGCATCAGCGGCACCAGGCGCTGGCCCAGGCGCGGCTCGATCAAGCCTTGCAGGGTGACGCCCTCGGGCAGGTTCGGCAGACGCGGCCCCAGCAATTCCAGCAACGCTTGCAGGGCCACGGCTTCGCTGTCGATCAGCACGCCATCGCAGTCGCTGATCAGATGGGTAAAGCGCGGTGGGGTGGTGGCGGTATCAGGCATGGACTCTCCAGAAAGCAATGGTGACGGGAAATGCGGCGGCCAGCCGGCCAAGGCCGGCATCGTAACGATCATAGGTGGAACAGGCGGACGCTACCACGCAGAAAACGTCACGATGACGATACTTTTCTGCACGGCAGGCGGTAGGCATCAATCGGCAATCATCAATACCAATTCAATACCACGCAATACCAGTGATTATCGCCGATTTTTGAAATTGCTGCGCTCGTCCTGAAACCGGAGCGCGGAGCACCCCGGCGATGCTGCGATACGGCTTATTTCAGCCAGCCGCGGTGGCGGAAGTACAGGAAGGGCGCGATGGCGCTGGTGATCATGAGGCCCCAGGCCCAGGGATAGCCGAACGACCATTCCAGTTCCGGCATCAGCTTGAAGTTCATGCCGTACACGCTGGCGATCAGGGTCGGCGGCAGGAAGGCCACGCTGGCTACCGAGAAGATCTTGATGATCTTGTTCTGGTTGATGTTGATGAAACCGACGGTGGCATCCATCAGGAAGTTGATCTTGTCGAACAGGAAAGACGTATGGCCGTCCAGCGATTCGATGTCGCGCAAAATCTGCCGCGCTTCCTCGAACTGCTCGGAATTCAATAAGCGGCCGCGCATCAGAAAGCTCACGGCGCGGCGCGTATCCATCATGTTGCGGCGGATACGGCCATTCAAATCTTCCTCGTGGGCAATCGCGTTCAGCGCTTCAGCCGCGTGCGCATCGGTAAATTCCTTTTGCAGCACGCGCGTGCTGACTTCTTCCAGGTTCTGGTAGATGCCTTCGAGCACGTCGGCCGAATATTCGGCATCGGTGGCGTACAGGTCGAGCAGCACGTCCATGTAATCGGCAATCGAGCCTGGCCGCGAACGGGCGCGCATGCGCACCAGGCGGAACACGGGCAAATCGTCCGTATGCATGGAAAACAAAATTTTGCGGGCAAGAATGAAAGCGACCGTGATGACGCGCGAGGGGCCGTCGTCTTCTTCGCGCAAGAAATCCGTGCGCAGGTGCAAGTCGCCGTTTTCCGCTTCGTAATAGCGGGCCGACGCTTCGATATCCTTGACTTCGTCTTCGCCCGGCAGGGTGACGTTGTAGATGGCCTTGACCCAGGCCCGTTCATCATCGGTAGGGTCGGTCAGGTCGACCCACACCGGTTCGGCATTTTCGAGGTCTGCGCGGCTGTCGATCGGCACCTGGTTGAGCCGGCCATTCTGTAATACAAAGACATTGATCATGCGCGCTCTCAGCCGGATGTGGGGTTATCGTGATGTGCTGGCGCTGGCGCCAAAAATGAAAACAGCGCAAGTGTACCCGCAAAGGCCTTTTCACGACCACCCCCGGCACCGCTTTTTCACGGAAAAAGTGCGGCGCTGCACCAAGGGAGACGATTAAGATGCCGCCCTGCAATAATGCCAATTCAGCAGCCTTGACTTAATGCAAACGAACGAGGCCGCCTTCAAGGCAATTCCGCCGCCCCCATGCGGCGCAGGATCACGCCCGTGCGCCGGTTCAAATACCCGGTATCGCGGTGGCGGTCGTAAAAACGGGGATTCGGCAGCATCACGGCCAGTTTCGCCGCCTGCCCGGCGCTCAAGCCCGCCGCGCTGACCCGGTAATAGTGGCGCGCGGCCGCTTCGGCGCCAAAGGTGCCCGTGCCGAATTCCACCACGTTCAGATAAATCTCGAAAATGCGCTGTTTCTCCATCAGACTTTCCAGCATGTAGGTGATGATCAGTTCCTGGCCCTTGCGCACATAGCTGCGCGAACCGGACAGGAACAGATTCTTCGCCAGCTGCTGCGTGATGGTCGAGCCACCGGCCACGACCTTCTGCTTCTTGCTGTTTTTTTCATACGCCTTTTGCAAGGCTTCCCAGTCCACGCCTTCGTGCTCGGAGAAATTCGCGTCTTCCGAAGCGATGATGGCCCGTTTCAGGTTGTTCGAGATGCGTTCGTACGGCACCCACGTCTGCTGGATCGTGGCCTTGGGATTCTTGTCCTGCAAGACAGACAACTGTTCGCGCATGAAGGCCGTGCTGGACGGGTTATGGTCGACCCACCACCAGATTTGCAGGAAGAAATACAGTTGCACGACGATAAAGGCCAGCACGGGGACGATGAACAGCCACTTGATCCAGCCGTAGCGGCTGCCACGAGCCTTGCCCTTCTTGCCGCCGCTCACAGGGCACTGCGCAGCTGCGCCAGCAAGTCCTGCGTCTGCGGCCGCACGCCGCGCCACACATAAAACGCTTCGGCCGCCTGCTCCACGAGCATGCCCAGGCCGTCGCGCACCTGCGCGCCATGTTGGGCGGCAAAGTCCATGAAGACAGTAGGCTGGGCGCCGTACATCATGTCCAGCGCCAGGGTATGGGGGCAGAAGATACCGGGCGGCACGGGCGGCAAGTCGCCCGCCAGGCTGGCCGAGGTGGCATTGATGACGATATCGAAGACGCCATCGGGCTGCGCAAAGCCGCCGGCGCGCAGCTGAGCGGGGTGCGCCAGCGCATCGGCGAACTGCGCCACCAGCGCCTCGGCCGTCGCCACAGTGCGGTTGGCAATGAAGATTTCCTGCGGTCCCTGTTCCAGCAAGGGCAGCACGACGCCGCGCGCGGCACCGCCCGCGCCCAGCAGCAGGACGCGCTTGCCGGCGACCTTTACGCCCGCGTTGCGCACGATGTCGGCCACCAGGCCCGCGCCATCGGTATTGTCGCCAAGAATGGTGTCGCCATCGAAACGCAGGGTATTGACGGCGCCGGCCGCCTGCGCGCGCGGCGTCAGCTCGGTGGCCAGCGCGCACGCGTCCAATTTAAAGGGTACGGTCACGTTCGCGCCCTTGCCGCCCTCGGCGGCAAAGCTGCGGGCCGCCAGCGCAAAGCCATCGAGCGGCGCCAGCCGGCGCTCGTAGACGATGGGCTCGCCCGTCTGCAGGGCAAACGCGGCGTGGATCAGTGGGGACTTGCTGTGGGCGATGGGATTGCCGAAGACACAATATTGATCAGGACTCATTGCTTGCTTGTTCAATTACTACCGCCAGTCAGGTTAGCTTCCATTTTTTCTTCGCGCGTAAATTTGAAGCGGGTGATGACGACCCACAGGTCATCCTTGTCGCTCGACAACATATTCGGTGGAAAACGGCCGAATGGCGCCGAGCGGCGCACGATGGCCAGGGCCGCCGCGTCCAGCGCCGGATTGCCCGAGCTTTTCTCCACGCGGACGCCGCCCTCTTTCTGGTAAATCGTGCCGTCCTGGAAGATGGGGATATAGACGACGAGTTCGCCATACATCTTGCGGCCATTCTTTTGCGGGAAATTCAGGGTGCCGATTTCCTCGATGCGCTTTTGCAGGGTCTTGTAATACATGGCATAGCCGACCTCTTGCGTGCTGGGCGTAATGAAGGTCTTGCGGGGGCGCTTGTTCTGGTCTTCCACGGTCTGGCTGATCTCGGCCGCCATGCGGGCGATGGCCTTGCTGCTTTCCATCAAGTCCGAACCGGTGGCCAAGGGATTGGGCTTGTCCTTTTCCGTGACGGGCGCGGCGCTGTAGGGCGTGGGCTTGGCCGCCTGCGTCAGCAGTTCCTGCTGTTTTTGTTCCAGTTCGGCGATGCGCCGGGCGCTGGCCTTGACGCTGTCGCCCTCTTCCACCTTGCGCATGTCGGGCAAGGGCGACTTGGCGCGGCCCTTGTCGGCTTGTCCGCCACCGTCGAGATTGGCTTGCGCCAGGGCATCGGCCTTCAGCGGCTTGTTCGCATGCTTGGCGTTGACCAGGATCACTTCCAGGCCGGGATCGGTGGCCACGGCCCGCTGCGGCGCCGGGGCGACAAAATGCATCGCCAGCAAGGCGCCGTGCGCCAGCAGCGAGACCGCCACGGCGATCATCAGGAAACGATTCTCTCGGAAAGACTTCACGCGCAACCCAGTTCCTTACAAGCACAAGATACAAGATGGCTGAATTCTACGTCAAAGGGCGGCGCCGGCAACAGTTTTCAGCACCGCCTTGTGGCGTGACGATGGCCTTACTTGACCTCGGGTTCGCTGACTACGTCTTCGCTGGCCAGTTCCGCCACTTCCGCATCGGCGTCGCTGACCTGGTTCGCCGCTTCCGGCGATGGTTCGGCCGCCACGTCGCCCTCGTCCGCCACATCGTCGCCCGCCTCTTCTTCGTAGTCGAGCTCGGCGTCGGCCGCCGCATCGGGCACGGCGGCGATTTCCAGCAGGCGCGCTTCGATGCTGAGGTCGACCTCATCCCAGCGCAGCAAGTCCAGTTTCACCTGGGCGCCGCGCGCCACCGACGGCATGCCCGGCAGCTTGATGACCAGCGGAATGTCGACCAGGCGCAGGATTTCGTCTTTCAGCACGACGGCGTCGACCTGGCGCGCGTTTTCCTGGTGCAGCCAGCGCAAGCACCAGTAGCGTTCCATGTTCGACTGGAAGTCGCCATACGCGGCGTACGCGGCATCAAACGCCGAAACGATGGCGAACAAGTTCGCGTCGCGCGGCTTGAACGGGGCCACCAGCGGCGCCGTCACGCCATGCTCGGCGCAGGCGATGATTTGCCACTGGTTCACCAGATCCGTATAGCGGCGCAAGGGCGAAGTGCTCCACGCATATTGATCGACGCCCAGGCCCTGGTGCGGCGCCGCATGGGTGACCATGCGCACCTGCATTTTTGCCGCCCAGCTATTGCCGCTGCCGCCACCCTGGCTGCGGTAAATGCCGGGCACGCCATGGTCGTGCAGCATCTTGCCCCAGGTGCTGTTGGCAAAAATCATCAGTTCGGCGACGATCTTGTCGAGCGGCGCGCCACGCTTGCGGCGCGCCACGGTGACGATGTCGTTTTCCACATAGAAGTTGAAATCGACGCGGTTATTCTGTTCCGGCTTCAGGCCAAACGCTTCGCGCTTCTTCATGCGCCCCTGTTCCAGCTGTTGCGCCCATTGCCACAGCACGGCAAAATCGGCCTTGTGCGGATACTCGCCTTCGCCGCTGACCAGGGTTTCCTCGTTGACCAGGTCGTCGAGCTGGTTATGGCGCAAGTTGCTGGCAATCGGCACCAGCTCGGCGCGCGTCTGCGTGCTGACGACGGCCCAGTCGGCTTTCGGGTCCAGGGTCGCGTACAGCGACAGGGCCGGGCACGTCGTGCCTTCCGCCAGCGTAAACGCGTTGACGATTTCATCGGGCAGCATGGTGATCTTGTCGCCCGGCATGTAGACGGTCGACATGCGTTGGCGCGCCATCTTGTCGATCACGTCTTCCGGACGGATGCCCAGGCCCGGCGCGGCGATGTGGATACCCACTTTCACGGTGCCATCGGGCAAGGGCTGCACGGAGAAGGCATCGTCGATCTCGGTCGTGGTCACGTCGTCGATCGAGAAGGCGGCCACGTCGGCCAGCGGCAGCTTGGCCGTCACGGACGGCACGGGCACGCTCGGGAAACCGGCGCCTTTCGGGAAATTCTCAAACAGGAACTTCGACAGGTGCAAGTCTTTCGGCGACGCAATGCCACCGACGGCCAGCATCAGGCGTGGCGGCGTCGTGTGCAGTTCCGTGCACGCCGCTTCCAGTGCCTTGTATTCGATGGTGTTCTTGTCGGGCTTGAACAGCAGTTGCAGCACCATGGGCTGCATCGAGGCCGGCAGGCGGTTCTGCTTCAGCTCTTCCACGTAAGCGGCCTGCACCAGCGCCTGCTGCTTTTTCTTTTCGATGCCGGCCAATGCCGCCTTCAGCGATGCTTCCGGCGCCGCCTTGTAGCGGCCACGGCCCTTCTTGTAGAAATACACGGGCGCCGAATGCAGGGCCAGGATCAGGCCGGCCGCTTCCGGCGGCAACGGTGCGTGGCCGAAGTACTCGGCGCCCAGCTCGGCAAAGCCAAACTCGTCTTCGCCTGCCACTTCCCACAGGAAATCGAGATCGATGTCGGCGGCAACGGCCTTGGCTTGCTCGAGCAGCTCGGCCGGGGCCGGCTTTTCATATTGCAGCAACACATCCTTGACCTTGACCTTGGTGCGCTTGCCGCTGGCCATTTCGACCTGGTACGCTTCACCCGCTTGCGACAGGACCGTGCCGACCTTGAAATCGCCGGATTCTTCAAAAAATAGATTCATTATTATGCTTTGTTCATTAATGTGTCGGTTGCAACGGTGCGAGTGACGGACGTCAACTCCAGCACCGCCGGCAAAAATACTTCGGTTACCAGCAGCAATCCCTGGTGACGCTGATACAGGCAGCGGCGGGCAAAAAACAGCGCCTGCCCGTCGGCGCGCCGCCCTTCCCGCGCCAGCGCCGCCTGCGCCCGCTGCACCAGCGGGTGGCCGGCGCGCAAGCGGGCAAATTCCAGTTCGCCGCGGCGCACCATGCGGTCGCCAAACAGGGTCGTGCCCAGCGAACGCTCGCCCAGCGCGGAAAACAAGGGCCAGTCCGTGGCCGTCGCCTGCATGGGCACGACGGTATGGCCAAACACGGCCGGTTTGTCATCGCAACGCAGCAGCACTTCGCGTTCCCACACGCGGCCCGCGCGGTGCAGACCGATGATGGCGGCCTCGTCGCTCAGACAACGTGCCGTTTCCTGATGCAAACATTGCACGCGAAATGCCTGGCTATGCGCTTTCAGCTTGGCCGTCAGCGAACCGCCGCCCGTGAGCCAGTGGCGCAAGGCGGGTGGCGCATTGACGGCGTTCACGTGCGCATGCCATTGCGCCTGCCGCAGCGAACCCGGCCTCACTGGGCAGCGTCCGCATCGATGCCGCAAAAGGCCAGCACGGGCGCCACATAATCGGCAAATTCGCTGATGCCATGGTCGCTGCCGTCGATGACCAACTGCCGCGCCCCCTGATAATGCGCCACCATGTCGCGGTAGTCGAGCACTTCATCGCCGGTGGCGGCAATCAGGAAATAGCGTTGCGGCTCAGTAATTTTCTCTACGGCAAACGTGCGCAGCTCGGCTATGTATTCGCGCTTGAACTCGAAGGGCTTGTCCGAATGGAATTCCGTCGTCACGCCCACATGCTGTTCCAGGTCGATCAGGGGCACGATGGCAGGATTGAGCAATACGGCGCGGCAACCGAGCTGCTCGGCCAGCCAGGTGGCGTAATAGCCGCCCAGCGAGGAGCCGACTATCGTCAGCTCTGCCGGCGCCACGTCCTTGACCAGCGACAGGGCCAACTCGATGGCAAGCTTGGGCGAAGCCGGCAATTGCGGGCACAGCCACTGTGCCTCGCGGCCCAGCGCCTGCATCTGCGCGGCCAGCAGGCGCGACTTCATCGACAGGGGCGACGAGCGAAATCCATGCAGGTACAGAATCATCGGCCCAGGGCCTCCAGCAATTTCTGGTGCACGCCGCCAAAGCCGCCATTGCTCATGACCACGATCTGGTCGCCGGGACGGGCGCTGGCCGCCACGGCCGCCACCAGGGTATCGATGTCTTCGTAGGCGCTGGCAATCTTGCCCAGCGGCGCCAGCGCGTCGCCCAGGCTCCAGCCCAGCGCTTGCTGACTGCCGAAACCGAAGACCAGGTCGGCATCCTTGAGGCTGCCTGGCAGCGCATCTTTCATGGCGCCCAGCTTCATGGTGTTCGAACGCGGTTCCAGCACGGCCAGGATGCGGGTGCCGCTGCCGACCTTCTGGCGCAGGCCGCCCACGGTGGTGGCAATGGCCGTCGGGTGGTGCGCGAAATCGTCGTACACGGTGATGGCGTTGACGACGCCGCGCACTTCCATGCGGCGCTTGACGCTTTCGAACGTGGCCAGCGAGGCACAGGCCTGGGCAATCGGTACGCCCACGTGGCGCGCGGCGGCGATGGCCGCCAGCGCATTGCTGCGGTTGTGCTTGCCAGTAAGCGCCCACGCCACGTGGCCTTCCTGCTTGTCATTGAAGAACACGTCGAAGCTGCCATCGGCCTGCTCTTGCAGTTGCCAGTTGGCATCTTGACCAAAACTTTCCTTTTCACTCCAGCAACCGCGCGCCAGCACGCGCTGCAGCGACGCTTCGTCGCCGTTGAACACGAGGCGGCCGATGCCGGGCACGGTGCGCACCAGGTGGTGGAATTGCGTCTCGATCGCGTGCAGATCGGGGAAGATGTCGGCGTGATCATATTCCAGGTTGTTCATGATGGCCGTCTTCGCGTGGTAATGCACGAACTTGCTGCGCTTGTCGAAGAAGGCCGTGTCGTATTCGTCCGCTTCGATGACGAAGAAGTCCGACTCGGCGCTCTTGCCGTCGATCATGCCGCTGAGGCGGGCGGAAATGCCAAAGTTCATCGGCACGCCGCCGATCAGGAAGCCCGGCGCGTAGCCCGCGTCTTCAAGTATCCAGGCCAGCATGGCCGAGGTGGTCGTCTTGCCATGCGTGCCGGCCACGGCCAGCACCCACTTGTTGCGCAAGATGTGTTCGCCGATCCACTGGGGGCCGGACACGTACGGCAGGCTACGGTTGAGGATTTCTTCCACCAGCGGGTTGCCGCGCGAGACCACATTGCCAATCACATACAAATCCGGGTTCAGCTTGGCCTGTTCCGGGTCGAAACCCTGGATCAGTTCGATTCCCTGCGATTCCAGCTGGGTGCTCATCGGCGGATACACGTTGGCATCGCAACCGGTAACTTTATGGCCGGCTTCCTTGGCCAGGACAGCCAGGCCGCCCATGAAGGTACCGCAAATGCCGAGAATATGAATATGCATGTGATCAGTGCGAAAGGCGCACGCTTAGTAAGTAAGACGGTGAGATAAAAAACAGCAAGTGCAGGATTTTACCTGACGCCATGACTTTTTCCGCTTCGGAGTATCATCTCGCTCATGACGAACGATGCATTTGACGATAGCGCGCAGCTGCGCCTGGAAATCGCCGCCGCTGCCGCGCGCCTCGTGGCGCAGGATGGCGCCGACTATGGCAGCGCCAAGCGCAAGGCGGCGCGGCAAGTCCTCGGCGACGCGCCGAACCGGCCCAATATCCTGCCTGACAACGACATGATCGAGGAGCAGGTGCGGCAATACAATGCCCTGTTCCTGGCCGACAGCCAGCCGGCGCGGCTGTTCCAGCTGCGCACGATCGCGCTGCAGGTGATGGAAGCGTTGCAACAATTTCATCCCCTGCTCAGCGGCCCCGTGCTCAATGGCACGGCCGGCCCCCACGACGAGATCTATCTGCAGCTGTTTGCCGAGAGCGCCAAGGATATCCACATCTTCCTGCTGAATAAAAATGTCGTGCTCGACATGTCGGAAAGCCCGCATTTCAAGGGAGCGCGTTATGATGCGGTCGAGACAGCCAGTTTCTTGTGGAAAAACGAAGGCGTGCACGCGGCCATGTATGAACTTGACGATATGCGCGGCGCGCTGAAAACCAAGGCGGATGGCAAGGTGCTGCGCACCGATATTGCCGGGCTGCGCAGCCTGCTGGCAGCCAGCCTCGCCGATGGCGCGCCGGCTGCCGACTAACATTGATATAGATAAAGATATGACAAAAAAGAATTGGATCGCCTGTGCCATCGTGGCGCTGATGTTTGGCGGCATGGGCGCCTACGTCGGTTTGAGCAAGGAAAAAGCCAAAGCAGCGGGGCCGCTGACGACCACCATCGCGCCGGGCGCGACGGGTCCCGTCAACGAGTTGTATGCGCTGTCGCTGCCGGACGCGGCGGGCGCCACGCAAGCCTTGTCGCAATGGAAAGGCAAGAATGTGCTGGTCAATTTCTGGGCGCCATGGTGCCCTCCGTGCGTGGAAGAAATGCCGGAGTTATCCGAAGTACAAGGCCACTATGCGGGTAAAAACCTGCAGGTGATCGGCATCGGCATCGATTCGGCCAGCAATATTGCCACTTTTGCCAGCAAGTTCAAGATCGCCTATCCCGTGTATGTCTCGGGCATGAGCGGCACCGACCTGTCGCGCCATTTTGGCAATGCCACGGGCGGTTTGCCCTTTACGGTGCTGATCGGCGCCGATGGCGAAGTCAAAAAGACCTATCTGGGCCGCTTGAAATTTGATCAGTTGCGCGCCGATCTGGATAAATTGTAAATTCGGAGCGTGCTTTTTTCTCTTGCCAATGCGTATCTTTGGCGGCAAAATGCGGAACTTTCGCTAAAACGGTCTTCCATACATGGCAAAAAACCTCCTTCTGCTCAACGGTCCCAACCTGAATTTGCTGGGAACGCGCGAGCCTGAGGTCTACGGCGCCAGCACCTTGGCCGATATCGAGCAGGCAGCAATGGCGCAAGCCATGGCGGCCGGCGCCGACCTGGTCTGCTTTCAAAGCAACCACGAAGGCGCGCTGATCGACCGCATCCATGCCGCGCGAGCGGAAGGGATCGATGCCATCGTCATCAATCCGGGCGGCCTGACCCATACCAGCGTTGCCTTGCGCGATGCGCTGGCCGGGGTCGCCATCCCGTTCGTGGAAGTCCATATCTCGAATATTTATCAGCGCGAAACGTTTCGACATCACTCATTTCTCAGCGCGATCGCGCAGGGGACGATCTGCGGGCTAGGTATCGATGGATATCGGTTTGCCATCGACTTTGCGCTTAAAAAACGTTAATCTACGCGATCTGCACGCATTTAGCGCGGCGATAGGTTCTTGGACATCACCGCATCACTCAAAAAACAAACTACATTCCTAGGGGTTTTACATGGATCTACGAAAACTCAAGACCTTGATCGACCTGGTCGCCGAATCGGATATCGCAGAGCTGGAAGTTACCGAAGGCGAAAGCAAGGTTCGCATCGTCAAATCGTCGGCCATGCCGCAAAACCAGATGGTCATGATGCAGCCGCAAGGCATGCAAGCCCAATACCAGCCAGCCGCGCCAGCCGCCGCTCCTGCTGCGGCAGCCGCCGTCGTGGTCGCCGCCGAGCCAACGGGCTATGTGGTCAAGTCGCCGATGGTCGGTACCTTCTACCGCTCCTCCGCTCCTGGCAGCGCCGCCTATGTTGAAGTGGGCTCGACCGTCAAGGAAGGTGATACCCTGTGCATCATCGAAGCGATGAAGCTGCTCAATGAAATCGACTCCGACAAAGCCGGCGTCGTGACCCAGATCCTGGTCGAAAACGGCCAGCCGGTCGAATTCGGTCAACCCTTGTTTGTGATCGGCTAAAACCCAGTCCACACGGCCGGCAACGGCCGTTTGCAGTTTTAGCCCCTCACACTTGTTGTTTCGCCGGCTCGCCGGCTCTCACAGACATACGCGAACCTACCATGTTTGAAAAAATCCTGATTGCCAACCGTGGTGAAATTGCCCTCCGTATTCAGCGCGCCTGCCGCGAAATGGGCATCAAAACGGTTGTAGTCCACTCCGAAGCCGACAAGGACGCGAAATACGTCAAGCTGGCCGACGAATCCGTTTGTATCGGGCCGGCACAGTCCGCCCTGAGCTATCTGAACATGCCCGCCATTATCAGCGCCGCTGAAGTGACGGATGCACAAGCGATTCACCCAGGCTACGGTTTCCTGTCGGAAAACGCCGACTTTGCCGAACGCGTCGAGAAATCGGGCTTCGTCTTCATCGGCCCCCGCTCGGAATCGATCCGTTTGATGGGCGATAAAGTATCGGCCAAGCAAACCATGATCAAGGCCGGCGTACCCTGCGTCCCGGGCTCGGAAGGCGCGTTGCCGGACGATCCGAAAGCGATCGTGCAAATTGCCCGCAAGATCGGCTACCCGGTCATCATCAAGGCTGCCGGCGGCGGTGGCGGACGCGGCATGCGCGTCGTGCACACGGAAGCGGCCCTGATCAACGCCGTGGCGATGACCAAGACGGAGGCCGGCACGGCTTTCGGCAACCCTGAAGTGTATATGGAGAAGTACCTGGAAAATCCGCGCCACGTGGAAATCCAGATCCTCGCCGACGAACACAAGAACGCCGTCTGGCTGGGCGAGCGCGACTGCTCCATGCAGCGCCGCCACCAGAAAGTGATCGAAGAAGCACCCGCGCCGGGCATCCCGCGCAAGCTGATCGAGAAAATCGGCGACCGTTGCGCCGAAGCTTGCCGCAAGATCGGCTACCGCGGCGCCGGCACGTTTGAATTCCTGTACGAAAACGGCGAGTTTTATTTCATTGAAATGAATACCCGCGTGCAAGTGGAGCATCCCGTCACCGAGATGATCACCGGCATCGACATCGTGCAAGAACAGATCCGCATCGCCGCCGGCGAAAAACTGCGCTACCGCCAGCGCGACGTGCTGCTGTCGGGCCACGCCGTCGAGTGCCGCATCAATGCGGAAGATCCATTCAAGTTCACGCCGTCACCAGGCAAGATCGTCTCGTGGCATGCACCGGGCGGCCCCGGCATCCGCGTCGATTCGCACGCCTACGCCGGCTACTACGTGCCGCCGCATTACGACTCGATGATCGGCAAAGTGATCGCTTACGGCGCCACGCGCGAGCAAGCGATCCGCCGCATGCAGATCGCCCTGTCCGAAATGGTGGTCGAAGGCATCAACACGAACATCGCCCTGCACCGCGAACTGATGATCGACGCGCGCTTCATCGAAGGCGGCACCAATATTCACTATCTGGAACAGAAGCTGGCCGACATGCCGGACCTGGGCAAGAATCTGAATAGCGGCAGCCCCAGCATCGCCAAGAAATCCGAAATCAAGGCGGGCGCATGAGCTGGACGGAAATCGTCATCGAAATCGCCCGTGACAACGCCGAGGCCATGTCCGACGCGCTGATGGAAGCGGGCGCCCTGTCGGTGTCGGTGGAAGACGCCGATGAAGGCACGGAAGCCGAGCAACCGCTGTTTGGCGAACCCGGCATGGAACCGAAGGAAGCGGCGTGGGAACGCAGCCGCGTCGTGGCGCTGACGGACGTCGACGCCGACCAGGCCGCCATCGTGGCCGCTGCCGCGCAAGCGGTCGGCATGGCGGAAGCGCCAGCGTTCACCGTGCGCCCCGTGGAAGAGCAGGACTGGGTGCGCCTGACGCAGTCGCAATTCGCGCCTATTCACATCGGCAAGAATATCTGGGTCGTGCCCAGCTGGCACGAGGCACCGGATCCTGACGGCCTGATCCTGGAACTGGACCCGGGCCTGGCCTTCGGCACGGGCAGCCACCCGACCACGCGTCTGTGCATGGAATGGCTGGAAGCCAATCCGGCCCCAGGCAAGACCGTGCTCGACTACGGTTGCGGTTCCGGCATCCTGGCCATGGTGGCCAAGAAACTGGGCGCGCAAACGGTGGCCGGCGTCGATATCGACCCGCAAGCGATCGAATCGGCGCGCGACAATGCAGAACGCAACCAGTGCGACATCGAATACTTCTTGCCAGACACGTTTGCCACCTCGGCACACGCCGCGGCCAAGTTTGACATCGTCGTCGCCAACATCCTGTCGAGCCCATTGAAGCTGATGGCGCCGATGCTGTCCGGCCGTGTCGCCGATGGCGGCGCCCTGATCCTGTCCGGCGTGCTGGCACGCCAGGCGGAAGAAGTGGCCGCTGCCTACGCACCGTTCATCGAGCTGGGTGTATGGGCCGAGCAAGACGGCTGGGTGGCCCTGCATGGCCGCCTGGGTGCAACGCAAGCGCCTGCGCCCCGCGCGGAAGGTGCATAAGCACAGCAATGGCCCTCGCCACCAAATGCCCCCATTGCAACACGATATTTCGGGTCGCTGCTGACCAATTGAAGTTACGTGGGGGCATCGTGCGCTGCGGCACGTGCAGGGAAGTGTTTGACGGCAATGCCGCGTTGGTCGATCCAGCCGCGGCATCGCCGTTTTTAACATCGGCCCCCGGCACTGCCGTCCCGCTGCCGGACAGTTACCCTTCCGACAACAGCCTGCCGTCCGTCACGGACGACGAACCCATCTATTCCCTCGACTTCGACACCTCATTCGACCCGTTCGGCATCTTGCCGGAAACGGCGCAGCTGAAGGACGACGCCAACGATGGCGAGCACATCGAGCTGGACCTCAACGTGGGCCTGCCCGACGAGGCGCCGGCCGCCACGCCCGTTGCCGAGCCGCTCGATGTACCGGAACCTGAAGAAACACCGGCAGAGCCGCCCGAAGCACCGTTGCCCCAGCCGATGGCGCCCTTCAAGCGCCGCCAGGTCGATGACGCGCCCGCCTTCGCCACATATTTGCGCGACAGCCGCCGCGAACCGAACCTGGAAGCGGTGGCAACCCCGATCATCCCAACCGAAAAAGTCAGCCTGGACAAGCCTGCCCCCGCGCGCCGGGAACCCACGCTGGCCGACCACTCGTTCGCAGCGCTGCCCGCCGACGCCAGGGAAGAGCCAGTGCTGCCCCCAGCCGATGACGAGCCGGCCTTCGTCACCCAGGGACGGCGTCGCGAACAGAGCGGCAAGGCCTTGCGCGTGGCCATGGCCGCCGGCTCGGCAGTGCTGCTTTTGCTGCTATTCCTGCAAGTAATGACCACCTTCCGCAATCCGCTGGCGGCGCAGTTTCCGCAGTGGAAGCCGACCCTGGTGGCGCTGTGCAAGCTCAGTGCTTGCCAGGTCGACTTGCCCGCGCAGATCGAGGCGCTGGCCATCGAGCAGGGCGAGTTGCAAACCATCAAGGAACAAACCTTTTCCTACGTCTCGCTGCTGCGCAACCAGAGCCGCAGCGTGCAAGCCTGGCCCAGCATCGAACTGACACTCAACGACGCCAACGACAAGCCCGTCTTGCGCCGCGTGATCGCGCCGCGCGACTATCTGCCAGCCAATATCGACGTGAGCAAGGGCTTTGCGCCGCGCTCGGAACAAACCATCAAAGTGTATTTTGCATTAGACCAGCTTACGGCGTCTGGCTACCATATCGCCATCTTTTACCCTTAACCGACACTATCATGACCAAAACATCGCTGATCTGCGGCTCGCTTGCCACCGACACCATCATGCAATTCCCCGGCCGCTTCGGCGAATCCCTGCTGGCCGACCAATTGCACAAGGTAAACGTGTCCTTCCTCGTGCCCACCATGCGCACGGAGTTCGGCGGCTGCTCGGGCAACATCGCCTACAGCCTGAAAATGCTGGGCGGCGACCCGCGCATCGTCGGCGTCATGGGCCAGGATAGCGCCGCCTACCTGGAGCGCCTGCAAAAGCTGGGCATTTCCACCGCCAACATCCTGATCAAGGCCGACAGCTACAACGCGCAGTGCTTCGTCACGGCCGATGCCGACAATAACCAGATCAACGCTTTCCACCCGGGCGCCATGTCGTTTGCGCATGAAAACCCGATTGCCAATGCGGGCCCGGCCAAGGTCGCCATCATTTCGCCAGACGGCGACCAGGGCATGCTCAAGCACGCTGCCGACCTGGCCGAGCTGGGCATCCCCTTCATGTTCGACCCGGGCCAACAGTTGCCACGTTTCAATGGCGAACAGTTGATCGACTTCATCAACAAAGCCACGTATGTGTCGGCCAACGATTATGAAATGGAAATGTTGATGGAACGCACGGGCTTGACCCTGCCGGACATCGCCAGCCGCCTGGAAGCGCTGATCGTCACGCGCGGCGAAAAGGGTTCGGAAATCTATACGGACGGCAAGCGCATCGACATTCCTGTCGTGACCGCCAAGGAAGTGCTGGACCCGACCGGCTGCGGCGACGCCTACCGTGCCGGCTTGCTGTTCGGCATCACCAACGACCTGGGCTGGGAAACCAGCGGCCGCCTGGCCAGCCTGCTGGGCGCCATCAAGATCGCCACCCAGGGCGCGCAAAACCACGTATTTACGCCGGAAAGCATCGCCGATCAGTTCGAAGCGGCCTTCGGTTACCGCTATTAATCCAGCAAAGCCCGATTAAGGCTGGGGTCGGACCCTGAGGGTCCGACCCCGGTATCTGCATTTGGGGTTCTAAACTGCCAACCAGATCCCCTCTCGTTTTACCTCACCACAATAATCATCCCCACCAGCACTTGCGCGATCTGCAGCAGGATCAGCGCGACCAGCAGCGACAAATCCAGACTGCCGACGAGCGGCACGACCTTGCGGATCGGACGCAGCAGCGGTTCGTTCAGGGCCCGTACGAACGGCGCCAGCGGCGCATGCGGGTTAACCCAGCTGAAGATGGCTTCGATGATCAGCAAGGCCATGAAACCGTAGAGTATCCATTGCAGGAAGCGTTGCAGCGACTTGAGCAGCACCACTTCGACGGGATAGCCGGAAATAAACAGGACCGAGCTGGCCAGCAGCACGATCAGGAAGGCGCCGATCAGGCTGGCCCAGTCATACCCGCCCACGCCCGGCACCACGCGGCGCAGGGGGCGCACCAGCCAGTCGGACAATTGAAACGTGAATTGCGCCACCGACGAGGGCGGCCGCACGCGCACCGCCTGCATCCAGAAGCGCAGCAGCAACACGCCGCCCAGCAAGGTAGCGATGGTATCAACGATCAATGTAAGGATAACGATCAGCACGACTAATTCTCCAAAAAAAAACCGCTGTGTGATTGAGTCACACAGCGGCGTGTTGCCTCATCCAGGCACCCGTATCGTAGAAATTACGATGGGCGGGTGCTGGTTGGGAATGGCCAGGCTGCAGCCGGTGCCAACACGGTTTTTGCTACAGGTGCGATAGGCGCCGATGGCTTGGCGACAGGAGCTGCCTTCTTCGGTGCGGCCTTTTTAGGCGCGGCCTTCTTGGCGGCTGGCTTGGCGGCCACGGCGGCTGGTGCCGCTGGAGCTGCTGCCGGCGCTGCGGCTGGTGCGGCTGCCGCGACTGGCGCTGCGGCTGCTGGCTTGGCGGCAGGTTTCGCTGCTGCTTTTGCTGCCGGCTTGGCTGCCGGTTTGGCGGCTGGCTTGGCGGCTGGCTTGGCGGCTGGCTTCGCTGCAGCTTTTGCTGCTGGCTTGGCTGCCGGTTTCGCTGCGACCTTGGCAGCAGGTTTCGCTGCTGGCTTGGCTGCCGCTTTTGCTGCTGGCTTGGCTGCTGGCTTGGCTGCTGCCTTTGCCGCTGGCTTCGCTGCTGCTTTTGCTGCCGGCTTCGCTGCTACCTTGGCCGCTGGCTTGGCTGCTGCTTTGGCTGCTGGCTTCGCTGCAGCTTTTGCTGCTGGCTTGGCTGCTGCTTTTGCGGCTGGCTTGGCTGCTGCCTTGGCGACGACTTTTTTCGCTGCTGGCTTGGCTGCCGCTTTGGCTGCCGGCTTCGCTGCTGCCTTGGCTGCAGGTTTCGCTGCCGCTTTTTTCACTGCTGGCTTGGCTGCGGCTTTTGCTGCTGGCTTCGCTGCTGCTTTGGCGGCTGGCTTGGCTGCTGCTTTTGCTGCCGGCTTCGCTGCTGCTTTTGCTGCCGGCTTCGCTGCTGCTTTGGCGACGACTTTTTTCGCTGCTGGCTTGGCTGCCGCTTTGGCTGCTGGCTTCGCTGCTGCCTTGGCTGCAGGTTTCGCTGCCGCTTTTTTCACTGCTGGCTTGGCTGCTGCTTTTGCCGCTGGTTTGGCTGCGGCTTTTGCTGCTGGCTTGGCGGCCGGTTTGGCTGCGGCTTTTTTCGCGACAGGCTTGGCTGCTGCCTTGGCGGCCGGTTTCGCTGCGGCTTTCGCTGCTGGCTTGGCTGCAGGTTTCGCTGCAGGTTTCGCTGCAGGTTTTGCCGCTGCCTTGGCCGCTGGTTTCGCTGCGGCTTTTGCTACTGGCTTGGCAGCCACTTTTGCTGCAGGCTTGGCTGCGGCTTTGGCGGCTGGTTTTGCTGCTGGTTTCGCTGCGGCTTTGGCAGCTGGTTTAGCGGCAACCGTCTTCGCTGCGGCTGCCGGCTTCTTCGCGGCAGGAGCAGCCTTGGCGGCTGGTTTCTTTACTTCTGATTTCTTAGCGGCTGTTGCCATTTGTCTCTCCTTCATCTGAGATGAGAAATTTAAGCTACAAGATTTAAACCCGTCCGACCCACCACAGGGATAGGCCAGGCGAATTATTCATCGGCACAAACGGTCGTTTGCGCTAATGAATTCGGCACCAGCTGAACTGCTGCAACTCCTCACGTTTGCAGCACTTCAGCCATCGTCGGTGCCACCCTGCTTTATCTCGCAGCTGGTGGCAAAGTCTGAATTCGGTCATTCGTTTTCGATGCCGTGCGTTTTTTCGCTCCTCGCATCGCGCTCGCCACAACACCGATACGTCAAATAAAAAACCGCCATGCCTGAAAAAATTCGGGCACGGCGGCAGACGAAAACGGTGTGGTTTTGTGCATATCCGTGTAAATCTGTATCCCTGTTTTGCGAGGTTTTTTCGCTACCGCGCTGGTTAAAAAACCCCGCATTCTAACGCTCGCATTTGCAATCTCATAAAGTACACGAAAACCTTGTCAATGCGCAACCGGCACGACACGTTTTCGCCCGCTTTTTTGCACGATACGCGTGCTATCGCACAATCGCGCGGCAAATGCCGCCGCCAGCGTCTGCGGAAATGATTTTTTGGCTTCGTGATGCGGCCATTCGCGGCATCCGAAAATCCTGGCGCAAGCGTCGTCGCATGGCCCGATGAAGCACGCATTTTTCCGCCGCGATGCACGCGAAAAAAAAGCGCCGTCACGATGACGGCGCTTCCTGGCGTTGACTGAAAAAGGATTACTCCCAGTTCAGCGCACCACCCGTTTGGTACTCGGTCACGCGCGTCTCGAAGAAGTTGCGTTCCTTCTTCATGTCGATCATTTCGCTCATCCACGGGAATGGATTTTCTTCCTGGGCGAACAGCGGCTCAATGCCGATCTGCTGCGCGCGGCGGTTGGCGATGAAGCGCAAATAGCCCTTGAACATCGGCGCGTTCAGACCCAGCACGCCGCGCGGCATGGTGTCTTCCGCGTACGCGTATTCCAGTTCCACGGCTTTCATGAACAGGTCCTTGATCTCTTCGCGGCAGGTCGTCATCCACGGCGGCGGGTTTTCCATCTTGATCGTGTTGATCAAGTAAATGTCCCGCCACAAAAGAAAAGCGCCGTCAGATGACGGCGCTTCGGCAAAACGGGATAAGGCACCCCGCCTTGTATTTTTACTTCAGTACTGGCTTATTCCCAGTTCAACGCACCACCCGTTTGATACTCGGTCACGCGCGTCTCGAAGAAGTTGCGTTCCTTCTTCATGTCGATCATTTCGCTCATCCATGGGAATGGATTTTCTTCCTGGGCGAACAGCGGCTCGATGCCGATCTGCTGCGCGCGGCGGTTGGCGATGAAGCGCAGGTAGCCCTTGAACATCGGCGCGTTCAGACCCAGCACGCCGCGCGGCATGGTGTCTTCGGCGTACGCGTATTCCAGTTCCACGGCTTTCATGAACAGATCCTTGATCTCTTCGCGGAAGGCGGCCGTCCACAACTGCGGATTTTCCATCTTGATCGTGTTGATCAAGTCGATGCCGAAGTTGCAGTGCATCGATTCGTCGCGCAGGATGTACTGGTACTGCTCGGCCGCGCCCATCATCTTGTTCTGGCGGCCCAGCGCCAGGATCTGCGTGAAGCCGACGTAGAAGAACAGGCCTTCCATCAGGCAGGCAAAGACGATCAGGGATTTGAGCAGCTTCTGGTCGTTTTCCACCGTGCCGGTGACGAACGCCGGATCGGTCAGGGTGTTGATGAACGGGATCAGGAATTCATCCTTGTCGCGGATCGACTTGACTTCGTTGTAGGCGTTGAAGATCTCGCCTTCGTCCAGGCCCAGCGATTCGACGATGTACTGGTAGGCGTGCGTATGGATCGCTTCCTCGAACGCCTGGCGCAGCAGGTACTGGCGGCACTCGGGCGCCGTGATGTGGCGGTAGGTGCCCAGCACGATGTTGTTGGCGGCCAGCGAGTCGGCCGTCACGAAGAAGCCCAGGTTGCGCTTGACCAGGCGGCGCTCGTCGTCCGTCAGGCCGTTCGGGTTTTTCCACAGCTCGATGTCGCGCTGCATGTTCACTTCCTGCGGCATCCAGTGGTTGGCGCAGCCGGCCAGGTATTTGTCCCACGCCCATTTGTACTTGAACGGCACCAGCTGGTTGACGTCCGTCTTGCCGTTGATGATGCGCTTGTCGTCCGCATTCACGCGGCGCGCCACTTGCTCGGCGTTCGCTTCGGACGGCTCGGCACCTGCCGGCAGGTTCAATTCGGTATTACCCAGTGGCGCTTGCTGCGCCGGACGCGGCACAGCTGCCGACGTGGTTTCATCATCCCATGACAACGACATATTCTTCTTCCTTTCCATGCCGGCGAGCCGGCGGTCCGCAACAGGCCCGTTGTATCGGACAATGCGGACATTGACAACATTGAATCAGCCCGGAAGCTCCGGGCTGACAACTAAAATCTTACTGGCAGGCTTCGCATTCTTCGAAACCGTCATCACCTGGGCGCAGGTAGCAAGCTTCGCCATCGGCGTCGTCCGCTGCCGCCGCCACTACCGGCGCCACGGCCACCGCTGCTGCCGCCACGACCGCTGCCTGGGCGCTTTGCGCGCTGGCCGACATGCCGCCATCGACTGCCACGGCGTTCAGGGCGCCTGTACGGGAGGTCGATTTCTCCATGTGGGTGGCGGCGATGGTACGCAGGTAGTAGGTGGTTTTCAGGCCACGCAGCCATGCCAGCTTGTAGGTCTCGTCCAGTTTCTTGCCCGATGCGCCAGCCATGTAGATGTTCAGCGACTGGGCCTGGTCGATCCACTTCTGGCGACGCGAAGCCGCTTCCACCAGCCAGCTTGGCGACACTTCGAAGGCGGTGGCGTAGATGTCGCGCAGGTCTTGCGGGATGCGGTCGATCTTCACCAGCGAGCCGTCGAAGTACTTCAGGTCGGAGATCATGACTTCATCCCACAGGTCGCGCGCCTTCAGGTCGCGCACCAGGTAGCCATTGATCTCGGTGAATTCGCCCGACAGGTTCGATTTCACGTACAGGTTCTGGAACGTCGGTTCGATACAGGCCGATACGCCGATGATGTTCGAAATCGTCGCCGTCGGGGCTATCGCCACGCAGTTCGAGTTGCGCATGCCGAACTTGGCGATGCGTTCGCGCACCGGGGTCCAGTCCATGGCCGACGAGGAATCGACTTCCAGGTAGCCGCCGCGCTCTTCGGCCAGCAGTTTGACCGAGTCCTGCGGCAGGATGCCGCGGTCCCACAGGGAACCGGCGTACGATTCATAGCGGCCGCGCTCTTCGGCCAGTTCCGTCGACGCCAGGTAGGCGTAGTAGCAGACGGCTTCCATCGAGGTGTCGGCGAACGACACGGCGGCGTCCGAGGCGAACGGCACGCGCATCATGTGCAGGCAGTCCTGGAAACCCATCACGCCCATGCCGACCGGACGGTGGCGCATGTTCGAGTTGCGCGCCTTGTCGACGGCGTAGTAATTGATGTCGATGACGTTGTCGAGCATGCGCATGGCGGTACGGATGGTCTTGGCCAGCTTGACGTGGTCGATCTTGCCTTCCTTCATGTGCGCCGGCAAGTTCACGGAACCGAGGTTGCAGACGGCGATTTCGTCAGGGCCCGTGTTCAGCGTGATTTCCGTGCACAGGTTCGAGCTGTGGACGACGCCGACGTGCGACTGCGGGCTGCGGATGTTGCAAGGATCCTTGAACGTGATCCATGGGTGGCCCGTTTCAAACAGCATCGACAGCATCTTGCGCCACAGGTCCAGCGCGGCGATCTTCTTGAAGACGCGGATTTCGCCGGCGGCGGCCTTGGCTTCGTAGCCCAGGTAAGCCTGTTCAAAGGCCTTGCCGACCTTGTCGTGCAGGTCCGGCGTGTCCGACGGCGAGAACAGGGTCCAGTCGCCTTTTTCCATGACGCGCTTCATGAACATGTCGGGAATCCAGTTCGCCGTGTTCATGTCGTGCGTGCGGCGGCGGTCGTCGCCCGTGTTCTTGCGCAGATCGAGGAATTCCTCGATATCCATGTGCCAGGTTTCCAGGTAGGCGCAGACGGCGCCCTTGCGCTTGCCGCCCTGGTTGACTGCCACGGCCGTGTCGTTGACCACTTTCAGGAACGGCACCACGCCTTGCGACTTGCCGTTCGTGCCCTTGATGTGGGCGCCCAGGGCGCGCACTGGCGTCCAGTCGTTGCCCAGGCCGCCGGCGAACTTGGCCAGCAGCGCATTGTCCTTGATGGCGTCGTAGATGCCTTCCAGGTCATCGGAGACGGTGCTCAGGTAGCACGACGACAGCTGCGAGCGCAGGGTGCCCGAATTGAACAGGGTCGGGGTCGAGCTCATGAAGTCGAACGAGGACAGCAGGCTGTAGAACTCGATGGCGCGCGCTTCGCGGTCCGCTTCGTTCAGCGCCAGGCCCATGGCCACGCGCATGTAGAACGCTTGCGGCATTTCGATGCGCACGTCCTGGATGTGCAGGAAGTAGCGGTCGTACAGGGTTTGCAGGCCGATGTAGCCGAACTGCAAGTCGCGGTCGGCGACAATGGCTTTGGCCAGGCGCTCCAGGTCGAAACTGGCAAGTACCGGGTTCAGCAGCTCAGCGGCGATACCCTTGGCAATGTATTGCGGGAAATACGTCAGGTATTCGTTAGCAGCGGCCGCTTGCGGCACTTCCTTGCCGAACACTTCCTTGCGCACCGTGTGCAGCAGGATGCGGGCCGTGACCTGGCTGTAGGCCGGGTCTTTTTCCATCAGCGCGCGCGCCGCCAGGATGGCCGACTTGTGCAGCTCTTCGACGGGCACGCCGTCGTACAGGTTTTTCACCGTTTCAGCCAGGATGGCGTCGGCATCGACGTGCTTTTCCAGGCCGGCGCAGGCGGCGTTGATCAGGTCGCGCACTTCCTGCATGTCCAGCAGGCGGCGCACGCCGTTATCCAGCACGTTCAATTGTGGCGCGGTCACTTGCGCGGACGCGCCTTGCGCTTCCTTCTGCAGGCGGCGCTCTTCCATGTGCTTGGCGCGGTACAGCACGTAGGCACGCGCCACGTCGTGCTCGCCCGAACGCATCAGCGACAGTTCCACCTGGTCTTGCACGTCTTCGATATGGAAGGTGCCGCCGCCCGGATGGCGGCGCACCAGCGCGGCGACGACGCCGTCGGTCAGTTGTTCCACCAGTTCGCGGATGCGTGCCGAGGCTGCGCCCTGGCCGCCGTTAACGGCCAAAAACGCCTTGGTCATGGCGATGGCGATCTTCGAAGGCTCAAATGCCACCACCGCGCCGTTGCGGCGGATGATGCGATAGTCGCCCAATGCCGCGCCCGTGCTCGCCACGCTGTTGGCCGCGCCTGGCGCTGGCGATACTGGCGTTGGATGGATGGAAATATCTTGTGGTGATTGCATTGAAGCTCCCGTTGTCAGCTAAAGTCAGCCTGCAGTTTTGCTGCCGCGTGTGTTGTTGAATAGAACGCCCGATGGTCAGGGCTTCTTCAGATATTTGTTGCTAAATAGTAAATTAATAGTGCATAAAACAGCTCAGTAATCCATCTCGCCACACCGCACTGCCCGGCTGGCGCAAAACACGATCAAGGGTGATAAACCGCCAGTTCCAGTGCTGTATCAGCAATCCGGGTAGCTTTGACAATAATTCTGAAAACGTCTGTGATGGCACTACATATAGTCTTTACTTCCAACTTCTGCACTAATTGTAGTGCCCATCGGAGGGGGATGCAATAGTTTTCCGGCATCCGCCGGCGTAATTTTTTGTATTTTCATATACGATTTCGGTTGACTTTTCAGGGCATGGATGGAAAGCCCAATCCCCGCGAAGTAAGCGCTAACGCAGGCTGCCCGCGCAGGGTTTCCATCCAGCATTTTTGATAAAAATGCCAGTCAAAAAACGGCCCCGGATCCGTCTTCCTCCCCGGCGCGATATGTTCGTGGCCGCGCACCTGGGACAGCCCGTGGCGCGCCACCAGCGCCGCCGTCAGCGCCGCCAGCACATGGTATTGCCGCTGCTGGAAAGGCAGGTCGTCCGCGCCTTCCATTTCGATACCGATGGAATAGCCATTGCACTGCGGGCGTCCTTCGAACATGGACACGCCCGCATGCCAGGCACGTTGATCAGTAGAAACATATTGCAACAGCGCACCATCGCGCCGCACAAAAAAGTGCGCCGACACCTGCAAGCCACGCAGGTCGGCGAAAGAAGGATCGGCATTATAATCTACCCGGCCCGTAAACAAGTCCGACACATGCGGTCCGCCAAAGTGGCCGCCCGGCAAGCTGATGTTATGGATCACCAGCAAGTCGACTTGTGCCCCGTCCGGGCGCGCATCGTGGTACGGTGAATCGTAGCGCAGCGCGCCGTCGCACCAGCCGTCTTCATCTATCTTCCATATACTCATCAAGTAGGGCTTCCTGTATCGTCAATTTCTGCATGCGGTAGCGCAACTGGCGCACGCTCAGGCCCAGCTGGCGCGCCGCCCGTGCGCGGTGGTAGCGGGCCTGCACCAGCGCCCGCACGATCATGTCGCGCTCGGCCTGGCGCAAATACACGTCCAGCGGCAGGACGGGGGCCACGCCATGCGCCGCCATGCCGGGCAGGCTCAGTTGCCGTTCCGGCAAGGCCGGCACCGCCGGCGCCGCCCGCAACGGCGTGCCGCCCGCCATGGATGGCAAGGCCAGCCCGTCGAGCGCGATCACGCCGCCGTCGGCAAAGGCCAGCGCCCGCTCCAGCACGTTTTCCAGCTCGCGCACATTGCCGGGAAACGCATACGCACCCAAGGCCGCCAGCACGGGCGGCGCCAGGTTCACGGCACGATGCGGCGACAGGCGCGCGAGGATCACCTCACATAATACCTGCAGATCGCCGCGCCGTTCGCGCAGCGGCGGCAGCGCCAGCTCGATCACATTCAGGCGGTAAAACAGGTCCTGGCGAAACGTGCCGGCGGCCACGCCGCGCGCCAGGCCATGCTGGCTCGCGCACAGGATGCGCACGTCGACGGCTTCGTCGCTACTGCCGCCCAGCTTGCGCACGCGGCGCTCCTGCAGCACGCGCAACAGTTTTACCTGCATGGCCAGCGGCAGATCGTCCACTTCGTCGAGCAGCAGGCTGCCGCCGTGGGCCGCCTGGAACAAACCCTGGCGTTCGTGCAGCGCGCCCGTATAGGCGCCCGGCCGGCAGCCGAAGAATTCGGCCTCCATCAGCGCTTCGGGAATGGCGCCGCAGTTGACGGCGATAAACGGGAAGCCGGCGCGCGCGCCCTGCGCATGGATGGCGCGCGCCGCCAGTTCCTTGCCCGTGCCCGATTCGCCGCGGATGGCCACCGGCGCGCCACAGCGGGCGATGCGGCCGATCTGCGCGCGCAGCGCCTGCATGGGCAGCGAGTTGCCGCTCAGTTGCGGCGCCGGCGGCATGCCGGTGGCGGTCACGGTATCCGGACCAGGATTGGGACGGGACATGGAAGCGCGCCTTTCCGCAATGGCGGCGCCGAACCGCCTCATGCAGATGCTACGCCGGACGGAGGCCGGACGACGTTACGATACGGATGAGCAACGCGAGCGTACCTGCGGGCCTGCCTTTACAAGGTGGCGTGCGCGTGGCTGCAGTAATCGTGGCCCTTGGCCTGCACGTTTTCGGAGGCGGGGTAGTACACGCCGCAGTGGGCGCAGCACAGCATCAGCTCGGCGTCGGGCAATTCCTGCGGCCGCGCGGGCTGCGCAAACGGATTCGGCTGCTGCTGTTGCTGCGCGCGGGCGCGCTGCTGCATGCCACGGAGCTTGCTGCGGATCGCAAACAGCACCAGGAACACCAGCGCCAGCCAGAATAAAACACGTGTCATGCGAATCCTCGGTGTAAAACCACTTCCAGTACAAAACGGCTGCCGACATAGGCCAGCAGCAAGGTGGCGAAACCGGCCAGGGTGAAACTCAGGGCCGTCTTGCCGCGCCAGCCACGGAAGCGCCGGCCTGCCAGCAGCGAGGCGAACAGCAGCCACGACAGCATGGTAAACACGGATTTGTGATCCCAGTTCAAGGCCTTGCCAAACAGTTGTTCGGAAAACACGATGCCCGACAGCACGGTCAGGCTGAGCAAAATAAAACCCAGGCCAATCATGCGGAACAGCAGCTTTTCCATCGTCAGCAGGGCTGGCAGCTGGTCCAGCGCGCTGCCGATGAAGCCGCGGCTCTCGCTGCGCGTATGCAAGCGCGATTCCTGCAGCGCCATCAGCACGGCGTGGAAGGCGGCAATCGTCAGGGTGCTGTAGGCGAGCACGGCCACGGCAATATGCCAGCCGAAGACGGCCGACTTGCCTTCCATGCTGACCTGGCTGCCGGGAAAGGCCCAGGCCAGGCCGATGGCGAGGACGGCGCTGGGCATGACCATGCGGCGCAATCCGTCCAGGCTGAAATTGCGGTTCTCTATCCAGTAAGCGCCCACTGACACCCACAGCGCGGCCGACAGCATGGCGGAAAAGCCGAAGCGCAAGGTCCCCGGCGCCATCAGGTCGAACCACAGGGTGGCGGCGTGGGCCAGCCAGGCGACGCCGGTCAGGCCGGCAATGAGCCGGGCACGGGACGAGGGAAGCACCGCGCACGCCGCGTACAACAGGGCGGCGATGAAAAAGAAATAGATCTGCATAGTTTAAGTTTACACCATAGCCGGCAAGCGCGATTCAAGCGGCAGTATGGGCTGCAGGCAATTCGCCGCCAGCCGATACCGCAAGCCTGCCATGATATCGCGCCTCGGGCGCGGCGGGGTGGCGCACCCTCAAGATTTCGGCAATCTTTCGTACCGCCTGTACATATTAGTATGCCGCAAAAAAATGATGGCCCGCTTAAACGGGCCATCGGACCTTGCCTATCTCCCCGTTTACTTCACGTTCAGGCTCTTTTTCGCCTGCTCCAGCAAGTCCGTCTTGACCCAGTCCTTGGCCACGGGCGGCTTCGTCATGCGGCCCACGCCCGTTTTCACCATCACGTCCGTGGTTACCTGGATATGCTCGGGCGAGATGTCGTACGAATATGGCGAATTGCTGATCGCGTCGTCGAAGTCATCCTTCGTGATCTGGCCGCGGAACACGACTTCGCGCACATATTTTTCCGCCGTCGCCTTGTTGTCGATAAAGGTTTTCGTTGCTTCGACGAAGCAACGCATGAATTTTTCCGCCACGGGACGACGTTCCTTGTAGAACTTTTCCGTCATGACCATGGTCCGCACGGGTTCGCCGATCGGCGTATCGTACGGTTTGATGACTTCGGTGCCGAAACCCTTGTTGATGGCCTGCGACGATTGCGGCTCGGACTGCATCATGGCGTCGATATTCTTGCCCATCAGCGCCTGGTTCAAGTCGGCGTAGGCGAGGAACACCAGTTGCACGTCCTTGCCCTTGGTTTCGGAATACGTCAGGCCCGCCTGCGCCAGCTCGGCCAGCAGCAGCACTTCCTGGATGCCGCCGCGCGTCACGCCCACGCGCTTGCCCTTGAGTTCCTTGACGCTGGCGATCTTTTGCCCCGTGCCCGCCACCAGGCGCGCGCCGCCCTTGGCAAAACCGGCCACGACATAGATGGGCGCGCCGCCGGCGCGGCCGGAAATGGCCGCCTCGGATGCCGTCGCGCCCACGTCCAGCTCGCCGGCGATGATGGCCTGCATCACGTCGAGGCCCTTGGCGAAGATATGCTCTTCGACCTTGATGCCGCACTTGGGCGCGATTTCCTTGATGTACGAGACGGCGCCGTAATGGGCGAATTTCAAGTTACCCAGGCGCACGACTTCCTGCGCCTGCACGGCGCCCATGCCGAAGGCCAGCATGAGGGCGGCGGCGATACCGGTCTTCAACGTTGATTTTTTCTGCATCGGGTTCTCCTGTGGTGGTTGGTATGTGCCCGCAAGGGCACGCGAAACACTGCTTTTATTATCAGGAGATAGTACCGCGTGTTGGAGCCAGGGCAACATTTTTTTGCCGGCAGCCACGCCGCCGGCCTTGTTGCCACTGTCTGACATTACGGTCCCGCCAGCGCCACGACCGGATCGAGTCCCGACGCCTTGCGCGCCGGCATGAAGCCAAACACCAGCCCCGTCACCACGGCGCAGGCAAACGCGCCGGCGATGGCGCTGAGCGAAAAGATCACGGGCACGTCCCACACCAGCAGCAAGCCGGCCACCGTCACGCCGACCACGATGCCGGCCACGCCGCCCACCACCGACACCAGCACGGCTTCCGTGAGGAACTGGCGCAGGATGTCGCGCCGGCGCGCGCCCGTCGCCATGCGGATGCCAATTTCGCGCGTGCGTTCGCGCACCGTCATCAGCATCACGTTCATGACGCCGATGCCCCCCACCACCAGGGAAACTGCCGCGATCAGGCTGAGCATCATGGTCATGTTGTCCTGCGTCTTCGCTTCGGCGGCGATCGACGCGGCCGCGTTGCTGATGCCGTAGTCGCGGATGCGGTGGCGCTCGAACATGGTGGCGTCGACCGCCGCCTCCACCTCCGTCACGCGCTTGACGTCGTCCACCGCCATGACAGTGTACGTGGGCTCGCGCTGGCCGAAGACGCGGATGCCGGCCGTGGAAAACGGCAGCAGCAGCACGTCGTCTTCATCCTTCTCGCCCGTCAGCGCGCCCTTCGCGCTCATCACGCCGATCACCTGGAACGGCACGTTGCCAATCAAAATGCTCTGCCCCACGGGATTGGGCACGTCGGGCATCAGTTTTTCCGCCAGGTGCGCGCCCAGCACGGCCACGGTGGCCATCTCGCGCTCGTCTTCCTCGGTAAAGAAGCCGCCCTTGCCCACGGGCCAGGTCTGGATCTGCGGCAGGGCCGGCCCCGTGCCGCGCACATAGGTCTGCACGTCGAGGTTGCCGTGGCGTATCACCTTGTTGCCCGTGACATTCGGCAGCACGTGGGAAATGCCCGGCACGTCCTTGAGCGCATCGAGGTCGGCCAGGGTGATGCTGCGCCCGGGGATGCGCGAACTTTCGCCGCGCGACGCCATGTACAGCAGATTCGAGCCGAAGGCGCCCAGTTGCGCCATCACCTGCTGGCGCGTGCCCAAGCCGATGGCCAGCATGACGATCACGGAAGCGACGCCGATGACGATGCCCAGCAGGGTCAATCCCGTGCGGAAGCGGTTGATCCACAGCACGCGCCAGGCCGCGCGCGCCGCGTCGAGCAATTCCGTGCCCAGCGACGCCCCTGTATCGTGGGCGGCGCGCGACATGTCCAGCGGCGGCAGGGCCGTCGACGTGGCGGGAATGGCGACGGCGCCCGAGTCCGCCACGATTTCGCCATCGCTGATCTCGATCACGCGGCGCGCCTGGGCCGCCACCTTGCGGTCATGCGTAATGAGGATGATGGTGTGGCCCGCGTCGGCCAGCTCGCCCAGCAGGGCCATGACTTCGGCGCCGCTGCTGCTGTCTAACGCCCCCGTCGGTTCATCGGCGAGGATGATGCGCCCGCCATTCATCAGCGCGCGCGCGATCGACACGCGCTGCTGCTGCCCGCCCGACAACTGGTTCGGCCGGTGATCCAAACGCTCGCCGAGGCCCAGGCGCTTGAGCAGCGCTTCCGAGCGCGCATGGCGGGCCGCGGCGGGCATGCCCGCGTAAAGGGCCGGCACTTCCACGTTTTCGCGTGCCGATTCCGTGGCGATCAGGTGATAACCCTGGAAGACGAAGCCGAACGCTTCGCGCCGCAGCCACGCCAGTTCATCGGGATTCAGGCTGGCCACGTCCTGGCCAGCGAAGCGGTATGTGCCGTCGCTGGGACGGTCCAGGCATCCAAGAAGATGCATCAGGGTCGACTTGCCGGAGCCGGAGGCGCCGACGATGGCGACGAATTCGCCGGCGCCAATCGACAAGGTCAGGCCGCGCAGCACTTCCACGGCCGGCGCACCATCGTGGCCGCCGTAGCGCTTGCGAATGCCCTCCAGTTCAATCAGTGGCGCCGGCTGGCCAGGTTCTCCGGGGTTCCCCAGCGACGCGGCCTCGCTCATCGCGCTCACAGCTGGAACCTGCTGGCGCCGCTGTTCGATGGCTGCTCGCCCGTGACCAGCAATTCGCCTTCGCGCAAGCCTTGCAACACTTCCGCGCTGAGGCGGTTGCGCACACCGACGGTGACGGCGCGCGTATCGACCTTGCCGTCCGCACCCATCACGCGGGCCGTGAACTGCCCCGGCTTGGCGCCTTCTTCCGTCGACGGTTTCAGGGCTGGCAAGGGCACGGCCAGCACATTGTTCGCCGCCGCCGTGACGAACACCACTTGCGCCGTCATCTGCGGCATCAATTCGCCATCGGCGTTATCGACGTCGAACAGCACTGTATACAAGATCACCTTGCTGGTCGACGGCGCCAGGGCCGTGCCGGCGGCGGAACCACCGGGTACTGGCGGGGCCGGCAGCACTTGCCGCACCTTGCCGCTCCAGCGCCGCTGGTCGCCGCCCAGGGTGGTGAAGTACACGGGCATGTCCGGGCGCACGCGGCGCACGTCCGCTTCCGACACTTCCGTCCACACCGTCATGGCCGACAGATCAGCGATGCGCAGGATATTCGGCGTCTGGTACGTGGCGTTCAGGGTTTGCCCTTCCTTAGCATCGAGGCCCACGACCTTGCCGGCCATCGGCGCGTAGATGCGCGTATAGCCGAGGCGCGCTTCGTCCGCCTTCAGGCTGGCCTGGGTCTGGGCTATCTGCGCCTTCAGGTGGTCGATCTTGGCGCCGGCCGAGGCCAGGGTGGCTTCGGCCGCTTCCAGGTCGGCCAAGGGGGTCGAATCGAACTTGGCCATCTGCTTCTGGCGCACGTGCTGCTGGCCCGCCAGGCGGTGCTGCGCCTGCTGGTCGGCCAGCTGCGCGCGCAAGCCCGCCAGCGCGGCGCGGCCCGCATCGACCGTGGCTTGCTGCACGCTGGGGTCGATCTCGGCCAGCAACTGGCCTTTATCGACGTCGCTGCCCGGCTGCACGTGCAGCCGCGTGATCTGGCCCGACACCTGCGCGCCCACGTCGACGTAGGTTTGCGGCTGCAGGGTGCCGATGGCCGTGACGCTCGCTTCGATGTTGCCGCGCTTGACGGGCGCCGTGTCGAACACGGTGCTCGGGCCGCGCGTGGCCCACAGGGCGCCGGCGCCGAACAGCGCCAGCAAGACCACGCCGCCCAGGATACGGGCGCGGCGCGTAGGCAGGCGGGCCGCCATCAGGCAGCCGCTTTCAATATATTCAAAACATCAATCGGTGTCGCCAAACGTGAAAAGTGCATCGGTCTATCCTTGAAAATGGCGGTGAATATCACCGCAGGAACGTCACAAGACCTGCCAGCGCGGCGACGGCTGCCAGCAGGGAACTACACAACAGCAAGCGGGGCGCATACGGCAGCAGCAGGGCCACCAGCAGCGCGCCGCCCGATATGAAACCGAGCCAGGCGACGACGCCGACGGTAGCGCTCCAGCCGGCCACGCAGGGCCAGATGGCCAGCGCCAGCAGGACGGTGCCCGCCAATTGCAGCGCGCGCCGCACATTCGGCGCCGCGTCCCTGCCCCAGACCTGGCCGTGGTGGCGGTCCATCGCCAGCGAGAGGCTGGCCATGCCCGCATACGACAGGCCCAGCGCGCACAGGATGGCAGGGATCATGACTGTCCTTCCGTATTGATTTGCAGGCTGGCCGTGGGCGCGGCGCTTTCCCTGGCCGCGGCCTTTTTCACGGGCTTTGCCTTGCGCTTGTGGACTTTCCACGCGCCCCAGGCGGCCAGCAGGCCGAAGGCCATGCAGCCCAGTTCCACGCCGGCGCTTTCCCAATCGCCGCGCGCGACCTGCGCCGGCAGGTTGTCGCCCGTGCTCAGGACATTCAGCACGGGCAGCAGCAAACACAGGGCGGCCAGCAAGCCCAGTTGCTCGATCCACGCGCGCTTTTCCGCGCGCAGGCAGGCGTGCGCCAGCATCACAAACCACACGCCGAAGAAGGCGCGCAATTCCCAGCCGGCGCGGTGCTCGACGCCGACGGGGATCAGGCGGTTGGCCCACAGGAAGCCCACGCAGGCGATGGCCAGGCCGGCAATGGCCGCCACGTTCAGGCAGGCGACGATGCGGTACACGCGCTGCGTGCAGGCGCCGAACTCGCCGCCGGACTTCTGGCGGCGCTTGACCATGAAGAGGATGGCGCCCGTGCCCATCATGGCCGTGCCGGCCAGGCCGCAGAAGAAGTACAGCCAGCGCATCGGCGTGCCGCCAAAGCCCGCCATGTGCAGGTTCGACATGACGGCGCGCGTCAGGCCCGCGCCGCCCGTATCCGACTCGCCGGGACGGCGCAAGGCGACCTGTTCGCCCGTGGCCAGCGCATAGCAGGCCCTGCCCGTATTGGCGCTGAGGCGTTCCATCGTGTCCGTCTCTTCATTCCAGCCATACATGCACACGCGCATGGAGGCGTCGTTCGGGTTGTCCAGCACCACGGCGCGGATGTCCTGGCCGATGGCTTGCTCGGCGCGCAGCGCGAACGGTTCCAGCGCGGGAATGGCCAGCGGCTGGCCAGTCTTGACGGGCTTGCCCACATCGTTCCAGTCGGCCAGGAAGGCCTTCTTGGCGTTGTCCATGCCGTATTGCGCCGCCACGGGAGCCGGCACGTAGTCATCGCTGAAGAAGGCCAGGCCCGTGTAGGCGATCATGAACTGGAACGGCAACGTCAGCACGGCCACCGCGTTGTGCGCGTCGAGCCACGAACGCTGGCCCTTGGCCGGGCGGAAGGTGAAGAAATCCTTGAAGATGCGCTTGTGCGTGATGACGCCGCTCACCAGCGCCACCAGCATGATCATGGTGGTGATGGCAACGATCCACACGCCGATGCGTCCCGCGTGCAGCTCGTAGTGGAAATCGACGAAATGGTGGCCGCCGATGGTGTCGCGCTGCGTTGCCTCGCGCGCATGTTCGATGACGGCGCCCGTCAGCGGGTCGAGATCCGCCGAGCCATAGCCGCCGGCGGGCTGGAACCAGTAGGCCGACAGGCCGTGGCCGGGACGCTGCACGGGCCAGATTTCCCACATGTCCGCCTTCGGGTGTTCCTTCGCCATGAAGTCGAGCGCCAGTTCCAGGCGGTGCCCACGATCCGTGACCTTCGGCAGCGGCGGATCGTTCGCATGGGCCGCCTCTTCCAGTGCATGTTCGGGCGTCATCCAGTGGGTGATCGGTTCGTCGAAGACGGCCAGGGTACCGGTCAGGAAAATGGCGAACAGCAGCCAGGAAATCCACAGCCCGCTCCATGTATGCAGCCAGGCCATGGCTTGGCGCAAGCCGCCCTGCTGCGGCGTTTTGGCCACTTTGTCTACCTTGACGGCGTTCATGCGGCACCCCGCGACAGCAGCAGGCCAAGGCCGCCGCAGGCGATGGCCGGCAGCAGCATGCCCAGCCAGGCGCGGCGCAGGTCCTGCACGGCAAAGACCCAGATGACGGCGCAGGTATAGACGACGAAGGCGCTCAGGGTGGCCGTCAGCACGGCTTCGGCGCGCGACAGCGGCAGCACGGCCGCCAGCAGCACGGCCACGCCGGACGTCAGTGCATAGCCGCCAAAGACGGCGGCGAGCACGCGCGAGAACAACATCATGTGGGCCGCTTTCATCATCGCGGCGCTCCCTGCGGCATACGCTGGCGCGCGCCAGCGCGGGCCAGATTCAACTGCACTTCCATAAGCCAGGCATCCTTCATCAAGATAGATCATTCAAAAGCGGTTGTTTTACAGTTTGTAGTTCAAGGTCAGCATCAGGTTGCGCGGCGTGCCCACCATGTTGCCGAAGACATCGGAATAGATGCTCTGGTAGTAGTGCTTGTCGAGCGCATTGTTGACGTTCAGGCGCAGCTCGGCGCGGCTGTCGATCTGCCACGCCGCGTTCAAGCCCACGATCGCGTAGCGGCCCTGGCGCAGATGGTAGGTGCCGTCGTCGGACTCCGTCGCGCCCTGCCCGTACACGGAAGCGCCCACGCGCCAGCCCTGCGCCGCGCCGGACAGGCGGTAGCTGGTGGCCAGCTTGAGCTGCTGGCGCGGATAGCGGCTATTGAAATCCTTGCCGATATTGGCCGGATCGCTGTCGCGCTTGAATTGCGCCTTCACATACGTAAAACCGGCCGACAGCTGCCAGTCCGGCGTCAGCGCGCCCGCCACGTCCAGCTCCACGCCTTCGCTGCGCACTTCGCCCGACGCGCGCTGGCAATAGCCCCAGGTGCTGCCCGGGCACGGGTTCGGGCCGGCCAGGTCGTCCACGCCACGGTTTTGCTGGCGGATCTGGAACACGGCCGCGCTGGCATTGAGGGCGCCGCCGAAGTATTCGCCCTTCACGCCCGCTTCATAGTTGGTGCCGCTGATCGGCTTCAATGGCTGCGCATGGGCGTCGGTGGCCGCCTGCGGCTGGAAGATTTCGGTCCAGCTGGCGTATACGGAATGCTGCTTGTCGAGGTCATACACGACGCCGGCGTACGGCGTGAATTCGCGCGCCACCGAATAGCCGGCATCGTCCTTGTACCAGCTCACGCGCCCGCCCAGCACCAGCGACAGCGGGTCGGCCAGGCGCATGCGGGTGCCCGCATACACGCCGCTTTGCTCGGTGATGCTGGCCGTGCGCCACTGCGCGTAGTTGATGACGGGACGCGCCACGCTGCCCGCATCCCAGTGGAACGGGTCGAGCACCGGCGCCGCCGCGCCCCAGCTGTATGGCGCCCAGCCGCCATAGCTGTTTTTCGACGAACGGCGGTGGCTGGCGCCGACGGTCAGCTCGTGCTCGCGGCCGAACAGGCTGTAGCTGCCGCTCGCATACGCGTCATAGCTGGTGTTGGCCAGCTCGGCGCGGTAGCTTTGCGAATTGAAGCGCAGGGTGTCGCCGCGGCGGTTGATGCCGGAAAACGTCGTGTCGATCTCGGGCGTCTTGCGCGTGGCCGCCAGCTTGGCCTTCCAGCCATTGGCGAAGCGGTGTTCCAGTTCGGCGAAGATGGTCTTGTCTGTCTGGCGCCAGTCGTCGAAATCGCTGCCCAGGTAAGTGGAACGGGGCAAATTCAAAAAGCGTCCGTCGGCGGCCGTCACCACGCCCGTCGAGACGCCGTCGTTGTCCGTCTTGCGGTAGTGCGCGCCCACGGTCAAGGTGGTGTCGGGGCGCAGATCCGCTTCGATGATGCCGTACAGCTGGTGGTTGCGGCCATGCAGCACATCGACAAAATCCTTCTTGTCCTGCACCGTCACGACGATGCGCCCGCGCAGGGTCTTCGCTTCATTGAGCGCATTGGCCGCATCGGCTTCCAGGCGGTAGTTGCTCCAGCTGCCCACGCTCGCCGAGAGTGACGCTTGCGGCGTGGCCGTCGGGCGCTTGCGCACCATGTTGATGGCCGCGCTGGGCGTGCCGCTGCCCGTCATCAAGCCCGTGGCGCCGCGCACCACTTCGATGCGGTCGTAGATGGCCAGGTCGTCATTGTCGCCATTGAAGGTGTTGTTCGCGCCCAGGCTGGTAGGCAAGCCATCGAACAGGATGTTATCGACGGGGAAGCCGCGTGCGCTGAAACTGCCCGAATCGCCCGTAAAGTTACCCTTTTGCATGACCAGCCCCGTGATCGACTGCACGGCGTCGTCCAGGGTCGTAATGCCCAGGTCGTCGATCTGCTGGCGCGTCAGCACGCTGACCGACTGCGGCGTCTCGCGCAGAGACAGGTTCAGCTTGGTTGCCGTATTGCTCACGCCCGTCGTGTAGGAGCCGCTGCCTTCCGTTGTCGCATCGCGCCCCGCCGTGACGGACACGCCGAGCATGGTCTGCTCGGCGGCGGGGGTGGCTGGCGCCTGCTGCGCGATGGCCGGCAGGCTGGCGGCAAGGCACAGGGCCGCAGCCGCTTGCGCCAGCGGACGCAATGCGCAGTGAGAGGATGGCAAACTGACAAAATTCAAAGCGTGAGACATGCAAGTTCCTGATAGTAGTGGCGTCATCAGACGGTGAAAAACAGGCGCCCTACTCTGTAGGTGCCGCGAAAACGAAAAACGGGCAGCCGGATGGCTAAATATTTTTTAATGACATGGCCGGTTCGACCGTCACCCAGTAGCGCGTGCGGCTGCGCACCTGCACCGGCAATGAGTTGGGCAGCATGTTCAGGATGCGCTGGGTGTCGGCCAGCGGGAACACGCCCGACAGGCGCAGCTGCGCCACCGCCGGTGCGCAGTCGATCACGCCGGGGCGGTAGCGGGCCAGTTCGGCCAGGAAATCGCCGAGGCTCACGTCGTCGACGATCAGCTGTCCGCGCGACCAGGCGTCCGCATACGCACCGAGGGCGTGCGGCGCATCGGGCGCCTGGCGGGAAAATGCCACGCCGTGCCCGGCCGCCAGCATCAAGGGTGCGCCGCTGCCGTCGCGGGGACGGATTTCAACGGCGCTGTCAAACACGTCCACGGCGCTGTAGCCATCCTGCTGGCGCACGGCAAAGCGCGTGCCCAGCGCGCGCACCAGGCCTTCGCGCGTGGCCACCACCAAAGGCGCGCCGCTGCCGGCGCCATGGCCGCTGGCGACGAGTATCTCGCCGGCCAGCAGTTCGATCAGGCGGCGGCTGGCGTCGAAACGCACGTTCACGGCCGATCCCGTATTCAGGCTGAGCACACTGCCATCGTCCAGCGCCACCTCGCGCCGCTCGCCCGTGGCCGTGCGATAGTCGGCGCGCAGGGTGCGCACGCCATCCCAGGCATCCGTCTGCGCGGCCAGCATGGCGCCGCCGGCCGCCACGCCCAGCCACGCCAGCAACTGGCGCCGCTTGCCGTTGACGGCTTGCTGCTGCGTGCCGGCCAGCGCCTGCGCGGCCGCACCGCGGTGCAAGCCGTTGAAGCGCCGCGACACGGCCTCGATATGCCGCCAGGCCCGCTCATGCTCGGGGTCCGCCTCGCGCCAGCGCTGCCAGGCGGCCTGCCGCGCCGCGTCCATCTCGCCCGACATCAGCATGGTCAGCCACTCGGCCGCCTGCTGTTGCACGTCCTCGCGGATGGCCGCCGGGGCCGCAACACTCCCCACCTTGCTCATGCCGGCAGCGAGAAAAATACCTGGCGGTTGGCGCGCGTCAGGTATTGCTTGACCGAACTGGCCGACACGTTCAGGCGCGCGGCGATCTCGGTATAGCTGAGTCCCTCCAGTTGCGCCAGCAAGAACGCCGTGCGCACGGGCGCGGGCAAGCCGTCGAGGGCCTGGTCGATTTCCTGCAAGGCTTCCAGCGCCAGCAACCGTTCTTCCGGCGCGGGCGCCACTTCCGGCGGCAGGCAAGCGAGCGCTTCCAGATAGGCGTCTTCCAGCACTTGCCGGCGGTAGCGGTGCGCCACCAGGCGGCGCGCGATGGTGGCCAGGAAAGGCCGCGCTTCGCGGATCCGCGGCGCGGCATCGGCCGTCAGCACGCTGACGAAGGTGTCTTGCGCCAGATCCGCCGCCTCGCCCGCATTGCCCAGCTTATGCCGCAGCCAGCCCTGCAGCCAGCCGTGATGGCTGCTGTAGAGCGCGTGCAGGTCTTGTTGCTGTGCAAAATCGGCGGCCGACATGGCATCCCTTTCCGCCCGGGCGTACGGTGCCCGAGAATGTAAATAAGAATTATTCTCATTCTAACCGCGTTCCTGCCGTTCATGCAATCTCGGCATTGCCAGAAATACCAAGTAATTCAAACGCCGGCCAACCGCCAGGCGGTGCAGCGCGGGACCGCCAGCCACCCGCGATAAGGTAAAATGGCGGCCATCGTCCGGCTTGCGCCGCCCACTCCCAAGCTTTTCATTGCAGGTTCATCATGCTAGATAATCTCACCCAACGGCTTGCCAAAGTCGTCAAGACCATGCGCGGCGAGGCGCGCCTGACCGAAGCGAACACCGCCGACATGCTGCGCGAAGTGCGCCTGGCGCTGCTCGAAGCCGACGTCGCCCTGCCCGCCGTGCGCGAATTCATCGCCAAAGTCAAAGAAAAAGCCATGGGCGAGGATGTCATTTCCTCGCTCACGCCAGGCCAGGCCCTGGTAGGCGTGGTGCAGCGCGAGCTGGCCGCCCTGATGGGCGCCGACCTGGGACCGGAAGCGTCGCAGATCAGCTTTGCGCAGCAGCCGCCCGCCATCATCCTGATGGCCGGTCTGCAGGGTGTGGGTAAAACCACCACCGTCGGCAAGCTGGCAAAGTACCTGAAGGAAGAAAAGAAGAAGAAAGTGCTGACCGTCTCGGCCGACGTGTACCGTCCCGCCGCGATCGCCCAGCTGCAATCGGTCACCGCCCAGGTGGGCGCCGACTTCTTCCCGTCCACCAGCACGGACAAGCCGGTCGATATCGCCCTGGCCGCGCTGGACTGGGCGAAAAAGCATTACCACGACGTGCTGATCATCGATACGGCGGGCCGTCTCGGTATCGACGAAGAGATGATGCGCGAAATCGCCGCCGTCCACGGCGCCGTGAAACCGATCGAAACCCTGTTTGTCGTCGACGCCATGCTGGGCCAGGACGCCATCAACACGGCCAAAGCCTTTAACGATGCGCTGCCGCTGACCGGTATCGTGCTGACCAAGCTCGATGGCGATGCGCGCGGCGGTGCGGCCCTGTCCGTGCGCCACATCACGGGCAAACCGATCAAGTTTGCCGGTGTCTCGGAAAAACTCGACGGCCTGGAAGCGTTCGATCCGACCCGCATGGCCAACCGCATCCTGGGCATGGGCGACATCCTCGCCCTGGTGGAAGAGGCGCGCAAGGGCGTCGACAGCAAGGCGGCGGCCGACCTGGCGCAGAAGATCAAGGTCGGCGGCAAGTTCGACATGAACGACTTCAAGGCGCAACTGGGCCAGATGAAGAAAATGGGCGGCATGGCCAACCTGATGGACAAGCTGCCGGCCCAGTTCCAGCAGGCGGCAGGCGGCAAGAACATGGATCAAGCCGATAAACAGGTGCGCCGCATGTGCGGCATCATCGATTCGATGACGCCGCAGGAACGCGCCAAGCCTGAACTGATCAAGGCCACGCGCAAGCGCCGCATCGCCGCCGGCGCCGGCGTGCAGGTACAGGAAGTGAACCGCATGCTGACGCAATTCGAGCAAATGCAGACGATGATGAAGAAATTGTCGGGCGGCGGCATGATGAAGATGATGCGCAGTATGAAGGGCATGATGCCGGGAATGAGGTAAGGCTTCAAAATCCGCTGCGCGGTGGTCTTTGCGGCCGGCGATGCTCACCGTACTTTAGTACGGTTGCGCTTCTCGGCCACAAATACCATCCGCTCGCTGTGATTTTGAAAGCCTTTTTTACGCCGCGTGAGGCGTAGTTCAAGTCAAAAAACATCGTTCTAAATAATGCCGGATTGCATTTTCATGTGTCCGGCATCCTTTCTTTCCTCCCCCGCAGCGCCCCTGCCCGCATAGCCAGCAACCATGCCATTTACGGGCAAAAACGCCATTCCGCGCCCCCAAGCGGTGCGCCCGGGAGACAGGCGCGTCATTTCGCTGCTTTTTCCTCGTGAAAACGTGAAAAACACTTGCATACTAGGTAAATCCACACCAATATTAGCCGTGCGATTAATTGCGCAATTTCCCATGTGTTTGTTAAGGAGGCTCGAAGATGGCAACAGCCAAAAAAACCCCAGTAGCAGCGCCAGCCAAAGCAGCAGCAGCCAAGCCTGCAGCCGCCAAGAAAGCAGCACCCGCAGCCAAAGCGGCAGCTAAACCTGCAGCGGCGAAGAAAGCGGCAGCACCGGCAACACCACGCAAGCCAAACGCAGCATTCATGAAAGCAATGACGCCATCGAAAGATCTGGCCGCCGTTGTTGGCGCAGCACCACTGCCGCGCACGGAAGTGACCAAAAAGGTATGGGATTACATCAAAAAACTCGATCTGCAAGATCCGGCCAACCGCCGCATGATCAATGCGGACGACAAGCTGAAAGCAGTTTTCGGCGGCAAAGCCCAAGTCTCCATGTTTGAAATGACCAAACTGATCTCCGATCATTTGAAATAATCAGATACGCACAGGGCGTCTACGCCGTGTGAGTGCCCCGCCGCATCCGCGAGCGGGGCATTTTTTTTGGGGTCAGACCCTGTCGGGTCTGACCCCGGCCGTTGCGGTGGGGTTTAAAAAACATGAAACCCGACCCCAGCCCATCACCCGGCCGGCTTGAATTCCCACTTGCTCCAAGCCGCCCTGACCGCATTCGGATACTCGGCCCTACCCCGGCTGCCGTTGTACCGCCCCAGCGCCAGGTACAAATCGCCCTTTTCCATGTCCAGGTACATGCGCAGGATCGCGCAGCCGTAGCGCAGATTCGTCTGCATGTGAAACAGCTTGCTGCGGTCATGGTCGCCGATGACGCCCGTCCAGAACGGCATCACCTGCATGTAGCCGCGCGCGCCGGCCAGCGAGACGGCATATTTGCGGTAGGCCGACTCCACCTGGATCAGGCCCAGCACGAGGGCCGGCTCGAGGCCCGCGCGGCGCGATTCGTACCATACGGTTTCCAGGAATTCCGTGCGCAGCTGGGCGTCCGGCAGCTTGCGCTGCAGGCGCGACGACATCTGCGACAGCCATTGCTGGTAGCGCTGCAAGTCGGCGGGCGTGGCAAATTTGGGTTGCGGTGGGCGTTCGTCGCGGATCGCATGCGACAGCGCCAGGCGGACGGAGTCGGCCAGCGCCTCCTCCTTCTGGTTGCCGGCCTGCGCCGGAGAGACGCAGGCCAGGCAGGCGGCCAGCGCGAGCGCGCCAGCCGTCTTGCTTACCGATAGACGCTTCACTGCGCCATTTTGCCCTGGATGAAGGCGACGATCTCGTCCGGCGCCACGCCGGTCGCTTCCGCATCGCGGCGGCCCTGGTATTCCAGTTTGCCTTCTTTCAGGCCGCGCTCGCCGATGACGATGCGGTGCGGCACGCCGATCAGCTCCCAGTCGGCGAACATGGCGCCTGGACGCAAGCCACGGTCGTCGACGATGACATCGACGCCAGCGCCTTGCAGGGCCGCGTACAGCTTCTCCGTCTCTTCCTTGACCAGTTCGCTGCGGTCCATGCCCATCGGGCACAGCACGACCTCGAACGGCGCGATCGACGCGGGCCAGATGATGCCCTTGTCGTCGAAGTTCTGCTCGATGGCGGCGCCCAGGATGCGCGTCACGCCGATGCCGTAGCAACCCATCTGCAGCGGCGCAGGCTTGCCGTTTTCATCGAGGAAGGTGGCTTTCATGCTTTCCGAGTACGCCGTACCCAGCTGGAACACGTGGCCCACTTCGATGCCGCGCTCGATGGCAAGCGCGCCCTGGCCGTCCGGCGAAGCGTCGCCGGCGACGACATTGCGCAAGTCGGCCACGATGGCAGGCTCGGCCACGTCGCGGCCCCAGTTGGCGCCCGTGTAGTGGAAACCGGCCTCATTCGCGCCGCACACGAAGTCGCTCATGTGGGCGACCGTGCGGTCCGCCACCACGGTGACCGGGGCCTTCGTGCCGATCGGACCCAAGTAGCCGGGAATCGTGCCGTAGACTTCCAGGATTTCCGCTTCCGTCGAGAAACGGTGACCGGCCAGGCCGGCAACCTTGCCCACCTTGATCTCGTTCAATTCATGGTCGCCGCGCAGCAGCAGCATGAAATGCTGTTTCGTGACTTTCTCGTCCTTGCCCGTCGTTTCCACCGTCAGGGCGATGGTTTTCACGGTCTTCGACAGCTCGATACCCAGCAAGGCAGCCACGGTTTCGCACTTGACGGTGTCCGGCGTGGCCGTTTTCGTCAGCGCCTGGGCGGCGGCCGGGCGCTCGCCCGCTGGCGGCAGCGCTTCGGCCGCTTCCATGTTCGCGGCGTAGTCGGACGTCGGGCAGTACACGAGCGCGTCTTCACCCGTGTGGGCGATGACGTGGAATTCGTGCGAACCGGAACCGCCGATGGCGCCGTTATCGGCCGCCACGGCGCGGAATTTCAGGCCGAAACGCGTGAAGATGCGCGTGTAGGCGTCAAACATGACCTTGTACGACGCTTGCATGCCGGCCAGGTCGCGGTCGAACGAGTAGGCGTCCTTCATCGTGAATTCGCGGCCGCGCATCAGGCCGAAGCGTGGGCGGCGCTCGTCGCGGAACTTGGTCTGGATGTGATAAAAATTCAACGGCAGCTGGCGGTAGGACTTGATTTCCGTGCGCACGACGTCCGTGATGACTTCTTCCGACGTCGGCTGGATCGCGTATTCGCGGCCGTGGCGGTCTTTCACGCGCATCAGTTCGTCGCCCATCTTGGTCCAGCGGCCCGTCTCTTGCCACAGTTCGGCCGGCTGCACGAGCGGCATCAGCAGTTCGATGGCGGCGGCTTTGTTCATCTCGTCACGGATGATGGCTTCCACCTTGCGGATCACGCGCAAGCCCATCGGCATGTAGGTATAGATGCCGGAACCGAGGCGTTTGATCATGCCTGCACGCATCATCAATTGGTGGCTGACGATTTCCGCGTCAGAAGGTGCATCTTTAAGTGTGGAAATAAAAAAACGGGAGGCGCGCATAACGGTGAATTCTTTTTAAAAAGAGAGGGTTATAATCAACCTAATTTTAAAGGATTAGCTGGCTGATGCGTCCATACTTTACACAAATGCGCTCAATTGGTGCGATTCCGGCGCTTTTCGCACCCCGAAAAGGTCACCGGCTTGCGAAGTTGTGGGTAAATATGTAAAAAAGGACGCACTGTCGCAGAAAGTTTGAGGTGCATTATGCTCGACCGTGAAGGGTTTCGGCCCAACGTCGGCATCATCCTGCTAAACGCCCAGAACGAGGTGTGGTGGGGCAAGCGGGTGCGCGAGCACTCATGGCAGTTTCCGCAAGGCGGTATCAAATATGGCGAAACACCGGAACAAGCCATGTTTCGCGAACTTGAAGAGGAAATCGGACTCAGACAGGAACACGTCAAAATTGTCGGCCGCACCCGCGACTGGCTGCGCTATGAAGTGCCAGACCACTTCATCAAGCGCGAGATTCGCGGCCATTACCGTGGCCAGAAGCAGATTTGGTTTCTGCTGAGAATGTGCGCGCGCGATAACGACGTCAATCTGCGCCTGACCGACCATCCCGAGTTCGACGCCTGGCGCTGGCATGAGTACTGGGTCCCGCTCGATGTCGTGATTGAATTTAAACGCGATGTGTACCAGCGCGCCTTGCAGGAGCTGTCCCGCTTCCTGACCTGGCCCGTGCATGGCAACGCACAGCAAGTGCACCGCCACACGTCGCGCTACCTGCGCCAGCCCCATGCGCCACGGGCACAGGACGGTACGGCACCGGCCAAGCCTTGCGACGGCATTGCCGCCGAAGGGTGTACGCCGGAGCTGATTCTGCCGGGCAAGGGATAGCCCGCCGCAATGAACGCACTCTCCCACGCAAAAGGGGCAGCCTGAACAGGCTGCCCCTTTTTTCATGCCGGCAGGAACACCCTGCCGGTCAGGCTGGCTTAGTTTGCTGCCGGTGCTGGCGCAGCGGCGGGTACGTCCAGGGTGATGGCCTTCAGACCCAGGATATTGCTGCTGTAGTGGCGGATCTTGTTGGCCAGGGCCGGGTCGCTGTTCAGCTTTTGACCGTACGACGGCACCATTTCCACCATCTTCGCTTGCCATTCCGGCGTGGCCAGGCGGCTCTTGAATGCCGTTTGCAGCACCTTGATCATGATCGGCGGCGCGGTCGAAGCGCCTGGCGATGCACCCAGCAGGGCAACGATGCTGCCATCGGCGGCGCCCACGACTTCCGTGCCGAACTGCAGCAAGCCGCCTTTGACAGGATCATCCTTGACGATCTGCACGCGCTGGCCCGCGTTTTGCAAGGTCCAGTCTTCCATCTTGGCGTTCGGCAAGTATTCGCGCAGGGTCTTCAACCGGTCTTCCGGCGTGTTCATGACCTGTTCCACCAGGTATTTCGTCAGCGGGATGTTGTCGTAGCCGGCTTGCAGCATCGGTTTTACATTGCCCGTGCCGATCGAGGCAGGCAAGTCGATCCACGAACCGTTTTTCAGGAACTTGGTCGAGAAGGTGGCAAACGGGCCAAACAGCAGGGCTTTCTTGCCATCGATGATGCGCGTGTCCAGATGCGGCACGGACATCGGCGGCGAACCGACGGACGCCTTGCCGTAGACCTTGGCCGCATGCGCCGCCACCAGTTCCGGATTGGTGGTCACCAGCCATTGGCCGCCGACCGGCACGCCGCCGTAGCCCTTGGCTTCAGGAATGCCCGATTTTTCCAGCAGCGGCAGCGAACCGCCGCCGGCGCCGATGAAGACGAATTTGGCGCGCATGGTTTTTTCCTTGCCGGCGTTCAAGTCTTTCACCGTCACGTTCCACACGCCATCGGCGCCGCGCTGGATGTTTTCCACCTGGTGGCGCAGGTGCAGGACCATGCCGTGGCTGTCCGTCAGGTATTTCACGAGACCGCGCGTGAGGTTTCCGAAATTGACGTCGGTACCGATTTCCATGCGTGTCGCCGCCACTTTCTGGCCCTTGTCACGGCCTTGCATGACGAGCGGCGCCCATTGCTCGATCTGCGCCTGGTCTTCCGAGTACAGCATGCCCTTGAACAGGTTTTCCTTTTGCAGCGCGGCATAGCGCTTCTTCAAGAAGGCAATATTGTCGTCGCCCCACACAAAGGCCATGTGCGGCACATTGTTGATGAAAGTTTGCGGCGCGCCCAGGTGCTTATTGGCTACCTGATAAGCCCAGAACTGCTTGGAAATTTCGAATTGCTCGTTGATGGCAACGGCTTTCTTGGTCTCGATGCTGCCATCGGCCGCTTCCGGCGTGTAGTTCAGTTCGGCAAACGCCGAGTGGCCCGTGCCCGCGTTGTTCATCGCGTCCGAGCTTTCGGCGGCCACGGAATCGAGGCGCTCGACCATTTCCATCGTCAGCGACGGATCGAGTTCCTTGAGCATGCTGCCCAGGGTGGCGCTCATGGTGCCGGCGCCGATCAGCAGCACGTCGACCGGTTTTTCGGACGAGGCCGGAGGGGTCTTGTTACATGCCGCCAGGATCAGGCACGACATCAAAAGTAATAGCGATTTACGCATACGTAACTCCGTTTATGAATACTGAAGGATGATTCTTGCGCGCCACCGTGGCGGCACCATCGCTGCATGGAATGCAAACAGCCAGCCAGCCGGAACGCCAGGGCGGCCGGACAGGTCAAGGTCGATGGTGATAGGCATGCTGCCGCGCTCCGGGATAAACCAGGAGCAATATCTGGTGGCAAAGGTGCGGGCAATGGAAGCACGGAGTGACAATAAAATCGCCATCGTGTCCAGAGCAAATATCAAGAGCGGCGATTTTATCACCGTTATTTGGCGCCGCCGGGCCGTGGCGGTAGTGGATAATACTTACTGCAGGGTATTAAATTTCGGTGACTATCGGGTCATGAAAGCGGACGCCGGACGGCAAAAAGGGCATCCTCGATGCCCTTCGTTGACGTACGCGGTACAATGCCGGCTGCCCCATAGCCATATCATTCAGCCATGTTCAACCCCTCTTCCGACGACGTGCGCCGCTTCTTTTGCGACACCTTGCGCAAGCACCGCGCCCATGAAATCCTCACGCCGATGGAAGCCATCGCGCTCGACTGGATACTCGAACACCCCGAGTATGAAAACGAGCTGTCCGACGTCGAAGCGGCGCTGGCGCGCGATTACTCCGTCGAAGGGGGCCAGGCCAACCCCTTCCTGCACCTGTCCATGCATCTGTCGATCACGGAGCAGGTACAGGTGGACCAGCCGCGCGGCATCCGCCCGGCCGTCCAGCAGCTGACCCAGCGCCTCGATTCGGCCCATGCGGCCCAGCACGAGGTGATGGAATGCCTGGGCCAGATGATCTGGGCTTCGCAGCGCTCGGGCTTGCCGCCGGATACAGAGGCTTATATCGACTGCGTCCGCAGGCGTTAACCGGGCCGCACCGCCTGCGGCTGCCGTACAGCTGCTTTCGGCGCCTTGCCCATCAAGCCCAGCACCACCTGCAGCGCCATGGCGATGGCGCCGACGATGAAGACCACGTCGCCGAAAGTGCGTATCCAGCGCAGGTTCTGCAACAGCGGCTGCTGCATGAATGCCTCGCTGCGCGCATACCACAGGCCTTCCGTCACGCTGGCGTGGAACTGGATGATGCCAATCGGCAGCAAGCTGGTAAAGATCATCAGCACCAGTCCCGCGTTCAAGCCCCAGAACGCCGTCTTCATCAAGGCAGGGCTGAAGCGGTAATCGGGACGCAGGTAGCGCAGCACCAGCAAGGTAAAGCCCAGCGCCAGGAAGCCGTACACGCCGAACAGCGCCGCATGCGCATGCACGGGGGTCGTGTTCAAGCCCTGGATGTAGTACAGGGCGACGGGCGGATTGATCATGAAGCCCAGCACACCGGCGCCCAGCATGTTCCAGAAGGCGACGGCGACAAAGCACATCATGGGCCAGCGCAGGTTTTCCATCCATGGCGCGCGTTCCTTCAAGCGCCAGTTTTCCCACGCTTCATGTCCCAGCACGATCAGCGGCACCACTTCCAGCGCGCTGAAGCTCGCGCCGATGGCCATCACGGGCGTGGTGGTGCCGGCGAAGTACAGGTGGTGGAAGGTGCCGGGTATCCCGCCCAGCATGAACAGCGACGCCGATGCGAGGCTGGCCGCCGTGGCCATGCGCACCGACACCAGGCCCAGGGTCGAGAAGATGAAGGCCAGCGCCGTCGTGGCGAAGACTTCAAAGAAACCTTCCACCCACAGGTGCACCACCCACCAGCGCCAGTATTCCATCACGGACAGGTGCGTGCGCTCGCCGTAGAACAGGCCGGCGCCATAGAACAGGCCGATGGCGCCCACGGACGCGGTCAAGAGCGCCAGCAGGTTCTTGTCGCCGCCCGGCTTGCGCAGGGCCGGCACGACGCCGCGCAGCATCAGCACGAGCCACAGCAAAATGCCCACGTATTTACCGATCTGCCACAGGCGTCCCAGGTCCACGTATTCATAACCCTGGTGGCCGAGCCAGAAATTCCACTCGGGCGGCATCACTTGCGCAATGGCTAGGTAATTGCCGATGAAGGAGCCGACGACGACCGCGACGAGGGCCCAGAACAGCACGTCGACACCGAGGCGCTGCCACTTGGGGTCCTTGCCGCCATTGATCAAGGGCGCGAGGAACAGGCCGGCGGCCAGGAAGCCCGTGGCGATCCAGAACAGCGCGGCCTGGATATGCCAGGTGCGCGTGAGCGCATACGGGAACCAGCGCGACACGTCGATGCCGTAGAACTGCTGCCCTTCCACCGTGTAGTGCGCCGTGAAGCCGCCGATGAAGACCTGGAAGATGAACAGCGCCACCACGAGGAACAGATATTTTCCCAGTCCCCGCTGCGAAGGCGTCAGCGCGAACGTGGTGAGCGGGTCGCGCGGACCGGCCGCCGGCAGCGCTTCATCGTGGTCGCGCAGGAAGGCCCAGCCCCAGACGAGGAAGCCCACGCCGGCCAGCAGCACCACCACGCTGGCGACCGACCAGACGAGGTTTTCGCCGCTGGGCTGGTTGCCGATCAGCGGTTCGTGTGGCCAATTGTTCGTATAGGTCACTTTCTGGCCAGGACGCTCGGTGGCGGCGGCCCATGCCGTCCAGAAGAAGAATTGCGTCATCTGCGCGCGCCGCTCGGCGCTGGGCAGGGTGTTTTCCTTCATGGCGAAATGCTCGCGGCTGGCGTGCAGCGCCGGCGCGTCGGAGAACAGCTGGTCATAATAGTGCGCCGTGTTGGCAATCGCTTGCACGCGGCGCGGCGACAGGCGCAACACTTGCGCATCATCGGTGCGGTTGCCCCGGTATTCGAGCTTGAGCGCTTCGCGCAGCGCCGCCTGCGCGGGGCCGTCGAGCGCCGCGTAGGCCTTGCCATGCTGCTCTTGCGCGGCCAGTTCCAGCCAGGCCGTCAGTTCGCGGTGCAGCCAGTCGGCCGTCCAGTCGGGCGCCTGGTAGGCGCCGTGGCCCCAGATGGAACCGAGCTGCATGCCGCCGACCGATTGCCAGGCCGTCTGGCCGTCGAGGATGCCCTCGCGGTCGAACAGTTGCCGGCCATCCTGCGCCAGCACTTGCGCGGGGATGGGCGGCGCCTGCCGGTACACTTCGGCGCCGTAGTAGCCAAGCAGCGAAAACGTCACGATCAGCACACCGATCAGGGTGAACCAGAGTTTTTTATATTGACCCATGGGTCTTTCCTTTGTCAGTGCACCACGGCCGGCGCAAAGCGCTCGAACAGGATATTGTTTTCGGTATGGATATGCGCCATCAGATCCTCGCGGAAGGTGCGCAAGCCCGTGTACAGCGCGCGCCAGGTGGTGCAGGCGCCGCCAGGTGCGGTGATATCGTTCGTCATTTCCTCCATCGCGCGCAAGGCCACGCCATGGTCGTCGTGCTCCATGCGCATCACGTTGATGGGCGCGCCGGCCCGTGGGCCCTGGCCGCGCACGATCATGGGGAACAGCACGTCTTCTTCCTTGCGCATATGGCTTTCCAGTTCCTGCGCCATGGCCGACAGGTGTTCCGCCAGCCCGTGCGGACAGTCGGCGCGGTCGCCATGCACCTGCTCGACCTTGCGCGCCAGGCGTATCAGTTCGGGCAGCTGCTCGCGGTGCACGGCGTGGTAGCGCGACAGGATGTGTTCCACCAGCTCGGTGGCCGAAGCTTCCTGCCAGTCACGCTCGCCGCTGGCGTCAGTCCGCCCTGCCAGCACTTGCAACTCCTTGACGATGGGCGCCGTGTCCACGCCGGCCGCTTCGGCCGCCGCGCGCAGGGTCTTGTTGCCGCCGCAGCAGAAATCCAGGCGGTGGGCATCGAACAGGCGCGTGGCGCCGGGGATGCGGCGGGCCAGCTGGCCCAGGGATTGATCGATCATGTCCATAATGGTTCCTTGAGGATGAATGGGGTTTATTGATGGGCACCAGCGTGGTAGACGCCGGGCACCGGTTCGCCAGTCACTTCCAGCACGCCCACGGCGCCCTTGCCGGCGCGCGACAGCGCATGGTCGACCAGCAGATAGCTGCCAGGATGCTGTACCTTGAGTTCGACGATGGTCGCGCCGCCCGGTGCCACAAGCGTCGTTTGCACGTCGTGTTTCGGGCTGCTGATCGAGCCTTCGCTGTACACCTTGTCGAAGATCTCGCCGATGATGTGGAACGATGAAATCTTGTTCGGGCCGCCGACGCCGAAATAGATGCGCACCGTCTCGCCGACTTTCGCCTGCAGTTTGTGCGTCTTGCTCAGGGCGCCCACTTCGCCGTTGAAGACGTAGTAGTCGGGCAGCTCATTGGCCATTTTTTCCAGGTTCGCTTCCTGGTGCACGGGTGCGCCGTGCGGACGGCCCGTGTACATCTCGCCCTGCATCACGTAATACTCGCGGTCGACTTTTGACAAGCCGCCTTCCGGTTCGACCAGGATCATGCCGTACATGCCGGCCGCGATATGCTGCGGCACCAGCGGCGTGGCGCAGTGGTACACGAACAGGCCGGGATTGAGCGCCTTGAAGGTGACGGTTTTTTCCTGGCCCGGCGCCACCTGCGTATGCTGCCCGCCGCCATGACCACCCGTCACGGCATGCAAGTCGATCGAGTGGATCATCTTGCTGTCCTTGGCGTTGAACAGGGTCAGTTCCACCGTGTCGCCCACCTTCGCGCGCAGCATGGGGCCGGGCACCTGGCGGTTGAAGGTCCAGTAGGTAAAACTGGTGCCGTCATCGAGCTTGCCCGGCAGTTCCACCGTCTCCATCCGGTATTTCAGGGTTTGCGGCGCACGCGCGCCAATGGCGGACGGCACGGAGGCGGGATTGGCCGCCACGTTGACGGCAGATGGGTCGGGGCCGCGCATCGGCGATGGCGCGGGCGTGTACAGGGCCAGCGCGGCGGCCTGGCTCGATTCGCTGGCCGCCTTCGGCGCCGCCGTCTCGGCCAGCGAGGTACCGCTCACTTCCAGCTTGCCTTCCATGCCGATCTGGCGGTGGCCGGGGATCGAGCAGTAATAAGTGAACGTGCCCGCGCGCGTGACCTTGAAGCGCACGGTGGTGCTGCCGCTGTTGGCGCTGAACTTCGCGGATGCGACGTTCAGTTCCGGGATCAGCAGATCGTGCTCGGCGCCTTCGCCGCTTTTCAGCACCAGTTCGACCGTGTCGCCCACCTTGGCCGCCAGCACGGGGTTGACCTGGCCCTTGGCGTCGATGAACACCATCTTGCCGTCGACGATATTGGTTTGCAGTTCATAGCGCTTGAGCGCGGCGGCGGCCGAGGGTTGGCTGACAGCGGCGGCGGTGGCAGGGAGGCTCACCTGGGCTTGCACGGACAGGGGCATGGCCAGTACGCAGACGGCGGCGGCAATGGCGCGGAGGGAGGGAGTCGTTTTCATCAAGCTTTCCTTGGTCTTGTATGCCGGTTCGGCACCCTTACCCAGGCAATCCGTGTGCCAGGAAAAACTTGTTTTAAATCAACGATTTGAAAAATGCAGGGTCGATATGACCCTCTTTGGGCGTGGTCCGTTGTACCCTGCATGGTAATTATGACCACCACCGCCATCCACCTGCTGCTGCTCACCGACCTGGTCGCCGACCTGCCCGTGGCCGTGCGCCTGCAGCGCCTCGTCGGCAGCCTGCGCGCCCACTTCGGCTGCGAAGCCGTGGCCTTGCTCAAGCTCGACGGCGAGCATTTGCGCCCCGTGGCGATGGCCGGCCTGGCCAGCGACGCGCTGGGACGCCGCTTCGCCGTCGCCGACCATCCACGCCTGGCCGCCATCCTGCAGCGGCGCGGCGTACTGTGCTTCCATCACGACAGTTCCCTGCCCGATCCCTACGATGGCCTGATCGCCGAGCGGGCCGGCGAGCCGCTGCCCGTGCACGACTGCATGGGCATGGCGCTGGACCTGGAAGGCGAACGCTGGGGCGTGATCACGCTCGACGCGCTGCAGGTGGGCACCTTCGACGGGCAGGCGCAGCGCGACCTGGGCGAACTGGCCTGCGCCATCGAGGCGGCCGTGCGCGTGACGCGGCTGGAAACGGAAATCCGCGCCCTGCGCCTGTCGGGCGGCGCCATGCTGGCCGATGCGCAGGCGCCGCGCGAGGAACACGATTTCGTCGGCCAGAGCGGCGCCATCACGCACTTGCTGCACGAATTGCAGGTGGTGGCCGATTCCGAACTGCCCGTGCTGCTGCTGGGAGAAACGGGCGTCGGCAAGGAATTGTGTGCGCACCGCCTGCACCGGCTGTCGCGCCGCGCGGGCAAGCCTTTGATCCACGTCAATTGCGCGGCCTTGCCGGAATCGCTGGCCGAAAGCGAATTGTTCGGCCATGTGCGCGGTGCGTTTTCCGGCGCCGTCAGCGACCGGCCCGGGCGCTTCGAGGCGGCCGAAGGGGGCACCCTGTTTCTCGATGAAGTGGGGGAATTGCCATTGTCGATACAGGCCAAGCTGCTGCGCACCTTGCAAAATGGCGAAATCCAGCGCCTGGGCGCGGACCGGCCGCGCCGCGTCAACGTGCGCGTGATCGCCGCCACCAACCGCAGTCTGCGCGAGCATGTGCGCGACGGCACGTTCCGCGCCGACCTGTATCACCGTTTATCCGTGTATCCCGTGCCGATTCCGCCGCTGCGCGAGCGGGGCAATGACGTGCTGCTGCTGGCCGGCGGTTTCCTGGAACTGAACCGCGCGCGCCTGGGCTTGCGCAGCCTGCGCCTGTCCGCTGCGGCGGAAAACGCCTTGTGCCACTACCGCTGGCCCGGCAACGTGCGCGAACTGGAACATGTGATCAGCCGGGCCGCGCTGAAAGCCGTGATACGCGGCGCGGACCGCAAGGACATCGTGACCCTGGAAACGGACATGCTCGACCTCGATGCGCTGGAAGCGCCGGCCGGCGCGGATACGCAATTGCCGGCGCCAGCCGCCTGTGGCACGCCGGCGGCGCCGCTGCTATCGATGCATCAGATCGTGGAAGCGAGCCAGCGCCAGGCCATCCGGCAAGCGCTGGTGCTGCATCAGGATAACTGGGCCGCCGCGGCGCGGCAGCTGGGGCTCGACGCAAGCAATCTGCACAAGCTGGCGCGCCGCGTCGGACTGAAGAACACCTAACCAAACCTACTGCGCGTCGGTATAGGCAACCTGCGATGCTCACTGTGCTTCAGCACAGTTCCGCGTCTCGGCCGCCTCTCCCTTCCGCTCGCTACGGTTTTGTCAGGTGTCAGAACAACCAATCAATCCGGCGCTACAACTCAGCGGTGAGTCACCAGGCTGGTCGGCAAACTGTGCAGGTAGGCGGCCAGGTCCTTGATGTCCTGGTTGCTCAGCGGTTTTACCTGGCCCGTCATGATGGCGTTGTTGCGGCCGTTGGCCTTGTCGCCCCGCTTATACGCGGTCAACGCGTGTTCCAGGTAATCGCGGTGCTGGCCCGCCAGTTTCGGGTACGACGGGTCGATGGGCGAGCCGTAATCCTTGCCGTGGCAGGTGGCGCAGCTGTATTTTTCGGCCAGGGCCTTACCGGTATTGATATTGCCGGCGGCGCTGGCGGAAAACGAGACGGTGGCGCAAACGAGGGCGGCGAGTAGTGTTTTCATCATCTGGCTGGTCCTCAGTTCGGCTTGGCTTGTTGCGCATAATACGCGGCGACATCGGCGATATCCTGGTCCGACAGGCTGCTGGCGATGCCCTTCATGCTGGGGTGCTTGCGGTCGCCCTTCTTGTAGGCTTGCAGCGCATTCTCGATATATTTTGCCGGCTGGCCGCCGATCATCGGTACCTGGAATACTTCAGGGAAGGTTGCCTTGTAACCGGGAATGCCGTGGCAGCCGATACACATTTCCACCTTGGCAGGGGCTGCCTTGGCGTTTCCTACAATGTCAGCCGCTGTGACGGCATTTGCTATGCCGGCAAGCACGAGAAGTGCAAATATTTTTTTCATAGTGGCAATGTGAACAATGGTAATCGGAGAAACGCCAGAGCTGGTTTTTATTGATTTTATGAGTTGACAATTAAGGTTGCCAATTAATCTGCTGCTTGCCGATTCTAGCCAAGATATTCTTGCAAGTCCACCTATAAAACCCGCATTGTAGGCAGGCAGGCACAGGCCGTCCGCGTGACGCTGGGCCGCAGTTCTGTTTATACTCACCCTTTCCCCACTTTGGCAGACCGCTCATGCAAGCACAGCACACCCAGCAAGGCCAACGCTTCGAAGGTTCCGACAGCTACGTCGCCACCGCCGACCTGAAACTGGCCGTGAATGCGGCGCTGACCCTGCAGCGCCCGCTGCTGATCAAGGGCGAGCCGGGTACGGGCAAGACCATGCTGGCCGAGGAAGTGGCCGCCGCGCTGAACATGCCGCTGATGCAATGGCATATCAAATCGACCACCAAGGCGCAGCAGGGCCTGTACGAATACGATGCCGTCTCGCGCCTGCGCGATTCGCAGCTGGGCGACGAGCGCGTGCGCGACATCCAGAACTACATCGTCAAGGGCGTGCTGTGGCAGGCCTTCACGGCGCCCGAACCGGTGGTGCTGCTGATCGACGAGATCGACAAGGCCGACATCGAATTCCCGAACGACCTGCTGCGCGAACTGGACCGCATGGAGTTCTATGTGTACGAGACGCGCGAAATGGTCACGGCGCGCCACCGCCCGCTCGTCATCATCACCTCGAACAACGAGAAGGAATTGCCGGACGCCTTTTTGCGCCGCTGCTTCTTCCACTACATCAAGTTCCCGGACAAGGACACGATGGAGCAGATCGTCGCCGTCCACTACCCGCACCTGAAACAGGAATTGCTGGCGCAGGCGCTGCAAACCTTCTATGAAGTGCGCGACGTGCCGGGCCTGAAGAAAAAACCGTCGACGTCGGAATTCCTCGACTGGCTCAAGCTCCTGCTGGCCGAGGACATTCCGGCCGAAGCCTTGCGCAGCAAGGACAACAAGGCCGTCGTGCCACCGCTGCATGGCGCGCTGCTGAAAAACGAGCAGGACGTGCACCTGTTCGAGCGCCTGATGTTCATGTCGCGCACCAACCGCTAAGGAGCACCGGTGAACGACATCAGCCCCGACAAGGTCTTCGTCCCCCTGGAACTGCACGGCATCCGCCTCGAAGCGCTGGCGCCGCACCATGCGGCCGGCTTGCGTGCGGCGGCCATGGATGGCGAACTGTGGAATCTGCGCGTCACCTCCGTGCCCGAGCCGGACCAGGTGGACCAGTACATTTTCAAGGGCATCGAGATGCGCCCTTCGCGCTTCGCCTTTGCCGTCGTCGACGCGGCCAGCGGCGAGGTGCTGGGCACCACCAGCTACCACGACGTGGTGCCCGAGATCAAACGGCTGGAAATCGGCTACACCTGGTATGCGAAGCGCTGCCAGCGCAGCCACGTCAACACCACCTGCAAATTGCTGCTGCTGACGCACGCCTTCGACACGCTCGGCTACGCGCTGGTGGGCCTGCGCACCGATAATTTCAACCACGCCTCGCAGGCGGCCATCGAACGCCTGGGCGCGAAAAAAGATGGCGTGCTGCGCCACCATGGGCTGCGCCGCGACGGCACCGTGCGCGACACGGTCATGTACAGCATCACGCGCGGCGAGTGGCCGGAAATCGCCGCCCATCTGCGCTACAAGCTGGCGCAGCGCCCCATCGCGGCGCTGCCCCGCGCGGGAGGTGAAGGGACCGCGGCAGGGATACAGGCATCGCCATGCTGATCGATTTCTTCTTCACGCTCAAGGATGCGAAGATTCCCGTCTCGATCAAGGAATTTCTGACCTTGCTTGAGGCGCTGCAAAAGAACGTCATCGACGCCTCGATGGATGATTTCTACTATCTGGCGCGCCTGACCCTGGTCAAGGACGAAGCCCATTTCGACAAGTTCGACCGCGCCTTTGCGCAGTACTTCAAGGGCGTCAGCGCGGCCTTCGACACGAATGCGGCGATACCGCTCGACTGGCTGCTGAAACGCATGCAGCGCGAGCTGTCCGAGGAACAGAAGGCGCAGCTGGAAAAATTCGGCTACGACAAGCTGATGGACCGCCTGAACGAGCTGCTGAAGGAGCAGAAGGAGCGCCACGAGGGCGGCGGCAAGTGGATCGGCACGGGCGGCACGTCGCCGTTCGGCAATGGCGGCACGAACCCGGAAGGCATCCGCATCGGCGGCAAGGGCGGCAACCGCACGGCCGTGAAAGTGTGGGAAGCGCGCAGCTACAAGGACTACGACGGCGAGCGCGAACTCGGTACGCGCAACATCAAGGTGGCCTTGCGCCGCCTGCGCAAGTTCGCGCGCGAAGGCGCGGAAGACGAACTGGCGCTCGACGCCACCATCGCCGCCACGGCGAACAATGCGGGCTACCTCGACATCAAGATGCGGCCCGAGCGCAAGAACCGCATCAAGGTGCTGATGCTGTTCGATGTGGGCGGCAGCATGGACGACCATATCGAGCGCACCGAGGAACTGTTCTCGGCGGCGAAGACGGAATTCAAGAACATGGAATTCTTTTACTTCCATAACTGCGTCTACGACTATTTGTGGAAGAACAACCGGCGCCGCAACGCCGAGCGCTTTTCCACCTGGGACGTGCTGCGCAAATACCCGCCCGACACCAAGCTGATCTTCGTCGGCGACGCCACCATGAGCCCCTACGAAATCCTGCAGCCGGGCGGCAGCGTCGAATACAACAACGAGGAAGCGGGTTCCACATGGCTGGCGCGCTTTACCCAGGCGTTCCCGAAATTCATCTGGCTCAATCCCGAGTCTGAGGGATTGTGGCAGTACCGCCAGTCCATCGGCGTGATGCGGCAGTTGATGAACAACCGCATGTTCCCCCTGTCGATCGACGGGCTGGAACGGGGCATGCGTCTGCTCAGTAAATAAAAACGCATAACAAAAAGTCCATGGCGGCAGGGGGCCGCCATGCCGTACACTGCGACACGGCACTACCGTGCGGAGCATCTCCGCCGCGGGCGGGTACCATACGCTGGTACCAGTCCTGCCCTACCCTGCTGCATCCTGTGCGCGGCCGCCATGGCCGCGACACTGTTCGATTGCGCACATCGTGCGCGCCTTCTGCTCCGGTAGAATCGGCGCATCGCTCTGCGCAAACAATGCACCATCGCTGCACCACGACATAGCCGCGCCAGCCCCCGTGCTGCCGGCCGGTGCCAGCGCCATTTTCAAAGGAATGAGCATGCAAAGTCTGATCTCGATCGCCGCCGACCTGTCCTGGCCGTTCGCCATTACCCTGGCCTGGGTGGTGGGCGAATTCGGCCACCGCTGGACGGGCCTGCCGCGCATCAGTTTTTACGGCGTGATCGGCTTCGTCCTCGCGCAGACGCAGGTGGGCATCCTGCCGCAGACGGACGCCGGCCCCATGCTGGTGCTCGCCGACGTGGCCTTCGGCCTGATCCTGTTCGAGGTGGGCTACCGCATCAATCTGCGCTGGCTGAAGAACAACCCGTGGATCGCCGTCACGGGCCTGGTCGAATCGCTGCTGACCTTTGCCGTCGTCTACTTCATCGGCATCGAATTCGGCAGCACTTCGATGACGGCGCTGCTGCTGGCATCGCTGGCCATGTCCACCTCGCCGGCCACCATCATGCGCGTCATCAACGAGGAACGCAGCTCGGGCCAGGTCACGGAACGCATCGTCCACCTCACGGCCTTGAATTGCGTGCTGGCCGTCTTCACGTTCAACATCATCGTCGGCTTCTGGATGTTCCAGAGCTCCACCGACCTGATCGAGGCGAGCAGCAGCAGCGCCGCCGTGCTGGCCGCCTCGGTGGCCGCCGGCACCGTCTTCGGCATCGTCGTGCCGGCCATGCTGCGCCGCCTGGGCAATATGGCGCAGGATGCCACCGTGGCGTTCGCGCTGTCGGTGATGCTGCTCGTCGCCCTCACCTACACCACCAGCCTGTCGCCGCTGCTGGCCACGCTCACTTTCGGCCTGGTGGCGCGCCACCGCCGTGTCGCCTTCAGCCAGGCGCAGCGCAATTTCGGCGCCATGGGCGAGCTGTTGACGGTGCTGCTGTTCGTGTATGCCGCCTCGACCCTGGAATGGGCCAGCGTGACGGCCGGCGCGGGCCTGGCCCTGGCCGTCGTCGGCGGACGCTTGCTGACGAAGGTCGCCGGCGTGGCCGCGTTTTCGCACGTGAGCGGCATTTCCTGGCGCAAGGGCGTGCTGACGGGCGTGGCGCTGACGCCCGTTTCCGTCTTCATCATCCTGCTGCTCGAACACGCGCGCCAGCACGGCGTGAACTTCGGCGACGAATTGAACGCCCTGGCCGCCGTCACCCTGGGCCTGGAACTGGTCGGCCCCGTGCTGGTGCAGCGCGTGCTGATGCTGGCCAAAGAAACCCACGAAATCAAGGAGCGCTAAATGCCGCTGGAACCCTTTGGCCAATCGGCCGCGCTGACCTTCGGCGTCGAACTCGAACTGCAACTGGTAAATCTGTCGGACTATGACTTGACGGCCGCCAGCCCCGACCTGCTGCATCTGCTGAACAAAAAACCGTTCCCCGGCAACGTCACGCCGGAAATCACCGAGAGCATGATCGAGATCAACTCGAGCGTGCACACGCACCACGGCCCCCTGCTGGAGCAGTTGCAGGAAATCCGCGACACCTTGATCACGGCCGGCGACAAGCTCAATATTGGCATCGCGGGCGGCGGCACGCACCCGTTCCAGCAATGGTCGTCGCAAAAGATCTTTTCCAAGCCCCGCTTCCAGGAGATTTCGGAGCTGTACGGCTACCTGGCCAAGCAGTTCACCATCTTCGGCCAGCACGTGCACATCGGCTGCGCCTCGGGCGACGACGCCATGTTTTTGCTGCATTCGCTGAACCGCTACATCCCCCACTTCATCGCCCTGTCGGCCTCCTCGCCCTACGTGCAGGGGCGCGACACCCTGTTCGACTCGGCCCGCCTGAACTCCGTGTTCGCGTTTCCCATGAGCGGGCGGGCGCCGTTCACCCTGAGCTGGGACCAGTTCTCCAACGAGTATTTCGCCAAGATGGAGAACACGGGCATCATCAAGAGCATGAAGGATTTTTACTGGGATATCCGTCCCAAGCCGGAATTCGGCACCATCGAACTGCGCGTGTGCGACACGCCGCTGACGGTGGAACGGGCCGCCGCGCTGGCCGCCTACCTGCAGGCCCTGTGCCGCTACCTGCTCGAACGCCGCGAAACCCCGCCGGTGGAAGACGATTACCTCGTGTATAACTACAACCGCTTCCAGGCTTGCCGCTTCGGCCTCGATGGCGCCATCACGCATCCGAAAACCTACGAGACGATGTCGCTGCGCGAAGACATCATGACCACCCTGCGCAAGATGGAGCCGCACGCCGAGGCGCTGGGCAGCACGCCAGCCCTGAAACACCTGTCGGACGTGGCCAAGCAATGGAGCGACGCGCAATACCTGCGCAAGCAGCGCAATGTGCAGGGCAGCGCCGAGGGCATGGTCGATTCGGCGATCCGCTGCTTCCGGGGCGATCCGATGAACTACTGACGCTGCCCGAACGTAGGCCGACTGGCGCCGCCAACGGTGTTGTCGGATTACGGTCCTTCGGATCTAATCCGACCTACCCGCTGCCCCCGACAACGCATGAATTACTGATTTTGCTCAGCCTGAGACCGTAGGCCGGATTAGCGGCATAGCCGCGTAATCCGACAACATTGCGAGCGCTGGATAAAAAATACATGACGGGCCCGGGTCGGTTCCAGACGGGCTTTTACGGCGAACCGCGCAATGTCATGCTGACCTTGCGCACGAAGTTTTAATCAGCTGCCATACAGCGCCAGCGCCCAGGCTGGCGGGCGCAGTTCCAGCGCCAGGGTCAGGTAAGCGGGATCGAAGCGCGCCGCCAGCAAATACACATTGGCGGCGCCCTTCGGCTCCCAATTCCCCGTAAAGCCCTTTTCGCCGGCCGCCACGCGCTTGCGGTCGAAGGGCACGGCGCTTTTCGCGAATTCCTCGTGCGTCTTTTTGCCCTGCGCGTACGGCGCCAGCCAGGCCAGCGCCTCGGCCAGGCGCCGCGCTTCCGGCGCGCCATACCAGTCGTCGCCATGCGCCTGCGCCATCAGGGCCGTCGTCAGCAGCGGCTCCAGGCTGTAGGTGGTGTAGTGCAGGGCGTCGCGCTGCTCGAAGTCGAAGGGCACGCCACCGGCGCCGATATTGCGCGGCACGTGCGCCAGGAAGCGCTCTTTCGCGCGCGCGATCAGCAAGGCGTCGCCCGTCACATACGCGGCGGCCGTGCCGATCTTGATGCGGTGGCTGTGCCAGTTGTTGCTCGCCGTGGACGGACCGCCCACCTTGATGGGATCACTCAGATAGCCATTCGCCAGGGTGCGGCAAAACGCCTGCACCTGCTCGCGCTCGACGCCGTTCAAACGCTCCTGGACCAGGTCAAAACCCATCAGCAGGCTGGCCAGTTCCGTCTCGTCGACAGGGCTGAACGAGGGTGCATAGCTGCCGCTCCAGGCCAGCAGCAGCTGGCGCGCCGCCTCGAAATGCGCCATCTCGCCCGACAGCCGCCAGGCCAGGGCCTGCAAGCGCGCCTGGCGCCAGTCTTCCTGCGCCTGCTGGCTGGTCTCGCGCCCGCCCTCTCCCTTCAGCAGGCCGCCCGTGCGCACTTCGGCCATCAGATGCACGGGCCGCGCCGCATCCTTGCGCGCCGACTTGAGCACCTGTTCGGCAATGGCCGGCGCCACCTGCGCCTTGAGCGTGCGGGCCCGCGCGGCGGAGGTCAGCGCAAACGGCAGCGGGCCGTCGTGCGGGCGCGGCGCGGCGCGCAAGCCGACCAGGGGAAGTGCCAGCAGGCCGGCCAGCAGCGTGCGCCGGCGGATCAGGTGCGCACTCAAAACCGAGTCTCCCGCGCCGCGCGCAAGAAATTATCGAGGATGGGCGTGCAATCGAGCAGCTCGACGCCGCCCGCCGAATGGAATTCCGGATGCCACTGCAAGCCCATGACAAAGCGCGCCCGCTGGTAGCGGATGGCTTCGACGATATTGTCCCCTTGCGAATACGCTTCCACGGTGACGTCGCGTCCCAGGTCCTTGACCGACTGGTGGTGGATGGAATTGACGAGCGCCTCGCCCGCCTTCGGGAACATGCCCGCCAGCGACGAGCCTTTCGGGAAGACGATGGTGTGGCGGTGGCGGTCATACAGGTCGTTGACGTGCGAGGCGGCGCCTTCCACGTCGGAGGCGATGTCCTGGTACAGGGTGCCGCCAAAGCCCACGTTGATCAGTTGGCAGCCGCGGCATATGCCCAGCACGGGCTTGCCCGCATCGACGAATTCGTGCAGCAGCTCCAGTTCGTACAGGTCGCGCGCGCGGTCGCCGTTCCATTCAGGCCGCGTGGCAGCCTCGGAATACGTCTGCGGCGAGACGTCGGCGCCGCCCTGCAGCACCAGGCCATCGAGGTGGCGCGCATAGTGGCGCAAGGTGATGTTACTCGGATGTAGCTGGCCGCTCGTATTGACGGTCGGGATCATGAACACCAGCACGTCGCGCGACATGACCCACTGGGCGATCGACTCTTCCAGGTATTGCAGGTTCTTGCTGCGCAGGCCAGTGGCGCCCGGCTCCGGATGGAAAATGCGCGCCGAGATGCCGATGCGCAGGGTGCGCCGCATGAAATCGCGGCTGGCCTTGTCGCGCATGGAGCGGTAGCGCGACGAGATCACCCGCCAGGCCAGCGCCAGCGGCGTATCGTTGTCCTTCAGGTAGCGGGGGGCGGCGTCGCGTGCACGGTGCTCGTCATCGGGCGCCCGGCGGCCGACCCTGTCGGGCCGCGCCGGTGCCGGTTCTGGCGCCGCTGGGTCGGTGGACGGGGGCTGCTGGGGATCTTTTTCGTCTGACATGGCGGGGCTGACTGAAAGCGGAGAACGGTTTCAATATAAACCCCCGCCTCCGAAAGCACGATTCAATTTTGTAACAAAAGCGTACTCGCGGGGCATTCACGCAACAGCCGGACGCCCGGCGCATACGATCCGTTTACGGCGGCGGCCCCGCTTTTTAGAGAATCTTTACGGCCCCGCTGCTAATCTTGAACGTATCTCAACCACCGCTGCAAAGCCACCATGGAACCCCATTCACGCCTGCCTGCACATCACGCGCTGCCCCACCGCCATCCCCGCCTGCCCACCTTCCTCATGCACATCACGGTCGACAAAGCCTGCCTGGCCGAGCTGCGCCAGCTGGTCGTCAAAACGTGCGGCGGCATGCTGTCGTTCATGCGCGTCGAGGCGGTTGACCACGCCGAACGCATGAAAGTCTGGCTGTGCGTGACGGAACCTGCCCTGCGCCTGACGATGGACGCCGTCATGCGCCTGCTGCCGGCTGCGGAATTTGGCCGCATCAGCCAGGGGAAATCGCTATGAACCAGTATGCCTGCGACCAGGCGATGTCCTCGATGCGCATCACCGCGCACTTCCAGGGCATCTGGGTGCCGATGGTCACGCCCTTCCTTGATGACGATGGCGGCATCGACTTCGACGCCGCACAGCGGCTCGCGTGCGAGCTGGCCGCCAGCGGCATCGATGGCCTCGTGGTGTGCGGCACCACGGGCGAAGCGGCCATGCTGAGCGCCGCCGAACAGACCATGCTGCTCGACAGCGTGCTCGAAGCCGTCGGTCCCCGCTTCCCCGTCGTCATGGGCATAGGCGGCAGCGATACGCGCAAGGTCGTCGCCACGGTGCAGCGCTACAACGACCATCCGCTGGCCGGCCTGCTGGTCTCCGCACCCGCCTATGTGCGCCCTTCGCAGGACGGCATCGTGCGCCACTTCCAGGCCATCGCCGGCGCCACCGACCAGTCCATCGTGCTGTACAACGTGCCGGCCCGCACGGGCGTCAATATCGAACCGCGGACAGCCGCCCTGCTGGCGCGCGACTCGCACTTCGTCGCCATCAAGGAAGCGGGCGGCAAGCTGCAGCAGCTGGGCGAACTGCTGCTCGACACGCGCCTGGACGTCTTGTGCGGCGACGATGCGCTGCTGCTGGCCAGCCTGTCCATGGGCGGCCACGGCGCCATGTCGGCCGCCGCCCAGGTGCGCCCCGACCTGTATGCGCAGCTGTACCACCTCATCAAGCAGGGCCGCCACGGCGCCGCCGGTGCCCTGTTCAAGACCATGCTGCCCGTCATTCGCCTGCTGTTTTCCGAACCGAATCCCGCTCCCGTCAAAGCAACGCTGGCCATGCAGGGCAAGGTGCGCGGCGCCTTGCGCCTGCCGATGACGCCCATGTCTTCCGCCGGCCAGGACGCCCTGGCCGCGGCACTCGAGCCCCTGATGGAACTGCCCGCATGGACGGCCAGCGAGAAGGAGGAAGCACGCGAAGGCTGCCTGCTGCAGCTGGTCTCCCCTGCCAACATCATGCCAGCCGTGCGCCAAGATGATCATCGCCATCACGGATGAACGCGGGGGGATGGAGAAATCCATCCTGGCCGGGCGGCTGGCCGCCTCGCGCGCGCTGGCCGGCCGCAAGGTCTTGCTGCTCGATGCCGATCCGCGCCAGGGCGCCATGGCGCAAGCCATGAATATGCACGACGGCGCCATGCGCGGCAGCCTGACGCGGCCGCGCCTGATGGCGCGCGCCATCAGCGCCAAGGGCTTGCAGCCGGAGCTGGAACACCTGGTGCACTGCTACCACGACATCGTCATCGACAGCGAAGGCCGCGATTCCATGGGCAGCCGTTCGGCCCTGATCGCCGCGCGCGTGCTGGTGGTACCGCTCGACGGCGTCGTCGACGGCGCCGCGCAATCAGGCCTGGCGCGCCGCATCGCGCACGCGCGCAGCGTCAATCCCGGCCTGCGTGTGCTGCTGGTAGCGGACACGCAAGCGGCGCCCGCCCATGACCTGGCGGCGCAAATTCCCGCCGCCCGCGTGGTCAGCCTGGGGCAGCTGTACTGCGCCGTTTTCGATAACCATCAGCGCGCAGCATAGCTCTCGACAGCTGGGGTCAGACCCGACGGGTCTGACCCCGTGGCGCAAAAAAGGCGGCGCATGCGCCGCCTCTTCCTCTGTCAATTAAAACGTCTTGCTGACCGTCAGCTGCAGCGCCGTCTTGCCCATGAATTTGCCATTCACGGGCGAGGCATAGGCGGATTTGCCCGCGTTCGTGCCGATCACGGCCAGTGCACCCGAAACAAAACCGAAGTCGCGCGTGACGCCCACTTTCCAGTCCGTGTAGCTTGATGCGTCATTGTTCTTGACCTTCTGGTGGCCTGCGTGCAGGTTGCCGGTCCAGCCGTTCGTCAGGTCGATATTCGCGCCGATGTCCAGGTAGCCGCTGTTCTTGCTGTTGACGATGCCGAACAGGTTCGAGACGGCGTGCGAATACTTGACGTAGGCGGGGCCATACGACAACTGGCCGTAGACTTCCTGCGTGTCCGCGTCGGCCAGGCCGGCGACATGCTTCAAGCCGTTGTCCGCGTACACATAGGCGAGCACGCCCACGTCATAGCCGACATCGCTGCCCAACTGGCCGCGCTTGCCCGCATACAGGTCCACTTCCACGCCGCCGCTGCCGCCCGCGTCCTTGGTCCACTTGATGGTGGAGGCCCAGGCGCCCGCATACAGGCCCGTCGGATTGTTGACGTAGTCGACGCCACCCTGCAGCGCCGGCTTCAAACGCGTCTGCGAAATGCCACGATAACGGTAGTCGGACACGCCGGCCACGTTGAAGCTCACTTCATTATCGGGCTTGGCCTCGTCCGCGTGGGCCAGGCTGCCCGTCAAGGCTGTGGCGACGGCAAGTGCAAGTAGCATTTTGTTCATGGTTTTTCTTCTTCATCGGTGGTATGGGCCTTTGCCAACATGGCGCAGCTGGCCCGCCGCTGCAAAATTTTGGGTAAAGCGTCCCCCTGGTGCGCGCGGCGCCTGTTTTCAAACAGGGGGCATAAAAGGTCTTAGAGCGGCAGCAACAGCCGGTAGCCGACGGCCGTTTCCGTCAGCAGGTACTGCGGCTGGGCCGGATCGGCTTCCAGCTTCTGGCGCAGATGGCCCATGTAGATGCGCAGGTAGTGGCCGTTTTCACTGTTCGACGGCCCCCACACTTCGCGCAGCAGCTGCGGATTGGTGACCACCCTGCCCGCGTTTTTCACGAGCACGGACAGCAAACGGAATTCCGTCGGCGTCATGTGCACCAGCTGCCTGTTGCGCGTCACCAGCCGGTCCTTCAGGTCGACGCGCACGTCGCCGAACTGCACCACGCCGTCGTCGCTGGCGGCAGGCTGGCGCTGGCGGCGCAGGGTGGCGCGCACGCGGGCCAGCAATTCGCCCACGCCGAACGGCTTGCTCAGATAGTCGTCCGCGCCCGCGTCGAGCGCACGGATCTTGTCCTGCTCGTCGACGCGCGCCGACAGCACGATGATGGGCACGGCCGACCATTTGCGGATGTCGGCGATGAAATCGATGCCGTCGCCATCGGGCAGCCCCAGGTCCAGCACGATCAGGTCGGGCCGGCGCGTGCCCGCATCGATCAAGCCCCGCTGCATGGTGGCCGATTCGAAAATCTGCCAGCCCTCGTCTTCCAGCGCGGCGCGCACGAAGCGGCGGATCTGCGGTTCATCCTCGACCAGCAAGGCGGTGGCGGAAGGTTCGTTCATATTGGTTTTCCTGTTTCAAAGTCGTTCGCGTCATCGAGTTCGAGCTCCGGCGGCGCCGGGGGCGTGCCCAGCGGCAGGCTGAAGACGATGGCGGCGCCCTGTCCCGGCGCGTGCGGCTGCGCGTGGATGGTGCCGCCGTGGGCTTCGACGATGGCGCGGCAAATGGCCAGCCCCAGCCCGACACCCGGCTTGTTCGATTCGCGCTCGCCGCGCGTGAATTTTTCAAAGATGGCTTCTTCGCGGCCGGGCGGCAAGCCCGGGCCGTCATCCAGCACCGTTACCTGCAAAAACTGGCCATGCACCCCGGCCGCGACCGTGATGGTGCTGCCGGGCGGCGTGTACTTGGCCGCGTTTTCCAGCAGGTTGCACAGCACGCGCTCGACCAGCACGGCGTCGTAGCGCACCAGCGGCAAGTCCGGCGCCAGCTGCGTCAGCACGGCATGCTGCTGCAATTGCGGGCCGCTGGCGCGCAGCGCGCTGCCCACCACTTCTTCCAGCGCCTGCCATTGCAGATTCAGGCGTACCTGGCCGCTCTCGATGCGCGCCATGTCCAGCAAGTTCGCCACCAGGGCGCTCATGCGCACGGTTTCGGACTGCAGCGAGCGCGCCATGTCCAGCTGCGCGGGCGACAGCGCAGGCCGGGACAAAGCCAGCGATTCGGCCAGCCCCACCAGCGACGTCAAAGGGGTGCGCAAGTCGTGCGACAGGGCCGCCAGCAGCGAATTGCGCAGCCGCTCGGACTCCATCTGCAGCAGCGCGCCCTGGGCCACGTCGATGTAGTGCACGCGCTCGAGCGCGATGGCCGCCAGGGCGGCAAAGGTATCGAGGTGCTGGCGCTGTTCCGGCACCAGCAGCCAGCGTCCGCGCTGCGCGCCCTCGAGCGGCAGCAGCGCCAGCACGCCGCGCGTGCGCATCGGTGCGATCAGCGGCAGGTAGAAAATGGGCGACGCCGGCAAGGTATCGGTGCCCGTCCCCGCCGCCTGCGCATGGTCGAAGGCCCACTGGGCGATGCCGATATCGAGCGCCTCTCCGCCGTTCGCAGCTTGCAAGCTGCCTTCATCATCGGGCAGCAGCAGGGTGGCGCGTGCGCGGAAAGCCCGTTCGATGGCGCTTTTCGTGATGTCGAAAATCTGCTCCGTCTGCAGCACGCCGGACAGCTCGCGCGAGAATTCATACAGGGCGCGGGCGCGCGCTTCGCGGTGCGAGGCCACGCGCGCCTGGAAGCGCAGGCCCGCCGTCAGGTGGCCCGTGATCAGGCCCACGGCCAGCATCACGCCAAACGTGATCACATACTGGAAATCGCCCACGGCAAACGAGAAACGGGGCGGCACGAAGATGAAATCGAAGCTGGCCACGCCCACCAGGCTGGCCAGCGCCGCCGGCCCGCGCCCCAGGCGCACGGCCACCAGCACCACCGTCAGCAGGGACAGCATGGCGATATTGGCCAGGTCCAGATAGGGCTGCAAGGGGAGCAAGGCAAGGGCCGTGGCCAGGCTGGCGCCGGCGGCCAGGATGTAGCGCCAATGGCGCGATGGCCGGCGCGGCGCTTCCGCATCGTCGCCGGCTGCGCGCCGGGGCGCCGCATCGGCTGGCGGCAAGCCCACTTCGATCAGATCGATATCGGGCGCCAGGCTGGCCATGCGCGCGGCCGGCGGCGCCTGCCACAGGCGCGCCAGCGCATTGAAGTTGGCACGGCCACGGCCCACGATGACTTTCGAGATATTCGCGCTGCGCGCATACTCGACCACGGCGCCGGCGATGTCGGCCGACGGCACGATGGCAGTGCGCGCGCCCAGGTCCTGCGCCAGTTTCAGGGTTTTCAAAATACGCTCGCGCTGGCCCGCCGGCAGGCGCTGCAAACGCGGCGTTTCCACGTACAGCGCATGCCATTCCGCGTTCAGCTGGCTGGCCAGGCGCGCCGTGCTGCGGATCACGTGTTCGCCCCCCGCGTGCGGTCCCACGCAGGCCAGCAGCGCGGCGCCCGTCTTCCACACGGGATTGATCGATTTTTCGACACGGTACGCTTGCACGTCGTCCTGCACCCGGTCCGCCGTGCGGCGCAAGGCCAATTCGCGCAAGGCGATCAGATTGCCCTTGCGGAAAAAATGCTGCGACGCGCGCTCGGCCTGCAGCGGTTGATACACCTTGCCCTGCTTCAGGCGGCGCAGCAGTTCGTCGGCGGGGATATCGACCAGCACCACTTCGTCGGCGCGGTCGAATACCGTGTCGGGCAGGGTTTCGGCCACGCGCACGCCCGTGATCCCGCCCACCACGTCGTTCAGGCTTTCCAGGTGCTGCACGTTCACGGTCGACAGCACGTCGATGCCGGCCGCCAGCAATTCCTCGACATCCTGCCAGCGTTTCGGATGGCGCGAACCGGCCACGTTCGAGTGGGCCAGTTCATCCATCAGTATCAACGACGGCGCGCGGCGCAACGCTTCGTCGAGGTCGAACTCGTACAGGGTCTTGCCCCGGTACTCGATGGCCTTCAGGGGCAGCACGGGCAAGCCGTCCAGCTGGGCCGCCGTATCCTGGCGCCCATGCGTCTCCACCACGCCCACCAGCAAGTCCTGGCCATCGGCCAGCAGCTTACGGGCGGCGGCCAGCATCGCATAGGTCTTGCCGACACCGGCCGAAGCGCCAAAATAAATGCGCAGCCGGCCGCGCGCGGCTTTCTTTTCCTGCGCCTGCACTTGCGCCAGCAGGGCATCAGGGTCGGGGCGTTGGCTGTCGTTGGGGAGCATGGGCATCTTTTAATTGTCGATTAGCCCAAGAACAAGGGCTGGGGTCAGGCCCGACGGGTCTGACCCCGGTATCATCTTACTTTGCAGCCGCATCGAGCGCCAGATTCAGTTCCAGCACATTCACGCGCGGTTCGCCGAAAAAGCCGATATACGCGGTCTTCTGCACCTTGGCGATGGCGTTTTCCACCTGCGCCAGCGGCATGGCGCGCACGCGGGCCACGCGCGGCGCCTGGTACAGGGCGCCGGCCAGGCTGATTTCCGGATCCAGGCCGCTGCCCGACGCCGTCACCAGGTCGACGGGAATCGGATTGCGGTTACCCGGGTCGGCTTCCTTCAGGGCGGCGATGCGCGCCTTGACGGCGTCCACCAGGGCCGGATTGGTCGGTCCCTGGTTGGAGCCGCCCGAACCGGCGCCGTTGTTCGCCATCGGCGCGGTGGCCGATGGACGGCCCCAGAAATACTTGGGCGAGGTGAAGGACTGGCCGATCAGGGACGAGCCGACAGGTTTTCCGCCACGCTCGACGATGCTGCCGTTGACTTCATCGTTGAAAGCCAGCTGTCCGATGCCGGTCGCGGCGAAGGGGTAGACAACGCCACAGATCACGGTCAGCGCGGCAAACAGGACCAGGGCGGGACGTACGATGGTGCTCATGATGGTTCCTTTAGACTAAATTGAGTGCGGACAGCAGCATGTCGATCAGCTTGATGCCGATGAAGGGCAGGACGATGCCGCCCAGGCCATAGATCAGCAGGTTGCGGCGCAACAGGCTGGCCGCGCCGATGGCCCGGTATTGCACGCCCTTGAGCGCCAGCGGAATCAGCACGACGATGATCAGGGCATTGAAAATCACGGCCGACATGATGGCCGACGCGGGGCTGGCCAGGTGCATGATGTCCAGCGCCTTCAATTGCGGATAAGTGCCCACGAAGGCGGCCGGGATGATGGCGAAGTACTTGGCGATGTCGTTCGAGATCGAGAACGTCGTCAGCGAGCCGCGCGTCATCAGCATCTGCTTGCCGATTTCAACGATTTCCAGCAGCTTGGTCGGATTCGAATCGAGGTCGACCATATTGCCCGCCTCCTTGGCCGCCTGCGTGCCCGAGTTCATGGCCACGGCCACGTCGGCCTGGGCCAGCGCGGGCGCATCGTTGGTGCCGTCGCCCGTCATCGCCACCAGGCGGCCTTCGGACTGGTAGCTGCGTATCAGTTTGAGCTTGTCTTCCGGCGTCGCTTCGGCGAGGAAATCGTCCACGCCCGCTTCGGCGGCAATGGCGGCCGCCGTCAGCTTGTTGTCGCCCGTGATCATGACGGTCTTGATGCCCATGCGGCGCAGTTCCGCGAAGCGCTCCTTGATGCCGCCCTTGACGATATCCTTCAGTTCCACGGCGCCCATGACACGGCCATCGTCGACCACCACCAGCGGCGTGCTGCCGCGGCGCGCGATGTCGTCGACGGCGCGCGCCACTTCATCGGGATACGGCTGGCCCAGCGCTTCCACATACTTTTTCATGGAATCGGCCGCGCCCTTGCGCAGCTGGCGCACCTGCTGCTCGCCCGCGATATCGACGCCGCTCATGCGCGTTTGCGCCGTGAAGGGCACGAAGGTGGCGTGCAGGCTGGCCATCTCGCGTTCGCGGATGTTGAACTTCTGCTTGGCCAGCACGACGATGCTACGCCCTTCCGGCGTTTCATCGGCCAGCGAAGCCAGCTGCGCCGCGTCGGCCAGCTGCTGCTCCGTCACGCCGGGAGCCGGCACGAAGCTCGACGCCTGGCGGTTGCCCAGGGTGATGGTGCCCGTTTTATCGAGCAGCAACACGTCGACGTCGCCGGCCGCTTCCACGGCGCGGCCCGACGTGGCGATCACATTGGCCTGCATCATGCGGCTCATGCCGGCCACGCCGATGGCGGACAACAGACCGCCGATGGTGGTCGGGATCAGGCATACGAGCAACGCGATCAGCACCGTGATCGTCACGGGCGTGCCACTGCCGGCCGCCGCCACGGAAAACAGCGAATACGGCAGCAGGGTCACGGTGACGATCAGGAAGACGATCGACAGGGCCACCAGCAGAATCGTCAGGGCGATCTCGTTCGGCGTCTTCTGGCGCTTGGCGCCTTCGACCATGGCGATCATGCGGTCGATGAAGGCTTCTCCGGGATTGACGGAGACGCGCACCAGCAGCCAGTCCGACAGCACGCGGGTGCCGCCCGTGACGGCGGAAAAGTCGCCGCCCGACTCGCGGATGACGGGCGCCGATTCGCCCGTGATGGCGCTTTCGTCGACGGAAGCCACGCCCGCCGTCACTTCGCCGTCGGCGGGAATCACGTCACCGGCTTCGACCAGCACCGTCATGCCTTTGCGCAGATCGGTGGCCGGCGTGGGCAGCCAGGAGGTGCCGTATTTTGGCGTCTGCATTTTCTTTGCCATCACCGTCTGCTTGAGGGCGCGCAGCGAGGCCGCCTGCGCCTTGCTGCGGCCTTCGGCCAGCGCTTCGGCAAAGTTCGCGAACAGCACGGTAAACCACAGCCACACGGCGACGGCGACGATGAAGCCGAACGGCGCTTCGCCCTGGCCACCGCTGATCCCGGCCTGGGTCGCCAGCAGGGTCGTGATGATGCTGCCCACGTAGACGACGAACATCACGGGGCTGCGCCACTGCGTGCGGGGGTCGAGTTTTTTGAACGCATCGACGACGGCGGGGCCGATCAGTGCGGAATCGAACAAGGTCAGGCTTGTGCGTGACATTTTATTAGCCTCTGGTGAAAAGTTGCAGGTGTTCGACGATCGGGCCCAGGGCCAGCGCGGGAACGTAATTCAATACACCGACGAGCACGACGACGCCGATCAGCAGGCCGATGAACATGGGGCCGTGCGTGGGCATGGTGCCGGCATTGGCCGACAGGCGCTGCTTGGCCGCCAGCGAACCGGCCACCGCCAGCACGGGCACGATCACGCCGAAACGGCCGAACCACATGGCGATCGCCAGCATCACGTTGTAGAACGGCGTGTTGGCGGACAGGCCCGCAAACGCGCTGCCGTTGTTGTTGGCGGCCGACGTGAAGGCATACAGGATTTCGGAAAAGCCATGCGCGCCCGGGTTGGCCACGCCGATCTTGCCCGGTTCGACCATCACGGCGATCGCCGTACCCGTCAAGACCAGGGCTGGCGTAATCAGGATGGCCAGCGACACCATCTTCATTTCATAGGCCTGGATTTTCTTGCCCAGGTATTCAGGCGTGCGCCCTATCATCAGGCCGGCGATGAAAACGGCCAGGATGGCGAACATCAGCATGCCGTACAGGCCCGTGCCCACGCCGCCGAAAATCACTTCGCCGAACTGCATCAGCAGCAGCGGCACCATGCCGCCCAAGGGCATGTAGGAGTCGTGCATGGAGTTGACGGCGCCGCACGATGCGGCCGTCGTCACCGCCGCGAACAGGGTCGAGGAGCTGATGCCGAAGCGCGTTTCCTTGCCTTCCATATTGCCGCCCGATTGCAGGCTGCTGGCCTGCTGGTCCACGCCCAGCGCTTGCAGGGCGGGATTGGCCTGCTGCTCGGCGCTCATCACGCCGGCCGACATGACGACGAAGATCAGGGTCATGGCGGCCAGCACGGCCCACCCCTGGCGCAGGTCGCCCACCATGCTGCCGAAGGTGAAACACAGGCCGGCGGGGATGATGAAGATGGCCAGCATCTGCAGGAAGTTCGACAGCACGGTGGGGTTTTCATACGGATGCGAGGAATTGGCGTTGAAGAAGCCGCCGCCATTCGTGCCCAGCAGCTTGATCGATTCCTGCGACGCGACGGGGCCCATGGCGATCGTCTGCGTCGTCGCCACTTGCGCTTCCATCACGGGCTTGCCGGCAGTGTCCAGCACGGGCTGGCCGTCGGCCGTCAGCTTCGGCGTTTCATACGCCACGTGGTCGAGCAGGGTCACCTCCTTGTAGGCGGAAAAATTCTGGATCATGCCTTCGCCCATGAAGACGACGGACAGGGCCAGGGACAGCGGCAGCAGGATATACAGGGTCGAGCGCACCAGGTCGACCCAGAAATTGCCGATCGATTTGCCCGAGCGCGAGGCGAAGCCGCGCACCAGCGCGAAGATCACGGCGATGCCGGTGGCCGCCGAAAAGAAGTTCTGGCACGCCATGCCCAGCATCTGGGTCAGGTAGCTCATGGTCTGTTCGCCGCCGTAGCCCTGCCAGTTGGTATTGGCGACGAAGCTGACGGTGGTATTGAACGAGGAATCGGGGCTGACGGCGCCCAGGCCCTGTGGATTCAACGGTAAAAAGCCCTGCAGGCGCTGCAGGCCGTAGACGAAGACCGCGCCCACGGTGTTAAAGACGATCAGGGCGATGGCATAGCTTTTCCAGCCCATGGCCTTGTCGGCGGGCAGGCCGGACCAGCGGTACAGCAGGTTTTCCAGCTTTTGCAGCCAGCCCAGGCCGCGTACGGGCGCATCGCCGGCCACCTTGGCCATGTACAGGCCCAGCGGATAGCCGGCGGCCAGCAGCACGGCCAGGAAAGCCACCAATAACAGTATCGATTGCGTCGTCATCACAGTTCCTCCGCCTTCAGCAGCGCCACCAGCAGGTACACGAGCAGGCCAGCCGAGACGACGGCGCCCAGCACATAAAACGCGTTCATTTGACGCTCCCTAATTTGTCGCAGGCGACGGCAAAGCCGGCCGCCAGGACGAAAAACACGGCAATCAAGCCGAGATACACGAGATCCATTCCCACCCTCATTCAGGTTTGTTTTGATAGTGAGCAGATTAGCCAAAAGGGTCTAAAAAATTCGTAAAGACTGGGGAGGCGGCTGTAAACAAGATGTAAAAACGGGGGCTTTACCGCATAAAATCCAGCACAATTGGCGCAAAACCACGCGCGCGGCGCACCGTTGTTGCCTTGGAGTAGCGCTATTGCCCGCCGATCAAGATAGAATGCGCGAGCGTCCGCACAAGGACGCCTGGCCTGCCGCACTGCCCTCCCCCAGTGACGCCGGACGGGATATACTGTATATTCATACAGTTATCGCCGCCGCTGTCATTGCGCCCGCAGTGCCCTGGCCAGGCGTTCCAACCACTGTCTTTACTTAGCTTGAACACGTATGGCCACTAAAAAACCAGCATCCGACTACAGCGAATCATCCATCCGTGTCCTGAAAGGACTGGAACCCGTCAAGCAGCGCCCGGGGATGTACACCCGCACTGAAAATCCGCTGCACATCATTCAGGAAGTGATCGACAATGCCTCCGACGAGGCGCTGGGCGGTCATTGCACGCATATCGCCGTCACGCAAAACACGGATGGCAGCATCACCGTGGAAGACAATGGCCGCGGCATCCCCGTCGGCCTGCACCCGGAAGAAGGCGTGCCGACCGTGGAAATCGTGTTTACAAGGCTGCATGCGGGCGGCAAGTTCGACAAGGGTTCGGGCGGCGCCTACGCGTTCTCGGGCGGCTTGCATGGCGTCGGCGTATCCGTCACCAATGCGCTGTCCTCGCGCCTGGAAATCACCGTCTGGCGCAAGGAAAGCGACGGCAATGGCTTGCACCACATGGTGTTTGCGCATGGCGACGTGATCGAACCCCTGAATTCCCGTCCCGCCCCGCGCGACGGGAAGAAGTCGGGCACGCGCGTCACGGCCTGGCCCGATGCAAAATACTTTGATTCGCCGAACATCTCGCAAACGGAACTGCAACGCCTGCTGCGCTCGAAAGCCGTGCTGCTGCCGGGCGTCACCGTCACCTTGACCAACGCGAAAACGGGCGACACGCAGACCTGGCAGTATGCGGAAGGCTTGCGCGGCTACCTGACCGAAACGCTGGCGCAGGTATCGAATGGCGAAACCCTGATTCCCCTGTTCGAAGGCGCGCAGTACGCGGGCCCGGACTCGGAAGGCTTTGCCGAAGGCGAAGGCGCGGCCTGGGTGGTCGCATGGACGGAAGAAGGCGCCATCGTGCGCGAATCGTATGTCAACCTCATTCCCACCTCGAATGGCGGCACGCACGAATCGGGCTTGCGCGACGGCCTGTTCGGCGCCGTGAAAAACTTCGTCGAAATGCACTCGCTGCTGCCCAAGGGCGTGAAGCTGCTGCCCGAAGACGTGTTTGCGCGCGCCTCCTTCGTGCTGTCGGCGAAAGTGCTGGACCCGCAATTCCAGGGCCAGATCAAGGAGCGCCTGAACTCGCGCGACGCCGTGCGCCTCGTCTCGACCTTCACCAAGCCGCCGCTGGAACTGTGGCTGAACCAGCACGTCGACTACGGCAAGAAGCTGGCCGAACTCGTGATCAAGCAGGCGCAGTCGCGCCAGCGTTCGCTGCAAAAAGTGGAAAAGAAAAAATCGTCGGGCGTCGCCGTCCTGCCCGGCAAGCTGACCGACTGCGAATCGTCGGACATCGCGCGCAATGAACTGTTCCTCGTCGAGGGCGACTCGGCGGGCGGTTCGGCCAAGATGGGCCGCGACAAGGAATTCCAGGCGATTCTGCCCCTGCGCGGCAAGGTCTTGAACTCGTGGGAGACGGACCGCGACCGCCTGTTCGCCAATAACGAAATCCACGATATCGCCGTGGCCATCGGCGTCGATCCGCACAGCGTGGGCGATACACCCGACCTGTCCGGCCTGCGCTACGGCAAGATCTGCATCCTGTCCGACGCGGACGTGGACGGCTCGCACATCCAGGTACTGCTGCTGACCTTGTTCTTCAAGCACTTCCCTGCCCTGATCAACAAGGGCCACATCTGCATCGCCCGCCCGCCTTTGTACCGGGTCGACGCGCCCGCGCGCGGCAAGAAGCCGATCCAGAAAATCTATGCGCTCGACGATGGCGAACTGGTGGCCATCGAGGACAAGCTGCGCAAGGAAGGCGTGAAACAGGGCGCCTGGTCGATCTCGCGCTTCAAGGGCCTGGGCGAGATGAACGCGGAGCAGCTGTGGGAAACGACGATGAACCCGGACACGCGCCGTTTGCTGCCCGTGACCTTGGGTGAAGTCGACCACATGGCTTCGGCTTCCCGTTTCAATATGTTGATGGGCAAGGGCGAGGCGGCCGGACGCCGCGCCTGGATCGAGGAACACGGCAATGAGGCGGAGGCGGATATCTGATGATCATCGGCATCGACCTGGGCACCACCAACAGCCTGGTCGCCATCTGGCGCGACGGCAAGGCTGCCATCATCCCGAATGCGCTCGGCGAGCACCTGACGCCATCGTGCGTGAGCATCGATGACGACGGCACCGTGCTGGTGGGCCGCGCCGCGCGCGAACGCCTGCAGACGCACCCGCAGCTGACGGCGGCCGTCTTCAAGCGCTACATGGGCAGTGAAAAGAAGATCGCCCTCGGCACGCAGCAATTCCGCCCGGAAGAACTGTCGTCGATGGTGCTGCGCGCGCTGAAGGAAGATGCCGAAGCCTTTTTGGGTCACAAGGTCGAGGAAGCCATCATCACCGTGCCTGCGTATTTCAGCGATGCGCAGCGCAAGGCCACGCGCATCGCCGGCCAGTTGGCGGGCTTGCGCGTGGAGCGGTTGCTGAACGAGCCGACGGCCGCCGCGCTGGCCTACGGCATCCGCGACAAGGAACAGGAAAGCAAATTCCTCGTCTTCGACCTGGGCGGCGGCACCTTCGACGTGTCGATCCTGGAACTGTTCGAAGGCGTGATGGAAGTGCGCGCCTCGGCCGGCGACAATTTCCTCGGCGGCGAAGACTTCGTCACCGTGCTGGTCGACGCTTTCATGGAAGGCAGCGGCCTGCGCGACGCCGTCGGCAGCCGCCTGCTCGACCCGCGCCAGCAGCAGCTGCTGCGTGACGAGGCCGAGCGCGTCAAGCGACTGCTGTCGGAGCAGCCGTCCGTGCGCATGGCCACGCGCTACCAGGACAGGGAATACAGCTGGGAGATCGGCGAAGACAAGCTGGCGCAATTGTGCGAGCCGCTGCTGGCGCGCCTGCGCCTGCCCGTGGAACGGGCGCTGCGCGACGCCACCATCCGCGCCGCGGAATTGAATGAAGTGGTACTGGCCGGCGGCGCCACGCGCATGCCGCTGGTGCGCAAACTCGTCTCGCGCATGTTCGGCCGCTTCCCCGCCATCCACTTGGATCCGGACGAAGCCGTGGCGCTGGGCGCCGCCGTGCAGGCGGGCCTGAAAATGCGCGACGCGGCCCTGGACGAAGTGGTCATGACGGATGTGGCGCCGTATTCGCTGGGCATTTCGATCTCACGCCAGGTCGGCCCGAACCAGTATGAAGGCGGCCATTACCTGCCCATCATCGAGCGCAATTCCGTGGTGCCCGTCTCGCGCACGGAAAACATCACCACCATCCACGACAACCAGAAGGAAATCAACGTGGCGATCTTCCAGGGCGAGTCGCGCCTGGTGGCCGACAACGTTTTCCTTGGCAAGATCAGCTTCCCGATCCCCGCGAAAAAGGCGGGCGAGATCGGCATCGACGTGCGCTTCACCTATGACATCAGCGGCGTGCTGGAAGCGGAAGTAACGGTGCTGGCCACGCAGGAGCGCCACAAGATGATCATCAGCGACAACGCGGGCGTGATGACGCCGGAACAGATCGAGCAGCGCTTTGCGGAACTGGCCGACCTGAAGATCCACCCGCGCGAGCAGCTGGAAAACCGCACCCTGGTCACGCGCGCCGACCGCCTGTACGAACAGTCGCTGGGCGACGTGCGCCAGTATCTGGCGGCGCACACGGCCAATTTCCAGGCCGCGCTGGAGACGCAGGACCCGAACACCATCCGCAAGGCCCGCCAGGCGCTCGACGAGGTGCTGCGCCAGGTCGAGAGCGAGAGCTTCCTGTAGATGGACGGCGGCATGGACAAGGGGCAGCGCAGCCTGTGGGCAATCCTGGGCACCGAGCCGACGGGCGACGAGCGCGCCCTCAAGCGCGCGTATGCGAAACGCCTGAAGGTGACGCGTCCCGAAGACAATCCTGCCGCCTTCCAGGAGCTGCGCGACGCGTATGAATACGCGCTGCGCCATGCACACCTGTTTGCCGAGGAGTTTCCGGAAGCGCAAACGGCCGAAGCCGAAACGGTAACGGTGGAAACGCCGGCCATGGAAACGGCCGAGCTGTGGGGCATCGTCGACGAACCCGCGCAGGAAGCGCAGGAGCCGCCTGCGGAACTGTGGGGCGTCATTGCCCGGGAACCCGCGCCACCGCCGGAACTATGGGGCGTGGTCGCCATCGATCCTGTCCAGGAAGCGGCCAATCTGTGGCAAGGCTGCCTGGCGCTCGCGCGGCATGCGGATGCCGGCGAGGTACTGGCCGGCATCCTGCAGGACGACGCCATGCTGAACCTCGACGTGCGCGAGGAATTCGAGCTGTGCGCGCTGCGCTATTGCGCCAGCGCCGGCTATGAGCTGGCGCTGCGCCAGGCCCTGTTCGAGCATCTGGGCTGGGACCGTGATTTTTCCTACCTGGCGCGCAGCCATGGAGACCTGGTGCGCAGCGCCGTGCAGCGCTACCGGGCCGACCGCTCGTTCGCCCATTTCAGCGACAACCGCGACAGCTACCCGGGCTTGGACTGCATCACGTCGCAGCAGCCGCCGTCGGCCTACGCGCGCCAGCTGTTCGACCAAAAATTCACGCTGCAGCTGCGCGAGCTGCTGCACGCGATACGCTGGCAGCACGGCGAGATGCTGGCGTACAAGCTCGATACGGACCTGTTCGAGCGGTGGGAACAGGCCGTCCATGCCAAACGCTACTTCAAGCAGACGGCGCTGGCCTCGGGCGGCCTCGGTTTCGTGCTGCACTTCATGCTCGCGGGCGTGCTCGATGCGGCCGGCTTCAAGCTCGGCGACACGGCGGCCTATACCAGCCTGCTGGGCTTCCAGGCGCTCGCCTTTTCCCTGCTGGCCATGCATGCCTTGCGCTGGCCGGCATCCCTGTTCACCCGATTCGACACGCTGCACGAGGCGCTGCAGGACCGCCTGCCCGTGCTGTGGCAGCGGCCCGGCTTGCGGCAACTGGGCTGGATCGCGCCCTACCTCGTGCTGGCACTGCTGCTGTTCCTGCCCGAGCGCAACGACACCATGCGCCTCGTTACCGCCGCCGGCTTGTGCGCATCCGCCCTGCTCGCGTATGCGATGAACCGCCAGCTGCTGCATGGCATGCTGCTGCTCCTGTGTCTGGGCCTGTCGCTGTTCGCGGCCATGTTCATGAGCGGCAAAGGCCCTTCCGCGCTGGCCATCGGCGATGCCATGCCATTGATATTTTGCCTGGCGGCGCTGGCCTTGCGCAGCGCCACCGGCCTGTATGGCGATTGCGGCTTCCCCGAGGCGCTCTTGCCCCGCTTGCGCGCCGCATGGCTGATCGGCTGTGCGGGCTTGCTGTCCTTGTTGTATGTGCAGCAGTTGCCGGCCGCCCTCGTGGGCGCCGCGCTGTATGCCTGGTCGTGCGCCGGCTTGCTGTTTTCCCCCACCGATTTCAAATGGAAGACGATCTGGCCGGTCGTGCTGGTGCCGTCCCTCGCCAGCTTTGTACTGGCCGGCCACGCCCCTGCCATCCGCGCCATGCCGATGATGCATCACAGCGTCGAACTGACCCTGGCCGTGCTGTATCTGACCTTGCGCTACATGTATCTGACGTACGGCAAGTCCTTTTCCAAATCCAGGCTGTCATAATCGGCCCCACGAATTCAACCGCAACCACTCAACACCGAAACAAGCGCCATGTCCACACAAACCAATTTATTTGACGATGCCCAGCCTGAGCCAATCGAGCCGGATGAACCGGTATTCGACGGCGAAGCGCTGACCCTGTCCACCTTTGCCGAGCGCGCCTATCTCGATTACGCCATCTCCGTCGTCAAGGGCCGCGCCCTGCCCGACGTCTGCGATGGCCAGAAGCCCGTGCAGCGCCGCATCCTGTATGCGATGAACGAGCTGGGTCTGAATTCCACCGCGAAGCCCCGCAAATCGGCGGCCGTCGTCGGCGACGTGCTCGGTAAATTGCATCCGCACGGCGACCAGTCCGTGTACGACGCGCTCGTGCGCATGGCGCAGGATTTCTCGCTGCGCTACCCACTGATCGATGGCCAGGGCAACTTCGGCTCGCGCGACGGCGACGGCGCCGCGGCCATGCGTTACACGGAAGCGCGTCTGACGCCGATCGCCAAGCTGCTGATGGATGAAATCGGCATGGGCACGGTGGATTTCCAGCCCAACTACGACGGTTCGACGGAAGAACCGAAGCTGCTGCCGGCGCGCCTGCCGATGGTGCTGCTGAACGGCGCCTCCGGCATCGCCGTGGGCCTGGCGACGGAAATCCCGTCGCACAACCTGACGGAAGTGGCGAAAGCAGCCGTCGCCATGATCCGCGATCCGAAGATCACGCACGCCGAGCTGATGGCCATCATGCCCGGCCCCGACTTCCCCGGCGGCGGCCAGATCATCACGCCGCCATCGCAAATCCAGGACATGTACGCGAGCGGCCGTGGCAGCATGAAGGTGCGCGCGCGCTGGAAGATCGAGGAACTGGCGCGCGGCCAGTGGCAAGCCGTCGTGACGGAACTGCCGCCGGGCACCTCATCGCAAAAAGTGCTGGAAGAAATCGAGGAACTGACGAATCCGAAGATCAAGCTGGGCAAGAAGGCCCTGTCGCCGGAACAGGTGGCCCTGAAGGCGCTGATCCTCAATTCGCTCGACACCATCCGCGACGAATCGGGCCGCGCCGCGCCTGTACGCCTCGTGTTCGAGCCGAAGTCGAAGAACCAGGACCAGACGGAATTCATGCTGATGCTGCTGGCGCACACCTCGCTCGAATCGTCGACCTCGATCAACCTGGTGATGATAGGCGGCGACGGCCGTCCGCGCCAGAAGGGCCTGGGCGACATCCTGCGCGAGTGGATCGACTTCCGCTTCGAGACCGTCACCCGCCGCACCGGCTACAAACTGGGCAAGGTCAAGGACCGCATCCATATCCTGGAAGGGCGCGAAGCGATCCTGCTCAATATCGACAAGGTGATCCAGATCATCCGCAATTCGGATGAACCGAAGGCGGCCCTGATCGACGCGTTCAATCTGTCCGAACGCCAGGCCGACGACATCCTGGAAATCCGTCTGCGCCAGCTGGCGCGCCTGGAAACGATCAAGATCCAGCAGGAATTGGCCGAGCTGCGCAAGGAAGAAAAATCGCTGCAGGACCTGCTCGACAACCCGGGTTCGATGAAGCGCGCCATCATCCGCGAAATCGAAGCGGATGCCAAGCAATTCGGCGACGCGCGCCGCACCCTGATCGAGGAAGCGCAAAAGGCCGTGGCCGAGCAGAAGGTCGTCGACGAACCCGTCACCGTCATCATTTCGGAAAAAGGCTGGGTGCGCGCGCGTACCGGCATCGGCCACGATGCGGCGCAATTCACGTTCAAGGCGGGCGACAGCCTGCATGGCGCCTTCGAGTGCCGCACGGTCGACACCCTGCTGGGCTTTGGCAACAACGGCAAGATTTACTCGGTTCCCGTCTCGGCGCTGCCCAACGCGCGCGGCGACGGCGTGCCGATCACGACCTTGTGCGACCTGAGCGGCGGCACCCCGGGCAACGCCGTGCGCATCTTGCACTACTTTGCGGGCAATGGCGCCACCAATTTGCTGCTGGCGTCGAGCGCCGGCTACGGCTTCATCGCCAAGGCGGGCGACATGGTCAGCCGCCTGAAAGGGGGCAAGGCCTTCATCACCCTGGACGACGGCGACCTGCCGCTCGAACCGAAGGTCATCCCCGAGGCGGCCAGCGCCCTTGCCTGCCTGACGGAAGGCGCGCGCCTGCTGGTGTTCGGCCTCGATGAAATGAAAACCCTGTCCAAGGGCGGCACCGGCGTCAAGCTGATCGATCTCGACGCCAAGGACAAGCTGCTGGCCGTGCAGCCGATCACCCAGCGCGGCGTGGTCGTCTCGGGCATCGGCCGGGCGTCGAAACCGCAGGATGCGTCGCTGGGCGCCACGGCCCTGGCCGACCACTTCGGCAAGCGCGCCAAGAAGGGCAAGGCGCTGGCGGCCAAGCTGAAACCGGTGTCGATGGCGGCCATCGGCTGACCGGCATCGCGCCATACAAAAAAGACAGGTTCGCCTGTCTTTTTTTTCGCCTATCACCGCGGGAAAAATAGTTTTACAAATACGCGCCGCGTTTTCGTTATCCCTGCAGGCATGCCACCGGCATGCCGTCCACGGACAGGAGAACAGCGATGACAAACAACGTTTCAGGCAGGTCGCCATGCAGCGTTTGACCCCGGCCGAGCGGCTGGTGGCGGCCATGGCGGCCGAAGGTCTGCCCTACAAAAGCATCGCCAGGGAACTGGGCAAGTCGCCGGCCACCGTGCGCAACCAGCTGCACGCGATCTATCAGAAGCTGGACGTGGGCAACCGCACGGCGCTTGCGCACAAGCTGCGCGGCCAGGCTTAACGCCGCGACAGGCGCAGCACGTCGGGCGTCGCTTCGACGATGTCGATCACGTCCTGTGCCCCGGCGCCATCACCGAGCGCATAGCGGCCCATGCCCAGGGGCACGAGCCGGGTCACGGGGCCGGCGCGGGGCCGGTCGTCGGGGCCGGGCAACATCGACGTCAAGGTCGCCGCCCCTTGCGCTTGGGAGCCGGCCGGCGCGCCGAATTCCAGCACCTTGCGCCCCTTGCGGCTGGGAGGAAAGGCAAACGTGGCCGTGGGCCGGTACACCTCGATACCGTCCGCATCCTCCTCGAACGAGTGCGTCCAGCTGCCGCTGGGCAGTGCCGTTGTCATGCCATGCATGGCGATCCCTCCCTCAGAAGCACGATACCACGCCGCCCAGGCTTTCATAACCGCTCACGGAGGGCGACCAGGCCGTGCCGTTCCACGCCTTGTGGAACAGTGCGCCATTCGTGCCCGTGACAAAGACGTCGAGGCGGTTCGGCGCCCAGGCCGTGGCGCGCGGCCGCGAAGTGCACACGCCACCCAGGTTGTCAAAGCCCGTCAGGGAAGGCGACCAGGCCGTGCCATTCCAGGCCTTGTGATACAGGGCGCTGTCCGTGCCGATGACGAACAGGTCGAGCCGGTCGGGCGCCCACGACACGGCTTCCACCTCGCCCACGCAAACGCCGCCCAGGCGCTCGAAGCCGTCGATGGACGGCCCCCATTTCGCGCCATCCCACCATTTATGATACAGCGCGCCATCGGTGCCCGTGACGAAGACGTCGAGGCGGTTCGGTCCCCACGCCACCGCTTTCGGCGACGAGGTGCAGATGCCGCCCAGCCGCTCATAGCCCGTCAGCGATGGCCCCCAGGCCGTGCCGTTCCACCACTTGTGGTACAGGGCCCGGTCCGTGCCGATGACGAAGACATCGAGGCGGTTCGGCCCCCACGCCACGGCTTCCGGCTGGCCCAGGCACAGACCGCCCATGGCTTCGTACCCCGTCAGCGACGGCCCCCAGGCGGACCCGTTCCACCATTTGTGATACAGGCCACGGTCCGTGCCGACGACAAACACGTCGAGGCGGTTCGGTCCCCAGGCCACGGCGCGCGGGTCGCCCACGCACAAGCCGCCCATCGCTTCATAGCCGGTCAGCGACGGTCCCCAGGCCGTACCGTTCCACCATTTGTGGAACAAGCCGCTGTCGGTGCCCGTAACGAACACGTCGAGACGGTTCGGTCCCCACGACACCACCTGCGGCGCACTGGTGCAGATGCCGCCTTGCGCTTCGTAGCCGGTGACGGATGGCCCCCAGGCCGTGCCATTCCAGGCCTTGTGGTACAGGGCGCGGTCGGTGCCCACCACGAACACGTCGAGACGGTTCGCGCCCCAGGCCACGACGGGCGAGGAACTCTGGCGCGGCGTGGCGCCCGTGCCCGCTCCTCCCGTGCCGATGCTGGCGCGCGGGCCATCGAGACAGGCCTGCATGCGCGCCACCTGGCCGGCCGTGAACATGAACATGGCGGGATCGTCGACATAATCCATGTAGTTCATGAACATGTCGCCATTCGGTCCGTTATTGCACGACACCTGGGGAAACGCGGGCTGGCCCGTGTTCGGCCCTCCCTGGTTCGGCGTGTCGGCCACGTTGTCCGTGCCCGAGCATCCGGTGCCGTCGTCGCCCCAGATATGGTTCAGGTTCAGCCAGTGGCCGATTTCATGCGTGGCCGTGCGTCCCAGGTGAAACGGCGGCGCCGCCGTGCCGGTCGTGCCAAACGCTGATTGCAGGATCACGACGCCGTCGGTGGCGGCCGGGCCGCCGGGAAACTGCGCGTAACCGAGCAAGCCGCCGCCGAGCTGGCAGACCCATATATTGAGGTAGCTGTCGGCCGGCCAGGCATCCATGCCGCCCGTCGCCTGCGACTTGACGGCATCGTCGGCGCCAAACGAGGCCACCGTCGTCTGGCGCCGCTCGATGCCGCTGGTGGCCGCGCCATGCGGGTCGATCGTGGCCAGCGCGAACTCCACGCGCGCATCGGCCGTCAGCGGCAGGAACGGCGCCGGCGTGCTGTTGACGTCCGGGTTGACGCGCCGGAAGTCACGATTGAGGACATCGATCTGGCTGGCGACCTGCGCATCCGAGATATTCTGCGCGGCCGTATTCCACACCACGTGCACCACCACCGGGATGTGCGTCACGCCGGAACGCCCGGCAATACTGGCGTCGCCCTCGTAAAGCCCTGCCAGGTTTTCGATATCGGCGCGCACGCTCGCGTACGACGGATCTTCGCTCAGCAAACGGCGGTGCACGTCCATCGTGGCGCAGGTGCGCGTCTGCGGCGTGCCGCCGCCCTGCCCCCCATCACCGCCGCCGCCCATGCCGCCACTGCCGCCACCATCGCCGCCCATGCCACCGCCAACTCCCACCTGCATGCAACTGGCGCCGGCCATGGCCTGCGATGCCTGCTGCATGCCACCACCCGGCATGTCGCCGGCGTTCGCGGCCGTCGCGCCCTGGCCGAGCGCCGCCTGGTCCGCGTACGACACGCCCAGGCGCGGTCCCTGCATGGCGTCGCCGCCCGCCGCCTCGGCGACGGCCTGCACATCGCCCTCGACGGGCATGGCCTGCATGGCGGACATGACCGGCGCGCCTTCCGCCGAACCGGTAGCCGGCGATTTTTTCGTTTTAGCGGTGCTCATGATGTCTCCCTTCGTCTGTTTGCCAATTCACTATGGCACGGCGAAAAGAGGAGCATTTGCGGCAGATCAAGACTGGCAAACGGCGCCAGGGAAAAGTGGCGGACGAAAAAAAAGACAGCCGAAGCTGTCTTTGGGGCTTGCAGGCCGAAGCCCGCAAACGGTGCATTACTTGGCGGCGGCGGCCTTGACTTCAGCGTCGGCCTTGGCCTTGGCTTCTTCCGTCTTGGTGGCGGCAATGGCTTTATCCTGGTTCGCTTCCACTTTTTCCTTGGCCACTTTGGCATCCGCATTCACGGCGGCCTTGTGCGCTTTCGCATCGGCTTTGGCCGCGGCCTTGTCAGCCTTGGCCTGCGCCTTCATTTTGTCTTCCGGATCGGCGTCGACCACTTTGTCGTGGGCCTTGGCCTTGGTTTTATTTGCCTTGTGCTGGGCGTCGGCTTTCTTTTCGTCGGCCTTCATTTCCGCCTTGGCGACGTTCGCGTCAGCCTTGGCATCGACTTTGGCTTCCTTGTTGGCGGCCTTGTTGATGTCATGCTGCGCAGACGCCTGGGCGCTGGCAACGGCTGGGGTGACTGGCGCCGTTTGCGCGATGGCGGCGGTGGCGAACAGGGTGGCGATCAGGGTGGCGAGTAATTTGTTCATGATGAGACCTTTCAATATGGATTCGAGTTATTTTTACTAAAGGCGGGCAAAATGTTCCAAATTTGCCAGGCACCGCGCTGTTTCTTGAGGTAGCGCGATGGCATGACTTCATAGTAAAGATAACTGGCACTCCCCACAGTGCGTTAGCGCACTCAAGGGGAAATATGTTCATTTCGGCAAATTTCCCCTTGAGCGCGCCAATGCATCCAACAACCTCAGGCGCCCACGGCCAGCGCCGCGTGGCGGGCCGCCACCCACTCCTCGTTGGCCGGCTCCACGCCCACGACGATGCGGCTATCCGGCGTGGAAATAAGGCTGGCATTGCGCGCATTGGCATCCGCATCGAGCACGGGGCCGATGAATCCCAGCTCGGCGCAAATGCGCTGGCGCAGTTCGGCGCTGTGCTCGCCGATACCGGCCGTAAACACCAGCATGTCCAGCCCACCCAGCACGGCCGTCAGGGCGCCGATCTCGCGCACGATGCGGCGGATGTACAAATCCAGCGCGGCGCGGATGCGTTCGCCCGTCGCGTCCTGCCGGTCCTGCTGCGCCAGCAAGATGGGTGGGTCGGCCGACACGCCCGACACGCCCAGCAAGCCCGACTCGTGGTACAGCACGTGCGCCACTTTTTCCAGCGACAGTTTTTCGATCTCCATCAGGTAGATCACGGCGCCCGGGTCGAGCGAACCGCAGCGCGTGCCCATCATCAGGCCGTCGAGCGCGGAAAAGCCCATGGTGGTGGCCACGCTGTGCAAATTGTCCATGGCGCACAGGCTGGCGCCGCTGCCCAGGTGGGCGACGATGACCTTGCCGCGCGCGACTGAGCCGAAGCGCTGCTCCAGCACCAGCGACTGGTATTCGTACGACAGGCCATGGAAGCCATAGCGGCGCAAGCCCCGCTCCCACGCATCGTATGGCAAGGCCAGCATCTGCTCGACCTGCGGCACCGTGTGGTGGAAGGCCGTGTCGAAGCACGCCACCTGGGCGATGTCGGGCCGCGACTCGAGCAGCACCTCGATCGCCTCGAGCGCGAACGGCTGGTGCAGGGGCGCGAGCGGCACATAGCTTTTCAGGTCGGCCAGCACGGCAAAATCGATGCGCACGGGCGCGAAATACTTGCTGCCGCCATGCACCACGCGGTGCGCGACGGCGCGCAAGTGGCGCCCCTCCAGCTGCGCCACCACTTGCGCGCGGATGTATTCGAGCGCCGCGTGATGCGGCTGCTCCGGGTCCAGCTGCAAGGCGACGGCAGGCAGGCCGCCGGCGCGGTAGGTGGCGTTTTCACGGCCGATGCCTTCGACCTTGCCGCTCCATTGCGCCTGCTGCGGCAGCACGCCGCCGCTTTGTTCGAACAGGGCGAACTTGATGCTCGACGAACCGCAATTGAGCACCAGGATCAGGGCGCCATCGGCATGTTGGACTGCTGCGTTCATGGCGGCGTGCTCCGGTAATGGTTGGCCAGCATCACGGCGATGGCGCACGAGGCGATGCGGCTGGCGCGCGAATCGGCGCGGCTGGTGAGGATGACGGGAATCTTCGCGCCCAGCACGATGCCGGCGCTGTCCGCGTCGCCCATGTATTCGAGCTGCTTGGCCAGCATGTTGCCGCTTTCCAGGTCGGGCACGAGCAAGATGTCGGCGCGGCCCGCCACTTCCGAGACGATGCCCTTGACGGTGGCGGCGGCGATCGAGACGGCATTGTCGAAAGCCAGCGGGCCGTCGAGGATGGCGCCCGTGATCTGGCCACGGTCGGCCATCTTGCACAGGGCGGCCGCGTCCAGGGTGGCGGGCATGTCCGCATTCACCGTTTCCACGGCGGCCAGAATGGCCACGCGCGGGCGGGCCACGCCGATCACGTGCGCCAGGTCGATGGCGTTGCGCACGATGTCGGCCTTCATGGCCAGGTTGGGCGCGATATTGATGGCCGCATCCGTGATGATGAAGGGGCGCGGGTACGCGGGTGTCTGCATCAGGAAGCAGTGGCTGATGCGGCGCTTGGTGCGCAGGCCGGCGCTGGCCGACAGCACGGCCGACATCAGTTCATCCGTGTGCAGGCTACCCTTCATCAGCGCTTCGACTTCGCCCTTGCCCGCCAGTTCGGCGCCGCGTGCGGCGGCCGCATGGCTATGTTCGACGTCTTCGATGGCGATGCCGGCCAAGCTCAGGCCCGCCTCCAGCGCCACGGCTTCCAGGCGCGCGCGCGGCGCCACCAGCACGGGCGTGATCAGGCCGGCCGCATAGGCGTCAAGCGCACCCGACAGGCTCAGTTCATCGCAGGGGTGGATCACGGCCACCCTGATCGGGCCCAGGGTGCGCGCGTGCTCGAGCAGGCGCCGCGTGCCGTCGCCGTTATGCAGGCGCACTTCAGGCAAGGTGGCGCGCTTGCGTTCGATCTGCTCGGCGGGCGCGATCACCTGCGCCTCGCCATCGAGCACCACGGCGCCATGCTGGTTGACGCAGCGGCAAGCCAGGGTCACGTGGCGGTTACGCGGCTCGAGCGCCGTGACGGTGACGCTGATGGCCAGGGTATCGCCCACGCGCACGGGCTGCAAGAAGCGCAGGGTCTGGCCCGTGTAGACGGTGCCGGCGCCGGGCAGGCGCGTGCCCAGCACGGCGGAAATGAGGGCCGCGCCCCACATGCCGTGGGCGATCACGCCCTCGTAGCGGGTGGCGGCGGCAAATTCCGTATCGAGGTGCTGCGGGTTGTCGTCGCCCGACATCACCGCGAACAGGGCGATGTCGTCCATGCTCAGGGTGCGCGTGATGCTGGCCGTGTCGCCGATGGCGATCTGGTCGAAGGTGCGGTTGCGTACGATATTCAAGTCATCGTCGTGTGTAGTAGTCATCGTGGCCTTCTATACGGGAGTAATGTGTTTGGCCGGTCTGGCTTTGGGGCCGGTAGCGGATGTGCGCGCGTCCGGCGGCTGCGCCTTCGTTTGCGCCTTGACCGCGCGGTCGAAGACGTCCAGCATCTGCTGCAGGCTCGCTTCCTCGTCCGGCGTCGGCGCTTCGGGCACTTGCAGCACTTGCTGCAGCCACTCGGCCAGCGCGCCGATATCGTCCGGGTCGGCGCGCGACAGCAAAACCGGCAAGGCGGCGATGGCCGCGTCGAAATCATGCAGCATCAGGCGCGCCTGCTGGCGCACGATACCGCGGAATTCCTCCATGCCGACATCCTGCCGGTATTGCGGCTTGATCAGTTTGAGGGCCAGGTTGACCCTGCGTTCGTCGGCGATCATGCGGAAGCGGTAGATGTAGAACAGCGCGCGCACGGCCGCTTCCACCAGGCCGCCCCGCTGCATGTCCTCGTCCATCTTGCGCGTTTCGCAGCGCACGTACTCGCAATGCTCTGGCGAGATGCCGGGATGGGGGCGCGGCGGCGTCGTGTCGCCGATGGCTTGTCCCGTCAGCGCCTGCACCAGGGGCGAACCGTACACCAGGTCGAAGGTCGTTTCCTGCACCATGTCGCGCCAGTCGCGCCAGCCGTTCAAGCCGGCCGTGATGGCGCCGGAGACGGCTTCCTGCATGGCCAGCAGCGGATTGTCGGGCGCTACCGGCTGGCGCTGGGCGCGCACTTTTTCGGCCTCCCTGGCCACCAGCCTGGCCAGTGGATTGTGATCGGTCCAGCGCTCGTACGACACGCGCAGCGGGTGCGCGAGCTGCAGGAAGCGCGCCGTCTGCGGCGTGACCATGGCGCGCACCCACGGCTGCGCGAACGTGCGGTACAGGGCCAGGTTCACCTCGGACACGCGCGCGGCGGCGGCGAACTTGCGGTCGTTTTCCACGCTGGGCTGCACGATGGCGCGCACGTCGTCGATGCCGCGATGCTCGACCTGCAGCACATAGTCGCCGCTGGCCAGGTCCGCGTTCGGCGTATCGGGCGTCTTGTCGACGATCCTCGCTTCATAGATACCGGCCGGCAGCAGGTTGATCAGGTCGATATTGCTGGCGAATTTCTGGTGTTCCTTGTGCCCCACCTTGGCCGACACAAAGATGCCCAGGTGGCCGATGCTGTCATGCACGGCGTAGACGATGGTCTGGTCGTGCATCAGTACGTCCTTGTCGTCGCGGTACAGGTCCGTGATCCAGCCCAGGGCCTGCGGCGGCGGCGTGATGTTGTCGCCGTTCGAGCAGAACACGACGATGGGCGAACGGATATTGCGCAAGTCCAGGCGCACGCCGTCGGAGGTGATCAATTCGGCCGTGGCCAGGCGGTTGCCGATGAACAGATTGTCGACGATGTACTGCATCTCGACGTCGTTCAGAAAAACGTGGCCGCCCCAGTATTTTTCAAATTCCAGGTAACGGGGCGCTTCCGTGTCGATGTTCGCGTACAAGTTGTACTGCTTGCTCCACAGCGTATTGGCCGGGTTCAGCTTCTCGAAATTCTGCACCAGGCTGGCGCCGTCGAAACGGCCGTTGCCCAGGTCGCCCGCCAGCGCCGTGGCCCAGCTGCCGCCCATCAGGCCGCCCGCGTAGCGCATCGGATTGCGGCCATGCCAGCCGGCCCAGTACGACACGGGCGCGCCGGCCACGATGATGGGACCGAACAATTCCGGGCGCATGGCCGCCGTCATGAGGATTTGCCAGCCCGCCTGGCAATTGCCGATGACGACGGGTTTACCTTCGCTGAGCGGATGCAGGGCGATGACTTTTTCCAGGAAGGCCGCCTCGGCGTGCATGACGTCTTCCACCGTCTGCCCCGGCACGGGATCGGGCAGGAAGCCGATGAAGTAGCACGGATGGCCGGCGCGCAGGGCCACGCCGATCTCGCTCTCGGCCTTGAAGCCGCCGATGCCGGGACCGTGTCCGGCGCGCGGGTCGACGACGACGAAGGGCCGTTTCGATGGATCGGGTTCGGGCGCATCGGGCGTCAGGATGCGCGCCAGGCCGTAGTTGACGGGACGCGCCAGTTCCAGGCCCGACATCACCAGTTCGGCGGGGAAGTCGAGCACGTTCGGCACTTCCTCGGCCATGTGCTCCTGGTACTGGTTGCCGCGCCGGCGCATCACGTCCGCGTACAGCACGATGCGCTGCCACGAGTCGCGCGCATAGTCGCCCAGCACGCCCAGCGACGGCAAGCCGCCGGCGGAAAAAAATGGTGCAGCTTCGGTCTTCATGGCTATCCTTTTCATGCAAACACACGCCGGACCATTCCGGCGCGGGGGCTACGCCATCTGGCTGATGGTCTTGCGAAAACGGGCAAGGGCAAACGTGAACAGCGCCGTGCCGATGGCCAGCAGGGCCAGGAACGGTTTCCACACGACGTCGATGCCGGCGCCCCGGTACAAAATCGCCTGGCTCAGTTCGACGAAATGCGTGGTCGGGGCGATCAGCATGATGTTCTGCACCAGTTCCGGCATGCTTTCGCGCGGCGTGCTGCCGCCCGACAGCATCTGCAGCGGCAGCAGCACGAGGATCAAGAGCATGCCGAACTGCGGCATGCTGCGCGCCACGGTGGCGAGGAAAATGCCCATCGACGTCGTGGCGAACAGGTGCAGGGCCGCGCCGCACAGGAACAGCGCGATCGAGCCCTCGATCGGGACGTGCAGCATGCCGCGCACCACCAGGTTCAGCGACAGGGCGGCGGCCAGCAGCACGACGAGGCCCATCGACCAGACCTTGCCCAGCATGATTTCGGCCGGCGTCACGGGCATCACCAGCAAGTGCTCGATGGTGCCGTGTTCACGTTCGCGTATCAGGGCCGCGCCGGTGAGGATGATCGACAGCATCGTCACCTGGTTGATGAGTTCCATCAGCGAGCCAAACCAGGCCTGGCTCAGCGACGGATTGAAGCGCGCGCGCATCACCAGCTCCACAGGCGAGACGGTTGCGCCCCGGTAGCGCTTGGCGAATTCCGATATCTCGCCGGCGACGATCTGCTGGATGTAGCCGCTGCCGCTGAAGGCCTGGCTCATGCGCGTGGCGTCCACGTTCAGCTGCAGCTCCGCCTGGCGTCCGCCCAGCACGTCGGCCTGCAGCTTGGGCGGGATCGTCAGCACGAAGGTGTACCGGCCCGCGTCCAGGCCCGTGTCGACCTGGCTCTGGTTGATCATGGCCGGCGGCGTGAACTGGGGCGGGAAGAAGGCCGAGGCGATGCGCCCGGACAGCGGCGAGCCATCCTCGTCGACGATGGCGATCGACGCCATGTGCAGGGTTTCCGGCTTGGCCGTGGCGGCCACGTAAATCGCCAAAGTAAACGTGTAGAGGATCAGGATCAGCATCATCGGATCGCGGATCAGGCTCCAGATTTCCTTCACGCCCAGGCGGTAGATGTTTTCAAGGTGGCGCATATCAGCTCTCCTGCTTCTTCAGCAGCGCCACCGTCACGCCGAGGATCACGGGGATGGCAATGATCAATGGCCAGAACGAGGCGTGCAGGTCGCCCAGTCCCAGCGCCTTGTTGAACACGCCGCGGCTGATATTGAGCATGTGCGTGGCCGGGTACATCAGGCCGATGGCCTTGCCCACGCCCTCCATCGACGAGACGGGATTGAGCAAGCCGGAAAACTGGATGGCCGGGATCATGGTGCCGATCATGGTCACGAACAGCGCCGCGATCTGGCTACGCGTAAACGTCGAGGCGAACAGGCCGATGCCGGTGGCGCAGATATTGAAGATGAACGTGGCGCCGATCAGGGTCGGCAAGCTGCCCTTGACCGGCACGCCGAAGGCGGTGACGGCCAGCAGCGCCATGAGGAGGAAGTTGAACATGGCCAGCACGACGTAGGGCACCTGCTTGCCGAGCAAGAATTCCAGGCGAGTGACGGGCGTCACGTACAGGTTGATGATGGAGCCCAATTCCTTTTCGCGCACGACGGACAGCGCCGCCAGCATGGCCGGCAGCATCAGCAGCAGCAAGGGAATCACGGCCGGCACCATGGCCGGCAGGCTTTTCACGTCGGGGTTGTAGCGGTAGCGCGTCTGGATGGCGACGGGATTGCTCATCGTGATGCCATAGCGGTGCAAGGCCTGGTCGGCCAACCACAGCTGGTGCATGCCCTGCACGTAGCCCTGCACGGTTTCCGCGCGCATCGGCATGGCGCCGTCGATCCACGCGCCCACCTGGGCCGGCGCGCCGCGCTGCACGTCGCGCGCGAAGCCGGGCGGGATCTCGATGGCCAGCGACAGTTCTCCGCTGCGCATGCGCTTGTCGATATCGGCATAGTCGCGCAGCGGCGCTCGCTCGATGAAGTAGCGCGAGCCGGCCAGGTTGTTCGTGTAATTCTGGCTCAACGTCGTCTGGTCATGGTCGAGCACCGCGTAACTCAAGTCTTCGACGTCGAGGCTGATGCCGAAGCCGATGACGAACAGCAGCAGCACGGAGCCGCCCAGCGCCAGGGTCAGGCGCACGGGGTCGCGGCGCAGCTCCAGGGTCTCGCGCCACATGTAGCTGAGCATGCGGCCCAGGCTGAAGCGGCTGCGCCGGTGTTGTTCCTGCTGCGGCGGCGCGGCCGCTTCCACCTTCCGCACGGGCGCCGGCGTTTCCCCCACCGTCGCCGCTGCCGTACCACCGCCCGCCTCTTCCAGGTAGGCGATGAAAGCCGCTTCCAGCGAGGGCGCGCCCTTCTTGCGCACCAGTTCGGCCGGCGCATCGCTGACCAGCACTTTCCCCGCATGCATCAGCGAGATGCGGTCGCAGCGCTCGGCCTCGTTCATGAAGTGGGTGGAAATGAAAATGGTGACGTGGTCGCGCCGCGCCAGCTCGATCATCAGACGCCAGAAATTGTCGCGCGCGATCGGGTCGACGCCGGACGTCGGTTCGTCGAGGATCAGCATTTCCGGCTTGTGCACCATGGCCACGGCCAAGGATAGCCGCTGGCGTATGCCCAGCGGCAGGCTGTCGGGCAAGTCGTCCATCACCGCGCGCAAGTCGAAGCGCTGCGCCATCTCGTCGATGCGCGCAGGTATCTCGCCCTCTGGCACGTGGAACAGGCGCGCGTGCAGCACCAGGTTCTGGCGCACCGTCAGTTCGCTGTACAGCGAGAAGGCCTGCGACATGTAGCCGACCCGGCGGCGCGTATCGATATCGCTGGAATCGACCTGCTTGCCGAACAGCCAGGCCTTGCCTTCCGTGGCCGGCAGCAAGCCCGTGAGCATCTTCATGGTGGTCGACTTGCCGCAGCCGTTCGAGCCGAGAAAACCGAAGATTTCGCCGCGGCCGATGCGGAAATTCACATGGTCGACGGCCGTGAAATCGCCGAAGCGCATGGTCAGGTCCTGCGCCTCGATGGCGACGTCCTGCGCGCTGGCCGCGTCCAGCGGCGTGATGACGACGGGCTGGTGGCCCGCGCGCTTGGCTTCGGGCAGCAGCTTGATGAAGGCCGCTTCCAGGTTGCCGCTGTCCGTGCGCGCCAGCAGTTCGGCCGGCGTGCCCGTATCGAGCACCTTGCCGTCATCCATGGCCACCAGCCAGTCGAAGCGCTGCGCCTCGTCCATGTAGGCGGTGGCCACCATCACGCTCATTTGCGGGCGCTGCACGCGGATGCCGGCGATCAGGTCCCAGAACTGGGCGCGCGCCAGCGGATCGACGCCGGTGGTCGGCTCGTCGAGAATCAGCAGGTCGGGATCGTGGATCAGCGCGCAGCACAGGCCCAGCTTCTGCTTCATGCCGCCCGACAGCTTGCCCGCCGGGCGCGCGAGGAACGCTTGCAAGCCCGTGCTGCGGGTCAGCTGGTCGATGCGGCGGCGGCGCTCGGCCGCGTCGTGGCCGAACAGGCGCGCGAAAAACTGCAGGTTTTCCTCGACCGACAGGGTCGGATACAGGTTCTTGCCCAGCCCTTGCGGCATGTAGGCGATGCGCGGGCAGACGTCGTCGCGGTGGCGCGCATCGCGCATGTCGCCGCCCAGCGCCATCACCGTGCCCTGCTGCACGGCGCGCGCGCCCGCCACCAGCGACAGCAAACTCGATTTGCCCACGCCATCGGGTCCGATCAAGCCCACCATGCGGCCGGCCGGCACGTCGAGGTCGATGCCGTCCAGCGCCACCGTCTTGCCGTAATGCTGGCTGACGCCGCGGATGCTGACGACTGGGGAAGTGGCAGCCACGGTCACTGCGGAACCTTCGCCGTCAGTTCAGCGGGCCAGGCCTGCTTCGCATCGAGACGCACCCAGGCCACGCCGGGCAAGCCCACTTTCACCAGCGCCAGATGCTTTTGCAGCAGTTCGCGGCTGATCTGCGCCTTCACACGGAACATCAGTTTCTGGCGTTCGCTGGCCGTTTCCACGGTCTTCGGCGTGAACTGCGCGCTGGCGGCGACGAACGAGATCGTCGCCGGTATCACGTACTGGGGCGCCGCATCGAGGATGATGCGCACTTCGCCGCCCAGCGCCACCTTGCCGGCCGCCGTCTCGGGCAGGAAGAAGGTCATGTAGACGTCCGACAGGTCGACCAGGTTGAGCACCTTGCCGCCGCCGGCCAATACTTCGCCCTGCTGCGCCACCAGGTATTGCACGCGGCCGTCGCGCGGCGCCGCCAGCTGGCCGTCGGCCAGGTCGGCGTCGATGCGCGCCGTCGTCGCCTCGGCCGCCACGACGGCGGAACGCGAGCCGACCACCTGCGCCCTGGCCGCGTCGATGGCCGCCTGCGCCGCCGTCACCTGCGCCCTGGCAGCATTCAGGGCGGCGGCCACGCTGCGCACGCGGGCGCGGTCGTCGTCGAGTTCCTGCACCGAGGACGCGCCTTCTTTCGACAGGGTTTCGGAGCGTGCCAGGCGGCGGCGCGCCGCATCGAGTTCGCTTTCGCGCTGCGCCACCATGGCCAGCGCGGCCGCCTTGTCGCTCTCGCGCACGGCCACCTGCGCCTGCGCGCCCACCACCGCATCGGATGCCTGCTGCTGGCGCGCACGCGCCTCGTCGCGCTGGGCCGCCAGGGAATCGACCTGCATGGTGGCCAGCGGCTGGCCCGCCTTGACGAAGTCGCCCTCGCGCACGAGGATCTCCTTGACCCGCCCGGCCAGCTTGGTGGCGACGTCGATTTCCGTCGCTTCGATGCGGCCATTGCCGCTGACAAAACCTTCGCCAGGACCGGTGGGACGCATTTTTTGCCAGGCCACATAGCCCAGCACGAGAACGGCCACGACGAGTGCCGCGGGGATGAGTTTTTTCTTCAGTTGAGCATTCATGGTATCGGGGGGATCAAATTAGTGGGTGGAAGCGGCGGTGGAGGTGACGGGTGCGCCGCCGCCCAGGGCCGCATACAGGCTGACCTGGCTCGACAGCAGCGCGCGGCGCGTCTGCACCAGCTGCTGCTCGACCGTCAGCAAGTCGCGCTGCGCGTCGAGTACTTCCAGGTAGGGCGCGGCGCCATTGTCGTAGCGCAGCTTGGCCAGGCGTGCCCGTTCGCTCTGTGCGGCCAGGGTCGTCTTGCCGATGTCGACCTGCAGCGCCAGCCAGCGCCGGTTCGACAGCGCGTCGGCCACTTCGCGGAAGGCGCCCTGCACGCTCTTTTCATAGTTGGCCACGGCCACGTCGCGGCGCACTTCGGCCAGGTCCATATTGGCGCGCAAACGGCCCGCGTCAAAGATCGGCAGCACCAGGCGTGGCGCGACATTCCAGGCGCCGCTGCCAGAATCGAACAAACCGCTCAATTCCGCGCTGGCCGTGCCGTAGGCGGCCGTCAGCGAAATCGTCGGGAAGAAGGCGGCGCGCGCGGCGCCGATATTGGCTTGCGCGGCGCGCAGCTGGTGTTCGGCCGCGATCAGGTCGGGGCGCTGCGTGAGCAAGGCCGAGGGCAGGCCCGCATGCAGCGGCTGCAGCACGCTGGCGTCGTCGAAGCGGCGCACCTCGCCAGCCACCGGCGTCAGATCGACGGGGCCGCCCACCAGCTGGGCCAGCGCGTGCGCCTGCACGGCGCGCGCCTGTTCCAGCTGGGCCGACAGCGAGAGGGCCTGGCTGAGCAGGGTTTCCACCTGCGTCAGGTCCAGCTTGGAAATCGACCCGACTTCAAAGCGGCGCGTGAAGATGCGCAGCGATTCGGCGCGGCTGTCGACGGTGGCGCGCGCCAGTTCCACCCTTTCGTCGAGTTCACGCAAGCCCAGGTAGCCATTGGCCACCTGCGCCACGAGGGCCACGCCGACGGCGCGGCGCGCCTCGTCGCTGGCCAGCAGGGTTTGCAGCGCGCTGTCCTTCAGGCTGCGCACCCGGCCCCAGAAATCGAGTTCCCACGCGCTCACGTTCAAGCCCGCCTGGTACTGCGCGCTCGTCATGGCGCGGCCCGTCGGACTCAGGTCGTCTGGCACGCGTGCGCGGCTGCCGGAGGCGCCCAGCGCGATGGTGGGAAATTGCTCCGCGCGCTGGATGCCGTACGCGGCGCGCGCCTCTTCCACGCGCAGCGCGGCGATGCGGATATCGCGGTTGCTGGCCAGCGCCTGCGCAATGAGCGCCTGCAGGCGCGGGTCGGCGAAATAGCTTTGCCAGGCGACGTCGGGCGCATGCGCGCCGGCCGGATCGCTCTCGGGATACTGCGCCGCCACGGGCAGCGGCGGTGGCGCATACGGCGGCGCCATCGAGGCGCAGCCGGCCAGGGCCTGCGTGGTGGCCAGCGCGGCCAGCATGGCGCGGTGTGGCAAGGTAAAAACAGCCATGGTCATCATCTTCCAGTCAATTCAGAATGTTGTAGCCGCCATCGACGTACAGGGTGCCGCCCGTGATGGCACGCGCGCCGTCGCCGGCCAGGAAGGCGCACAGCGCGCCCACGTCCTCGATGGTGGCCAGGCGGCGCATGGGCGAGCGTTCGATGGCGTCGGCCATCAGGCGGTCGAAATGGGCGATGCCGGAAGCGGCCCGCGTTTCCAGTGGCCCCGGCGAAATGGCGTTCACGCGGATGCCTTGCGGGCCCAGTTCGGCGGCCAGGTAGCGCACGGACGCTTCCAGCGCCGCCTTGACGGGCCCCATCAGGCCGTAGTCGGCGATGACTTCCTCGGCGCCCAGATAACTCATGGTCGTCAAGCTGCCGCCGTCCCGCATCAGGGGTTCGGCCAGTTTCGCCATGCGCATGAAGGAGTGGCACGAGACATCCATCGCCTGCGCAAAGCCGCCGGCCGAGCTGTCCGTCACGCGGCCATGCAAGTCGTGTTTCGGCGCATAGGCGATGAAATGGACGACGAAGTCGATGCGTCCCCACTGCCGTTCGATCTGCGCGAACAGCGCCTCCAATTGCCCCGGCACGGCCACGTCGAGCGGCGCCATGATGGACGCCTGCACCTGCAGCGCCAGCGGCTCCACGTGCGGCCTGGCCTTGTCATTGAGCCAGGTGACGGCCAGTTCGGCGCCGGCCGCGCGCAGGGCGCTGGCGCAGCCCCAGGCGATGCTTTGCGCATTGGCGATACCCACCACCAGCCCCCGCTTGCCCTGCAAGGGCAGGTGCGGCAAGGGGGCCGTCATGCCGGGACCGGACGCAGGGCGGGCCACGGCGTGGCCGCATGCACGGATCGCACGGCGCCCGCATGCAGGGCGGCGGCGCACATGGCCAGGGTGACGCCGCCGGCGCGCGCATACGGCAAGGTAATCGGTGTATGGGGGTGGAGGGTACTGCACGCGTCGGGCGCGGGGGTCTGCATCTTCATGAATCGGCTTCCGTCACTGAAATTCGAGGCCGGCACCAGTGCATTCTCGGGGAACTGGTACAGGGCGAAAATTACTCTACAGCATTTAGATACGTGATTCGCGATGAGTCCGGTCCGCATGCTTATCGTTTTGAGCTAGGTCAACTATAAGTGCGATTGCGGCAATGCAACATTGATATACATCAAATTCTACATCAATATTATTTAAATGAACTAATTGACAAGCAAGCGAATCGCAGTGCTTGTTTGATAACATCGTGGGGCTGGCGCACAGAAAGGCGGCCGTGCAAAAGAAGGGGAGATTGCCTGGAAAACAAGCAATGGGGCGACCTGGCGCAATGTACCAGGCGGGGGAAGGAAATAAATGGGGGCCATGCTATTGCGATGCAACATGGCCCGCCTTGCTTTGCTGCTGGCTAAAACATCAATGGCCTTATTTGCCCGGAACCGGGGCCGGACGCGAATACAGGTCGATGATGGTGCTGATGCCGTCCTGGCATACGGAGCAGAACGTCTCGCTGCGGTCGAACATGATGCACTGCATCTCGGGCCGGTAATAGCCGGACGACTCGTAATGCGCGCCTTCGAAGGCGCCCACCGCATGGCGCTGCGGCGCCTTCGAGAACAGCTGCTGCGTGTATGCCAGGTCGGCCTTGAACAAGCCGCTCATTTCACTTTCCGGGCGGTTGGCCGCGCGCAGGGCCGCGCGCTGCTTCTGGTATTCGCGCGCATGGCTGTCGTACGCTTCCTTCGGCCACGGCGTCGGCAACGGCGTGCCCGCCTTCACGTGATTCTTCCATTTCAGCCTGGCCGGATCGCGCAGCGCCGTGGCGTTCGGCTCCCACGGTTCCTGGCGTTCGCCATTCGACTGATAGGCCACGGGCGAGGTGTAGTACTCGTCGGCCAGGCCGGCGAAATGGTGGCCGAATTCGTGCACGAACAGGTAGTTGGCCCAGTCGTTGTTGGCCGCCGCCGTGCTGAACTGGCCGAAGATGCCGCCTCCGCCGTAGGTATCATTGTTGACGAGGATTTCGATGAATTCATACGGCGCGTACTGCGCCAGGTCGCGCAGCGCGCGGTTGTCCGTCGTCAGCACATAACGCTCGCTGCCGAAGATATCGTAGCGCGTGCCCAAGGGCGATGCGTGATGCACGCCCGTCGAGGGACGCGACACGCCCGACTCCGGCGTCGGCGCGGCCATGGCCCACACGTTGAAGTCATTGGCCCGCTCGCGGAACGGCGAGACGGTAAACAGATGGTCGGCCAATTTGCGCGCCGTCGCTTCGAACTTGCCCATTTCGGCGGCCGTATAGCCATCGCCCATGATCAAGAGGTCGACCTTGTCGCTGGAAGGTCCACTGATGCGTATCGGGATCGGCTTGACGGGGGCCGGCGGCTGCTTGCGGATCACGTCCTGCCCGGCCGGATCGACGTCCGTGCTCCACACGATGGAAAACAGGCCGCGCTCGTCGCGCTTGAGGATGCGCACGCGCACGGGCTGCTCGGGCTGCGGGAAGCGCACGGATTCCTGGAAGGCGCGCGTGGTGGTTTTCGCTTCATCCGTGCTGGCCCACTCGCCGAAGATGGTGGAAAAGCCGCGCGAATACAGCACCTTGCCCGACTTGATGTCGACCACTTCCAGCATATTGTTGCCACGGTTGCTGTCGTCGATGGGACGCGCCAGGTTGCCCGGCCATGGCAGGGGCTCGACCAGCACGCGCTCGACCGCGTAATGCTCGCCCAGCGCATTGCCGCTGTGCTGGTAATCGAGGCGCATGGTGGCCGGCTGGGCGGCACTGGCAGCTTGCGCGGCAGGGACGATGCCGGCGGCCAGCGCCAGCGCGCAGAGGAAGGATCGAATCGGAGTCTGCTGCATGTCATTCCTAAAACGGTAGAAAAACAGGTGAAGGGATCGGTTTTCCAAACAATCGGCGGGCCTGCCGGCAGGCGCGGGAAAAACCGCTGCGGCACATTGTAGCGACAGGAAGCGAGCGTGCAAAGCGGCCAGCTTGACCAGGCAAGGCAATCGGATTATATTAGACTGACTAGTCGATTAATTAAAGGAGGGAACCATGCGCACCATCGATCCCGATAAACACGCGGCCCGCCGCGACGCCATTCTCGCCGCCGCGCGCCACTGCTTCGCGCGCAAGGGCTTTCACCAGACCAGCACCGCCGCCATCTGCGCGCAGGCGGGCATGAGTCCCGGCAACCTGTTTCATTACTTCCCCACCAAGCAAGCCATCATCGCCGCCATCGTCGACCAGGAAGGCAGCGAGACGGCCGCCTATTTCGCTGGCGTGCAAGGCGGCGCCGATGCCTACGGCGCCCTGCTCGATTTCATGGACCTGGTGCTGGCGCTGGCGGCCGATGCGGACTTTGCGGGACTGGCGCTGGACATCGCCGCCGAAGCGATGCGCGACACGGACATCGCGGCCAGGGTGGCGCGCAACGACGCCAGCCTGCGCCGCGGCGTGCAAACCTTGCTGGAAGAAGCGGCCGCGCAGGGCCAGACGGACGCCGCGCTGGACGTCGCGCAAACGGCCGGCTGGATCGCCGCGCTGATCGACGGCATCTTCAACCGCGTCGCCGTCGATCCCGATTACGCGCCGCTGGCGCAGCGGGCCAGCCTGCACCTGTTATTGGCGCGCTTCCTGCGCCCTGCCCTGGCATGAGCGCCTCCATGCAGACCCGGCCCACGCGCATCGCCGACGTCGACGCCCTGCGCGGCTGCGCCCTGTTCGGCATTTTGGTCGTCAATATCGGCGCCTTCGCCACGCCGTGGTTCGGCCTGGGCTTGACCGATCCCGCCTTTCCCGGCGGCGTGGACCGCGCCACGCATTTTCTCGTCGCCCTGCTGTTCGAGACCAAGTTCTACCTGCTGTTTTCCTTTTTGTTCGGCTACAGCTTCACCCTGCAGATGCAGGCGGCCGCGCGTGCCGAGGCGCCGTTCGCGCCGCGCATGCTGCGCCGGCAAGCGGGCCTGTGGCTGATCGGCGCCCTGCACGCCGTGTTCCTGTTTCATGGCGACATACTGACCACCTATGCTCTGCTGGGCATCGTGCTGCTGGCGCTGCACCGCTGCGGCGAACGGCCCGCCCTGACCCTGGCCTTTATCCTCATCGCCGTCTGCGTGGCATTCTGGGTTGGCATGGCATGGTTGCAAAGCCTGCAGCCGGCGGGCGACGCCGCCGACAACGCCGTGGCGATGGCGCAAAAGGCGGCAAGCGCGCTGGCCGCCTACCGCGCCACGCCGACCGCCGTCGTCCATCAGCACCTGCGCGAACTCGCTGACATCTGGATCGTCCTGCTGCTGGTGCAGGCGCCGTGCGCGCTGGCCATGTTCCTGTGCGGCCTGGCCGCCGGCAAGCGCGAGATGCTGCTGCACGCCGCCGACTATCTGCCGCTGCGCCGCCGCCTGCTGCGGGCCGGCGCGCTGGTCGGTTTGCCTGGCGCCGCCTTCTATGCGTGGACCTCCGTGTATGGCGACAGCCAGGCATGGCAGGTGGCGGGACTGGCCGTGGGACTGGCCACCGCGCCGCTGCTGGCGGGCGCCTACCTGGCATTGGCGCTATCGCTGTTCGAGCGCCTGCGCGACGGCACGCTGTTTGCGCTGCTGGCAGACACGGGCCGCATGGCCCTGTCGAACTACCTGCTGCAGTCGGCCATCTGCGCCGTGCTGTTTCTCGCGTATGGGACGCGGCTGATGGGCAGTGTGTCGCCACTCGGTGCCCTGGCGCTGGCCGCCATCATCTTTGGCGCGCAGCTGCCGCTGAGTCGCTGGTGGCTGCGCGGCCACTCTTATGGACCCGTCGAATGGCTGCTGCGGGCCCTGACGATCGCCGCGTGGCCGCGCTGGCGGCGCACTGGCGCAGCTTATTTGTAGCGGTACAGCGGCTGGCGCAGCTGGATGGGGCGGATGTCGAGGCGCAGCTTCAGCACGGAATACGCTTCCGCCTCGGTCGAACTGTAGCCGACGCTGTTGACCGTTTTACTGAAGCGGAACTCGAAGCCCAGGTCCGGATACGGGTCGCGCGGGTTGCCGAAGGCGATGCCGATGGCTTCCTGCTGCGCGTTGTCGATCAAATTGCCCATCAGGTCGAGCACGGCGTTGTTGCCGAGGATATCGTTGGTGAACACGGGTTCGCGCATGTCGGGCTGGTTCGGATCGAGCTTGTTGTCGGCCTTGTCCGGCGATGGCGTAAACACCCGCGTGACGAGGTTGAATTTGTCGCCCCGGTCCAGATAGCTGATGGCAGCGTTGCTGATATTGAAGTTTTTCACGCCACGGTCGCTGATGGCGCCCGACAGGTCGATCAGCAGGGCGCCGCTGTAGCCGATGACTTCCACGTCGCGCATGGCGTCGACCACCATGGCGCTGTTTTCATCGATGCCCAGGCCCAGGTGATAGCCTTTTTTCAGCATCACGGGAATCATGCGGGCAAAGCGCCCGCGCACCAGCAGATGCTGGTCGACGAACACGTCGCTGCCGATGAAGCCCAGCCCCGGCGCGATTTCGCGGCCATCCGTCACGCCCATCTTGAGCATGTCGAGCACGGGCTTGGCGTCGTAAAACATGGTGGTGCTCATGATGGCCGCGCCCGCGCTGGAACCGGCGATCACGCCACCGTTGCGGTAGACCGACCAGATGGCTTCCAGCGCGGCCGTGCGGCTGCCGTCCGGGCGCAGCAGGGCTTGCGTGATGCGCCCCTGGTCGCCGCCGGCAAAATAGATGCCGGTGGCCGACTTGATCTGCGTGACGATGGCCGGGTCTTCGGCCGCCTTGCGGTAATCGCGATTGGCCAGCTTGACGGCCAGCGGCACGAAAAAGGCGTCGGCGCCATATTGATTGAGTTTCTTGATGATGCTTTCGCCCGATTTTTCCGGGTTCATCGCGGCCGACGCCAGCACGGCGATGCGCGCCCCCGGCCCGCCCGACAGCTTGACGATGCGCTGCCAGACTTCGGCATTGTCGGCGCGCAAGCCGCCGCCGATGATGACGAGGGTGCCCTGCGGCGCGTTGCCGATGGCGCTGCCGGCCGGCGCCGCCACGGCATGGAAGCTGCACAATGCCAGCGCGAACAGCAGCGCGGCGCACAATGTGTGATACAGGCTGGAAGATGATTTCATGATGCCTTTCAAATACAGGGAAAGTGGCGCGCACTTGTCGATGCCGGCGCGCGCCCTTGCTGCCAACTGCTGCTTGCAACCCAACTCCATCGAACCACGATACTACTTGGCGCATATGACAGCGTTGTTGCGGTATCTCCACGCTTCTATGTAAAACTGCTTACTTGAAGCTGTAATTGGCGCTCGCATAAAAGCGCCGGCCGCGCGGGTCCGTGTAGCTGGGATCATAGCCGGACAGGAAAAAGTAGGCCTGGTTCGAGTACGGCGGACTGGTATTGAACAGGTTCTGTATGCCCGCGCGCAGCTTGAACTGCTTGCTGAGCGCATATGCCGCCGACATGTCCCACAAGGTGTACGCCTTCACCCGGTTCGCCTTGACGACGCTGCCATCGTCCGTGTTGATGGCCGAGTTCTGGTCATCGTAGCCGCTCGAATACGTGTTCGACAGGCTGGCCGAATACGGGCCCTTGTCCCAGTCGAGGGTGATCGTATGGCGCCAGCGCTGCACCACGCCATCCGTCACGAAGCGATTGAGGTTGCTGACAAAGGTGTCGCCAGGGCTGGTCTGGATTTTCGAGTCGAGCACGTACGTGCCGCTCAGGTGCCCGCCGAAACGTCCCCATGCCGTTTGCACGCCATGCAGGTCGGCCGTGATATCGATGCCCGAGGCTTTTTGCGCGCCCCGGTTTTCCTTGCGCAGCTCGATGTAGTCGATTTCATTGTCCTTGTTGCGGTGTACGAGGTCGCCGTATTTGGCCAGGTTGCCCAGGATGATGTCGTCGCCGATTTCGCTGATCAGGTCCGTGCGCTTGATGTTCCAGTAATCGAAGCTGAAGGTCCAGTGCTGGCTCGGCTCGAGCACCAGGCCGGTCGAGAACTGGCGGCTGCGTTCCGGTTTCAGCTTGTCGTTGCTGTAGCGGCGCGTGTCCCAGTTCTGCGCGCAATCGGCATAATTGTTGTCCACGGTGGCGCACAGCACGGGGTCGGGCAAGGTCGCCGTGCTGCTGTAGACGGTGGGACGGTGCAGGTCCGACATCGACGGCGCGCGGAAGCCCTTGCCGGCGGAGGCCCGCAGCAGCACCTGCTTGCTGGGCATGTAGGTCAGGCCCACCTTGGGACTGAGGGCGCCGCCCACCTGCTCGTAATGGTCGTAGCGGCCCGACAACTGCGCCTGCCACTGCCTGGTGAACGGCAGCAGCAATTCGCCGTAGACGGCTTGTACGTTGCGGCTGTCGCTGGTGCCCTTGCCCCCTTCCGGCGCCGCATCGTTGTTGATGTTGTCGCTCATCAGCAGCGCCGATGGGCGGAACTCGGTGCGTTCGCGCCGCACTTCGCCGCCCACGGCCAGCGCCATGTCGCCGCCGCCCATGGCCATCAGCGCGCGCGAAGCCCTGAAGTCGATCGCATCCATGGTGCCGCGCGCGTGGCGCACCTCGTCGTTGATCTGGATGCTGTCGAGCAGCGCCCGGCCTTTCGCGCCGGACGGGCCGAACGGATTGATGTCGCCGGCGGCGATCCCTTCGATCAGCTTGTCGTACAGGACGTAGCCATGCGTATCGCGGTCCTTCACGACGTTGACGCTGTGGTTCAAGCCCACGTCGTAATCCCAGCCGGCGAGCGTGCCGGTGGCGCCCACCACGAAGCGCCGGCTTTCGCTCGTCAGTTCACTGGTGCGCATGCCCGCCTCGTTCAGGCGCATGCGCAGTTCCAGTTCGCGCTCCACCTGCTTGCCATCGTCATCGAGCAGCGTATCGAAGCCCGCATTGGCCAGCTGCGGCACCTTGCTGTAATCGAGAAAACCGGTCACGCGCGCCGACGAGCCCACGTAATGGCTGCGCGAGCGGCTCAGCGCCACTTCCGCGTACAGCTGGTGGTCGTTATTCAGTTTCAGCACGCCGCGCGTGAGCAGGTTCTGCTTGTCCGTCTTCGGATACAGCTCCGTGTCGCCCATGTAGTCGTAGGTGCAGGCATCGACGCCGCCCGTGCCCGCCGGCAGGTACAGATTGGCCGGCGGCGCGCAATTCGGGATGCCAAAATTGATCTGGCGGTTGGTGATCGGCTGGCCATTGAGCAGGAAGCCATTGTCCTGCAAGTGCTCGCGCTGGGCGCTGGACAGGCGGATATTCGCCGGACTGGTAAAGTTCGACAGCAAATGCCCGAGGCGCTGCGGAATCTGCAGGTTCGGGATGAACTTGCGCTGCGAGGAGCGCAGGGGGTCCGTTTTTTGCAGGTCGACCACGGCAAAGATATTGTAGCCATCCGCCGCCAGGTCGCCCGTGCCGGCCGTGATGCTGGCCGTGCGCTTGCCAGCGCCCCCTTCATCGGTGCGGCTGCCGTAGACGTTCAGCTCCACGCCCTGGTAATCCTTGCGCGTGATGAAATTGATGACGCCGCCGATGGCGTCCGTGCCGTACAGGGCCGAAGCGCCGTCGAGCAGCACTTCCACGCGCTGCAGGGCGGCGGCCGGGATGTTGTTCAAGTCCACGCCCGCATCGTCGCCAGGCGAGGCAAAGTTGGCCATGCGCCGGCCATTGAGCAGCACCAGGGTCGATGACGTGCCCACGCCGCGCAGGTTGGCGCTGTTGAAGCCGCGCTGGTCGCCGCCCACGTTGATGCTGGCGCCATCGGTCAGGCCGCCCACGTTGGCCGACACGCGCGCCATCAGCTCGGCCGCCGTCGTCACGCCCGCCTTTTCGATCTCGGCGCGCGTGATGATCTGCACGGGCAGCGCCGTTTCCGACTCCAGGCGCTTGATGGCCGACCCCGTGATTTCCACGCGCTGCATTTTTTTCGGCGCAGGTTCAACATCCCGCACCTGCTCCTGTTCCTGCCCCCGCGCGCCATTGCCCAGCATGCCCAGCGCCGCCGTCACGCTCAGGACGCCCAGCGCCAGTCGCACGCCTTGCGCCAGCACCGACTCGCGTGGCAAGGAGCCGTCCTGTCTTTTCATGTGCATTGTCACTCTCCCCTGATGTTGATGCCTGATTTTTATAATGTTTTTGCGGCTGCCTTGCGCTGCTTTGCCGCTGTTTTTCGTGGGCCCTGCACGCCATGTTCGCCGCCATACAGATAGGCGGCGATGACGTCGCTCAAACGGGCCGCTTTTTCTACGTTCTTTTTGTTCGATACCATCAGCGCCACGGCCAGCGCCTCGATCATGGCCAGCGCCGTGCTGGCGCTGCTGGGCAGGACGGGATGCGTGCTTTGCGCATACAGCGCGTGATCGGCCAGTTCGGCCAGCGGCGAGGCGGGCGAATCGGTGAGCGCCACGATGCAGGCGCCGCGGTCGCGCGCGAAGCTGGCCAGGCCGATGCAGTCGAGCGTATAGCGGGGAAACGCGATCACCACCAGCACGTCGTGCGCCGTCAGGTTGACGAGGTGGCCGGCCGCCACTTCCGAACCGCCGATGCCCACCACCTCCACCACATGCGGGCAAAACGGCTGCAGGTGCTGCACCAGCATGCCCGCCAGGTTGGCCGACAGGCCAAAACCCATCACATACACCACCCTGGAGCGCGTCAGGCGGCGCACCACGGCCTGCATGGCCGGCGGCGACAGGGCGTCGGAGGTGGCGGCGATGTTTGCGGCCGCATATTCCAGGCTTTGCGTGACCGGCGAGGTGGCCCGTGCGCGCCGCTCTATCGTATGGCGCAGCTTGTCGACCGGCTGCAACAACGATTGCAGGGTTTCGGCCATGGCGCCGCGCATGGCCGAATAATTCTTCTGGCCGATATCGCGCGCGAAGCGGCTGATGGTGGCCGTCGATACCTGGCAGCTGTCGGCCAGCTCCTCGATACCGAGCGCAATGACGCGCATCTGGTTGCGCAACAGATAATCGGCGATCTGCCGCTGCGACGCCGAGCCGCCGGCCAGCACGTGCATCAGCGCCTGCCCCAGCGGCGATTGCGCGAACGCGGCGTCGGGCGAGGCCAGCGTGGTGGCCACTGGCATGGATGCGCCGCTGCGGGCAGGACTGGCGGATGCTTTCATATCACTGGCGGCCTGTATTCTTGGGCACTGCGGATCACTGGCGGAAGGCGAAATCGGGTCGCTGGAACTTACTGTACTCATATCAAAAAGAAAACTCAACAAATATTTGTAAAAGGATTTTCATTGATTTACTTCGTGAAAATATTGCTACATAATCGACCGGAATCCATCAACCATGCACCTTTTCGGGGCGCCCACCATGCAAGTACAACAGCATCCCATCTCCACCGCCCACGCCGGCATGTCCTGCCAGTTGAGCAGCTTCCACTTCGGCACGGCGGCCGCAGCCAGCCGCAGCGGCAAGAAGGTGTACATCCAGGCGGCCCTGCACGCGGACGAGGTGCCGGGCATGCTGGTGTCGCAATTTTTGCGCCGCGAACTGCTGGCGCTGGAAGCGGCGGGCAAGGTGCACGGCGAAATCATCCTGGTGCCGGCCGCCAATCCGATCGGCCTGGCGCAAGCCATCCATGGCGCGCCGTTCGGCCGCTTCGACCTGACCACCGGCATCAACTTCAACCGCGCCTACCGCCACGTGGCCGACGAATTGAAGACCACGCTGGCAGGCCTGCTGGGACAGGATGCGCAAGCCAACGTGGCCCTGATACGCGAGCACGCGCGCGCCGCCGTCGCCGCCTGGCGGCCGGGCACGGATGCGGAAACCTTGAAGAAAACCTTGCTGGGCATGGCCATCGACGCCGACATCGTGCTCGACCTGCATTGCGATAACGAGGCCGCCCTGCACATCTATACGGGCACGCCGCTGGCCGCGCAGATCGCGCCCCTGTCCGCCCTCCTGGGCGCGCGCGCCGTGCTGCTGGAACTGGCGGCCGGCGAAGAGCCGTTCGACGAAGCGTGCAGCCGCTTGTGGTGGGACCTCGACGCGCACTTCGGCGGCCGCTACCCGATTCCCGCCGCCTGCCTGTCGAGCACCGTCGAATTGCGCGGCGAAGTGGAAGTGAGCTACGCCCTGGCCGAACGCGACGCGGCCGCCCTGCTGCGCTTTCTCGCCATCGAGGGCGTGCTGGAGATAGCCGGCGCCGGCGACGACCTGCCCGCGCCGCAATGCCAGCCGACGCCGCTGGCCGGCGTGGAACCGATCCTTGCGCCGCATCACGGCGTGCTGGTCTACCTGCGCGAGATGGGCGAGGTGCTGGCCGCCGGCGACGCGGTGGCCGATCTGATCGACCCCGTCAGCGGCGAGACGACGACCTTGCGCTGCACCGTCGCCGGCGTCTTTTTTGCGCGCAGCGCCCACCGCCACGTCTTGCGCGGCATGAACGTCGGCAAGGTTGCCGGCAGCATCGCCTTCCGCGGCGGCAGCCTGCTGAGCCAATAAATGACACCCATGAGAAAATTCAAGCTCCCCAATACCTTCGTCCTGCTGTGCGCCATCCTGGCCATGATCGCCGTGGCGACCTGGCTGGTGCCGGGCGGGAAATTCGACACCCAGCTGGTGAACGGCAAGCAGCTGATCGTCCCCGGCACGTTTCACTATGTCGACAACAAGCCGCAGGGCCTCGCCGCGCTGATGATGGCGCCCATCAAGGGCTTCGTCGACGCCAGCCTGATCATCGGTTTCGTGCTGATCGTCGGCGGCGCCTTCGCCGTATTGCAGAAGACGGAAGCCTTCGATGCGCTGATCAAGGCCATCGCCAAGGCGCACACCAGTTCGCGCTTCGTGCGCGCCGCCATCATCCCCGTCTTCTTCACCATGTTCTCGCTGGGCGGGGCCACCTTCGGCATGAACGAGGAAGCGATTCCCTTCATCCTGATCTTCGTGCCGCTGGCCCTGGCCCTGGGCTATGACACCATCACGGGCGTGTCGATTCCCTTCATCGGCTCGCAGGTGGGATTTTCCGCCGCCTTTTTGAATCCGTTCAACGTCGGCATCGCGCAGGGCATCGCGGGCGTGCCTATCTTTTCCGGCATCGGCTACCGCCTGATCGTGTGGGCCATCGCCACGGCGGTCAGCATCGTGTTCCTGATGTGGTACGCGGCGCGCATCAAGCGCCATCCGGAAAAAAGCCCGACCTACCTGCTCGACATCGAAAAGCGCAGCGAGCACTCGATGGACCTGGACAGCTTTGCCGGCATGACGCGCACGCACCGCGCCGTGCTGTGGATCTTCATGGCGACCCTGCTGACGATGGTGGTCGGCGTCGTCAAGTACGACTGGTTCATCGATGAAATCGCCGCCCTGTTCCTCGTAATGGCCATCGTCGTCGGCCTGGTCGGCCGGCTCGACATGGACAGCCTGGTGGCGTCTTTCGTGCAGGGCGCGCGCGACATGGTCAGCGTGGCGCTGGTCATCGCGCTGGCGCGCGGCACCATGATCCTGGCGCGCGATGCGCAGATCATCGACACCATACTGCATGCGCTCACGCCCCTGGTGGCCTCGTCCAGCCCCGTCTTCGCCGCGCAAAAGATGTTCTTCATGCAGTCGGTGATCAACTTCTTCATCCACTCGGGCAGCGGCCAGGCGGCCCTCACCATGCCCATCATGGCGCCGCTGGCCGACCTGGTGGGCGTGACGCGCCAGACCGCCATCCTGGCCTTCCAGTTCGGCGAATTCACCACGCCGATGATCCCCACTTCCGGCATCACCGTCGGCGTGCTGGCGCTGGCGCGCGTGCCATGGCTGACCTGGGCCAAGTGGATGATCCCGCTGCAGCTGATCTACCTGGTGCTGGCGCTGCTGCTATTGATTCCGCCCTGCCTGATGCACTGGCAATAAAAAAAGCCACGGCGATGCACGGTCGCCGTGGCTTTTGCTTCATTTGCGATACGCCTGTCCGTAATTTCCCTGGACCCGGCCCTTTGCCCAGTCGGCCATCAGGTCGTAAAACCCGGGCGTAATGACGGTGGGCTTGCGCGTGCCATCCGGTGCCTGGGCGTAGCTGCGCATGCCGTGATCGGCCTGCGGGAGGAGGTAGAGCGAGATGGCCTGGCCCTGGCGAAATATCCCCGTCTCGCAAGGCGCCGGACCCAATGCCTCCGGCATGGGTGCGCCAGTCGCCGTCATTGAAACGGCAAGGAGAGGCCAAAGGAAGGAAGATGTCATGGAATCAGGGTCCGATAGCAGGCTGTCGCGTTGCAGATCAAGAAAATCGGGATATCCGAACAATACCGGGGCCACACGCTAACCGCGCCAGCTGTCAACGCTGGTATATGTCCGGGAAATACCGCTCCATCAGGGTCCCTGGCCTGAGCGGCGCAGTAAAGCCGTAGCGTGCATACAAATCATGCGCCGTGCTGGTGGCCAGCAGGAAGCGGCGCAGGCCCTGCAAGTCGGGATGCGCCATCACGGCCTCCATCAGGCGCTTGCTGTAGCCGCGGCCGCGGTATTCTTCCAGCACATACACGTCGACCAGGTAGGCAAACGTGGCGTAGTCGCTGACCACGCGGGCGAATGCCACCTGGCGGCCGTCGATATAGCCGCCCACGCAAAGCGAATGCTCGATGGCGCGCTGCACGGTGGCCAACGGGATGCCGATGGCCCATGTCGATTGGGTACTGAGAAAATGATGGATGGCTGGAACGTCGAGTTCCGCCTTGTCGCTGCTGATATTCAAATGTGGCATCGCACTGTCCGCCTGTCGTGAAAACATATGATCATCGGCGATTTGCGCGTTGCTGTCATCCGGGCTGGCTAGGACCGGGGGCGCCGCCCGTCCCGACTGCCGGTGATGGTGTACTGCCTGCTGCGACTGATCATGCCGGCGTTACGCCGCCGCGCTTACAGGGCCGCCTTTTCTTCCGCGCTCAAACGCTTGGCGCTGACGTACACGGTGTGCATGGTGGCTTGATCGGCGCTGGCGGTGATGGGTGCCGGCGCGGCGCGGAACTTCGGCACGGCGGCGGTGGCCAGGCTGGTCGCGGCGGCGACGGCGATGATGGCAACGAAGATGGCTTCCATGTTTTTAGCGATGTTCATGATGGTGTCCTTTGAGTGGCTGGTTGTGTGCTGCGATGATTGAACTGTAGGCCCATCCCCCCTGAACTACCATCGGATTGCGACCAAACGCCCGATTCGCGGGACAGAATACAAAAAGCCCGGATGGAACGCGCAACAGGCCCTCGCCGTGGCATTTGAGGCTTGCCGGCCCCATTCCTGGCCATTTCAGCGCCCTGCAAGCCCCTAAAAGCCCTACCGCCGGCCAACCTTGTTTATAATCGCCGTACACTAAAGGACTTCTTTCATGACTGATCAATTCTCCAAAAAGGGCGAAGCCTGGTCGGCCCGGTTTTCCGAACCGGTCTCGGACCTCGTCAAGCGCTACACAGCTTCTGTATTTTTTGACAAGCGCCTGGCGCTGTTCGACATCGAAGGTTCGCTGGCCCATGCGGAAATGCTGCATGCGCAAGCCATCATCAGCCCGGCCGACTACGCGGAAATCCAGCGCGGCATGGCGCAAATCTCGCAGGAAATCGCCAGCGGCCAGTTCGAATGGCTGCTGGACCTGGAAGACGTCCACCTGAATATTGAAAAACGCCTGACCGAACTGGTAGGCGATGCGGGCAAGCGCCTGCACACGGGCCGTTCGCGCAACGACCAGGTGGCCACCGACATTCGCCTGTACGTGCGCTCCGCCATCGACGACATCACCGCTCTGCTGGCGACGTTCCGCAGCGCGCTGACGGACCTGGCCGAACAGCATGCCGATACCATCATGCCGGGCTTTACCCACATGCAGGTGGCCCAGCCGATCACCTTCGGCCACCATATGCTGGCGTATGTCGAAATGTTCGGCCGCGACGCCGAGCGCATGGCCGACTGCCGCAAGCGCGTCAACCGCCTGCCGCTGGGCGCCGCCGCCCTGGCCGGCACCACCTTCCCCATCGACCGCCTGCGCGTGGCCAAGACGCTGGGCTTCGACGACGTGTGCCACAACTCGCTCGACGCCGTCTCGGACCGCGACTTCGCCATCGAATTTTGCGCCGCCTCCGCCGTGCTGATGATGCACGTGTCGCGCATGGCCGAAGAACTGGTGATCTGGATGAGCCCACGCATCGGCTTCATCGACATCGCCGACCGCTTCTGCACCGGCTCGTCGATCATGCCGCAAAAGAAAAACCCGGACGTGCCGGAACTGGCGCGTGGCAAGACGGGGCGCGTCTACGGTCACCTGACTGGCCTGTTGACCCTGATGAAAGGCCAGCCGCTGGCCTACAACAAGGACAACCAGGAAGACAAGGAACCGCTGTTCGACACCGTCGACACCGTCATCGACACCTTGCGCATCTTCGCCGACATGGCCGGCGGCATCACGGTGAAACCGGAAGCGATGCGCGCGGCCGCCCTGCAAGGCTACGCCACGGCGACCGACCTGGCCGACTACCTGGTCAAGAAAGGCTTGCCGTTCCGCGACGCCCATGAAGCGGTGGCCCTGGCCGTGCGCGCCTGCGTCGACGCCGGCTGCGACCTGGCCGACCTGTCGCTCGAGCAACTGCGCGCGTTTTCCCCGTTGACGGACGAAGACGTGTTTGCCGTGCTGACACTGGAAGGCTCCGTTGCCGCGCGCGACCACGTGGGCGGCACCGCGCCACGCCAGGTGCGCGCCGCGATCGCCCGCGTGCGTACGCAGCTGGAAAAATAAACAGGCTGCGTCCCGCCAGCGCCCCGCTGCAGCGATGCAACGGGGCGTTTTTCATTGGCTATGTCACCGTCAGGTGTGGGAATGCGCCCAGTGTTGCTTTCAATAACGTTTCAGGCGAGCGGATACGCCCGGCGTCGAGTATCCAGCGCCATCCCAGGTAGTTCGACAGATAGCGCGTCGCCACGCCGTGAAACGGCCCCAGCCATTGTCGCAATCGGCTGTGATACGCATTGACGTTCTGCACATGGGCGGCGCCCTGCACGCGGATGCCGGCGCGCAAGTTGACGGCCTGGTGACTGATGCCCGCTTCCCTCGCAAAAGCCCGGTAGGCGGCATGGCCATCGGTGACCAGCAGCACGTCCTTGTCGATGACGGGCAATAAACAGCGTTGCAGCTGCGCCTGCGTCAGCGCCCCTTTGCCCGTGACGAAATCCAGGGTCTGCCCCGTGCGGTCGCGCGCCACCAGGATGCAGACCTGTTCGTTCGATATGCCGCGCTTGTGGGCATGGCCGCCCCGGCGGCGGGCCGGACGCGTCATTGTTCTGGCGCCCTTTTCCGATTCCAGCAGATACAACTCGTCCGCTTCGGCGATGCCATGCAGGCCATGCGGCCGGTCCGTCCTTGCCAGCGATAAAAATCGGTGGCGCCAGCGAAAGGTGGTGTTGCGGTGCACGCCCAGCTGCAATGCCGCCTTGCGCACGGAATCCGATGCCAGCAGACAATCGGCGTAGTCGAGCCACAGCGCCTTGTGGCGCAAGCGGGCCAGCGGCGTGCCGGTGAGCGCATTGAAGGTGCGCCCGCAGGGAACGCAGCGGTAGCGTTGCAAGCCGTGCGCATGGCCGTGCCGGTGCAAGTGGTCTGAATGGCAGGCGGGACAGGCCAATCGCGGCTGGGCCACGCCTTCGACCAATGCCACGGTGACGTCTCGCGATGCGGCCCCGCGCAGCAGAGCGATGCCCGCCAGGCGCTGGCGGCGGTTCAGTTCGGTGAACTGGGCGATAAAGGTTTTCCATTGGGCTGGCTGCACGGAAGGCTCCCGTTTGTCTGGTATACACAGTCAGACAGCAGGGACACAGGAAGACTCCTGGACTCCCCTTACTTAACGGTGACAGAGCCTTTTCATTGTGCGACGATTTTCGACAGCACGGAAAATGCCGCCCCCGTCTGCGACGCCTCGAGCAGCAAGGTCAGCTCCGTGTAGGTGCAGATGATGTTGATCAAATTGATGCGCTCCCACGCCAGGCGCTTGAGGATGGCGTGATACACGCCCGGCGTGTAGCAGGTTTCGGGCGCCAGGTGCAAGGTCACGGCCGTCACCCGCTCCAGGCGCGCCAGTTCCTGCTCTTCGCCGAACACCTCTTCCACCAGCGCATGCAGCGTACGGCTGCAGATCACCATTACCTCGTTGACGCCGCGCGTGACGGTGATGAAGGTGCCGCGCTGGGGTGCGGCCAGCGCCAGCAACTGTCGCTGGCAGGCATACGTCTGGTCGGAATAACGGTAAGTAAAAATCATCAATTCGCCGCGCGTGGACAATTCTCCCGCGCGGTGCGCCAGCACGATCTCGCCGCTTTTCTGCTGCGGCATGCGCTCGGCCAGGCGGCGCAGCGCCATCACCACGGCGGCCTGCCCCACCGGTTTCCACAAGTCGCTCTGCAATTGCGGCTGCAGCTGGCGCGCCAGTTCCGACAGGTTAAGCAAGCCCCGGCCCAGCCCCTCGCTGAGAAAGGCCGATTCCATCACGATCTGTTCCACTTTGGTCGCTATCGAAAGCATAGTTCTTCGGGCCGGTGATTCCGGTGCACGCACCAGGAGCCGGCAACCCTTCCTGAAAAAAGGATGCACTGCGCCAGCGGCCGCGCCGGGCGGCGCGGTCGGACTCGCGAAAAAGAACCCCCTGGCGGGGGGAAGAGCCGGCGGATGGCCGCTAGGAAGGCGGATGCAGCATGAATGCCGCTCCAGAGGGGAAATGGCTGAAACCCACAGCAGAAAACAGAACTGACGTCATGTGAAACTCCCGATTTTTTTTCCCGATGCGCTGTATCTGGACGCGGTCATTGCCGCGTGCGCTTTTTTTGTCTTCGCGCGATCCGTTTGGGACAACGCGAAGAGCTAGTGTAGATCGCAATATTTAGAAAAGGCAACAGTGTTTTTCCAACAGAGCGCGCCATTAGGGGAAGTAGTCCAGAACAAAAGTTGCATCTTGTGGTAGATCAAACTTTCCAACGATGCAGCGCCGAGAAATGTTCAATTCTTAACAAAAATCCGCGTAGTGACCCATTTCTTGAATTTTTTGACATGGCGATCTCGACAAGTTTAGTGTCCCCCTACCCGGCGTCATGCCACCACAAAACGGCAGGCTATCCGCCAGCCGCCAGGCGCACCGGGATGGCCATCAGGCATCGCGGCCAGCTCATTCACCATTTCCTTAACCGATACCATGGAGCAGAAATGAATTTACGTTTGACGATAGTTGCCGCATCCATCGCCGCCCTGCCGCTGATGGCCACCACGGCCGATGCCGCCACGCCGCTGCCACAAACCCTGATGGCCGCCCCGGTCAGCCTGGCGTCTCCACAAGAGACCGCCAGCCTGGTCAACAAGCTGGCCGCGCAGGCGCGCAGCCGTGGCCTCAATACCGAACATGGTTTTGCCGTCGGCGCCCAGCATCCGGGTGTCAGCGGCACGCGCGTGAGCCGCGTACAGCACACCTACAAGGGCTTGCCCGTCTTCGGCTCCGAGACGGTCGTGGTCAGCAACAGCGCCGGCGACATCGTCAGCGAGTCCGTTTCGGACCGCGCGTCCGGCCTCGGTAGCGGCGGCGTCAATTCCGTCACCCGCAGCGCCACCACCGATATCGACACCACGCCGGCCGTCAGCGCCGCCGCCGCCATCGCCGCCGCCGTGAAAAGCATCGGCGTGCAGGCCGTCGACCACGTGCCGCCGCATGCGCAGCTGCTGATCTACCCAGTGATGAAAACCGTGCGCGTGGCCGGCGCCGAGAACAAATCGGAAGCCGCGCTGAACGCGCTCGACGTGCAGGACGTGGTCGACCACTACGAGCTGGCCTACCTGGTGCAGACGCGCATGATCAGCGGCAGCAAACCGGTCTACTACGACACCGTCGTCAGCGCCAGGGATGGCCGCATCCTGCGCCAGTGGAAAGCCCTGAAAACCGTGGCCGGCGTCGGCAACAGCCAGTACAACGGCCAGGTGCCGCTCAACACCACGCTCACGGGCAGCACCTACACCATGAAGGACCCCAGCCGCGGCACGGGCGGCAGCTTCGGCGGCATGGCCATCACGAATGCCAACCACGGCACCACCTCGGGCAGCGTGTACAGCAGCACCAGCAATACCTGGGGCGACGGCCAGCAATACATCAGCGGCGGCAGCACCACCAACGCCAACGGCCAGACGGCTGCCGTGAACGCGATGTGGGGCCTGATGAACACCTACGACACGCACAAGAACGTACTGGGCTGGTCCAGCCTGGACGGCAACAACACGGCCACCCACATCGCCGCCCACGTCAACACGGCCTACGACAACGCCTACTACGACAGCAACTGCAAGTGCATGTACATCGGCGACGGCGGCAGCTCGTTCAACAACCTCGGTTCCATCGACGTGATCGGCCATGAAATGGGCCACGGCATCACGGACGCCACCTCGGGCCTGATCTACTCGCAGGAATCGGGCGGCTTGAACGAATCGAGCTCGGACATCGCCGGCGAAATGGTGGAAGCGTATGCGCGCGCCGGCGGCACGGGCACGACGATTCCGAACACGGGCAACGATTGGATGACGGGCAAGGAAATCGCCAAGAATGGCCAGCCGCTGCGCTGGCTGTACAAGCCGAGCAAGGATGGCAGCAGCCCGAATGCGTGGAGCAGCACCATCAAGAACCTCGACGTCCACTACAGCAGCGGCCCGAACAACCGCATGTTCTACTTCCTGTCGCAAGGCTCGAACTCCACGTCCAGCAGCGACTACTACAGCTCCTACCTGAACAAGAGCCCGCTGGCCATGACCGGCATCGGCAGCGACAAGGCTTACCGCATCTGGTTCAAGGCGGCCACCACCAAGTTCACCTCGTCGACCAACTACGCGGACGCGCGCAACAAGGTGCTGCAGGCAGCCGAGGAATTGTATGGCGTGGGCAGCGCCGAGTCCATCGCCGTCAAGCGCGCGTATGCGGCCATCAACGTGGGCGCCGACGTCGATGAATCGACGACGGGCGGCGCGGTGACGATCACCAGCCAGCCGGCCAGCATCACCGTCGCACCGGGCGCCACCGCCTCGTTCGCCGTGGGCGCGGGCGGCGGCACGGCGCCGTACACCTACAAGTGGTTCCGCAACGGCGCCGTGATCAGCGGCGCCACGTCGCCCGCCTACAGCTTCACGACCGTGGCGGCCGACAACGGCGCCGTCTTCAAGGCCACGGTGACGGATTCGTCGTCGCCCGCCGTGACGGCCACGTCGAACAACGCCACCCTGACGGTGGGCACGAGCAGCGCCACCGAGCGCGTGACGAATGGCGGCTTCGAGTCCGGCGCCACGGGCTGGAGCGGCACCACGGGCGCCATCGGCACCTTCACGGGCCAAATCGCGTACGAAGGCACGAAGTACGCCTGGCTCGGTGGAAATGGCACGACGGCCAGCGAATCGCTGACGCAAAGCGTGGCCATTCCGGCCGCCGCCACGTCCGCCAGCCTGAGCTTCGCGCTGCATATCGACACGTCTGAAACAGGCAATACCGTGTACGACAAGCTGGTCGTCACCGTGAAGAACAGCGCCGGTACGGTGCTGGGCACCCTGGCTTCGTACTCGAACGTGAACAAGGCGGCCGGCTACCAGATCCGCACCTTCGACCTGATCGCCTACAAGGGCCAGACCGTGCAGATCTCGTTTGCCGCGACCGAGGATGCATCGCTGCAAACCTCGTTCGTGATCGACAAGGTCAGCCTGGTTACCCAGTAAGCGGCTGAATTGCGGGCAAGCCGGATACAAGGCTTGCCCGCACGGCACGATTGATTTCCTGGCAATTCCAGTCTACCCTGAGGCAGTCATTGCATCTTGCCTGCTGCCGGTACCCGCGACGAATTGCACTTTTTTTGGATGGTTCCTGACCGATGCCTACTTCGACCTTGTCCGCACGCGCCTTCCCCTTTTCACATCACCCCATTTTCACGCCCCAGGCCCTTACCATGCTCGCCTGAGCCGACGATGCAGTTCCACCTCCAGGTGCAGGGCCCGGCGGGCAGCCAGGCGCTGTCCATCGACGCCGCCAGCGAGGCCGAGGCGATCCGCGCGGCCGTGCGCGGCGGCTGGCGCGTGCTGGCCGTCGATGACGGCGCCGCGCAGGACGCGGGCGCCGCGCTGCGCCCCGGCAAGCAGGGCCTGCCCCTGCTGCAATTCAGCCAGGAGCTGCTGGCCCTGCTCGAAGCGGGCCTGAACCTGGGCGAGGCCATGGCCACCCTGCACAACAAGGAAACGCGCGCCGGCGCCAGGGCCACCCTGGCCGCCATCGTGCTCACCCTGCAGCAAGGACAAAGTTTTTCCGACACGCTGGCAGATTTTCCCGACATCTTCCCCGACATTTACATCGCCACCGTGCATGCGGCCGAACGCTCGGGCAACCTGCCCGAGGCGCTGGCGCGCTTCGTCGCCTACCAGCTGCAGTTCGACGCCATCCGCAAAAAACTCATTTCCGCCGCCATCTACCCGTGCATGCTGCTCGTCGTCGGCGGCCTCGTGACCCTGTTCCTGCTCGGCTACGTGGTGCCCAAGTTCAGCGTCGTCTACGAAAGCTCGGGCCGCGAAATTCCATGGATGTCGCAAATGCTGCTCGGCTTTGGCCAGACCCTGGCCGCGCATCCGCTGCTGTGCGCCGGCGCGCTGGCCGCCGTGGTCGGCAGCGTGATCTTTGGCGTCGCCCATGCCGGTACGCGCCAGGCACTCGTCTTGCGCCTGTTGCGCCTGCCCGTGCTGGCCGCGAAGGCGGCGGAATTCCGCCTGGCCCGCTTCTACCGTGCCCTCAGCCTGCTGCTGCATGCCGGCATCCCGCTGCACAAGGCGCTGGCCATGGTCGGCCCCATGCTGCTGCCGGCGCAGCAGGAGCAGCTGGCGCGGGCGCGCCGCGCGGTACAGGAAGGCATGCCGTTTTCCACGGCGCTGGAGCAGGCGGAGATGGCCACGCCCGTGGCGCAATCGCTGCTGAAAGTGGGCGAGAACACGGGCCGCCTGGGCGACATGCTGGAACGCTCGGCCAAGTTCCACGACGAGGAATTCGCCCGCTGGGTGGACTGGGCGTCGCGCCTGCTCGAACCGCTCTTGATGACCATCATCGGCGTCGTCATCGGCGGCGTGGTGGTGCTGATGTACATGCCGATCTTTGAACTGGCGGGGAGCTTATCGTGAGAGTCATGACATGAACGCACGCGACGAGGAACGGGCCGTGCTCGATGCGGCCATGCTGCGCCGCGCCCACGCCAGCGCGCTGGAACAGGGGCGCCCGCAGATGGCCGTGCTGCAGGAAACGGCGGCCCTGCCGCCCGAAGTCTTCTTGCGCCAGCTGGCCGCCCTGTTCCGCTACCCGGCGTGGACGATGGCCGAACTGCAGGCCGCCTTGCCCGCCTTCGGCCTGCTGCCCTACACGGATTGCGCCCAGCGCGACTGCGTGCTGCTGCAGCCTGGCGTTCCCGGCGCGCCGCCCGTGCTCGTCATCGGCAATCCGTTTGCCGAAGACTTGCTGCAGTGGGCCGACTTCGCCTTGTCCACGCCCTTCACGGTGGCGCTGGCGCACCCGGACGACCTGGCCGCCTATCTGCTGCAACAGGAAAGCGTGCAGCAGGCGATGCAGGAAATGCAGCATGGGGATGACATTCCAGGGCTGGACCAGAGCATCGAGGACATCTCACTGATCCGCATCAGCGAGGACAGCAGCCCGGTGGTCAAACTGGTGAATTCCACCATCTACGACGCCCTGAAATTCCAGGCCAGCGACATCCACCTCGAATGCGACGTGGCCAGCCTCGTCATCAAGTACCGCGTCGACGGCGTGCTGGTGCAGGCAGGCCAGGTGCAGGGACTGGCGATGGCCGAGCAGATCATCTCGCGCATCAAGGTCATGGCCGATCTCGATATCGCCGAGCGGCGCATCCCGCAAGATGGCCGCTTCAAGGTGCGCGTGAAAGGGGCGGAGATCGATTTCCGCGTCTCCATCATGCCCAATATCTTTGGCGAAGACGCCGTGCTGCGCCTGCTGGACCGGCGCGCGCTGACGGAAGCGGCGCAGGCGCTGCGCCTGGAAAGCCTGGGCCTGAACGAGGACGCCATCGAGCAGATCCGCCGCCTGGCCGCCAAGCCGCACGGCATGCTGCTGGTGACGGGGCCCACGGGTTCCGGCAAGACCACCACCCTGTACGCGGCCATCACGGAAATCAACACGGGGCGCGACAAGATCGTCACCATCGAGGACCCCGTCGAATACCGGCTGCCACGCGTGCTGCAGATACCCGTCAACGAAAAGAAGGGACTGACGTTCGCGCGCGGCCTGCGTTCCATCCTGCGCCACGACCCCGACAAGATCATGATCGGCGAAATCCGCGACGATGAAACGGCGCAGATCGCCGTACAGGCCGCGCTCACGGGCCACCTGGTGTTTACCACCGTGCATGCGAACAACGTCTTTGATGTGGTCGGCCGCTTCCTGCACATGGGCGTCGACGCCTACAGCTTCGCGGCGGCCCTGAACGGTATCGTGGCGCAGCGCCTGCTGCGCCTCAATTGCGCCCATTGCGCCGTCGACGCCAGCGCCGAAGTGCTGGCCGATGCACAGCAATTGCGCGACAGCGGCCTGGCCCTGCACCAGGTGCAGGACTGGCAATTCATGGCCGGCAAGGGCTGCGGCCATTGCCGCGGCACCGGCTACAAGGGCCGCAAGGCCGTCGCCGAAGTCTTGATGCTCAGCGACGCCATGCGCGAAATGATCTGCACGCGCGCGCCCCTGAGCCAGATGAAGGAAGAAGCGGCGCGCAACGGTTTTCGCCTGGCGCGCGAAGCGGGCCTGGACCTGGTACGGCGCGGGGAAACCACTTTAGCGGAGCTCAATCGTGTCACTTATTGAACGCCTTGCCCGCACCACCGTGTGCCTGCACCTGGCGCCGCACGGGCTACACGGCGTGCTGCGCCGCGCCGGCCGCCCCGTGGCGGACAGCGCCTTCCACCTGCCCATCGCGAATCCCGACGCCAGCTGGGAAGTGGCGCTGGCCGCCCTGCGCGGCTGGCTCGAACAGGATGGCGGCAAAAAACCGCCGCTGGCCGTCAGCCTGGCCAGCCGCTGGTGCGCCATGCAAGTGGTGCCGTGGAGCGGCGCCCTGCTCGAGCGGGCCAGCGCGCAGCGCTTCCTGCACAGCCAGTTCGCCGCCGTCTACGGCGATGGCGCGCGCGCCTGGCGCCTGGCCGCCGACGACGCGCCCTACGGCAAGCCACGCCTGGCCTGCGGCATCAATGCGGCCCTGCTGCAAGGCGTGCAGGATGCGGCGGCCGCGCATGGCCGGCGCTGCCTGTCCATCGAACCGATCGCCGGACCGGCCTGGCGCAGCGTCGCCGGCGGCAAGCCCGCCGCCTTCGCCTTGGTGGAAACGGGCCGGCTGCTGCTGGCAACGGCGAGTAACGGGCGCATCACGGCGCTGCACAGCCAGTCCTGCGCCGCGGACTGGGGCGATGAGCTGGAGCGGGCCTGGCGGCGCTGGAACTTGCGCGCGCCGCAGCTCGACGCCATCGAACAGGTAGCGCTGCTCGACTTGAGCGGCGTGCCGCAAGCGAACGTGCCGGAACGCTTCGTGCCCGTCGCCGTGGCCAGCGGCGCCCACCTGATGCGGGAGGCCGCATGGGCCTGAGCCGCCTGGAATTTTTGCCGCCGGGAGCGATGCAAACCTTCAAGGGCTGGCGCCTGGCCCTGTGCCTGGCGGGCGGCTTGATGCTGCTGCCGGCCGCCGGATACTGGCTGGTGCAGGCGCAGGAAACGCGGCGCCTGGAAGCGCAGCTGGCGCAGCTGCAGCCCGCGCGTCCCGTGCGCGCCCCCCTGTCGGCCAGCGCCCAGCGCGAACGCGACCTCGAACTGAAACAGGTGGCCGCCGCCGTGCGCCAGCTTAACCTGCCCGTCACGCGCCTGATCAAGACGGTGCAGGCGCCGCGCGACGTGCGCGTGGCCCTGCTGGGGCTGGACCTGAACGCGCAGCAGGGACAGGATGGCGCCAGCGTCCTGAAGATCGCCGCCGAGGGGGAAACGCCGCAGGACATGCTCAATTACCTGGCCTTCCTGAACCAGCAGCCCATGTTCAGTTCCGTGTATCTGCTCAAGCACGAGATGAACGCGAACGCCCCCGAACACCCTTACCGTTTTCAGCTGGAGGCGCAATGGCGGCAATCAAACCCGTATTGAAAGCCGGCGCGCCCGTGACCCGCGCGCGCCTGCAGCTGCACGTGCCGCCGCGTCTGGCGTGGGAAGCCGCGCGTCTGTGGCGCACGCTGGGCTGGCCCAGCGCCATGGGTGCGGCCTGCCTGGCGCTGGCCGCTTTCGCCGTGCGGCAGGGCGATGCCCTGGCCGAACGGCAGCAGCAATTACGCGCGCAGCTGGCCTTGATGGCGAAACAATCGGCGCTGCCGACGGCCCCCGTCACGCTCGATGCGGATGCGGACAGCCTGGCCGCCTTTCACGCCTACCTGCCCGCGCATGACAGCATTCCCGACCAGCTGAAGGCCTTGCTGGAAGTGGCGCAAAAGAGCGGCGTCACCCTGGCCAAGGCCGACTACAAGCCGCAGGAAGACAGCAACACGGCCTTCCTGCGCTACCAGATCACCCTGCCCGTCAAGGCCGAATACGCGCAGCTGCAAACCTTTATCGTCGACGCCTTGCAGGCGCTGCCCACCCTGACCTTGGACTCCGTGCTCTTCAAGCGCGAGCAGATCGAGGCGGGCGAGATCGACGCGCGCATCCAGTTCATCCTGCTGGTGAAGAAGGCGGAGGTGCGCCGATGAAAAAAGCCGTACTGGGAGGCGCCGCCGTGGCGACCTTGCTGGCCGCCCTCTTCGCGCCAGAGGACGAAGGCAGCATCGTGGGACCGGCCACGGCCACCACGCGCCAGGTGGAGCGGGTGGCGCCGCCCCCCCTCGTCGTCGCCGCTGCAGCTCCACAAACGAATCGCGCGCTGGCCATCGAACCGCGCCGTGGCCTCGACGACGAGGAAGCGGCCACCCTGTTCGCCAAACAAAGCTGGCAGCCGGAGACGCCAAAAAAGATCATGCTCGACCAGCAGGCGGCCCAGGCCGCGCTGCCCGTCGCCCGCGTCGATGCGAACGCGCCGCCACCGCTGCCATTTCAGTTCCTGGGCCGCTTTGTCGACGAAGGCAAGGCCGCCTACTTCCTGCAAGCGGGCGAACGCAACGTGGTGGCGCGCCCAGGCGACACGCTCGAAGAACGCTACCGCTTCGACGGCGTGGTGCAGGGCGCCCTGCAATTTACCTATCTGCCGCTTAACCTGAAACAGACACTCGCCGTAGGGGACCTCAATTGAAACGACGCGCCGCACCCATGTCTCGTAATCTCATCACCCTGCTGCCGGTGCTGTCCCTGCTGGCTGCCTGCGCCGGCAACCAGGCCTATAACGATGGCCAGGCCATGCTGGGCGCGGGCCGCACGGAACAGGGCCTGGCCCTGCTGGAACAGGCGGCGCAGGCCGAGCCGACCAACGCCAAATACCGCATCGCCGTGACGAATGGCAGGATGCGCGCGCTGAACAAGCTGAATGGGGCTGCGGAAGCGCTGCGCCAGCAGGGCAAGCTGCCCGAAGCGCAAGCGCTGTACCAGCAGGCGCTGACGCTGGACGCCAGCAACGACGTGGCGCAGCGGGGCATGGCCAGCGTGGCGCAGGATGAACGGCACCGCAAGCTGGTGCAGGAAGCGCAGGCCAGCTACCAGCGCGGCGGCGAGGCGAATATCGCGCAGGCGCAGGAAGCCTTGCGCCAGGTGCTGCAGGAACGCCCCGCGCAGCGCGAGGCGCTGGCCCTGAAAAGCCGCATCGGCGAGGCGCAATCGAAAAGCCTGCCGGCCGGTGGCAAGCTGGCGGCCGCCTACCGCAAACCCGTGACCCTCGAATTTCGCGACGCGCCGCTGCGCTCCGTGTTCGACTTCATCAGCAAGGTGTCGGGCCTGAATTTCGTCTTCGACAAGGAGGTCGACCCGGCCCTGCGCGCCACGATCTCCGTGCGCGACACCAGCATCGAAGAGGCGATCGCCATGCTGCTGGGCGCGAATCAGCTGGAACAAAGCGTCACCAGCGACAAGTCGATCACGATCTATCCGAACACGCCGCAAAAGGTGAAGGATTACCAGCAGCTCGTGGTGCGCACCTTCTTTCTGGCCAATGCCGACGTCAAGACGGTGGCGTTTTCCATCAAGACCCTGCTCAAGGCCAAGGATGTCGTCACCGATGAACGCCTGGGCATCATCATGCTGCGCGATACGCCGGAAATGGTGCGCATGGCCGAGCGCATCATCGATGTGCAGGACCTGGCCGACCCGGAAGTGATGCTGGAAGTGGAAGTACTGGAAGTCAAGCGCACGCGCCTGATGGAACTGGGCGTGCGCTGGCCGGACCAGGCCAACCTGACACTGGCCGGCGCCGCAGGTATTACGGGAGGCCTGGGCGGCCTGAAGGTGGCCGACCTGCACCGCATCAACGGCGACAATATCAACCTGGCCATCGGCGGCGTCACGCTGAACGCCAACAAGACGGACAGCGACAGCAATATCCTCGCCAACCCGCGCATCCGCGTGCGCAACAAGGAAAAGGCCAAGATCCTCATCGGCGACCGCGTGCCCGTCATTACCGTCACGACGAACAACGGCGTCAGCTCCGACAGCGTCAACTACATCGAAGTGGGCTTGAAACTCGACGTGGAACCGAACGTCTACCTGGACGACGAAGTGGCCATCAAGATCAACCTGGAAGTGTCGAACGTGGTCAAGGAAGTGATCAGCAAGACGGGCACGCAGGCTTACCAGATCGGCACGCGCAGCGCGTCCACGGTTCTGCGCCTGAAGGATGGCGAGACGCAGGTGCTGGCTGGCCTGATCAGCGACGAAGACCGGGGCACGGCCAACAAGGTGCCGGGCGTGGGCGAACTGCCCATGCTGAACCGATTGTTCGGCAGCCAGAAGGATGATGCCATGCGCAGCGAGATCGTGCTGTCGATCACGCCGCGCCTGCTGCGCAGCATCCGCCGCCCGGACCTGATGACGGCCGAATTCAACTCGGGCACCGAGGCATCCGTGGGCGGCCGCGGCAGCGTGGGCGGCTCTCCCGAGGCGATCGCCGCGCCCGAGCCGGCCGCGCCGCGCACCGGCTCGCCCATGACGGGCGGCGACGAAGCGCCCGCCGCCGGCGAAAAATCAGGCAAGGGTGGCCAGTGAAACCAAGGGGATTTACCTTCATCGAGCTGATGGTCACCCTGGCCATCATGGCGACCCTGGCCACGGTAGCCGTGCCGATGGCGCAGGTGGCCTTGCAACGGTCCAAGGAACAGCAATTGCGCAGCGCCCTGATCGAGATGCGCGAAGCGATCGACGCCTACAAGCGCGCCTCGGACAATGGCCGCATCAAGCTGTCGCTGGGCGCCTCCGGCTATCCGAAAAAACTCGAGGAACTGGTCGAGGGCGTGCCCGACCAGCGCAGTCCATCGAAGCAGAACATCTATTTTTTGCGCCGGCTGCCGCGCGATCCGTTCCAGCCCAGGGAAGCCGGCAGCGCGGCGGACAGCTGGAGCAAGCGCGCCTATGCCTCGCCGCCCGACAATCCCGGCGAAGGCGAAGACGTGTTCGACGTCGCCTCGCGCTCGACCAAGGTGGGCCTGAACGGCGTGCCGCTCAATCAATGGTGAACCCGATGCCTGCCTCCTCTCTACGCCGCGGCTTTACCCTGGTCGAACTGCTGGTGGTGCTGGCGATCATCTCGCTGCTGCTGACGATCGCCATCCCCCGCTATTTCGGCTCGGTGGAAAAATCGAAGGAAGTCGCCCTGAAGGAAAACCTGCAGGTGCTCAGGAGCGGCCTCGATAAATACTATGCCGACAAGGGAGAATATCCGGCCGCGCTGGCCGACCTGGTGACCCACCATTATTTCCGCAGCGTGCCGCTGGACCCCGTCACGGAGTCCGCCGCCACCTGGCAGCTGATCCCTTCGCCCAATGGCGAGATCGGCGGCGTGGCCGACGTGCGCAGCGGCGCCAAGGGCAAGACGCGCGAGGGCATCCCCTTTGAGCAGCTCTGATTTTCGGCGCCGCGCACGGGGCTTCGCGTATATCTGGACCCTGATGCTGGTGGCCTTCATGGGCGTGGGCCTGGTGCTGGCCAGCGAACTGCATGCCACGGCCGCGCGGCGCGACAAGGAGCGCGAGCTGCTGTTCATCGGCCATGAATTCCGCAATGCGCTGGGCCGCTACTACGACAGCACGCCGGGCGACGGGCGGCCCCGCTACCCATTGACCCTGCAGGAACTGCTGCGCGACCCGCGCTTTGCCAATGCCCGGCGGCACTTGCGCCGCCTGTATGCGGACCCCGTCACGGGCAAGGCGGAATGGGGCCTGCTGCGGCAGGAGGGACGCATCGTCGGCATCCATTCGCTGTCGCCGCAGCTGCCCATCAAGCAGGATAATTTTCTCGACGAAGACGCCAGCCTGCGCCGCAAGCAGCGCTACGCGGACTGGCACTTCACGTATCCGCACGACCTGGTGCTGGCCCCGCCCGATGCGGCCGGCGGCGCGCCCGGACTCAAGCCGAAAGGCGCGAACTGATATCATGCCCGCATTCCATATTCAGCATCGAACAAAGGAGCAGGCATGAGCATAGGTGGCACTTCCATCGAACAGGCATTGGCATCGCTGTCGGACATGACGGGCGGCATGGTCGCCATCGGCAAGGACGAACATGCGCAACGCATCGCCAGGGCACAGGCGTTCATGCGCCAGCAGGGCATCGCCGCCATCTACCTGAACGCGGGCGCCAACCTCACCTATTTCACGGGCACCAAATGGTATGCCAGCGAACGCATGGTGGGCGCCATCCTGCCAGCCAGCGGCGACATCGAATACATCGCCCCCGCGTTTGAGGAAAGCACCTTGCAAGGCTTCATGCTCATCGAAGGCCGTGTCAATTGCTGGGAAGAGCATGAAAGCCCGTACCAGCTGTTCGTCGACGTGCTGGCGCGCATGGGGATAGCCCAGGATGCGGCTGCACCGCCGCGCGTGGGCATCTGCGAAAGCGCCGCCTTCTTCATCTACGACGGCATCAAGCCGCTGGCGCCCGGCTATGCGCTGGAAAACGCGCGCACCGTCACGGCGTACTGCCGCAGCCGCAAGTCGCCGGCGGAAATCGCCCTGATGCAGCGCGTGATGGACATGACCCTGGCCGTGCACGTGGCCACGGCCAGCATGCTGGTCGAAGGCATCACGACGGTGGAAGTGGAAGAATTCATCCAGCGCGCGCACCGCAAGGTAGGCGCGCCCCGCTCGTATTTCTGCATCGTGCTGTTCGGCGAGGCGACGGCCTACCCGCATGGCGTGAACTACGTGCAAACCCTGAAGGCGGGCGACACGGTGCTGATCGACACGGGCTGCCAGGTGATGAACTACATCTCCGACATCACGCGCACCTACGTGTTTGGCGCCATCAGCGAACGCCAGCGCTCCGTGTGGAACAGCGAAAAGGCAGCGCAGGCCGCCGCGTTCGCGGCCGCGCAGCTGGGCGTGCCCTGCGGCGACGTGGACCGCGCCGCCCGCGTGTCGCTGGAAGCGGACGGTTTCGGTCCCGGCTACAAGCTGCCCGGCCTGCCGCACCGCACGGGCCACGGCATCGGCCTCGATATCCACGAGTGGCCCTACCTGGTGGGCAATGACACGACGCCGCTCGACGTGGGCATGTGCTTCTCGAACGAGCCGATGATCTGCATCCCCGGCGAATTCGGCATCCGCCACGAAGACCATTTCTACATGACGGCAGACGGCCCGCGCTGGTTCACGCAGCCGGCGCATAGCATCGACGATCCGTTCGGGCTGCGGGCCTAGCTTGACGCCCTTGTGTTGGATTACGCTGCGCTAATCCAACCTACGTCTTCGCCAACGCCAACGCCAACGCCAACGGCCGTGGCACGGGCATGCTGGACAAACCGCCCTGCGCCAGCTTGAACACGGCCAGCGCCGTGCCCAGTTGCACGGCCTGTTCCTGCAGCGACTCGGCGGCCGCCGACGCTTCCTCCACCAGGGCGGAATTTTGCTGCGTCATCTGGTCCATGCTGCCGATGGCCACGCCGATGTCGCCGATGCCGGCGCTTTGCGCCTGGCTCGCGGCGCTGATCTCGGCCATGATGTCGGCCACCTTTTTCACGGAATCGACGATCTGGCCCATGGTCAGCCCCGCCTCGTCGACCAGCTTCGAACCCACGTTCACCTTGGCCACCGAGTCGCCGATCAGTTGCTTGATCTCGCGCGCCGCTGCCGCGCTGCGCTGCGCCAGGCTGCGCACTTCGGACGCCACCACGGCAAAGCCGCGTCCCTGTTCGCCCGCGCGCGCCGCCTCCACGGCCGCGTTCAAGGCCAGGATGTTCGTCTGGAAGGCGATGCCGTCGATGACGCCGATGATGTCGACGATGCGTTTGGATGAATCGTTGATCTCGCCCATGGTGGTGACCACCTGGCTGACCACCTGCCCGCCCTTCACGGCCACGGACGATGCCGACACCACCAGTGCGTGCGCCTGGCCCGCGTTGGCGGCGTTGTCGCGCACGGTGGAAGTCAGGCTGTCCATGCTGCGCGCCGTCTGATCCAGGCTGCCCGCCTGCGATTCCGTGCGCGCGGCCAGGTCCGCATTGCCCTGGGCGATTTCCGCGCTGGCCACCTGGATGGTGTCAGCCGACGCCTTGATACCGGACACCATGCCGGCCAGCCGGCCACGCATCTCCTTCAGCGCCGCCAGCAAGCTGGCCTGGTCGCCCGCCTCGGTGACGATCTCCATCGAGAGGTCGCCATCGGCCACGGCGCGCGCGATCTGGCGCGCGTATTCGGGTTCGCCGCCCAGCTGCTGCCAGATGGCGCGCACGACGAAATGCGACACGGCCACCAGGCAGACGATGACGGCCAGCGCCACGGCGATGCTGGTATTGAGGGCATTGCGCACATTGGCCGCACTGCGCTCGATCCCCTGCTTGAACTGCGCTTGCGCCCGTTCGTTGGTCTTGGCCAGGTCCGTGTTGAGCACCGCCAGCGCGCCCTGCATGCGCGCCACGGTGGCCTGCGGGTCGCCCTCTTCCATTTCCAGCATGATGCGCGCCGCGCTCAGGGCCGGCGCGTAATAGGCATCGAATTCACTGGCCAGGCGCTGGCCCTGCTCGCGCTGGCCGGGGATGGCCGCAAAGGCGGTCAATTTTTCGTGCAGCTTGACTGCCAGGCCGCCGACTTGCCCGATGCGCTCCTTGTCGCCTTCGCTGACGGCGTCGCGCAAGGCGTCGCCGACGGCAGCCACGTCCAGGGTCAGCGACTTGGCCATGTCGAGCACGGGATAGTCGGCGCTTTCGGTCGCGTGGATGGAATTGAGCGTGGCCGTGGACAGATAGGCGCTGACGACCAGCCCCAGCCCGAAAATCACGGCCGAGACGACAGGCAGCGCCCATATCTTGCGTTTGATGCTCATTGCTGTCTCCTGATGTATGTGTACCGGGCCGCCGCATGGCGGGCGGCCCGGGCCGGCTTTATGGCGCCGTCAGCACCACTTTGACGGTGCCGTCGACGGCACTCTTTTCGATGTAGCCGATGGCTTTCGGATCGGCGGCGACCGCCTTCTTCACGTCGGCGCTATTGGCCACTTCCTTCGGCAAGGTGGCCTTGCCCGTGAAGACCAGCTTGGACCACAGGGCCTTCGCCTGCGACGGTTCCTTGTCCGTCACCTTCTTGTAGAATTCGGCGCGCACGGGAGCGCTTTCCGGCTGGTCGATCGGCGTCATGGCCGTCGATTTACCGAGGAAGAATTGCGCCACCTGTTCATTCGTCATGGCGCCGGCGGCGTTCCTGGCATTGACCACCACGACCACTTCGGCCATGACGGGAACAGCGGTCGACAGCGCCAGCAAGGCAGCCAGATTCAAGATCAATGGTTTCATGCGGCGCTCCTTAGAAAACGAAATCGATGGAGGCGGCAGCCACCGTGACGGGGCCATGGAAACCCGGCTTGGCTTGCACGAACAGGCCCGGACCATTCTTCGGCCTGATGCGGTCGATCTGCACCTTCAGCGCGGCCGAGCGGTGGAAATCCCAGCGCACGCCGATGCTGTCCGTCGATTGCTCGAGCTCGTTGCGCGTGGTAGCCAGGGTGTCGACGCCGGCCGACAGGGCGCGCAGGGTCGGCGTGCAGGCGGCCGGATAACCGGCAGGGCAAGATGCGGGCACGGTATTGTTCACGCGGCCATCGGCCTTCAGGCTGGCGTGGCTATAGTAGGGCAAAAAGGCGCCGATACGGTAGCCGCCCATCAGGTACCACGAGGTGCTGTCGCTGACGTAGCTGTCCGTCTTGCGCTTCGCATATTCGGACTGCAGCAGCACGTTGTTCCAGTCCAGGCCCAGGCCCACGGACGTAAACGACGCCTTCTTGTCCTTGACTTCCAGCGCATCGGCCAGGGCGCCCAGCTGGACCATCCTGTAGCCGCTGCCTGCCGCGCGCAAGCTGCTCATCAGGGTGTTCAGGCTCGGCGAATCGTTGATCGTCAGCTTGGTCTCGGCACGGCCGAAGCGCACGGTGACGGGGCCATGTTCGGCCACCACGTTCAGGGCGACGATGGACTTGCCTTCCACCTGCACCGTCGAAGCGGGGCCCGTGGCCAGGGTGGCCTTGGTGCGGCCCAGCGCCAGCTGCGTGGTGATGCTGGTGTCGCCCGCGCTGAACTGGTAGGTACCGTCGATGCCGTCGATGCTGTTCAGCGGTACCTGCGAATACATTTCGCCGGGCGGACGCAGCATGGTGTTGGCATAGCCCACGTTGCGGTAATCGGAAATCATGAAGACGGGCAGGCCCATGCGGCCGACGCGCACGCTGAAGCTGTCCGACACCTTGGCCTTGGCGAAGGCCCACGCCAGTTCGGCGCCGAAATCGTCCTCGCCATCCTTGCGCGCCAGGCCCTGCACCGTGGCCGACAGCCACGGGTTGACGGTGACATTGGCCTGCAAGCCCAGGTTGGAATCGACGCCCGTGCGGGCAGTGCGGCCGGCGCCGGCCGCCTGGTTCGGACGCGCGAACTGCGCGTTGTCGGTATCGGCCATGGTCAGGGCGGCACTGCCGTAACCGCTGATCTTGACCGCGGGGCCGGTGGGCTCTTCGGCATAGGCATGGCTGATGGCCAGGGGCATGGCCATCAGGAAAATCAGGACGTGTTTATTCATAGTAATTAAATACCCGTAGCGGTGAACGTGGAGTTGGGCTCGAGGTCGATGGCTCACCGGCCGTAAAAGGCCGGGTCCGTTTTTTTCGCGCCGCCATCGCCTTGGGCGTGATGGCGGCGTAACCAGTGAGTAAAACCATGCTACAGAGAAAAGGTTTTACGTTGGAAAGTTTTCTTGAGGCAATGAACGAATTCGCCTCTTTTCACGGAAAAAGCACGCGTTCTAGAGGGATTTATCTAAATAGCACGCCGTGCAAAACCACACTTACGCTATATTTTTCATACACTTATGGATAATTCAAGACAAAAACAACCGGGATAAAAAAAGCGCCGCCCGCGCGAAGATCGCGGGCGGCGCCGTTCACACCGGTCCTGCAGCAGATGCTTACTCGCGCTTCGACACCAGGGTCAGGATATCGTAGCTGGCCACCAGTTCCTCGTTCTGGTTCGTCACCTGCACGTCCCACGCGACCACGCCCTGGCCCACGCCAAACACGTCCTTGCGGTTGCGGTCGACCTTGCGCTTGCACGTCAGGCGGGCGCGGATGGTGTCGCCAATGGCGACGGGGGCGACGAAGCGCAGGTTGTCCAGGCCATAGTTGGCCAGCACGGGACCGACGCCGGGCGAGACGAACAGGCCGGCGGCGGCCGACAGCACGAAGTAGCCGTGGGCGATGCGCTTGCCGAACTGCGACTCTTTCGCCGCGATTTCGTCGAAGTGCATGTAGAAGAAGTCGCCCGAGATGCCACCGAAGGCGACGATGTCCGCTTCGCTGACGGTGCGGCGGTGCGTGAGCAGCGAGTCGCCCGTCTTCAAGTCCTCGAAGTGCTTGCGGAACGGGTGGATCGGGCTTTCGTTGACGTCCGCGCCGCGCACGTATTCACCGGTGATCGCCGCCAGCATGGTCGGCGAGCCTTGCACGGCCGCCCGCTGCAGGTAGTGGCGCACGGCACGCACGCCGCCCAGCTCCTCGCCACCGCCCGCGCGGCCAGGGCCGCCGTGCTTCAGTTGCGGCAGGGGCGAGCCATGGCCCGTCGAATCGACGGAAGCGACGCGCTCGAGCACGTGGACGCGACCATGCGTGGCCGCCACTTGCGGCACCACGCGCGCGGCGATCTTCGGATCGCGCGTCACCAGGGTGCTCACCAGGCTGCCCTTGCCGCGCGCGGCCAGGGCCAGCGCCTCGTCGATATCGTGGTAGCCCATCATGGTGCTGACGGGGCCAAACGCTTCCACGTCATGCACGGCGTCGTTGCCAAACGCATCGCGGCACATCAGCAAGGTCGGCGAGAAGAAGCTGCCGTCCTGCGCGCCATCACCGAGCGGATTGAAACCGTCGGCCGCGCCGAACACCACTTCATTCCCCTGCGACAGGGTGGCCACGCGTTCGGCCACGTCGCTCTGCTGCTCTTTCGAGGCCAGCGCGCCCATGCGCACGCCTTCGATGGATGGATCGCCCACCACCACCTTGGCCAGGCGCTCGCGCAGGCGCATGCCGACGGCGTCCATCAGGTGCTCGGGCACGATGATGCGGCGGATCGCCGTGCACTTCTGCCCCGACTTGCCCGTCATTTCGCGCACGACTTCCTTGACGAACAGGTCGAATTCCACGTCGTCTGGCGTGACGTCCGGCGCCAGGATGGCGCAGTTGAGCGAATCGGCTTCGCCGTTGAAGGGCACGGACTGGGCGATCAGGTTCGGATTCGTGCGCAGCTTGGCGGCGGTGGCGGCCGATCCCGTAAAGGTGACAAAGTCCTGGCCATTCAGGCGGTCCAGCAAGTCGCCCGTGGAGCCGATCACCAGCTGCAAACTGCCGGCCGGCAGCAAGCCCGATTCATGCATCATGCGCACGACGGCCTGCGTCAGATAGCTCGTCGCCGTGGCCGGCTTGGCGATGCAGGGCATGGCCGCCAGGAAGCTGGGGGCGAATTTTTCCAGCAAGCCCCAGATGGGGAAATTGAAGGCGTTGATGTGAACTGCCAGGCCGCCGCGCGGCACCAGGATGTGCGTGCCGGCGAAACCGCCTTTTTTACCAAGCGCGATGGCCGGACCTTCGTGCAGCACGTTCGACGACGGCAGCTCGTTGCTGCCCATGCTGGCATAGGCGAACAGGGTGCCCGTGCCGCCTTCGATATCGACCCAGCTGTCGGCGCGCGTGGCGCCCGACAAATGCGAGATCGCATACAGCTCTTCCTTGCGTTCGACCAGGTACAGGGCCAGCGCCTTCAGGCGCGCTGCGCGCTGCTGGAAATCGAGCGCCATCAGGCCCGGCACGCCCGTCTTGCGCGCATACGTAACGGCTTCGTCGAAGTCGATCTTTTCCGCATGCGTGTGATAGATGACGCGGTTGTTCAAGGCGCTGTGCAAGGGCACGGCGGCACTTTCGCCCAGCCAGCGGCCGGCGATCAGGCTTTGCAGGGTGGATATTTGAGCCATTTTTTTCTCCATAATTGATGTTGGCGGTGGCGGCGGATTACGCGGGGCTTGGCCCCGCTAATCCGACCTACGCCCATATTGCTTATTGCGCGGCGGCGTTCTTGTGCAGGTGCAGCGGCAAGGCGGATTCGAAATTGAGGCGCTGGCGGTTCGCCTCGACTTGCGTCAGGGCTTCCACTTCGCTCATCGTCTGCATGGAGCGCACTGCCAGTTCGTGGTACTGGTCCGTGCCCGAGCTTTTCCATTTGATTTCATCGTCGGTCAGCGCGCGGATGATCTTGGCGGGCGTGCCCACCACCATGCTGCGCGGTGCGACGATCATGCCCGCCTTCACAAAACTCATGGCCGCGACGATCGATTCCTCGCCGATGACGGCGTTATCCATCACCACCGCGTTCATGCCGACGAGCGCATTGCGGCCGATGCGGCAGCCGTGCAGCACGGCGCCATGGCCGATATGGCCATCGACTTCGACCACCGTGTCGCAACCGGGAAAGCCGTGCATGACGCAGGTATCCTGCAGGTTCGCGCCCTCTTCCAGGATCAATCGGCCGAAATCGCCGCGGATCGAGGCCAGCGGCCCGATATAGCAGCGCGGGCCGACGATCACGTCGCCGATCAGCACGGCCGACGGGTGCACGTAGGCGCTGGGGTGGACGACGGGGGTGACGCCGTTGATTTCGTAGACTTTGACCATATTGCTCTCCAAAACATTATTGCCAGCCGTAGCGGCTGATGTCGGATTACGCGCAAGCGCTAATCCGACCTACGTCATCACATACCCAAGTAGGCGCTCTGCACCTGCTCGTTATGCAGCAATTCGGGACCAGGCCCGGACAAGGTGATGGCGCCCGTCTCGATCACATAACCCACGTCGGCAATCGACAGGGCCGCATGCGCGTTCTGCTCGACGAGGAAGATGGTGATGCCCTGGTCGCGCAGTTCGGCCACGATGCGGAAGATTTCCGCGATCAGGAGCGGCGCCAGGCCCATGCTCGGCTCGTCGAGCAGCAGCAGTTGCGGGCGCCCCATCAGCGCGCGCGCCATGGCCAGCATCTGCTGCTGTCCGCCCGATAGCGTCCCGGCCAGCAGCAGGCGCTTTTCCTTCAGGATCGGAAACAGGCCGTACATGCGTTCCATATCACCGGCCACGTCCTGCGGCGGACGGGTAAACGCGCCCAGGCGCAGATTATCTTCCACCGCCATGGGGCCGAACACCTGGCGGCCTTCCGGCACCTGGCAAATGCCGCTGCGCACGCGCTTGTCCGCGCTCATGCGGCTGACGTCCTGGCCGGCGAAAGCGATGCTGCCGGCGCTGATCGGCTGCACGCCGGAAATCGCCCGCAGCAGGGTCGTCTTGCCGGCGCCATTCGCGCCCACCAACGCCACCAGCTGGCCCTGGCGCACCTGCAGGTCGATGCCGTGCAAGGCCTGGATGCGGCCGTAATGACTGGTCAATCCCTGGATGTCGAGCACCAGCGGTGTCTGAGGTTTTTCCATCTTCATCATGCCGCCACTCCCAGATATGCCGCCACCACGTCGGGATTGGCGCGCACTTCGGCGGCGGTCCCTTCGGCCAGCTTCTTGCCATAGTCGAGCACCAGGATATGGTCCGACAGATTCATCACCAGCTTCATGTCATGCTCGACCAGCACCACCGTCACGCCCGATTGCGCCACCTTGCGAATCAGGGTTTCGATCTCGCCCGTCTCCGTGTGGTTCAAGCCCGCAGCCGGTTCATCGAGCAGCAGCACCTTCGGCTTGGCCGCCAGCGCGCGGGCGATTTCCAGGCGCTTTAATGCGCCATACGACATCTGCCCCGCCTCGTCATCGATATGCCGGCCCACGCCGACAAATTCCATCAGGCCCGCCGCCTCGTCACGGCAGGCGGCATCGGCGCGGCGCACGGACGGCAAACGCAGCATGGAAGCGAACAGGTTCTGGTTCAGGCGCAGATGCGCGCCCACCATCACATTGTCGATGGCCGTCATGTTCATGCACACTTGCAGGTTCTGGAAGGTGCGGCTCATGCCGCGCCGCGCCAGCGCATCGGGCGACATGGCGGCCACGTTCTCGCCATTGAGCAGAATTTCGCCCCTGGTCGGCGTGTAGACACCGGTGATCAGGTTGAACAGGGTCGTCTTGCCGGCCCCGTTCGGCCCGATCACGGAGTGGATATTGCCTTCCTTGACCGTAAAACTGACGTCCTGCACCGCGTGCACGCCGCCGAAGCTCTTGCTCAGCTTGTTAATCGTCAGCATCTCAGACCTCCTGCGCGGATTTGACGGGCGCCTTCGGAGTGGCTGCCCGCTTGCGCGAACGGCTGGCCAGGCTCGGCACCAGGCCCTTGGGCATGAAGATCATGGTCGCCATCAGGATCACGCCGAAGACCACCGTTTCCCAGCCCTCGAAACTGGACAGCAGCTGCGGCAGAATCGTCAGCAGGGCCGCGCCGATGATGGAGCCGAAGATCGACGCCATGCCACCCACCACCACCATCGTCACCAGCTCGATCGAGCGGAAGAAGCCGGCCAGGTTGGGCGTGATGAAGCCGATGTAATGGGCGCTGATGCTGCCCGCGATGCTGGCAATGACGGCCGACAGCACGAACACGCGCACCTTGAAACGCGTCGTATCGACGCCGACCACGCGGGCCGCCACTTCCGAACCGTGGATGGCCTGCAGCGCGCGCCCGACGGGCGAATCGATCAGGTTCAGGGCCAGCCACGTGACCAGCAACAGCAACACGGCGCACACCAGGTACCACGATTTTTCGCCGGCGATGTCCAGGCCGGCGACGCTGAAGGCGGACACGCCGATGCCGTCCGGGCCGCCCGTCCACTGCGTCTCGTTGTTGATGACGATGGAAATGATGATGCCCAGGCCCAGGGTCGCCATGGCCAGGGTATGGCCCTTGAGTTTCAGCACGGGGCGCGCCAGCAGCAGCGCCAGCAGGCCGGTGGCGACGGCACCGGCGGCCAGGGCGGCCAGCGGCGGCCAGCCATAATGCGTGGTCAGCACGGCCGACGCATACGCGCCCAGGCCATAGAAACCCGCGTGACCGAGGCTGATCTGGCCCGTGTAGCCCATCAACAGGTTCAGGCCGATGACGACGATGGCGTTCAGGGCGATGCGGATCGCCACGTCATAGTAGAACGCATTCGTAAGGAACAGGGGCAGGATGGCCAGCACCAGGGCCAGCACCAGCAAGCCGCCGTGGCGCGAGCGTGTGAAAAAGTTGGTCATACACGCTCCGAATTTTTGGCGCCAAACAAGCCTTGCGGCAGGAAGAACAGGATCAACAGGATCAGCACGAAGGGCACCGCGTCCTTGTAGGCCGAGGAGATGTAACCGGCCGTCATGGCTTCGGCGATGCCGAGGATCAGGCCACCGGCAATCGCGCCAGCACCACCGCCGAGGCCACCCAATACGGCGGCGACAAAGCCTTTCAGGCCCAGCATGATGCCCGCGTCATACGAGGTGTAGGTGATCGGCGCAACGAGGATGCCGCCCGCCGCGCCCAAAAGTGCCGACAGGCCGAACGAGAACAGCAGCACCTTGCGCGTGTTGATGCCCACCAGTTGCGCGGCCAGCTTGTTGTGCGACGTGGCCAGCATGGCCTTGCCCATCAGAGTGCGGCCGAAGAACCAGCCCAGCACCAGCACGATGACGACGGTCACGCCCAGCACCCACAGGCTTTGCGGCAGCAGGCTGGCGCCGAGGAATTCGATCGGCGCGTCGCCGGAAAACGCCGGCAGCGAGTGCGTATCCTTGCCCAGCCAGATCTGCACGAGGCCGCGCAGCACGAGCGAGGCGCCGATGGTGATGATCAGCAAGGTGATGACCTGCGCATTTTGCGCCGGCTCGATCACGGTTTTTTCCATCAACAGGCCGACGAGGCCGGTGGCGATGACGGCCAGGATGATGGCCAGCGGCAGCGGCACGCCGGCGGCCGACATCACGGCGGCCAGCATCCCGCCCAGCATGATGAATTCGCCCTGGGCGAAGTTGATCACGCCGCTGGTGTTGTAGATGATGGTAAAGCCCAGCGCCGCCAGCGCATAGGCGGAACCGACCGTCATCCCGGAATACAGAAATTGTAGAAATTGTGCGACTTCCATGGTGTCTCCAATATGTTCGGCGATGCGCGGGCCGCCTCGGGGGCGGCCTCGCGCAGCTACTTCCGGCTTACCTTGTTTCGAACATCATTTCGACAATTGCCATTCACCGTTCTTCACTTCGACCATGCGGAACGCCGACAGGTCCAGGCCCATGTGGTCTTTGGCCGACATGTTGAACACGCCGGTCGTGCCGACAAAACCCTTGGTCGATTCCAGCGCCGCGCGCACTTTTTCGCGGTCCGTGCCGCCGGCGCGCTTGATGGCGTCCACCGACAGGTTCAGGGCGTCGAGCGCATAGCCGCCGAAGGTCGATGGATCGATCTTGTAGCGGTCTTTGTACGTCTTGTCGTAGCCGACAACGACGGCCTTCTGCGCGTCGCTGTCGGGCAGCATGGCGCCGATCAGCAAGGCTGGCGTTGGCAGGCGCACGCCTTCTGCGGCCTTGCCCGACAGTTTCAGATATTCGTCCGACGCCACGCCATGCGACTGGTACAGCGGCAGCGCGGCCATGCCCAGCTGGCCATAGTTCTTGGTCACCACGGCCGGGCCCTGGCCCAGGCCGAAGACGAAGACGGCTTGCACGCCTGCCGTGTTCTTGATGCGCGTGAGCTGCGCCGTGATGTCCGTGTCTTTCGGGCCGTAGGTTTCATCGGCCACCAGGGTGATGCCGTATTTGGAGGCGACGATTTGCGACTCCTTGCGGCCGGAGGCGCCAAAGCCGCTCGTTTCCGACAGCAGGCCCACCTTGCTGATGCCGCGCTTCTTCATGTCCTCGAACACCTTCTCGGCCGCCATGCGGTCCGTATGCGGCGTCTTGAAAACCCATTTCTTGACCGGGTCGATGATCACCACGGCGCCTGCCAGCGAGATGAACGGCATGCTGGCGCGCTCCACCAGCGGCGCCATCGCCATCGTCGCACCGGTGGTCGTGCCGCCGATCAGCACGTCGACCTTGTCGGACTCGATCAGGCGCTTGGTAAAGCCATTGGCCTTGGCGGCGTCGCTGCCATCGTCGTAATGCACGAGTTCGAGCTTGCGTCCCAGGACGCCGCCGGCCGCGTTGATCTTCTCGATGTACAGCTGCAGGGTTTTCAGTTCCGGGTCGCCCAGGAAGGCGGCCGGGCCCGTGACGGACAGCACGGAACCGATCTTGATGTTATCGGCCGCATACGCGCCCGCTGCGGACATGGCCAGCACGCCGGCGATCAGGGTTTTCTTGAAGATATTGGCAATCATTGTGGTCTCCACCAGGTTGGCACTACGGTCAATTATGGTCGGCGCTTTTTTACAAGCCTGCGCCTTTTTTGTTTTTACTTTGTTATACGCGTTCAATCACGACGGCAATCCCCTGCCCCACGCCGATGCACATGGTGCACAGCGCATAGCGCCCTCCCGTGCGCTCCAGTTGGTTCAGCGCGGCCATCACCAGGCGCGCGCCCGATGCGCCCAGCGGGTGGCCGATGGCAATCGCGCCGCCATTCGGGTTCACGTGGGCCGCGTCGTCCGCCAGCCCCAGGTCGCGCGTGACGGCCAGCGCCTGGGCGGCAAACGCCTCATTGAGTTCGATCACGTCCATCTGCTCGATGGTCAATCCCGTCTGCGCCAGCACCTTGCGCGTGGCCGGCGACGGGCCAAAACCCATGATGCGCGGCGCCAGGCCGGCCGTGGCCATGCCCAGCACTTTTGCGCGCGGCGTCAGCTTGTATTTGTCGACGGCGACGGCGGACGCCAGCAAGATCGCGCAGGCGCCATCGTTCAAGCCCGAGGCATTGCCGGCCGTGACGCTGCCATCCGCCTTGACCACGCCCTTGAGCTTTGCCAGCATCTCGATCGACGTATCGGGACGCGGATGTTCGTCGCTGGTGACCATCTTCGGATCACCCTTTTTTTGCGGCACGGCGATGGGCACGATTTCGCGCTCGAACACGCCGGCCGCGTGGGCGGCGGCCCAGCGCTGCTGGCTGCGCAAGGCCAGGGCATCCTGGTCGGCGCGGCTGATGCCGAACTCCACGGCCACGTTTTCCGCCGTTTCCGGCATGGTGTCGATGCCGTACTGCGCCTTCATCTTGCCGTTCACGAAGCGCCAGCCCAGGGTCGTGTCTTCGATCTTCGCCGCGCGCGAAAACGCGCTGTCGGCCTTGCCCATCACGAAAGGCGCACGCGTCATGCTTTCCACGCCGCCGGCGATGATCAGGTCCGCCTCGCCCGCCTTGATCGAGCGCGCCGCCAGGCCCACGGCATCCAGGCTGGAGCCGCACAGGCGGTTGATGGTATTGGCCGGCACGTCGACCGGCAGGCCGGCCAGCAGCGCGGCCATGCGGCCCACGTTGCGGTTGTCTTCGCCCGCCTGGTTGGCGCAGCCGTAGAACACGTCGTCGATGGCGGACCAGTCGACGGACGGGTTGCGGGCGATCAGCGCAGCGATCGGCAGCGCACCCAGGTCGTCCGCGCGCACGCTGGACAGCGCGCCGCCATAGCGGCCAAACGGAGTACGTACGGCGTCACAAATAAAGGCTTCGTTCATGTCTGCTTCCTTGTTCGGGCTATCAGGAGAAAATCTTCGGGCGCTGGTCGACCACGCGGCGGGCCTTGCCCGTCAGGGTGCGTTCGATGCCGGCAGCGGCCACCAGGCGCACGCGCGTGCTCACGCCCACGTGCGTCTTGATGCGGTGTTCCAGCTCGCGGGCCAGGGCGTCCGTCTCGCTGGCCGAAATGGTGGCGCTCAGGTCGATGCGCAGCTCGGCGATCACTTCCAGTTTGTCGAGGTGGCCGTCGCGCGTTACCACCAGCTGGTATTGCGGCGCCAGGCGCGGCATCTTGAGGATCAGCTCTTCGATCTGCGTGGGGAAGACGTTCACGCCGCGGATGATCAGCATGTCGTCCGAGCGGCCCGTGATCTTGCCGATGCGGCGCATCGAGCGCGAGGTCGGCGGCAGCAAGCGCGTCAGGTCGCGCGTGCGGTAGCGGATGATGGGCAGCGCCTCTTTCGACAAGGAGGTAAACACCAGCTCGCCCTCTTCGCCGTCCGGCAGCACTTCACCCGTTTCCGGATCGATGATCTCCGGGTAAAAATGGTCTTCCCAGATGACGGGACCGTCCTTGCTTTCGATGCATTCGGACGCCACGCCAGGACCCATCACTTCGGACAGGCCATAGATGTCGACGGCGTCGATGCCGGCGCGCGCCTCGATTTCCGAACGCATGGCGTCCGTCCACGGCTCGGCGCCGAAAATGCCCACCTTCAGCGACGATTCGGCCGGGTCCAGGCCCTGGCGCGTGAATTCCTCGATGATGTTGAGCATGTACGATGGCGTGACCATGATGATAGACGGCTTGAAATCCTGGATCAGCTGCACCTGCTTTTCCGTCTGCCCGCCGGACATCGGGATGACCGTGCAGCCCAGACGCTCGGCGCCGTAGTGCGCGCCCAGGCCGCCCGTGAACAGGCCATAGCCGTAGGAGATATGCACCATGTCGCCCGCGCGGCCGCCGCCGGCGCGGATCGAGCGCGCCACCACGTTGGCCCAGGTGTCGATGTCGTTCTGCGTGTAGCCGACCACCGTGGCCTTGCCCGTCGTGCCGCTCGATGCGTGGATGCGCACCACTTGCTCGCGCGGCACGGCGAACAGGCCGAACGGGTAATTGTCGCGCAAGACCTTTTTATCGGTGAACGGGAATTTGGCCAGGTCGGACAGGGATTTGAGGTCGTCCGGATGCACGCCCGCTTCGTCAAAAGCGGCGCGGTAATGGGGCACGTTGTCATACGCGTGCTTGAGCGTCCATTTCATGCGTTCGAGCTGCAGCGCCTGCAGTTCATCCTTGCTGGCGCGCTCGATCGGCTCGAGGTCATTCGGGGAAGGCGTACGTTGGACCATCATTGTCTCCTGTTTAATTCTTTAACTGTTCAATCGGTACCGGCAGTTCAAATCTGCTCTTGTCACTTCAATTGCTGATCACTTCACCGGCCACCCGGATCGACTTGCCGCGGAAGAGCGCAATGGCGCGCCCTTCCTGGTTGCTGACCTTGACGTCATAGACGCCGCTCTTGCCGGCCAGCGCCTGTTCGACGGCATGCGCCGTCAGCACGTCGCCTTCGCGGCCCGGTGCCAGGTAGTCGATGGTGCAGCCGGCGCCCACGGTATTCATGTTGTAGCTGTTGCAGGCAAAGGCGAAGGCGCTGTCGGCCAGGGCGAAGATGAAACCGCCGTGGCAGGTCTGGTGGCCGTTGAGCATGTTGGCGCGCACCGTCATCGTCATGCGCGCATGGCCGGGCCCCACGTCGGCCAGGGCGATGCCCATGGCGGCGGTGGCGTTATCGCGCGACAGCATGGAGGCGGCGGCCGCTTCGGCCAGGGCTTGCGCGGTCATGTTGTGGTCCTTATTTGACATATCATTCGGCATGAAAGCGATCTCCATTGGCGAGTTTGCGGCGCAACAGCGGCGATACCCGGTAGCGGTCTTCGCCATAGCCTTGCGCCAGGTGCTGCAATACGGTGACGATGTGCTGGATGCCGACGGCATCGGCCCAGGCCAGCGGTCCGCGCGGATAGTTCACGCCCTTCTGCATGGCGATATCGACGGCGGCCGCCGTGCACACGCCCTGGTTGACGGCGTCGGCCGCCTCGTTGGCCAGCATGGCGACCGTGCGCATGACGGCCAGGCCAGGCACGTCGTCCAGACGCGTGACGATGAAACCGGCGGCCTGGAACAGGCCGACGACGGCCGCGTAGGCGGCGTCGCTGCACTGGTCGGCGCGGGCCACGGCGATGCGTTTGGCACCGGCATAATCGAGCGCCAGGTCGAACAGCACCGTGTCCGGATGCTGGTTGTCGTGCGCGCGCTGGGTGGCGCTGCGGCCATCGGTGAGGTAAATCGCGGCGCCATGGCAATGCAGGGCCGGCGCTTCGTCGTGCGCCTGGCCTTCCTGCGTCACGCGGCGGCTGACGGTGATGCCGGCCTGCTCCAGGCGCTGCACCAGGCTGTGGATGATGCCGCTATGGCCACGGCCATCGCCGCCGATGGCGGCCGACAGGGCGACGAATTCCGGGGTCGCTTGCGCGCCTTCCGCCTGCGCCACAGGCGCGCTGGCGCCTTCGCCATACGGGTAGAAGCCACGGCCCGATTTGCGGCCGAGGAAACCGGCGTTGACCATTTCCTGCTGCAGCACGGAAGGCGTGAAGCGCGGATCGTTGAAATAGGCGCCGAACACGGATTGCGTGACGGAGAAATTCACGTCGTGGCCGATCAGGTCCATCAATTCGAAGGGCCCCATGCGGAAACCGCCCGCTTCGCGCAGCACCGCATCGATGGTGGCGGCATCGCCCGCCTGCTCGTTCAACAGGCGCCAGCCTTCCGCGTAAAACGGACGGGCGACACGGTTGACGATGAAGCCCGGCGTCGATTTCGCATGCACGGGGTTCTTGCCCCAGGCGATGGACGTGTCGTAGACGGTGGCGGCCACTTGCTCGCTGGTGGCCAGGCCACTGATCACTTCCACCAGCGCCATCAGGGGCACGGGATTAAAGAAATGCATGCCGACCAGGCGCTCCGGACGGCGCAGCTTGGCGGCAATCGCCGTGACGGAAATCGACGACGTGTTCGTCGCCAGGATGCAGTCGTCGCCGACCAGCGCTTCCAGTTCGGCGAACAGGCCGCGCTTGACGTCGAGGTTTTCCACGATGGCTTCGACCACCAGGGCGCAATCGCTCACATCGGCCAGGCTGCCGGCCGCCTGCAGACGCGCCGTGGCGGCCGCCGCTTCATCTGCCGTCATGCGGCCCTTTTCGGCCAGCTTCGCGTACATCTTGCCGATATCGAGCAGGGCCTTGCTGACGGCCTCCGCGCGCGTGTCGTACAGTTTGACGCGGTAACCGGCGGCGGCGGCCACCTGCGCGATGCCGGCGCCCATGGCGCCGCTGCCGATGACGGCGACGATACTGTTGTTGTCCAAAGCTGCCATATCAATGTCCCTTGAATTGCGGTGCGCGCTTTTCCATGAAGGCGGCCACGCCTTCGCGGTAATCGTCGCTGTTACCGAGATCGCTCATCATGCGCGCTTCCAGCGCCAGCTGCTGCGGCAGGGTATTGGCGCCGCTGGCGGCCAGCGCCTGCTTGGTGCAGGCCAAACCCTTGGTCGGCGCCGTGGAAAAGTGCACGGCCAGCTTGCTCGTTTCTTCGGCCAGCTGCGCGTCGTCCACGCATTTCCAGATCAGGCCCCAGTCTTCCGCTTTTTCCGCCGTCAGTTTTTCACCGAGCATGGCCAGGCCCATGGCGCGCGCCGAACCGATCAAGCGTGGCAGGAAGAAGGTGCCGCCCGTGTCCGGGATCAGGCCCAGCTTGCAGAACACTTCGACGAAGCTGGCCGACTTGCCGGCGATGACGATGTCGCAGGCCAGCGCCAGGTTGGCGCCCGCACCGGCGGCCACGCCGTTGACGGCGCAGATCACGGGCATGGGCAATGCCTTCAAGGCCAGCACCAGCGGCGCATAGTTCTTTTCCACGGATTCGCCCAGGTCCACGCCCTTCGAACCCGGCTCCACGGCGCGGTCGGACAAATCCTGGCCCGCGCAAAAACCGCGGCCCGCGCCCGTCAGCACGAAGACGCGCACGGTGTTGTCTGCATTGACCTTGGCAATCGCGTCGCGCACTTCTTCGTGCATGGCTTGGGTGAAGCTATTGAGTTTGTCGGGACGGTTCAGGGTCAGGGTGGCGATGCCCTGCTCGATGGTGAAGAGGATGTTTTGGTAGGTCATGGCGTGTCTCGGTTTTTAGTTTTCAACCCAAGGACAAGTGCCGGGGTCGGACCTTAAGGTCCGACCCCAGTCTTCGCTTGGGGTCTGATGTTATTCAGCCTGGTCGAAGTCGACGACCACCTTGTCGGTCAGCGGAAAACTCTGGCAACTGAGGACGAAACCGCGCGCCACTTCGTAGTCTTCCAGCGCGTAGTTGACGTCCATTTCGACTTTGCCGTCGAGGATCTTGCAGCGGCAGGTCGAGCATACGCCACCCTTGCACGAGTAGCGCATGTCCAGCCCGGCGCGCAGGCCCGCGTCGAGGATCGATTCCTTGTCCTTGTCCATCGTGAAGGTAGTCTGGTTGCCGTCCATGATGACGGTCACTTCCGTTTCCTGCACAGTGTCGGCGGCCAACTGGGCGCGCGGCTTGTGGGCATTTTTCGGGATGCTGGCGGCGAACAGTTCGATCTTGATGTTCTGCTTGGGCATGCCGGCCGCCTGCAGGGCGGCGGACACGCCCAGCATCATGTCTTCCGGGCCGCAGATGAAGGCGTTGTCGTAGTCTTCGACCTTGATCCAGTGCTGCAGGAACTGTTCGCATTTTTCTTGCGTGATGCGGCCGTTGAACAATTCGATGTCCTGCTGCTCGCGGCTCATCACGTAGACGAGGTTCAGACGCTCCAGGTACACATCCTTCAAGTCCGTCAATTCTTCCTTGAAGATGACGGACGACGAAGCGCGGTTGCCGTAGAACAGGGTAAAGCGGCTCAGGGGTTCCGTCAGCAGGGTCGTCTTGATGATGGAGAGGATGGGCGTGATGCCGCTGCCTGCCGCAAAGGCCAGGTAGTGCTTGCGGTTGACGCAATCGAGCGGCACGTTGAAATGGCCCATGGGCGGCATCACCTCGATGGTGGCGCCGGCCTTGAGGGTATCGTTCGCCCAGGTGGAGAAAGCGCCGCCCGGCGTGCGCTTGATGGCCACGCGCAGGGTGCCGTCCTGCACCGCCGAACAGATGGAATACGAGCGGCGCACGTCTTCCGCATTGATATTGGCGCGCAGGGTCAGGTGCTGGCCCTGCTGGAAGCGGAACTGCTGCTGCAATTCAAATGGCACGTCGAACGTGACGGCGATGGTGTCGCGCGTTTCGTTGCGCACGTTCGCTACGCACAGCGGATAAAATTTACTCATGCTTCATCTCCAGTTTCTTCGGAACGTGTGCCTGATTTTTTTAGTGGCACTTGAAGTAGTCAAACGGTTCGCGGCAAGCCATGCATTTGTACAGGGCCTTGCACGGCGTGGAGCCGAACTGGCTGGTCAGCTGCGTATGGGTCGAGCCGCAGTTCGGGCAGATCACGTCCAGCTTCGGCATGGGCTGACGCTTGACGCCACCTGCTGTTCCTCTACCAAGGCCGCTGATGTCGATCACCTGCTGCTGCGGCGGGGCGATGCCATAGCCTTTCAGCTTGGCCTTGCCCGCTTCGCTCATCCAGTCCGTCGTCCACGCGGGCGCCAGCTGGTTCACCAGCGTGACCTTGGCCACGCCGTGGCTGCGCAAGGCATCCGTGACGGCATCGGCAATCACCTGCATCGCCGGGCAACCCGAATAGGTCGGGGTGATCGTCACCACACAAGCGTCGCTGCCGGTCACTTCGACGGCGCGCACGATACCCAGGTCCACCACCGAAATGACGGGGATTTCCGGGTCCGGCACATCGCCGAGCCAGGCCCAGACCTGGGCGGCGTCAAGCGCCGCGGCGCCAGCGGCCGTGTTCATTACCACTCCGCCCCGGGATAGGCGCGCTGCAGGAACTGCATCTCGGCCAGGATAAAGCCCAGGTGCTCCGTGTGCGTGCCCTGCTTGCCGCCCTTCTGCATCCAGGCGTCGGGCGCCGGCATGGTCAGGGTGGCTTCGGCGAAGATCTCGGCCACGTGTTCGAGGAAAGCGCGGCGCAGCACGTCCGATGGCGGCGCGATGCCGGCGGCAACCATGGCCTGGTCGACGGCGTCGTACGTGAACATCTCGCCCGTGTACATCCACAGCTTGTCGGCCGCAGCCTGCGTTTTCGCGTGGCTGTCGGCCGTACCGTCGCCGAGGCGCACGATCAGGTCGCCGCTGCGGCGCAAGTGATACGTGACTTCCTTGATCGATTTTTGCGCCACTTCGACGATGCGCGCATCCGTCGATTTCGTCAGTTCCAGCAGCTGGAAGTAATGCCAGCTGTCGAAAAAGAACTGGCGCATCATGGTGTCGGCGTAATTGCCGTTCGGCTGTTCGACCAGCAGGCAGTTCTTGAAATCGTGGGCGTCGCGCAAAAAGGCGATGTCGTCCTCGTCGCGGCCCGCGTTTTCCAGTTCGGCCGCATAGCTGAACCACAAGCGCGTCTGGCCCAGCAAGTCCAGCGCCACGTTGGTCAGCGCCATGTCTTCTTCCAGCGCCGGCCCCTTGCCGCACAGCTGCGACAGCTGCTGGCTGAGGATCAGGGCGTTGTCGCCCAGGCGCAAGAGGTAATTGACCTTGTCATCCATTGCAGGCGCTCCCATCACAGGTTCTTGACTTCTTCCGGCATCGGGAAGAAGGTGGGATGGCGGTACACCTTGCTGTTCGACGGTTCGAACAGGGCGCCCTTGTCGCCGGGGCTGCTGGCGACGATATCGGCCGCGCGCACCACCCAGATGCTCACGCCTTCATTGCGGCGCGTGTAGACGTCGCGCGCATGGTTGACCGCCATGGTGGCGTCGGAAGCGTGCAGGCTGCCCACATGCTTGTGCGCCAGGCCGTGCTGGCTGCGGATGAAAACTTCCCACAATGGCCATTCTTTGCTCATGTTGCTATCCCCTTTTATCGATGTTTTTCAGGCTGCCGCTTTGCTAGCGGCTTGCTTGTCTGCGTAGGCGACCAAGGCATCGCGGAACCATGCGCCGTCTTCATACGCTTTGACGCGCGTTTGCAGGCGTTCGCGGTTGCACGGGCCATTGCCCTTCAGGACGTCGTTGAACTCGGACCAGTCGATCTCGCCGAATTCATAATGGCCTGTTTCCGCATTGAACTTCAGGTCGGGATCGGGCACGGTCAAGCCCAGGTATTCGATCTGCGGCACGGTCTGGTCAACCATGCGCTGGCGCAGTTCGTCGTTCGAGAACAGCTTGATGCGCCATTGCGCCGACTGGGCGCTGTTGACGGAGGCGGCATCGGACGGGCCGAACATCATCAGGGACGGCCACCACCAGCGGTTCAAGGCATCTTGCGCCATGGCTTTCTGCGCGGGCGTGCCCTTGCACAGCGACATCATGATGTCGTAGCCCTGGCGCGCATGGAACGATTCTTCCTTGCAGACGCGGATCATGGCGCGCGCATACGGTCCATACGAGCAGCGGCACAGGGGAATCTGGTTGATGATGGCGGAACCGTCAACGAGCCAGCCGATGGCGCCCATGTCGGCCCACGACAGGGTGGGATAGTTGAAGATGCTCGAATACTTGGCTTTGCCCGAGTGCAAGGCGGCCAGCAAGTCGTCGCGCGACACGCCCAGGGTTTCCGCGGCGCTGTACAGGTACAGGCCGTGGCCCGCTTCGTCCTGGATCTTCGCCAGCAGGATGGACTTGCGTTTCAGGGTCGGGGCGCGCGTGACCCAGTTACCTTCGGGCAATTGACCGACGATTTCCGAGTGCGCGTGCTGCGAAATCTGGCGGATCAGGGTCTTGCGGTAGGCGTCCGGCATCCAGTCCTTGGCCTCGATCTTGATGCCTTCGTCGATGCGCGCCTGGAAAGCGCGCTCTTCCTGGCCCATGTCGTCGAGGGAACGGACGTTCTTGAGGCCGGTTTCAACCATTTGTGCGTACATGATGTGTCTCCCATGTCTTTGATTTGCGCAGCAACGCGGTGCGATGAACAGATAATACGATACAAAAAACGATTTGCATACACTTGATGTGAATCATTTTAAAAATTCGTATCTTGTGCCGCTTTTTTGTGCGTATGATATTGCTTATGAGAAAACACCATAAAGCGCGACCAGCGCTTCCGGCAAATTATTGCCGCGCTACCCGCGCAGCCAAGTAAACTGCTGCTTTTATTGAACCGACCGCTACACGGCCAGACCGGAACCACATGAAGAACACCCGCTGCACGGCATGGATAGCCGATTTCCTGGAAAGCGACCCACCGCGCTCGAAGTCCCTGGTGATGACCATCTTTGGCGACGCCATCGTGCCGCGCGGCGGCGCCATCTGGCTGGGCAGCCTGATCGAACTGCTGGCGCCATTTGGCGTCAATGACCGGCTATTGCGCACCAGCGTGTTCCGCCTGGCGCAGGAAGGCTGGCTCAGCTCGCAGCGCGACGGCCGCCGCAGCGCCTATACGATACGCCCGGAGGCCCTGGCCCGCTTCGAACGCGCTTACCGCCGCATCTATGCGCCGCTGGTCGTGCACTGGGATGGCAGCTGGACCCTGGTGATCGGGCCGGCCGGCAGCATCGGCGCGGCCGAGCGGGGGGCGCTGCGCAAGGAATTATTGTGGGCCGGCTACGGCTTGATTTCTCCCGGCATCTTTGGCCACCCGGCCAGCAATGCGGAGGCGCTGGAAGATATCCTCGTGCGCAACGAGGTGCAGGGCAAGCTGTACGTTTGCCACACAAAAGAGTTGCCGGGTGTCAGCACGCGTCCCCTGCGCGACATGGTGGGCGACTGCTGGGACTTGTCGGAAGTGATGGCCGGCTACGAAAAATTCATCGCCAGCTTCCAGCCCCTGCTGACCTTGCTCCAGCAGGAACCCGTGTTCGACGCGGAGCAAGCGTTCGTCATCCGCTCGCTGCTGACGCACGCCTACCGCCGCGTGCAGTTGCACGACCCGCAACTGCCCGTCGAACTGCTGCCCGAACCGTGGCCCGGCACGCAAGCCTATGCGCTGGCGCGCGACCTGTACCGCATCACGTATGCGGCGGCCGAGGAACATATCCTGGCCACCCTGCGGCGCGAGGATGAGCATGCCCCCGACGTCGAGCCGTGGTTTTTTGAACGTTTTGGCGGACTGAACACCTGAGAAAACGTCCATGGCGGCGTTGCAGGGCCTAGGCGTACATTCGTACTGCCTGCGGCCCTGCGCCTTGCCCTGAACATTTTTCAGGCGTTCAGGAATAAGTCACTACCTGCTCACTGCTTTACCGCCACTTGCTTGGCCCCTGCCAACAAATCCTGCCCCAGCTTTTCCAGCGCATTGGCCTGCACCAGCATGGTGTCGAGGATGGCGACGTTGAAGGTGTATTCGGCCGGCGTCGTATAGCCGGGAAAGCGCAGGATGCGCAGCAATTCCTGCAAGGTCGTGCCCTTGCCCAGGTGCGCCAGGGCGTCGCTGAGGGCGCTGACTTTCTTTTCCAGCTCGTGTATGTGCTTGCCGTTGTCGTTCATGATGCTCTCCCGTGTTGGAACTTCCACGTTAGCAAAGCACGTCCGTCGTCGTTTGCGCCAGCACAAAGGCGCGCCTAAAACGGGTATCATCGCGCCATTGCACACGATGCAAAACCCATACGTTTTTATCAGGAACACACATGACCATTAAAATCAGCCAGCAATTCGACGCCGGCGCGATCGAGGTGCTGCGCGCCGACGATGCCCACTCCATCGAGCTGAACATCCGCAAGGATTCCCACGCCGACATCACGCAGTGGTTTTACTTCCGCCTGCAAGGCGCGCAAGGCGAGGCATGCACGATCCGCTTCATGAACGCAGGCAAGTCGGCCTACCCGGACGGCTGGAAAGATTACCAGGCCGTGGCCAGCTACGACCGCGAAACGTGGTTCCGCGTGCCCACCAGCTTTGACGGCACGGTGATGACCATCGAACATACGCCCGAAGAAGAAAGCGTGTACTACGCCTACTTCGAACCGTACCCATGGGACCGCCACCTGGCCCTGATCGACAGCGCGCAAGCGTCGCCGCTGGTGCGCCTGGTCGACCTGGGCAGCACCGTCGAAGGCCGCGACATGAATTTGCTGGTCGTCGGCGACGCCGATGCGGAGAAAAAAGTCTGGGTCATCGCGCGCCAGCACCCGGGCGAGACGATGGCCGAATGGTTTGTCGAAGGCATGCTCGAAGCCTTGCTGGACCAGGCCAATCCGTTTGCCCGCCAGTGCCTGCAAGACGCCGTCTTCTACGTGGTGCCGAACATGAACCCGGACGGCTCCGTGCATGGCAACCTGCGCACCAACGCGACCGGCGCCAACCTGAACCGCGAATGGATGACGCCGACGATGGAACGCAGCCCGGAAGTATTCCTGGTGAAACAGAAAATGCATGAAATCGGCTGCGACCTGTTCCTCGACGTGCATGGCGACGAAGGCTTGCCTTACGTCTTCGTGGCGGGCAGCGATGCGCTGGAAAATTTCACGCCGGCGCAAAAAGCCGAGCAAGACCGCTTCATCGCCGACTTCAAGGTGGCCAGCCCCGACTTCCAGGATGAGCACGGCTACGAAGACGGCCCGTTCACGCCGGAAGTGCTGACCATGGGTTCGCCCCACATCACGCACGCCTTCGGCTGCCTGTCGCTGACCCTGGAATTGCCGTTCAAGGACAATGCCAACGATCCCGACCCGCAAACGGGCTGGAGCGGCGCCCGCAGCGCCGCCCTGGGCGCGGCCGTGCTGCAGCCTATCCTGTCGACCTTGCGCGCCTGATCCACGCATGATGCCGGCCCGCCACGCATGCGGTGGCGGGCCAGTCCAGGCCGGCGGCGCCCCTGCCGTCGGCTATTTTCCTGCCACTTTTTTGCGCATCGCAACATCGTAAATCGTTGCCACGCCGCCCATTGCTGCCTATACTGGCCCCAGCACTTCTGTCCCCCTTCTTGCCGACAACTCATCCTGCCCATGATCACTCGAGACCAGCCATGCGCCACGGCGCGCTTTTTCAGGAGTAAATTTGCACACGTGTGCATATTCTTGTTTGCCAGCTTGTCTGGCATGCCAGGCATGGCGGCCGAACTCAGCCCGGCCGCGCAGCTGGGACGGCAAATTTTCCACGATGCCAGCCTGTCCGCCTCGGGCAAGCAGTCGTGCGCCAGCTGTCACGACCCGGCCCACGCTTACGCGCCCGGCAACAAGCTGGCCGTGCAACTGGGAGGCGCCGATGGCCAGGCGCCCGGCTACCGCGCCACGCCATCGCTGCGCTACCTGGAACACACGCCCCCTTTCCGCTTTGATGAGGAAGGCGCGCCCAACGGCGGCATCAACCGCGACGGCCGCGCCGCCAGCCTGGCAGAACAGGCGGAGCGGCCGTTCCTGGCAGCGCACGAAATGGCCAATGCCAGCACGGATGCGGTGGTGGAACGGCTGCGCAAGGGCAGTTACGCGCAAGCATTCCAGCGCGTCTTTGGCGAGGCCATCTTTGCGCAGCCACAACAGGCATTCAGCCGCATCACCTATGCCTTGCAGCAATTCCAGCAGGAAGAGCCGGACTTCCACCGCTACGATTCCAAATATGACCTCTACCTGGCCAACAAGGTTCCGCTGGAACTGGCCGAATTGCGGGGTCTGGCCCTGTTCAACGATGAACGCAAGGGCAATTGCGCCGCGTGCCACCCCAGCGTGCGGGGCGACCATGGCACGCCGCCCTTGTTCACAGACTTCAGTTTCGACAATCTGGGCGTGCCGCGCAATATGCGCATTCCAGCCACGGCCGATCCTGCCTATTTCGACCTGGGCTTGTGCGGCCCCGACCGCACGGACCTGGCGACAAAAGGCGAGTTATGCGGCGCCTTCAAGGTGCCCAGCCTGCGCAATGTCGCCACGCGGCAGGTGTTTTTTCATAACGGCGTGTTCGATAACCTGACGGATGCCCTGCGTTTTTATGTGCGGCGCGATACGCATCCGCAAGAATGGTATCCGCGCGACAAACGGGGAAAAGTGCAGAAATTCAACGACGTGCCGGCCCGGTACCGTGCCAGCGTGAACATCACCGAGGCCCCGTTCGACCGCAGGCGCGGCATGGCGCCCGCGCTGACGGCGGGCGAGATCGAGGATATGGTGAAATTCCTGGCCACCCTGACGGATGGCTATCAGGTACAGCAATGACGGCGGAGGGCGCCACCGCTGGCGCCCCCGCATCCATCAGGTGCGAGCCACCTTGCGCAGGGCATCGACCAGCTTGTCCAGGTGCGACTCCGGCGTAAAGATGCCTGGCGTCACGCGCACGCACGCGCCCGACGCGAGGCCGTCGCGCGGCACGGCAAAGATGCCGTGCTGCTGCACCAGCTGTTTCGACAAGGCATAACTGTCGGCCACGCTGCTCTTGCCTGTCAAGCGGAACGACGCGATGGCGCTCGTCAGGCGCGGGTCGCTCGATGCCAGCACTTCGATGCCATCGATGGCGCGTGCCGCTTCCACCCAGCGGTTGCGCAGCAGCCGCAGCCGGGCCTGCTTGTTGGCCACGCCGATCTGCGCGTGCAATTCCAGCGCCTTCGGCAAGCTCAGGTAGGCGGCGAAATTGACCGTGCCCGTGTGCACGCGCGAACGGATATCGTCGCCCGCCTTTTCACCAAGCCAGGGGTCGATATCGGCCACCCTGCCCCGCTTGATGTAGGCGGCACCCACGCCCACGGGCGCGCCTATCCATTTATGCAGGTTGATGCCTGCAAAATCCGCCTGCAAGTCGGGGATCGTCATGTCCAGCTGGCCGAAGCCGTGCGCCGTATCGACGATGACGTCGATGCCCCGTTCGCGCGCCAGGCGGCTGATTTCCGCCACGGGCAAGACCATGCCGTTGCGGTGGTTCACGTGCGTGAGCAGCATCAGCTTCAGCTTTGGATGACGCGCCATGGCGTCGGCATAGGCGGCGATCACGTTGTCATGCGTAAATGGCTCCGGCACGGCAATATGGACCACCTCGGCGCCGCGCCGCTGCTGCAGCCAGCGCGTGACGGTGATCATATTGTCGTAATCGATGTCCGCGTACAGCACCGTATCGCCGGGCTGCAAGCGGTTATAGCCGGCGATCAGCACTTGCAGCGCTTCCGTGGCGCCCCGCGTCAGCACGATTTCATCGGTCGCCACGCCCAGCGCCCTGGCCGCCGCCGCCCGCGCCGCCTCGAAGTCGGCAGGAAAGCGCATGCGCGCATACCAGGCGTTGTCGCGGTTCACCATCGCCAGTTGCTGCTCGTAATGTTCCAGCACGGGCCTGGCCATGGAGCCCCAGAAGGCATTGTCGAGCTGTATCACGTCCGCGGGATGGTCGTATTGTGCGGCCACCGCCTGCCAGTAAGCCTGGTTGGTGGCCAGCACGTCCGGCGTGGCGCCCACCGGCACCGCCGGCAAAGGTAGCGCCAGCGCGGCGCCCGCAGTAAAAGGCAGCGCCGCCGCCAGCGATCCCGCGCGCAGCAAGGCGCGGCGTTGTGGATTCATGTTCAACATAGCCCCTCAGAATTTAAGTTTGTACTCGACGTACAGATTGCGGCCATCCGTGTCGTACGGCGCGTTGCGCGAATAGATCAGACCGCGGCTGGCCTGGAAGGTTGCCTCGTCAGGATATTTGTCCAGCACATTGTCGACGCCAGCGCGTATCGATTGCTTGTCGCTGATCTTGTAGCCGACGGCCAGGTCAAGAAATTGCATGGCGCCAAAACGCTGGAAGATATCGCCCGTGGCATTGCCGGAATTGTCCGTCCACGCGCCGTAGTAGCGCACGCGGGCCAGCGTATTCCAGCTGCCGAGGTCATAGTTGCCGCTGATGGTGGCTTTCTGGCGGGGCAAACGTTCTTCGAAGACCTGGCGCTGGGCCGGGTTCGTCACCAGGCTGGACTTGCCGCCGTCGACTGTCGTCGTGTTGTAGTTGTAGGCCAGGGTCAGGTTCAGCTTGCCGTCGCCGACGCGGCTCAGGTGGCTGCCGACGATATCGATGCCGCGCGTGGTGGTGTCGAAATCATTCGTGAAATAGCTGACGGACGTGTAGCGCAGCGGATTGGCCACGCCGGCCGGCACGGCGAATGCGGCGGACGTGCTGAAGCGGTCGCTGACCTGGATGTCATACACGTCGACGGAACCGGAGAAGCCCGCCGGCGTCTTCCAGGTAAAACCCAGCGACAGGTTCTTCGATTTTTCCGGCTTCAGCGCCTGCGCGCCGAGCAGGATGGCCAGCGGATCGTTGTTGGCCAGGCGGCCGCTGGTAAACAACAGCAGGGTCTTGGTGTCGAGGCCCTGGTTCGTGCTGTTGGTGTTCGACTGGCCCGGCGTTGGCGCGCGGAAACCGGTCGAGTAGGAGCCGCGCAAGGCCATGTTGTCGCTCAAGACATAACGGGCCGACAGCTTGCCATTGACGGTGCTGCCGAATTCCGAGAAATGTTCATAGCGGGCCGCGCCGCCCAGGCTCAGGGCGCGGGTCAGCGGCACTTCCACGTCCAGGTAGGCCGCGTAGCTATCCTGGCCCCAGCTGCCGGCCTGGCGGTCGCTGAAGCCGGGCGCGCCGTTCGCGTTCGCATCGAGGCCGATGGCCGCGCCTGGCCCCACCGTCCACGACGCCGTATCGCCCGCCTTCACGCCATAGCTTTCATTGCGCGCCTCGGCACCGAAGGCGATGTTGACCGGTTGCGGCAAGGATGCCATGGACAATTCATAGTTGAAGTTGGCGTTGAGGATCTTTTCCGTCTGCGACAACTGGCCCAGGTAGAACGCCGTCGGACTGCCGGGGCCCATCGAGGCATTGATGGAATTGGCCAGATTGTAGTCGATGCGGTTGCGGCCCCAGGAGGCGCTCACGTCCCAGCCGAAGCGGTCGTTGAAATGGCCGCGCACGCCGGCCACCACCTGCATGTCATCCTGCTCGTTCGAATAGCTGGGGCTGAAGCCGAGCGGGTAGATGCTGCGCAAGTCCCAGCCTGGGAACAGGGTGCTGGTTTTATACGCGCCCGTGCTGGTGTCCGGGTTACGCCAGTTAAAGTCCGAGGTGCCATCGCTGCGGCTGAACAGGCCGAAGCCGTACAGTTCCGCCGTGTCGGACAGGGCCATGCTGGCATTGAAGCCGATGCGCTTGCTGTCGAGCTCAGGCTGGCCCCAGCGCTGCACGGGATTGGGCACCTTCAGTTCCGGATGGGCATTCTGGAAGGCGATCGCATCGGCCCGCTGGCGCGTGCGCGAGGTGGGATCGGACTTGGCCAGGGCGCCGAAAATCGTCGCCTTGCCCGTCTCGCCAAAGGTGAAACCCGTCTTCAGGTTGATCTCATTGCCCTTGCCGTCCCCTTCCGAATACTGCGAGTGGTGCACGGAGAGCTCCGTGCCGGGCGTATCGTCGAGAATGATGTTGATCACGCCGGCGATCGCGTCGGAACCGTACTGGGCCGAGGCACCGTCGCGCAGCACTTCGATGCGCTTGATGGCGGAGACGGGAATCTGCGCCAGGTCGGGCGCCTGCGCGCCGCGGGCACCGAGCAGAGCACTGCGGTGGAAGCGCTTGCCATTGACCAGCACCAGGGTCTGGTCCGGCGACAGGCCGCGCAAGGTTGCGGGGCGCACGAAGACTTGTCCGTCAGCCATCGGCAAGCGCTGCACCACGTACGACGGCACCAGTTGCGCCAGCACGTCGTTCAAGTCCGACGACTCGACGGCGCCGATGTCTTCGCGGTTGAACACATCCACGGGCGCCATGGTGTCGAATTGCGTGCGGTTGCTGCCGCGCGTGCCCGTGACGATCACGGCTGGCGGGGCATCGCTGGCGTCGCTGGCGCTAACGGGGGCAGCGGGCGCGGCGCCATGGGCCTGGGCCTGATTGGTGAACACGGCGGTCATGGCACACATCAGGGCCACCGCGCGGGCGATGCGGGTACGGGAGTAGGTCATGGGAGAGTCAGTTGGCAGGTTGGATCAACAACGACGCGATGCCGCAAGACAGCATCTTGCATGAAATATCACGAAGTTCGGCTTACTTACATTAAAAGCATTTAAATTTCGCCAATAACGTTCGATGGCGACATCATACGAAGGCAATATTTCATCCGTATGACGAGCTGATCACTACTGAAAAAAACCACACGCCCATGAAAAAAGGCGCCAGCGGCGCCTTGAGTGAAGCAAATAACGACGTCAACCGCCCGCCACCACCATGCTTTCGATGAGGATGGAACCCGTCTCTTTGGTGCCGCGGCGCAAGGCGTCGGCGCCCACGGCCACGATGTTGCGCAGCATGTCCTTCATGTTGCCGGCGATGGTGATTTCTTCCACCGGGTATTGAATGACGCCGTTTTCCACCCAGAAACCGGATGCGCCGCGCGAATAGTCGCCCGTCACGTAGTTCGTTCCTTGTCCCATCAGTTCCGTCACCAGCAAGCCCGTGCCCAGCTTTTTCAGCATGGCAACGAAATCGTCGGTGGCGGCCGTCAGCTTCGAGGTCAGGTACAGATTGTGCGAACCGCCCGCGTTGCCCGTCGTCTGCATGCCCAGCTTGCGGGCCGTGTAAGTCGACAGGAAATAGCCTTGCACCACGCCATCCTTGACGACGTCGCGGCTGACGGTTTTCACGCCCTCTTCATCGAACGGTGCCGAACCGACGCCGCCGATCACGTGCGGGTCTTCGAAGATCTGCACGTGCGAGGGCAGCACTTGCGTGCCCAGGGAATCGTTCAGGAATGTGGACTTGCGGTACAGGGCGCCGCCCGAGGTCGCTTGCACATAGGTACCGAGCAAACCGGCCGCCAGCGGTGCCTCGAACAGCACGGGGCAAGTACGCGTGCCCAGCTTGCGCGCATTCAGGCGCGACAGGGCGCGCTCGGCGGCGTAACGGCCGATGGCTTCCGGGCTAGCCATTTTGGCGGCGTCGCGCACGGACGAATACCAGTCGTCGCGCTGCATCTTCGCGCCCTTGCCGGCGATGGGCGCCACGGACAGGGTGTGGCGCGAAAACGGGTAGCCGCCGATGAAGCCGCGCGAGTTGGCGGAAACGAAATGCGATTGCTGCACGTGCACGCTGGCGCCCTCGCTGTTGGTGATGCGCGGATCGACGGCGAACGCGGCCGCTTCGGCCCGCTGGGCCAGCGCGACGGCTTCCTCGGTGGAAATGAGCCAGGGATAGAACAGTTGCAAGTCGCGGGGGGACATTTCCAGCATGTCGGCGTCGGCCAGGCCGGCGCAATCGTCCTCGGCCGTGAAACGGGCGATGTTGTAGGCGGCGTCCACCGTGGCGCGCAGGGCGGACGGCGAAAAGTCGGAGGTGCTGGCATTGCCGCGCTTCTTGCCGACAAACACGGTCACGCCCATGCCCTTGTCCTTGTTTTGCTCGATCGTCTCGATCTTGCCTTTTCGTACAGAAACGGACAGGCCACCGCCTTCGCTGACTTCGACGGCAGCGTCGGTGCCGCCCGCTTCCCGCGCAAAAGACAACACATCACGGGCCAGTTGCTGCAATTGCTCTTGACTATGGGTAAATACGGAGTCGTTCATGCGCTGTTTTCTTCGGAAAGCCGCTAAAAAGGTTATCATAGCAGTCGTTTACAGTTTACAGGTGCGGCCTACGCGGCCAATCCCGCCTTATCATGCCAAATCCAAACCGGGGAGCTTGCGGCTTCCAATCGACCGAATTCGAACAGGAATATGAACGTCCTTCGAAGTCGGAACTCAAGCGCCAGATGACCGTCCTGCAAAAGCTGGGCGAAGAACTCGTCAATGAGGCACGTGACCGCGTCAAGCGCGTCCCAATGCCGGAAGACGTGCGCGACGCCATTCTCGAATGCCAGCAAATCAAGGACCACGAAGGCCGCCGCCGCCAGCTGCAATACGTGGGCAAGAAGATGCGCACCCTGGATGAAGAAGAAGTTGCCGCCATCCAACGCACCATCGATAGCTGGAAAGGCTTGTCGAAAGCCGACACGGCCAATATGCACGCGATGGAACGCCGCCGCGACAAGCTGTTGACGGATGACAAGGCGTTGACCGTCTTGCTGTCGGAAAACCCGGAACTGGACGTGCAGCACCTGCGCACCCTGATCCGCAATGCCCGCAAGGAACAGGCCGAGAACAAGCCGCCCAAAGCCTACCGCGAAATCTTCCAGATCTTGAAAGAGATCGCCAAGAAGAACAACAGCGGCAAGAAAGATGCCGACGAAGATGGCGTTGAAGGCGAAGACGAATAAACCCCAGGCACGGACTGGGGTCGGACCCTCAGGGTACGACCCCGGCTTTTGCACTTGGGTTGGCAAAAACCGGGATCAGCCCGGTTTTTTTACGACATAGACAGGTGCCCCATGACTACGATAGAAGACGAATTGATTATCGGCCTCGTGTCGATCTCGGACCGCGCCAGCGGTGGCGTGTATGAAGACCTGGGCATCCCTGCCCTGGAAAGCTGGCTGTCCGCCGCCATCCGCACGCCATTCCGCCTGGAAAAGCGTCTGATCCCGGACGAGCGCTCGCAGATTGAAAACACCCTGATCGACATGGTCGACCTGAACCACTGCCACCTGATCCTGACGACGGGCGGCACGGGCCCGGCGCGGCGCGACGTGACGCCGGACGCCACCTTGTCCGTGGGGACCAAGGAAATGCCCGGCTTCGGCGAACAGATGCGCCAGATCAGCCTGCAATTCGTGCCGACGGCGATCCTGTCGCGCCAGGTGGCCGTGATCCGCGAAACGCCCGAGCGCGCCGCCCTGATCATGAACTTGCCGGGCCAGCCGAAAGCCATCAAGGAAACCCTGGAAGGGCTGAAAGATGCCGCTGGCGTGCAACTGGTGAACGGCATCTTTGCCGCCGTGCCATATTGCATCGACCTCATCGGTGGTCCCTACATGGAAACTGATCCGGCCATCTGCAAGGCCTTCCGTCCCAAATCGGCGCTGCGTCCGGCGCAACCATTACCAGAGGAAAACACATGAGCACCTTGCTGGAAACCATAGAACTCGACAGCGCACCGAATCCCACCGTTTCCATCATCTGGATGCACGGGCTGGGCGCCGACGGCAACGACTTCGTGCCGTTGGTCAAAGAACTCGACTTGCGCGGCTGCCCCGCCATCCGCTTCATTTTCCCCAGCGCCGGCACCATGCCCGTCACCATCAACAACGGCTATGTGATGCGCGCCTGGTACGACATCCTCGTAAACGACCTCGTGCGCCGTGAAGACGAGGGCGGCCTGCGCGCCTCGCAAGCCCAGATCGAAGCGCTGATCGCGCGCGAAAAGGCGCGCGGCATTCCCGCCAGCCGCATCATCCTGGCCGGCTTCTCGCAAGGCTGCGCCATGACCTTGCAAACGGGCTTGCGCCACGCGGAGCCGCTGGCCGGCCTGATGTGCCTGTCCGGCTATCTGCCGCTGGCCGACAAGACGGCGCTTGAGCGCACCCCGGCGAGCCTGCACACGCCGATCTTCATGGCGCATGGCACGGCCGACCCCGTGGTGCCGGTCGCCCGCGCACAACAGTCGCGCGACTTGCTCACCGGCATGGGTTACAAGGTGGAATGGCATGAATACATGATGCAGCACTCGCTGTGCCAGGAAGAGATCGACGCCATCGGCGCGTGGCTGAAAAAAGTGCTCGCCTAAAATGAAACAGGCGCGGTGGGCGCCGCGCCTGTTGTTGTACGTGTACGTAACGCCGGGAACGATCAGTTCGCCGGCGTTTTTTCATTCCAGATCTTCAGCATGTCGGGCGACGCTTCCGAGCGGATGCCGTTGTCCGTCAGTATCGATTCCGTCGCCGCCAGCATGTCCTTGCGGGGCACGACGACCATTTCCGCATCGCGCTGCTGGAAGCGGAACGTCAGCAAGTCATCGGTCTGGTCGCGCAACAAGGCCACCAGGTGCGCCAGGCTGCGCACGCGCACGCCATTGACGGAATCGACGACCGAGAAGAAGCGGGTGCTGTAGCCATTCATCAGCTTGTGCGGGAAGAACGGCGCGGCGATCACCACCAGCTCGTCGCGCTCGCTATCGGGCGCATCGCCGCGCCGCGTGGCCAGCGGATTGCCGGCAAACGCCATGCCGCCCAGGATCGCCGGGTTGCCATTCGGCGCCGCCATGAATTCCGTCGTGGCGCGCGAAAACACCATCGGGCCGAAGATGAAATAGGACGGGTAATTGCCCTGCAGGCTGGCGATCAGCATCGGATGCGCCGCCGAGACGGGCACCTTGACTTTCAGGGGCGCGCCCTGGCGCACCACCGTCAGCGGCAATTCGCCGTCTTTCGCCAGCTGCTGCACCCGGTACTGGAAGCGCACGCGGCTGTTGGCATTCAGCTTGACCATGCCCTGGTTGTCGATCGGGAAATCGCCGATATGCGTGATGACATCCCACTCCTTGAGCGGGTAGGCCGCATCCTTGCTGGCCGGCGACATCACGACGGCGCCCTCGACGCCTTTCGCCAGCTTCAGATAGGTGCGCAGCGCGGGATTTTCCAGCGTTTGCGTCACGTCGCGCATGGCCGGCTTGCCCTTGGGGGCGCCACTTTCCTGGTCGCGCAAGAACAGCTCGATTTCCTCGTTGGGGATGATATAGCCGATGTTTTGCGCATTGAGCATGCCGGCAAAGGCCAGGCCGATCATCTTGTCGCCGGCAATCACGGGACCGCCGCTATTGCCCGGGTTGATGGCCGCATCGATCTGGATGCGCAAGCCGGACACGGGGAAGTTGTAGCGCACGAATTCGATGCGCGAAACGATGCCCTTGGTGATCGACAGCGAGGTGCCTCCCGTCGGATAGCCATACGCCAGCACGGCGTCGCGCACGTCCGGCAAGACATTCGCGCGTGGCACCGCCTTGTGGCTGGCGAAAAAACTGTCGTCGTCGATTTTCAGCAAGGCCAGGTCCATGCCGCGCGAGATGGCCAGCACGGTGGCCGGTATCTTGTCGCCAGCGCCATTGGCCTGGATCTGCACCTGGCTGGCATAACCGACCACGTGCGCATTGGTGAGGATGCGGCTGCCTTCGATGACGACGCCGGAACCCGTCACCTCCTGCGGCGCGGCCTTGCTCCACGGCTTGTATGGATCCGGCCCGCGCAGGGTGGAAAATACCTTGACGACGGAGTTTTCCAGGGCGGAAGCGCTGGCGCTGGCGCTGGCGGCCGTCTCGGCGGCAAGCGCGCGCACCGTCATCAAGGGGCAAAAAGAAAGGGCCAGCGCCAGGAAGGCGCGGCCCATCAGGGTGGAACACGGACGAGTTTTCATTGAGCTTGTTGGCAATGGAAGGGAAGTAAAATTATATATTGAATAATTGCAACTTCATTACACTTTGTCCATCTTTGCCGAAGAAGTCCTCTAAACTCCTCTCATCAGGCGGGCATGGGCGGCACGCCCAATGCGGGCACGGCCGTCTGCGCGCCATTCATCACCATGGCCAGGAAGGTGTAATAGCCATTGATGCCCATCAAGTCGACCACGCCGTGCTCGCCGAACAGGGCCAGCGCCAGCGCATACGTGGCATCGCTGACCCGCTTGTTCTGCTGCAGCTCGATGCAAAAGTCGTGCACGGCTTGCTCGTCTTCTTTCAGGGCAGGCGGCACGCGCCGTTCCGCAATGGCGTCCACGGCCGCTTGCGCGATGCCGTTCTGCACGGCCAGCGGCGCATGGATGGCCCACTCGACTTGCTGATCCCACTGGCGCGCCGTCACGAGGATCGCCAGTTCCGACAGCCGCGTGCCGATGGCGCTGCGGTAGCGCAAATACTCTCCCATGCGCTGCGCCGTTTCCATCAGCTCGGGGCTGCGGATCAGCGGCACGAAGGGGCCGTACAGCGCCCCGCGCGGGCCGTCGATGATGGCTTGCGCGGCCGCGCGCTGCTGCGAGTCCAGCTGGTCCAGCGGCAACGCGGGCAAACGGTCGATATCGCTACCGGCCATCAGGCGGTCCAGGCGACCACGTCCTGCTGCTGTTCGCCCAGGCCGGCGATACCCAGACGCATGCTGTCGCCTTTTTTCAGGAAACGCTGCGGCTTGCGGCCCTGGCCCACGCCCGGTGGCGTGCCTGTGGCGATGACGTCGCCCGGTTCCAGGGTCATGAATTGCGACAAATAGCTGACGATCTGCGCCACCGTGAAAATCATGGTTTGCGTATTGCCCGTCTGCATGCGCTTGCCGTTCACTTCCAGGTACAGGTCCAGGTTTTGCTCGTCGATGACTTCATCGCGCGTCACCAGCCACGGGCCGACAGGGCCGAAGGTGTCGCAACCCTTGCCCTTGTCCCACTGGCCGCCCCGTTCCAGCTGGAACGAACGCTCGGAGATGTCGTTGACGACGCAATAGCCGGCCACGTATTTCAAGGCGTCTTCTTCGCTCACGTATTGCGCGCGCGTGCCGATGACCACGCCCAGTTCCACTTCCCAATCCGTCTTCTTGGAACCTTTTGGCAATACGACATTGTCGTCCGGGCCATTCAGGCAAGTAATGGCCTTCATGAAGACGATGGGTTCGGCGGGGATAGCCATGCCGGACTCGGCCGCGTGATCCGCGTAGTTCAGGCCGATGCCAATGAACTTGCCGACTTTCGCCAGCGGCACGCCGAAGCGTGGATTGCCGCGCACGAGAGGCAAGGTCTTTTCGTCGAGCTTGGCCAGCTTGCGCACGGCCTTGTCGGACAGTTGTGTGCCGTCAATATCGGCAATCACGCCGGACAGGTCGCGCAGTTTGCCTTCTTCATCGATCAGGCCCGGTTTTTCCTTGCCTGGACGTCCATAACGAACGAGTTTCATAGTCTTCCTTGGAGTTGATCATTGCCGCTGTGCAGGCTGCCATTTTACCGGATGGCCCGGCACGCCTGTAGCGGTGGATGAAAAACATCGCAAGTCCCGGCAGTTGCAAGGCCGCCAGCACGCCAAACGCCGCCTGGTAGGCCTGCGGCGGATACTGCTGCTGGCTGTTCACGGGCCAGCAGCCGAGGATCAGGCCAAAGCCCGCCTGCACCAGGAAGGCGCCCGTGAAAATGAGCAAATTGAGGCAGGTGGCCGCCCTGCCCGTCAGGCTGGCCGGCATGCTTTGCGCGACGATTGCATACTCGAGCCCCGTTACCGTGCCCAGCAAGGTAAACAGCACGGACAGCAAAGGCAGGCTGGGCACCACATTGCAGGCCATCGCCACTTGCACGGCAACAAACAGGACGATGCCGGCGCCCGCCACTTGCATCGGTTCAATCGCCCGCCGCCCGGCCCACTCCGTCAGCATGCCCATGCCGATGGCGCCGAAGATGACGGCCGCCATGCCCAGGTACAGCAAGTACGCCACATTATCGTCGGACAAGCCGCCCACGTCGGCCAGCCAGCGGCCTATCCATAAACCCTGCACGCCGAAGAACACCGTGTGCGGCAGCAGGATCAGCGCGATGGTGCGGCGAAAACCGGGATCGCGGTACACGCTCCAGACGCTGACCTTGCTCGCCTTGTCCCTGCCGGCGGCAGGCGCGGGCATGGCCGGCGACAGCAGGCGGATCAGCAGGACTATGGCCAGCGCCGCCAGCGCCAGGCCCAGGAAGACGCCGCGCCAATCCGTGTAGTGCAGGGCCAGCTTGACGGGCATGGTGGCCGTGGCCGCACCCAGGCCGCCCACGGCGATCAGATAGCCATGCATGGAAGGCAGGCGCGATGGGGCGATGGCGCACGAGATCGCTTTCACGGCCGCCATGAAACAGCCGCCCAGGCCAGCTCCCATCAAGGCGCGCGCCCACATCAGCCCGGCAAAGCTATGGCCCCGGCTGAACAGCCACACGCCCAGGGCCGCCAGCGCCAGCAGCCACAGTTGCACCGTGCGGGGACCGTAGCGGTCGAGCGCCATGCCGACCGGCAATTGCACCAGCGCAAAGGCGAGAAAAAAGGCGCTGGTCAGCAGGCCCAGCTGGGCTGGCGTCAGGGCGACGGAAGCCAGCAATTCGACCGTCAGCACGGCGTTGACGCCGCGCAGCAGGCACGACAGATAATGTCCGAGCGCGAACGGCAGGAATACCAGGCAAAACACGGCCACGCCGGAGCGGGCAGACGCAACGGCCGCGTGCATGCTCAGGCGGCCTGTGCCAGGCGGATGATTTTGTGCGGCAACTGCGGCACGGGCTCATCCGTTTCAAAGAAAAACTTGTCGTGGCCGAACGCGGGCTTCAAATGGTCCAGCCACGTCGCTTCCGCATCGAACTTGGCATAAAACGGCCGGCGCACCCAGTCCGGGTTACGCGCCTGCAAAAATTGCAGGGCAAACAGTTTTTCGCCGTTGATGGTGACGATGCCGTCGATGACGACCTTGCCGGGAAAAGCGCTCATGGACGGTCCCCGCACCGTGCGCGACAGGCCGGACACCATCTGGTAGGCGGCCTGGAAAATCTCGTGCGCCTTCGCCAAGGGCAACTCGAAATAGCCGCGCGGACCCGTGTCCCGCTCGACGAACATGTAATACGGAATCGCCCCCAGGCGCGTGCCCGTCTGCCACAGTTCGGCCCAGCTTGCCGGATCTTCATTGATGTGGCGGATCAGCGGCCCCTGCATGCGCAAGGTGGCGCCCGTGGAGACGATGCGTTTCACGGCTTGCTGGGCGATGTCCTGGCGCAACTCGACGGCATGGCTGTAATGGCCCATCACGGCCAGGTTCTTGCCCGCCTTGACGATGCGCTCGAACAGGCGCATCAAGTCATCCGCATCGCGGTCGGAAACAAAACGCTGCGGCCAGTACGCCACCGCCTTGGTGCCGATGCGAATGTTCTGGATATGTTCCAGGCCCGGCGCCAGCAGCGGCTCCAGGTAGGCGGCCAGTTGCCGCGTGTTCATGATCATCGGGTCGCCGCCCGTGAACAGCACGTCCGTCACTTCCGGATGCAGTTTCAGGTAGGCGACCAGCTCGTGCGACTCGCGCGCATCGAACTTCATGTCGTCCATGCCGACGAACTGGGGCCAACGGAAACAGAAAGTGCAATACGCGTGGCAAGTCTGGCCCGCGCTGGGGAAGAACAGCACCGTTTGCGCATATTTATGCTGCAAGCCGCGCACGGGCGCGTCGTTGACCCGCGGCACGTTGTGCGTCATCTGGCCGGCCGGATGGGGATTCATACCCAGGCGCAAGCCATGCACATAGGCGTCGATGGCGGCCTTGTCCTGCTTGACCAGCACCAGGTCGCGCAAGTGCGCGTACTGCTCGGGCGGCAGCATATCGCGGTGGGGAAAGACGAGACGGTAGATGGGATCGTCAGGGATGTTGTTCCAGTCGATCAGCTGGTCGAGCACATATTCATTGGTGCGAAACGGCAACACGTGCGACACCACTTGCACGGCTGCACGCTGCTCTTCAGGCAGCCATTTCCACTGCCGCGCCTGTTGTATGGTTTGCCGCGTATATGGCTTGAACTTGGGTGGAAACGGCTCGGTAATGTTTGCGGACACGGTCGGCTCCTTGCCTGTAAATAGCGTTAACTTTCATGAAATTGGCCATATGCCAGCCAATTCCAGCCTTTTCCTCCCGCATGCGAGATCACCCCGGCATGCTGTGAAAGTCATCATAGTTCTTGCTTTTCGGAACCAAATTGCTGCATATCAACAAGCCGTCGAAACGTTGCATGCTGCCTACAAGCAACACCTTAGTTTGTTCCATCGCAATCTGAGACGGACTTCGGCAACGTAAATTACGACTTGGCAACACATCCCTCGATATCACAAGGAGCTTTCATGCAACGCTTATTCACGGGTAGCCTGCTGTGCCTGGCATTTGCCGGCGGCGGCGTCAGCGCCGCGGTCGAACCAACGGAAAAAGATGCGATCGCCATGGCCGAACGGGGCGCCGCCTTCATGAAGGCGCATGGCAAGGAAGAAATGATGAAGAAAATCACGGCGAAGGACCCGGACTTCGTGCAGGGCTCGCTGTATGTGGACATGCGCGACATCAAGACGGGCATCGTGCTGGCCCACCCCATCAATCCTTCCATCGTGGGCAAGGATTTGACGGACGTGCCCGATGCGAACGGCAAGAAATATCGCCGTGAAATCATCGAGCTGGCGCAAAAACAGGGCAAGGGCTGGGTCGATTACCAGTACAAGAATCCCACCAGCGGCAAGATCGAACCGAAGACCACCTACATCCTGCGCGTCAACGACGTGGTGCTGGAAGCGGGCATCTACAAAAAATAAGGCAGGGGCGGCGCGCATGCACGCCGCGCGCCGCCTGCGGTGTGAACAGCCATAGCCAGGAGTCAAGCATGCTCAATCAATTACGCATCGGACCAAAATTATTGCTGGCGCCCTCCCTGGTCTTGCTGCTGCTGATACTCAGCTCGACGGGCGCCTGGTATGGCATGGTGCGGCAAAATGCCTCGCTGGAAAACATGGTGCGGGTGCGCATCACACACTTGAAGGCGGCCGCCGACGTGGCCGGCGACGCCAAAGAGGTGCATGGCAATATGTACCAGTTGCTGTCATGGACGAATGGCAGTTTCGCCAAGGCCCGCCTCGACACATTGGAGCAACAGATCAAGGCGCGCCACGCGGCCATCGGCACCCAGCTGGCCACGCTGCGCACCACGGCCACGGACGCCGAGCGCAGCCTCGTCGATGCGGCCATCGCGGCCCTGGCCGGCTATCGCAAGGCCGTGCTGGAAACCATGGAAATGGCGCAGATGGACCAGTCGATCGCCACCAATTCCATGCTCAAGGCGGAAACCCAGTTCGTGCAGTTCAATACCCAGCTGGCGCAACTGTCGGCCCTGGAAACGACGCTCAGCAGCCAGGCCCATGCGGCCGCCAGCGCCGAGTTTCGCAGCCTGGGCTGGAGCTTGCTGCTGACGGTGCTGCTGTCTATTCTCGTCTCCATCGTCGTGACCATGCTGGTGCGGCGCGCCATGCTGGTGGAAATCCGCGGCATTGCCGACGCCGTGCAAGACTTGGCGGCGGGCAAGCTGACGGCCGGCGCGCCCAAGCAGGGCAATGACGAAATCGCCGCCACGTCGCGCGTGCTGGACCAGACCATCGCCCACCTGAACCAGACCTTGCGCACCATCATGGGCGCCGTGCAATCGATCGACACGGCGTCGCGTGAAATTGCCACCGGCAACCTGGATTTATCGGCGCGCACGGAAATGCAGGCCAGTTCGCTGGAAGAAACGTCGAGCGCCATGGAAGCGCTGACGCAAGCCGTCAATGACAATGCCGATAATGCCCAGCTGGCCTGCGAACTGGCGGGGCAAGCTTCCACCCTGGCCGTGCAAGGGGGCGCGGCCATGCAGCAGGCGGTGACGACGATGGCGACGATACGGGCCAATTCGCGCCAGATCGTGGATATTATCGGCGTAATCGATGGCATTTCCTTCCAGACCAATATCCTTGCGCTGAATGCGGCGGTGGAAGCGGCGCGCGCGGGAGAACAAGGCCGCGGCTTTGCCGTGGTGGCGTCCGAAGTGCGCACCCTGGCGCAGCGTTCGGCCCAGGCGGCCAGGGAAATCAAGACCCTGATCGCCACATCCGTCACCACCATCGATGGCGGCAGCGTGGCCGTGCAGCAAGCAGGCGACAGCATGGGCGCCATCGTGGCCTCGGTGCAGCAAGTCAATGCAATCATCCAGCGCGTGAAAGAAGCCAGCGCGGAGCAGGCGTCCGGCATCACGGAAGTGAATCAGGCCGTCACGCAGATGGATGACGTCACCCAGCAAAATGCGGCCCTCGTGGAGCAGGCGGCGGCAGCGGCGGCCAGCTTGCAGGACCAGGCCGTCAAATTGTCGGCGGCCGTGGCCGTGTTCACCCTCGACCCGCTGGCGCCCGCCCAGCCCGCCACGCCGGACGAGGAAGCGTTCCGGCATCTGGCCAGTGCGCAGCAGGAACGGCGCGCACTGCACAGCCCGCTGCGCGGCATGCCCGGCTTGCACGGCGCAAACACGACGCCACAGCGCCGGCGCAGCTAGCTGGCCGGCGCGCGCATCGGTTTGCTCAAGTGAGGCGAACCGGCCAGCACGAAGCGCCACGGCGTCTCCATCGCCTTGGAAATACCGATGCGCGGGCCAGCGTGTACCGTCACCTCTTCCTCGCGCGCCAGGAGCATGAATGGCGGCGCATCGAGCGCCAGCCGGTTGTGCATATGCGTGACCCCGAGCGCCTGGCACACCTTGCCCGGCCCCGAGCACAGCAGCCGCGCATCCTCGACGCCGCGCCGTTCGCGCATGGCATCGAGTCCCATCACGGGCTCGATGGCGCGGATCAGCACGCCCGCGCCATGGCCCGCTTCGCGGCACACAAAGTTCAGGCACCAGTGGATGCCATACGAGCGGTAGACATAGGCGTGCGCGGGCGGGCCGAACATGGCCGCATTGCGCGGCGTCATGCCGCCATACGTGTGCGAGGCCGGGTCCAGCCGGTCATACGCTTCCGTTTCCACGATGCGCCCGCCCACGCCATCGACCAGCACGGTCACGCCGATCAGCTGGCGCGCCACGCTGCTGGAATCGTCCGCAAAATCGATACCCGCGAGGATTTTTTTCATCCGGCAATTGTACTGCCGCCCATCCCGCCGCACGCCTACCCCGCTTGAAAACAAATAAAACTTGATTTTTTTATCACAAATATCACGATGGGCCGCGTCGTAAAATGACGAAAATCGCGGCTGGGCCGGGCCAACACAGGGATTTTTGCGAGAATATATTGCAGATATGAACTATTGCCATGCATAAACAGCGATAATCGTCGGGCACTGCGCCAGACGCTCATGCAGCGGGCAGCGGCAGCGCACGACAGAATAAGCACCGGGCACAAAAATGATGATGAAAGCGTGATGATGAGAGCGGCAGCGCAAAAGCAGGTAGTGCAGGAAGATCCGGTTGACGCCCTGATGCGTTCCATCCGCATCCCGCCGCGTCCCAGCCTGCTGGTCGACCTGCAGCGCGAACTGGCGGAACAGGACCCGTCGCCGCGCCGCATCGCGCGCATCATCGCCGACGACGTCGGTATGTCCGGTGCCCTGCTGAAATTGGCCAATTCACCGTTCTATGGCGCCGCGCGCAAGGCCAAGTCCGTCGAGCAAGGCATCAACTTTCTCGGCATCAATCAGTGCAGCGCCATGATGACGGGCTTGCTGGCACGCCAGGCGCTGGAAGCGGAAGGCGTGGAACTGACCAACTTCTGGGATGTGTCGGCCAAGCGCGCGCGCGCCCTGGTATTTACTTCGCGCAAGCTGCGCATCGCCCCGCCCGACATCGCCCACACCTTCGGCCTGTTCTGCGACATCGGCGTGCCCCTGCTGATGAACCGCTTTCCCGACTACGTCAACACGTATGCGGCGGCGGCCAACGATGCGCACAATTGTTTTACGACACTGGAAGACGCGCGCCACCAGACCAACCACGCGGCCATCGGCTGCTTGCTTGCGCGCAACTGGGGCTTGTCCTCCGACGTGTCGTGGGCGATTCTGCATCACCACGACTACACGGTGCTGGCCGACCCGTCCACGGACGACGCCATCCGCTCGCTCGTCGCCCTGTCGCTGCTGGCCGAAAAGGGCATTCAGCGCTACCATGGCAACAGTACCTCGCTCGAGTGGGACAAGGGCGGCGAACTTGCTTGCCAGCATCTTGGCCTGTCGCAGGAAGAAGCCGCCGACCTGCTCGACGAATTGCACGAGATGTTCGATACCGACCATTGAGGTATCAGGCGGCCGCGTCCGCCTGTATGATCTGTCCCGGCGCCTGGCCTGAGCCATGGCGCCCGTTTCCGTTTGCCTGACCCGTATTTCTTAACCTGTTGACCGCCATGCCCAAAAATAAGCGCCCTGTCCCCCGTAAATCCGCCAACACGCCTGAAGACAAGGACGAGTCCGTCACGCGCATGCTGTGCACGATGGCCTTAAACCTGGCGGAGCAGGAAGACAGCGAATCGCAGGGCACGGTACTGGCCGAGCAGGCCGTCGAGTTCGGCCGCCTGATCCGCAAGGCCTTGAATCAAAAGAAGGATGAAATCCTGTACGACGCCATCGAGCGTTCGAAATACGAAGACGTGGGCGCCTACCAGTATCTGCGCAGCCATATCGAGGAAGCGGCGTCCGTTTCCGTGATCCGCCGCGACAACGCGCCGTCCATGGAAATCAACGCCTTCGTCGTGCCCCTGCTGGTGCAAAGCACGGGCGGCCTGAAGGAAGCGGACAGTTTCCAGGACCAGGACGCTTTCGAAGCGCTGGTGAAAAGTTTCCAGCAGGCAGAGCTGGAAAGCGCCAAGGCCAAGGTGGTCCTGATGAGCCATGCCTACGACCTCGATGAAATCGACCGCATCACCTACAGCCACCTGCACGAAATGGTGCGCGATGCCTATAGCTCGATGACGGACAAGAAGATCGTCGCCACGCCGGGCCTGGAAAGCAGCATCGTCGGCTGGAGCGAAACGGCTTTCGGTCCGCAGGACACGGCCGTCGAACTGCGCTTCCTGCTGGGCTTTGCCTTGAAACGCGTGGACGACCCGTTCTATGCGGAACCAAAGGATGAAGCGGCGCTCGACGCCTGGTTCGACGCGCGCATGGCCCGCTACCAGCAGTGGACGACGGAAGTGGGCGAACTCGTCAAGCGTTGCCTGGCGCCGGCCGGCAGCGCCCTGGAAGTAAGTTTCCTCTACCAGGATCTGTTCCACGGCGGCAAGGAACAAGGCATGAGCGAGTACGCGATGTTGCAGATGATGTCCGGCATCAACCATGCACTGGCGGAAAACAAGGTAGATGCCGGCGACGTCTCGGTGGTCGTCGGACCGGCCAATAAACATGGCGAAATGCTGCTGCGCGTCAACGTCAGCACGGCGAACGGCCAACTGCTGCACAGCGCCGACAAGCCGCTGGACCTGGCCGCCGACCTGCAGGACGAAGTCGACGACATCTGCGACGCGCTGGCCACCATCGGCGTGACGCAATTGTCCGTGGCGCTGAAATTCGATGCCAAGGGACAGCCGCTGGAAGCGCAACCGTACGCGCCGGCGTAAGCTTTACAAGGGCTGTAGTGTTTTCCATTGCAGCAACTTGGCGCCATACGCGAGCGTGTAAGCCGGGCTGCTCGACGGCAAACTGACGATGCGGTAGCGCTGGGCGTGCTCGCCCAGCACCTTGATGCCCAGCTTCGCGGCCGTGCCGCCGTTGAAGGCGATCGTCTGCAACTGGGGCAGGCTGGCGGCCAGGGCCACGAGATCGTTATCGTCGCGGTCGCGGATATTGCTGTCCAGGCTGCCCGTTCGCTGCGCCTGCGCCACCACGTCCCACAATCCCACGCCGTGCGCCAGCAAGGTCGCCAGACGTTCCTCATAGGCCTGGCTTTTCAAATCCACGCCCAGCACTTCGCCCAGCAGCATCCAGAACTTGTTTTGCGGATGCGCATAGTACTGGCTGTGCGCCAGCGATTTTTCGCCGGGCAAGCTGCCCAGTATCAGCAAGCGCGTGCCGGCATCGACGACGGGATCGAAACAGCGCTTGCGCGGGTCGGCGGCGGCGTCTGGCAAGATGGCTGGGCTATTCAAATGCGCGGTCCTGAAGGGGAAATGAAAGGCCATTTTACCCGGCCATGCGACGGTGTAGAATTCCCGGACAACATCCCTATACAAGAGACCACCCATGCGCACCATCGACACCCTGCTGGCCCAGTATGGCGAAAGCCACCGCAACCACGTCAATGAATGGGTGCACATCGTGTGCGTGCCGCTGATCGTTTTCAGCTTGCTGGGGCTGCTGTGGAGCGCGCATCCCAGCGTGGCGCTGCTCTGCAGTATTCTGGCCTTATACTATTACTACAAGCTGTCGCGCCCGTTTGCGGCGGGCATGCTGGCGATGCTGGCCGCCATGCTGGGCCTGCTGCTGCTGATGCCCCCGCTGACCATCCTGCCCGCGTCGCTGGCGCTGTTCGTGCTGGCCTGGATAGGCCAGTTCATCGGCCACCAGATCGAAGGCAAGAAACCGTCGTTTTTGGACGATTTGCGCTTTTTACTGGTGGGACCGCTGTTCGTGCTGGGATTTTTGTACCGGCGCCTGCGGCTGGCGTATTGAGCGGCAAGCGGTTACGTGTAGCTGGTAACAGATTTTTACCATTCGTAACTAGTTATCTGAGGCAAGTGTCCTTATGATAAGTCATCATCTGCCGGTCGACGCAATCGGCAACCTACTTTGTCCAAGGGAGTTCCACATGAAAGCACCAATTATTGCAGTGGCATTGCTCGCCACCCTGGCCGGCTGCGCCGTACAACCGAATTCGGCAAACGTCTACAACGCGCGCCAGGCGCAAAATGAACAATCGGTCCGCATGGGCACGGTTGAATCCGTGCGCCAGGTAACCATCGACAAGGGTGAAACGGGCACGGGCGTGCTGGCGGGCGCGGCGCTGGGCGGCGTGGCCGGCTCGACAGTCGGTGGCGGCAAGGGCGCCATCGCGGCCAGCATCCTCGGCGCCGTCGCTGGCGGCATGGCCGGCAAAAGCATCGAAGCGAATGCCTCGAACAAGCCCGGCCTGGAAATCACCGTGCGCCTGGACAATGGCGACATGCGCGCCATCGTGCAGGACGCCGACGAGCTGTTCCGCCCGGGCGAGCGCGTGCGCCTGCTGTCGGACGGCCGCAAGACCCGCGTCACGCACTGATCTGCCAGCCGGCGCATGCGCTCAGCCGAATGCGCCGGCAGCGAGCAAGACCGAAGGGTGCAGCCAGATGGCAATCACCGCCGTCACGGCGACATACGCAAGCACGCTCCATACTTTGATCTGCAGTGAGGCTGGCATGGCGGTCTCCCTTCAAAGATGCAATCCGGAAAATATTTACTTAATATTAATGTAAATATTTTCATAAATTCAACATTTTCCAGGAGCACTGCGCTGGCTCAATGCCCGCTGTCTCCTGGTTGCACATCGAGCAAGCCCGACCGCACTCGCCATCCCCGCGCGATGCCCGTATACTTGCGCGATGTCATCTCCTCTCCTGTTCATCATTGCCTGCCTGATCTGGGGCTCCACCTTCTGGGCCATCACCTTGCAGCTGGGCGACGTCGCCCCCGCCGTTTCCGTGGTCTACCGCTTCGGCCTCGCGTCCGCCACCCTGTTCGCCTGGTGCGCCGTGCGCGGCGACCGCTTGCGCCTGCCCTGGCGCGCGCAAAAATGGATGCTGCTGCAGGGGCTGGCCTCGTTTGCCCTCAGCTATGTGTGTACTTACAGCTCGGAGCAATACCTGGTGTCGGCCCTCGTCAGCGTGCTGTTCGCGCTGATGGTGTTCTGGACGCCGTTGCTCAACCGTATCGCTTTCGGCACACCGATCACCTGGAGCACCTGCTGCGCGGCATTTGTCGCCATCTGCGGCATCGTGCTGCTGTTTTACCAGTCCATCGGCGCGGCGCTGCAAGATATCCTGGGCGGCGGCAATGGCCATTTTCTGCTGGGCTTTATCCTGGCGCTGGTGGCGACCATCTCGAGCACGGCAGGCAACGCCCTCGTCATGAAAGTGCGCGAACATTCCGGCAACGTGATGCTGACCATGGCCTGGACCATGCTGTGGGGCACCTTGATGGTGGCCGCCTGGGCCATCGCCACGGGCCAGGCCTGGCAATTGCCCACGCGCGCCAGTTACTGGATGGGATTGGTGTACCTGGCCATCTTCGGCTCGGTGATCGCCTTCAGCGCGTATTTCACCTTAATCGCCCGCATCGGCACGCAAAAGACCGTGTATATCGGCGTCGTCACGCCCGTCATTTCCGTCCTGCTGTCGGTGCAGTTCGAACACTACCGGCCCGCCACCATCGAATGGGTGGGCATGGTGCTGTGCCTGTCGAGCGTGGCCTGGGCCCTGACGTCGGGCGCGCGCAAGACGGCTGCCGTCGCTTCCCTTTCCACCACTCCATCAGCAAAGGCAACATGAGCACCTCTTCCTCCCTCGCCATCCGTCCCGCGACCGCATCCGACGTGGCCGCCATCTTCGGCATGATTCATGAACTGGCCGTGTTTGAAAAACTCGAACACATGATGATCGCCAAGGAATCCATGCTGCACGACAGCCTGTTCGGCCCCCATCCCGCGTGCGAAGCGCTGGTCGGCGAGGAAAATGGCGAAGTCGTGACCTTCGCCCTGTTCTTCCATAATTTTTCCACCTTCCTGTGCCGCAAGGGACTGTACCTGGAAGACCTGTACGTGAAGCAATCGGTGCGCGGCAAGGGTTATGGCAAGCAGATGCTCGTGGCGCTGGCGCAACTGGCCGTCGAACGCGATTGCGGCCGCTTCGAATGGTCGGTGCTGGACTGGAATGAAAACGCGATCAACTTCTACAAGGGCATGGGCGCGGACGTGATGCCGGACTGGCGCATCTGCCGGGTCGCTGGCGATGCATTGACGCAATTGTCGGCAGGCACGCCAACATCGGCCTGATGGGGGAACTGTAAGCGCAAGTTCCAAAAAAAAATCCCCGCGGGCTAGCGGCACCGCGGGGCAGAACCCATTGTCAAGTGGGAGGGGGAGAATGCAATCAACGGTTATCAATATAAACGCTGCCGCTTGCGATGGCGCAGACCTTTACATTTGCTTACCGGGCCTTACATTTGACTTAAATCCGCTAACCAAGTGTCACCCAGTGTCGCTCGGATGACACTGATTATTTCCGTGGTTCAATCAATGTGCCGTGCAAGCCGATATGTTGTTGCGCAACCCCACTGCCACCCTGCGATTTTCTATAGATTTGGTACACTGTCAGGCAGGCGATGCAGCCAGCAACCACGGCAAAAATGACCATGCGACGCTCCTTGAATATGCTTGAGGAAATCAGGGCCTGCGGCTGATGATGACACCAGGCGAGCAGGGAAAATTCAGTGTGGCATCTTCGGTCTTGGGGGCATTGTGCAATGTCAAACGCGCCAATTTGACGGGGTCATGGCATTTGATATGGCGCAAAGTGGCAGCATTCCGCTCACACAAAATGAACGCATCGTTACGCATCCGGGAGCCACATCATGAATGTCTCTGCCAAACCGCTCGTCATGAAAATCTACCGCGCCTACCTGCGCTCCCGCCTGGAGCGCTACACGCGCGACTTGCAAGCCATCGCGGAACAGCGCGAAAACGACTTCCAGGCCGAACGCATCCTGCACCAGGCCGTCGTCTCGGTGCGCTCGAAACTGCACTCGCTGTAACCGTGACGCCGTCAGTGCTGCCGGCCGGCAACGGCCCAGCGCTCCACCAGCTCGAACAAGCCTTGCGTCAGCAGGGCCAGCACGGCTGCGGGGATGGCGCCGGCCAGCAGCATGTCGTTGTCATTGAGCGCCAGGCCGATGGTGATGCGTTCGCCATAGCCGCCCGCGCCGATGAAGGCGGCGATGGTGGCCGTGCCCACGCTCATCACGGCAGCCGTTTTCACGCCCGCCAGCATGACGGGCAAGGCCAGCGGCAAGTCCACGTGCAGCAGGCGGTCGCGCTTGTTCAAGCCCAGCGCCAGCGCCGCCATGCGCAAGCCTTGCGGCACCTGCAAGATGCCCGTGCACGTGTTGCGCACGATGGGCAACAGCGCGTACACGAATAGCGCCACCAGCGCCGGCACCGTGCCGATCATGCCCAGCACGGGGATCAATATCGCCAGCAGGGCCAGCGAGGGCACCGTCTGCAGCACGCCGACGAAGGCCAGCACCGTTTGCCGCAGCGGCGCCGAAAACGCCGCCAGCACGCCCAAGGGAATACCGATCAGGCACGCCAGCGCCACCGACAACAGCACCAGGGTCAGATGCTGGCGCGTCAGGGTCCACAGATCGTCGCCGATGATTTTATCGAGCAGCTTGCCGCGCGCGGTGGACGGCTTGTTCGCCTGCGTGCCGGAAGCGAGCCACTGGCGCGCCACGTCGGAAAAACGCTTGCCATCGATTTCCACGGCCGCATTCATGGCGATCATGTCGCTCTCGCTGATGCGTCCCTGCAGCCCTTGTAGCGCCAGCCAGGCGGCGGGGAAACGCTGCGGCACGTCGAGCCGGTACAACAGCATGGCGTCGTAGCGGGGAAAATACTGCTGCGTATCGGCCAGCACGCGCAAGCCGTACTGGCGTATCTTCGCATCTGTCGAATAAATGTCGATGACGTCCACCTGGCGCTGCGCCAGCGCTTCGTAGGCGATGCCGTGATCGAGCCCGCGCGGGCGCTGCGGCAAGCCATAGCGCGCGGCCAGTCCCGGCCAGCCATCGACCCGGCCGATGAATTCATGCGACAGGCCGAATGTCAGGGCCGGGTGCTGGGCCAGTTGCGCCAGGCTGGCGATCGATTTTTCATCATGGCGCACTGCCAGCGCATAGGTATTGTTAAAGCCCAGCGGCACGGCCACGCCCAGGCCCAGCGCCGCCAGCTCGCGCCGCATCTGTTCCAGGCCGATGGCCTTGTCGTGCTTGAGGATTTCGCTGCCGATGGTGCCCATGTATTCGGCATACACGTCAATGCCGCCCGCCTGCAGCGCGGCCAGCACGATGGCCGTGTTGCCCAGGCCCTGGCGGTGCTCCGCCTTGACGTGTGGCGCGGCGCTCTGCTGGAGGATTTCGCCGAGGATGTACGATTCCGTAAAGCGCTTCGAACCCACCTTCAGGGTGCCGCCATCCTGGGCATGTGCAGGGGCGGCGGCAAAAAACAGCAACAACAGCAGGTAAGACAAGGAGTAAACAACACGCACGCGGCGCTCCAGGGCGGATGATCAATCCGTCCAGCTTACCACCGGCGCGCGCCAGACACCGCCATGCACCACGCCCGCGCACGGGTTCAGGCCCAGCGCATACGCCAGGTCGGCGGGGCGCGCGATGCGCCACAGGGCGAAATCGGCGCGCTTGCCCACCACCAGGCTGCCCGTCCGATCCTGCAAGCCCAGCGCGCGCGCCGCGTGGCACGTAGCACCAGCCAGCGCTTCCTGCGGCGTCAAGCGCCACAGGGTGCACGCCATGTTCATCGCCAGCAGCAAGGACGTCATCGGTGACGTGCCCGGGTTGCAATCGGTGGACACGGCCATCGGCACGCCGGCCGCGCGCAATGCTGCCACCGGTGGCGGCTGCGTCTCGCGCAAAAAGTAATACGCGCCGGGCAGCAGCACGGCCACCGTGCCATGTTGCGCCATGGCGGCGACGCCCTCGTCCGACAGGAATTCCAGGTGATCGGCCGACAAGCCATCGTAACGGGCCACCAGCGCCGCGCCGCCCTGGTCCGACAGCTGCTCCGCATGCAATTTGACGGGCAGCCCCAGCGCCCGCGCCGCGTCAAACATGCGCTGCGTTTGCGCCGACGTAAAACCGATGCGCTCGCAAAACGCGTCAACGGCATCGACCAGTCCATCGCCCGCCAGCCGGGGCAGCATCTGCGCGCACAGCAGCTCGATATAAGAGTCGGCCTGGCCCGCATATTCGGGCGGCAGCGCGTGCGCGCCGAGGAAGGTGGTGCGCACAGTGACCGGCAGTTGTTGCCCTATCCTGCGCGCCACGCGCAGCATCTTCGCCTCGCTGTCCGCGTCAAGGCCATAGCCGGACTTGATCTCCAGGGTCGTCACGCCCTCGGCCAGCAGCGCCAGCACGCGGGGCAGGCTTTGCCGCAGCAATTCGTCGTCGCTGGCCGCGCGCGTGGCGCGCACGGTGGACATGATGCCGCCGCCGGCGCGGCTGATGTCTTCATAGCTGGCGCCATTCAGGCGCGCCTCGAATTCGTCGCTGCGGTTGCCCGCGTGGACGATGTGCGTATGGCAGTCGATCAGGCCGGGCGTGAGCCAGCAGCCCTGGCCATCAATCAGCACCGCGCCGCTGGCCGGCAGCTCGTCGCCGGGGCCGAACCACGCGATGCGGCCATCCTTGACGGCGATGGCCGCGTCCAGCAACTCGCCATAGCCGTGTTCCATCGTGGCCAGGTGAACGTTGTGGATGACCATATCCCAGTCTTGCATGTGTTTGCCCTCCTAGATGAACAGGTCGACGCACAGCACGGCCGTGCGCTGCAAGGCGTCAAGCCGCCAGTCCGGCGCATCGTCGGCGTCCAGCAGCAGCGCGTCATGGCGGGCCAGCGCAAACTGCTGTTCCCCGCCGCGCGCCAGCACGTGGCCTTCGCCGGCCACAAACAGCAGGGTCGCCGCGCTGCGCCGCGCCAGCCTGCACGGCGCCGTGATTTTCTCCAGCTGGTGGCGGCAGCGGTCGCGCCGCGTCATCACATTGAAATCCGTCGTCGTCCCCTTGACCTGTGCAACCACGGCCGCCTCGCCGGGGAACCACAGCATCGGTTGCGCCGCGCTCAAGGTCACCTTGCGCGCGCCGTCCAGCGTCAGTTGCACGCTGTCGCCATCGACCAGCATCAGGCTGCGGTCGATGCCGGGAAAGCTGGAAAACGGCCCGCTGGCCGTGATCGTCGCCAGGCTGATGCGCCAGTCGAAATCGTCGAAGCCGGCACCCGGGGGAGCAATCGCGATTTCCGTCGTGCTGCCGCCGCCGTTTTTCCACGGCGCGGCGCGTAGGTATTCCTGCGGGATGAAGGTCGCCATCAGAGTGCCCTCAGTTGCGCCAGGGTGCGCTTGTAGGCGCCGCCGATGGCGTCCTGCGCCACGTGGCGCCCGCCGCGTACCTGCCACTGGCCGCCGCACAGCACGTCGCGCACCAGGTTGTCGTTGCCGCAAAAGAGTACGCTGCCCAGCACATCGGCGATGGCCACGCCGCACAGGTTCACATGCGCGTCGTCGAGCACCAGCAAGTCGGCACGGCAGCCCGGCGCCAGGGCACCGAGCTTGCGCCCGGCCGCCTGCGCGCCGCCCCGCAAGGCCGTTTGCCACAGGTAGTCGCCCACATGGCGTTCATCTGGCGTGGCGGCCACATTGCGCTGCTGGCGCTGCAAGCGCTGGCCATATTCGAGCCAGCGCAATTCCTCCACCGGCGACTGCGACACGTGGCTGTCACTGCCCACGCCGAAGCGCCCGCCGGCGGCGATGAATTCGGCCAGCGGGAACAGGCCATCGCCCAGGTTCGCTTCCGTCGTCGGGCACAGGCCCGCCACAGCGCCGCTGGCGGCCATCAGCGCCACTTCGTCCGGCTGCACATGCGTGGCGTGCACGAGACACCAGCGCGCGTCGACGTCGACCTGGTCGTACAGATACTGCACCGGGCGCCGGCCGCTATAGTCCAGGCACTGGCGCACCTCGCCCTGCTGCTCGGCGATGTGGATGTGGATGGGACGGTCCGCAGGCAGCGCTTGCGCCACTGCGCGGATCTGCGCCACCTCGGCCGCACGCAGGGAATGGGGCGCAAAGCCCACCTCCACCTGGCCGCCGCGCTGCGGCGCCAGCGCTTCGACGATGCGCAGCACGTCATCCGCACCGGTGCGAAAGCGCGCCTGCTCGGGTTTGAGGGGCTGTGCGCCGAAACCCGCATGGCTGTACAGCACGGGCAGCATCGTCACGCCGATGCCGCTGAGGCGCGCCGCGGCCAGCACCCGTTCGGCCGTTTCGGCGGGACGCGCATACAGCGCACCGGCCGCATCGCGCTGCAGGTAGTGGAATTCACAGACAGCCGTGTAGCCATGGCGCAGGCATTCGGCAAACAGCTGCGCGGCGATGCTTTCCATCTGCTGCGGCGTGATGTGATGCGCGAAACGGTACATCAGCTCGCGCCAGGTCCAGAAGCTGTCAGGGCCATCACCTGCAATCTCCGTCATGCCGCCCAGCGCCCGCTGGAACGCATGCGAATGCAGGTTGACCATGCCGGGCAAGACATATTCGGCCACTTCCGCGCCAGACGGCGCGGCGGCGTTGTCCGCCACCGCCGTCAGATCGCCGGCCGCGTCCCACTCCAGCAGCACGTCGCGGCGCCAGCCTTGCGGCAGCAGCGCGTGGCGCGCAAACAGACAGCCGCTCAACGCGCCACCCATGCCACGGCCGCTTCCATCATCTGGCGCAGCAGCGGCTGCACCTGTGCCGCCAGGTCGGGCCGGTAGCCAAACGGCGCCGCTTCGTCCATGTACAGGCACTGGCACATCTCCAGCTGGATCGCATGCACGCAGCTTTCCGGCTGGCCGTAATGGCGCGTGATATGGCCGCCCTTGAAGCGGCCATTCAAGGCCACGGTAAAGTCATCCTGTGCGCGCGCAATGTCCACCACGGCGGACGTCAGGCCGCCATCGCAGCTGGCGCCATCGGCCGTGCCGAAGTTCAGGTCGGGCAGCTTGCCGTCAAAGAAGCGCGGCACGCGCGAGGCGATGGAATGAGCATCCCACAGCACCACGGCGCCATGCACGCGCAGCAGCCGGTCCAGTTCCGCGCGCAGCTGCGCATGATATGGCGCCCAGTAGCGCTGCAGCCGATGCCGCATATCGGCCGCATCGGGCTCCTTGCCGGCCAGGTACAGCGGCTCGCGGTGGAAGGTATCGTTGGGCAGCAAGCCCGTCGTGTCCTGTCCCGGATACAGATTCGTGTCTTCCTGCGGGCGGTTCAAGTCGATGGTGTAGCGCGACCAGCGCGCCGACAGCACGGACGCATCCATCTCCTGCAAAAAGCCATACAGTTCGCGCAGATGCCAGTCCGTATCGGCCTTGACCAGGGCCTGGGGCGTCATGCGCGCGGCGATATCGTCCGGTATGTCGGTGCCCACGTGGGGCATCGACACGAGCAGCGGGATGCTGCCTTCGTTGAAGCGGAAATCCATGCGTGTCTCCTTGCACCCGCTCAGGCGTACAGCGGGGCGAACAAATTCTTGCACGTGCTGCTCAACTCGCCATGCAGCACCATCTGCTTGGCCGCTTCGATATCGGGCGCGAAGAAGCGGTCGGCGTCGAAGAACGGCACTTTCTGGCGCAATTGATGGTGCACGTGCTCGAGGTGCGGCGAGGTTTTCAGCGGACGGTGGAAATCGATGCCCTGCGCGGCGGCCAGCAGCTCGATGCCGACGATGACGGCCGTGTTGTGCGCCATGTCGTCCAGGCGGCGCCCGGCGAACGTGGCCATGCTCACGTGGTCTTCCTGGTTGGCGGACGTCGGCAGGCTGTCGACGCTGGCGGGATGGGCGAGCGACTTGTTTTCCGACGCCAGCGCGGCAGCCGTCACGTGGGCGATCATGAAGCCGGAATTGACGCCGGGGTCGCGCACGAGGAAGGGCGGCAGGCCGGAAAGCGTGGCGTCGATCAGCAGCGCGATGCGGCGCTCGGCCAGTGCGCCGATTTCAGCAATCGCCAGCGCCAGCGTGTCGGCGGCAAAGGCCACCGGTTCGGCGTGGAAATTCCCGCCCGAGACGATCTCCGCCTGCCCGTTCGGGCCATCCTGGAAGATCAGCGGATTGTCCGTGACGGCATTGGCTTCGATCAGCAGGGTACGGCCGACGTTGCCGATCAAATCGAGGCAGGCGCCCATGACCTGCGGCTGGCAGCGCAGGCTGTACGGGTCCTGCACGCGCTCGTCGCCTTCCAGGTGCGAGGCGCGAATCGCGCTGTGCGCCACCAGTTGGCGGTACATCTGCGCGGCCAGGATTTGCCCCGGCTGCCCGCGCACGGCATGCACGCGCGCGTCGAAAGGAGCGTCGCTGCCCTTGGCCGCATCGAGCGACAGCGCACCCGTGACCATGGCCGCTTCCAGCAGGCGCTCGGCCATGAACAAACCATGCAGCGCCAGCGCGTTCGACACTTGCGTGCCGTTGATCAGCGCCAGGCCCTCTTTCGCCGCCAGCACGACGGGCGCGATGCCCGCCTGCGCCAGCGCGTCCTGCGCCGCCATCAATTCACCGTTGACGCGCACGTCGCCCACGCCCAGCATGGCCAGGGTCATGTGCGACAGCGGCGCCAGGTCGCCCGAAGCGCCGACGGAACCCTTGGCGGGAATGGCCGGCATGATGCCCGCGTTGTACAGCGCGATCAGGGTGTCGACGATCAGCGGACGCACGCCGGAAAAGCCGCGCGCCAGGCTGCCGATCTTCATCAGCATGATCAGGCGCACGACGGCGTCCGACAGCAGTTCGCCCGTGCCGACGGAATGCGACAGGATCAGGTTGCGCTGCAATTGCTCGAGCTTTTCATCGGGGATGCGCGTCTTGGCCAGCAGGCCGAAACCCGTGTTGATGCCGTAGGCCGCATCGCCCTTGGCGACGATGGCTTGCACGGCGGCGGCCGACGCCTCGATGACGGAGTACGCTTCGGCGGCGAGGATCAGTTTCGCGGGCGCGGCCCACACGGCGCGCAGGTCGGCCAGGGTCATCGCGCCCGGTTTCAGGGTCCAACTTTTGGAGTGCTGTGTCATGTTTGCTTTCACTTCGTATTAAGCATCGGCAGGTTCAGATTGTTGCGCTTGGCGCAGGCGGCCGCTGTTTCATAGCCCGCATCGGCATGGCGCATCACGCCCGAGCCGCTGTCGTTGACCAGCACTCTAGCCAGACGTTTCGCCGCGCTTTCCGTGCCATCGGCCACGATGACCATGCCCGCATGCTGAGAATACCCCATTCCCACGCCGCCGCCATGGTGCAGCGAGACCCAGGTGGCGCCGCCGGCCGTGTTGAGCATGGCGTTCAGCAGCGGCCAGTCGGAAACGGCGTCCGTGCCATCCTTCATGCTTTCCGTCTCGCGGTTCGGGCTGGCGACGGAGCCCGTATCGAGGTGGTCGCGGCCGATGACGATGGGCGCCTTCAGCTCGCCCGTGCGCACCATCTCGTTGAAGGCCAGGCCGGCGATGTGGCGCTCGCCCAGTCCCAGCCAGCAGATGCGCGCCGGCAGGCCCTGGAAGGCGATGCGCTCGCGCGCCATGTCCAGCCAGTGGTGCACCTGCTTGTGGTGCGGGAACAGCTCCTTGATCTTCGCATCCGTTTTATAGATGTCTTCCGGGTCGCCCGACAGGGCAACCCAGCGGAACGGCCCACGGCCTTCGCAAAATTGCGGGCGGATGTAGGCGGGCACGAAGCCGGGGAAGTCGAAGGCATTCTGCACGCCCTGGTCGAACGCCACCTGGCGGATATTGTTGCCGTAGTCGACGGTGTGCACGCCCATGGCGTGGAAATCGAGCATGGCTTGCACGTGGGCGGCGCAGGAATCGGCGGCGGCCACCGTCAGGCGCGCGTGGCGCTGCGGATCCTGCTGCGCCGCCTTCCAGTCCGACACGCTCCAGCCGCGCGGCAGATAGCCGTTGACCAGGTCGTGCGCGGACGTCTGGTCCGTCACCAGGTCGGGCACCATCCCGCCCGCTTTCGCGCGGCGCACCAGTTCCGGCAGCACTTCGGCCGCGTTGCCCAGGAGGCCAATGGAGATCGCTTCCTTGCGTTCGGTATGGTATTTGACCAGTTCCAGGGCTTCGTCCAGGCTGGCCGCCTGCTTGTCCAGATAGCGCGTGCGCAGACGGAAATCGATGCTGCTTTGCTGGCATTCGATGTTCAGCGAGACGGCGCCCGCCATGGTGGCGGCCAGCGGCTGCGCGCCGCCCATGCCGCCCAGGCCCGCCGTCAAGATCCAGCGCCCGCCCCAGTCGCCGCCGAAATGCTGGCGGCCCGCCTCGGCAAAGGTTTCATACGTGCCCTGCACGATGCCCTGCGTGCCGATGTAGATCCAGCTGCCGGCCGTCATCTGGCCGTACATGAACAGGCCTTGCCGATCGAGTTCGTTGAAGTGTTCCCAGTTCGCCCATTTCGGCACCAGGTTGGAGTTCGCGATCAGCACGCGCGGCGCGTCCGCATGGGTCTGGAACACGCCCACCGGCTTGCCGGACTGGATCAGCAAGGTCTGGTCGTCTTCCAGTTCGCGCAAGGAGGCGAGGATCTGGTCGAAGCAGGCCCAGTTGCGGGCGGCGCGGCCGATGCCGCCGTAGACGACCAAATGCTGCGGATTTTCCGCCACTTCCGGGTCCAGATTATTTTGCAACATGCGGTAGGCCGCTTCGGCCTGCCAACTCTTGCAAGCCATGACCGTGCCGCGCGGCGCGCGGATGGTACGGCTGGCATCAAAGCGTGGATCGGTGTCCATTGTGCTGTTCATGCTGTCTCCTCGTAGGGTGCGAGCGGACATGCGTGGCCCGCTCAGGTGCTCCCAGCATAGGTTGTCTATACAACCAAGTCAACAGATTTTCTTTAGGGTCAGACCCGGCGGGTCTGACCCCAGCCTTTATTTTTTCTCGTACACGCGCTTGCCCGCCACCCACGTCTGCAGCACCTGCGTCTTGCCAATCGCCGCTGGCGCCACGGTAAACAGGTCCTGGTCGACGACGATGAAGTCCGCCCATTTGCCCGCTTCCAGGGTGCCGATGACCTTTTCCTGGTGCGCCGCCCACGCCGCGTCGAGCGTGAAACAGCGCAGCGCTTCCGTCACCGTCATGGCTTGCTGCGGGTACCAGCCGCCGGCCGGGAAACCTTCGCTGTTTTGCCGCGTGACGGCCGCGTGAATGCCCTCGAACGGGTTCGGCGACTCGATGGGGAAGTCCGATCCGCAGGCGATGCGCGAACCCTGCTTGAGGAAGGTGCGCCACGCATACGCGCCCTTGATGCGCTCGTGGCCCACGCGCTGCTCCGCCATGTTCTGATCGGACGTGGCGTGTGTCGGCTGCATCGACGGCACGATGCCCAGCGCCTTGAAACGGGGGATGTCGGACAACTGCACCACCTGCGCATGCTCCATGCGGTGGCGCAGGCCCACGCTGCGGTACTGCGCGATCAAGGCCTGGTAGCCGTCGAGGATTTGATGGTTGCCCGCGTCGCCGATGGCGTGCACATTGACCTGGTAGCCGGCGCGCATGGCTTTTTCCATCTTCGCGCGCATGACGGCGTCCGGGTAGAACAGCAGGCCACGGGTAGAGGGATCGTCGCTGTACGGTGCCAGCAGGGCCGCGCCGCGGCTGCCCAGGGCGCCGTCGGACAGCAGTTTCACGGCGCGCAAGGCGTACATGTCGCGCGCATAGCTGGTCAAGGGACCGTTTTTCGACAGCGCGTCGAAGTCTTCCGTCGTGTCGGCAATCATGCCGTACACGCGCACCGTCAGCTTGCCGTGATCCGCATAGTCGCGGAACAGCCGGTCCTGCATCTGGCCGATGCCCGCATCGTGCACGCTGGTCAAGCCCACCTGCGACAGCTGCGCCAGCGCGCCATCGAGGGAGGCGCGGTTTTCCACGTCGCCAGGCTTGGGCAGCACGGCGTCCATCAAGTCCATGGCGCTGTCGACCAGCACGCCGGTGGCATTGCCATCCGCGTCGCGGACTATCTTGCCACCCGCCGGATCCGGCGTAGTGCGCGTGATGCCGGCCAGCGCCAGCGCGCGGCTATTGGCCCAGCCCGCGTGGCCGTCGACCCGGCGCAGCCAGACGGGCCGCGCGCTTTCCGCCGCATCGAGTTCCTGGGCCGTGGGAAAGCGCCCCAGCTTCCAGATTTCCTGGTTCCAGCCATTGCCGACGACCCAGCTGCGCTCCGGATGTGCGCGCGCGAAGTCGCCCACGGCCTGCACGGCGGCCGCCAGCGAGGACGAACCGTACAGCATGACGCCACTGGCAATCGTGCCCAGGCCGAACACGTGGCCATGCGCGTCGATCAGGCCCGGCAGCAAGGTTTTTCCCTGCACGTCGACGTGGGTCGCGCCCTTGGCCGCCTTGCGTTTCACCTGCGCGGCACCGCCGACGGCGAGCAGCTTGCCCGCATCGTCAAAGGCCAGCGCCGTGAAGCGCACCACCTTGCCGTTTGCATCGAGCGTGTAGCCGTTGGCATTGTCGACGACGGTATCGGCGCGGGCATGGCCCAAGGCGCCCAGGCAGGCGAGAACGAGCAGGGTGCGGCGCGGGATCGACATTTCCATCTCCAAGTCTTGAATGAAGAGACGAGTGTATAGAAATTGGCAAAATGGTCAATCAGGCAGCGTGAGGTTCCCTTACCATCAGCCAGTAATCGCAGCCCGTGACGGCTTCCCCATATCGCCCCGCCACCACGAAACCCAGGCGGGCATAGAACGGCAGACTGCGCTCGTTGTACGTCTCCAGGAAGCACGCGGCGCCCGCCGCATCGACGGCCGCCAGGCCAGGCGCCAGCACGGACGCGCCCAGCCCCCGGCCCTGTGCGGCGGGATCGATGCCGGCGATCGACAGATACCACGCGTCCTGCAGACCATGCGGCGCCAGCGCATGCTCCATATTCCCGACGATGGCCGTGAAATGCGCGTAGCCCTGCTCTCCCAGCAGCGTGCGCAACGCTGATTCGCGCTGCGCGTACGCGGCCTGGCGCAGGGCCGCCGGCGTGTCCGTCGTCCAGATGGCGGCGCCATTGCCCGCCCCATTGCACACCCCGTCAGCCAGGTCGACGCGGCCCGCCTGCTCCCCCTCGGCCAGCGCCAGCGCGAAGTACGCTTCCAGCATCGCCAGCCGCGCCGCGTCATCGTCGCCGCACGCCACCGTGACGGTGCGGTAAAACGGGTCGCCGATCAGGGCGGCGGCCAGGCTGCGGGCGGCGCGGGAGGTGTCGGCGGGAGATGGACTGGACATGGTTCTCTTTCTTTTCGTGGAAACGCCGGCATCTTAGCGCAAGCGCGCAGGCATTGCGCCTGGTCAATACCACCAGGACACCACGGGACGACACTGGCATTTCCGCGGAGCACCATGGCCGAGCACCATGTCACGCGACCTTACCTGGCCCCGTCCTCCGGCTTGTGCGCCGGCGCCCTGAACCACTCCTCCGGCGGCACCACCTGCGATTCTTTCGGGTCATCGATGTAATGCGGCGAGGTGATCTGCACGTCGAATTCGTTGAAGACGTCGATGATGTTCTGGTGCAGCCGGTTCAGCACTTCGGCGCGCTGGCGGGGGACTTCGGCGCTGGCGTAGGCGACGAGGCGGTATTGCACGTAGTAATCCTGCAAGGCCAGCTGCATCACGTACGGTTTGGGCGAAGTGCACAGTTCCGTCGTGCGCGAGGCGGCCAGTTCCAGCATGGCGTGCACTTGCCGCCACGGCGTGGCGTAGCCGATGGTGACGGTGGAGTCGAGCACGAAGCCGCCGCCGGGCTGGGCGCGCGAATAGTTCTTTGTCGTTTGCGACATCACCCACGCGTTCGGCAAGGCGACCTCTTCACCCAGGCCCGTGCGCAGCCGCGTTTCGAACATGCCCACGTCGACCACGGTGCCCTCGCTGTCACCCACGCGCACATATTCACCCTTGCGCAGGGCGCGCGTGTACATCAGGATCAGGCCGCTGGCGCCCTGGCCCACGATGCTCGACGCGCCGATCGACACCATCAGGCCCACCAGCACGGACAGGCCCTGGAAGGCGGCCGTGTGCGAGCCGGGCAGATACGGGTACGCCATGGCCAGCGCGAACAGCCAGATCACCACGCTGGTGATGCGGCGCGTGGGCAGGGCCGTGTCCTTGTCCAGCCAGCCGATCTGCAATTCGCCGCTTTCCACGCGCTTGAACAGCGAGGCGGCCGTGGCGGCGATCAGGCGCGCGATGGCAAAGATCACGCACACCAGCACCAGCCCCGGCAAGGCGCCGATGATGGCGTGGAAGACGTCGGCCGCCACGTCGAACAGGTAGCCGCTCAGGCTTTCGCCCCAGGAACGCGTGTACGGCAAGCGGCCCAGCACGAAGGCGGCCCACAGATAGGTGGCCATCAGGCGCAAGCCCCACAGCACGGCGCTCAGCAGCTGGTAGGCGAAGGCGATGTAGTGCTCGGCGTCGAGCACGCGCACGTTTTTCAGGCGCACGTCGCGCAGGCGCGAGGCCAGCAAGATGCCGCTGCGGCGCTTGGCCCAGCGGTAAAAGCGCGTCAAGCCCATCCACACGAGCCAGAACACGAGCGTGGCGACCGCGCACACGGCGGCGGCGATGGCCAGGTAGCGCCAGCTGCTTTGCTCACGATAGTCAAGGACGGCTTTGCGCAATTCCTCTGCCGCCGTTTTCGCCACGCTTTCCGTCGTGTCGCCGGCCAGCAGGTTGACGTCGCCAGGCACGACGACGAACAGCTGCACGCCATCGAGCAGCACTTGCGTGCCTTCGGAAATCGTGCGCGTGCTCGCCAGCAAGGGACCGTTTTTCGCCAGCACGCTTTCCAGGCGGCGCTGCGCCCCGATGGCCCGCTCATCGGGCGGATAGCCGGCCAGCGCGGCGCGGAAGACGAATACCTTGCGGTTGGCGAACATCAGCGGCGCCGTCCTGGCCGCCGCAAGCTGCAACGGCGCCACGACGGCCCCGGCCTCCGCAACGAGCGCGGGCACGCCATCGTCCGCATGGGCTGCGGGCAGCAGGAAAATGGTCAACAGGCACAACAGGCGGAGCAACGCGGACATGGCAGAAATGAAAGAGTGACAAGAAGCACCCATCATGCCATGTAATCCTGGAAACTCAAGGATCACACGTACTGCTCAGCTCGCGTCATGGAAAATGATGCCCAGGGTATGGCGCACACCCGAGCGCAGGCGCGACACGCCGTGGCGCATGTTCACGCGGTAGCTGCCGCGCGTACCGTTCACGGGGCGCAGCGCGACGGGAAAGAGGACGGCGTCGCCCTGCGCCAGCGGCACCACTTCGGCGCGCGACTGCATGCGCGGGCGCTGCTCCGTCAGCACGAACTCGCCGCCCGTGAAATCATCTTGCGGGCGCGACAGCAGCACGGCCAGTTGCAGCGGAAACACGTGCTCGCCATACAGGTCCTGGTGCAGGCAGTTGTAATCGCCCTCGCGGTAGCGCAGCAGCAGGGGCGTGGGCCGGATTTGCCCGGCCGCATGGCAGCGCGCGAGGAAATCGGCGTGGCTGGACGGAAAGCGCGTCTCGATGCCCATGGCGGCGTGCCAGCGGTTGGCGATGGCCGCCAAGGGCGAATACAAGCCCGCGCGCAAGGCGGCCACCACGTCCGGCAGCGGATGCGCCCAATACTGGTACTCGCCCTGCCCGAAGCCGTGACGCTGCATCACCACACGGCTGCGAAAGCGCGACGCATCGTCGTACTGGGCCGCCAGCGCCGCGCACTGCGCGGGATTGAGCAAGCCCGGCACGACGGCGCAGCCATGCGCATTCAGCTCATCCTCGATGCGCTGCCAATCGAGCGCCATCATCGCTCACCCTCGCGTTCCAGCAGCGCCTGCTTGCGCTCCACGCCCCAGCGGTAGCCGGACAAGGCGCCATCGTTGCGCACCACCCGATGGCAGGGAATGGCGACGGCCAGCGCATTGGCGGCGCAGGCACCGGCCACGGCGCGCGCGCCTTGCGGGGCACCGATGCGGCGTGCCAGCTCGGCATAGCTGACCGTGCTGCCGGCGGGAATCTCGCGCAAGGCTTGCCACACGCGCTGCTGGAACACGGTGCCGCGCACGTCGAGCGGCAAGTCCAGGCCGATAGCTGGCGCCTCGACCAGGCCGACGACTTGCGCCACCGTCCGCTCGTAGTCAGGCTCGGCGCCACGCAGCTCGGCTTGCGGAAAGCGGTCCTGCAAGTCGCGCAGCAGCACTTCCGGATCGTCGTCGATGAGAATGGCGCAGATGCCCTTGTCCGTGCTGGCCACGAGGATGGCGCCCAGCGAACAGGCGCCGATGGCGAAGCGGATCACGGCGCCGCTGCCGCCGGCGCGAAACGCGCCCGGCGTCATGCCCAGCAAGCCCGGCGTGGCCGCGTACAGGCGGCCGCTGGAATTGAAGCCGGCCGCATATAACGTTTCCGTGACGTTCGCTTCGCCCTGCAAGCCGGCTTTGAGGCGCTCGCCGCGCCGCGCCGCCGCGTACGCTTTGGGCGTGATGCCCGTGTGCGCCTTGAAGACGCGGTGGAAGTGAAAGCGGCTCATGCCGGCCGCCTGTGCCAGGCTGTCCAGGTCGGGCAGCTCGTCGCTGGCGTCGATCAGCCGGCAAATGTCGGCCACGATGGCCGCCTGGCGCTGGGCCAGCGGCGGCAGGTTCGGCTTGCAGCGCAAACAGGGGCGAAAGCCGGCCGCCTCCGCCTGCTCGCACGTAGCGTGGAAAGCGACGTTGCGGCGCAAGGCGGGACGCGCGGCGCAGGAAGGCCGGCAATACACGCCCGTCGTGCGCACCGAATAATAAAAGACGCCGTCGGCATCGGGCGCGCGCCGCTGCAGGGCATCCCAGCGTTCATCGTCAGTCAGGTAAGCGTGTTCCATGGCGAACTCCGTACAAATCAATAACAAGTCACCAGCATAGCCAGCAGCGGCGCACGCCACACTCCGGCGCTTGCTTTTGAATTCAAAAAAGCCTGGCGGCAGGCATCGTGCTCGGTGCTAAAATCGGCCATCGCGCCTCCAGCCGGCGGCGCGCCCTGCCCGCGCCTCGGAGAAACCGCATTGGACGATCACAATACACAAGAAAATACGCCCATTTTCCAGCGCATCAAGGATTTTCTGCTGGCCGGCATCGCCGCCGGACGCTGGAAGGAAGGCGACGTGATTCCATCCGAGCAAGCACTGGTAAAACAATTCGGCGTCTCGCGCATGACGGTCAACCGCGCCGTGCGCGAACTGACGAGCGAACAGGTGCTGACCCGGCGCCAGGGTTCCGGCACCTATGTGGCGCAGCAAAAATACCAGGCAACCTTGTTGGAAATCAAGAGTATCGCCGATGAAGTGCGGGCGCGCGGCCATATCCACCGCAGCAGCTTGCAATTGCTGGAACGCACCAAGGCGTCCGACTTGCTGGCCAAGCAATTCGGCCTGCCGCCCGAGCACCCGCTGTTCCATTCGCTGATCGTGCATTTTGAAAACGGCGTGCCGATCCAGGTGGAAGACCGCTGGGTCAATCCCGAGTGCGCGCCCGACTACATGACGCAGGATTTTTCCAGCATCACGCCGAACGAATACCTGATGGCCGCCGCGCCCCTGCAAGGCGCCACCTACAGCATCGAGGCGCTGTCGGCGCCGCGCGACATCGCCGAAATGCTGGCCATCGACACCAAACAGGCGTGCCTGGTGCTGCGCCGCCAGACGCGCTCGGGCGGCAAGATCGCCTCGATCGCCACCATGTGGCACCCCGGACACCGCTATCAGTTCGCAGGAAGTTTTACTTGAGGTCAGACATCGCGATTCGTTAGCACGATTTCGCGCCGACTTTCTCTCGGATTCTCACCAAATCGCGAAAAAAACAGCCATTCCGGGGCAAAAAAAATCCCGTTTTGGCCGTTTCTGAACTTAACCACTGCGAGCAAATATTCGATGCTATAGTTGCCGCCAGAAAGCGCCGCAGGCGTTTATTTGAGCGCGCATCATGCCCTGTCAGCCCGGTTCCATCATGCCCCAGAAAGGGATGCATTTGTCGTATTGCAGCCACGCGAGTTTCAGCGCACCACGCCGAAGGCGCCCTGCGCTGCACCGGCTCGCTCGTACGATGCTGGCGGCAGGCGTGGCGCTCTCGCTGCCGGTGCAGGCGGCGGCACAGGGCATGGCGCCAACAGTGCTGTGGCCGTACGCTGCCGCCAGCGCCACCGCCCTGGCGGGACTGGCTTGCTGGCAAGCCTGGCGGCTGCGGCAACGGTTGCGCCGCCTGCTACTGCCCGCGCACGCCCTGGCCGAACAGGATGCGGGGCAAGCCTTGCGCGGCGCCTCGCTGGCTGGCTGGACCTGGCGGCGCCAAACCGGCCGGCTGCAGTTCGCCCCGCAGTACCAGGACGTGCTGGGCGACAAGAGCGCCAAACTCGACCATGCGCTGGACGACTGGCTGGCCGAAGTGCACCGCGACGACCGGACACGCCTGAGCCAGGCATTTCGCCAGCATCTCGATGGCCAGGCACCCGGCACCTTCAATTGCGAATTCCGTTTGCGCCACAGCGACGGCCACTGGCGCTGGCTGCTGGCGCGCGGCGCCGTGCTGACGCGCGCCCCGGATGGCGCCGCCACGCAGGCCAGCGGCATCATCTGCGATATCAGCGAGCGCAAGCAGGACGAGCAATCGCGCATGCGCTCGATGCTGGAAGCGGCGCCCGAAGCCATGCTGGTGGCCGACGTCGAGGGCAAGGTGCATTACGCCAACCAGATCGGCGCGCGCTGCTTCGGCTATCCGCTGGCCGAATTGACGGGCATGTCGCTGGAACAATTGGTGCCGGAAAGCACGGCCAGTCATTCCGTGGGCGATCCGCAAGCGCGGCACAGCCTGCCGGGCCGGGTGATGATGGCGCGCCGCCGCGACGGCACGCATTTTCCTGCCAAGGTCAGCCTGTCGCCGCTGCGCATGGCGGGCCAGGTGTTTTCCATCGTCTCGCTGCGCGACATGACGCAGCGGCAACGCGCCGAAGAAGCGCTGCACGCCAGCTCCGAACGCTACCGTCTGATCGTGCAGACGGCCGCCGAAGGCATCTGGATGACGGATGCGGACGGCAAGACCACCTTCGTCAACCCGAAGATGGCGCACATGCTCGGCTACACGGTGCAGGAAATGCTGGGCCGTCCCCTGCTCGACTTCATGGACCGCGACAGCCAGCTGCTGATGCAGCGCCGCCTGGCCAGCCACGGCAGCTTGGCCAGCCAGCCGGACCAGGTCGATTTCCGCTTCTTCCGCAAGGATCAGTCCAGCCTGTGGGGCTTGCTGTCGAGCACCAGCATCCAGTCGGACAACGGCGAGCCGGGCGGCACGCTGGCGATGATCACCGACATCACGGAACGGCGCCAGGCGTCGATCGCCCTGTCGAACTCGAGCCAGCGCATGGCGTCCGTCTTCGGCGCCGTGACGAATGGCCTGGTGGTGCAGGACAGCCACGGCCACATCCTGGAAAGCAACGCCGCCGCCGAGCGCATGCTGGCGGCCAGCCCGGCCGGCAACAGCCTGTGGCAGGCCATCCACGAGGACGGCACCGCCTTCGACCAGCGCAGCCATCCCGTGCACATCACCCTGTCGACGGGAGAAGCCATGCGCGACGTGCTGATGGGCGTGCAGCAGCCCGACGGCAGCCTGTCGTGGCTGTCCGTAAATACCGAGGCCATCCGCGATGAATACGGCAAGGTGGGCATGGTGGTGGCCAGCCTGACGGACATCACGTATCACAAGCGCAGCGAAAGCGCCTTGCGCGAACTCAATGAACATCTGGAAGAGCGCGTGGCGCAGCGCACGGAGCAGCTCGACCAGGCCAAGCAGGTGGCCGAGGAAGCGAGCCTGGCGAAGGGACAATTCCTGGCCAACATGAGCCATGAAATCCGCACGCCGATGAATGGCGTGATCGGCATGGCCTACCTGGCCCTCAAGACGGATCTGGAACCGCGCCAGCGCGATTACCTGGAAAAAATCCGCTTTGCCGGCGAACACTTGCTGGGCATCATCGACGATATTCTCGACATTTCGAAAATCGAGGCGGGCAAGCTGGAAATCGAGCGCGTCAACTTCAGCTTCGACCACGTCGTGCAAACCCTGATGACGGTGGTGGCGCCGCGCGCCGCCGGCAAGAACCTGGAATTGCTGTTTGAAATCGACCCGCAATTGCCGGCCGTGCTCGTGGGCGACCCGTTGCGCCTGGGGCAAGTGCTGATCAACTACGCCAATAACGCCATCAAGTTCAGCGAACAGGGCAGCATTACCGTGAAAGTGCGCAAGGTGGTGGCGGACGCGAAGCACTGCCTGGTGCGCTTTGAAGTGTGCGACCACGGCATCGGCCTGTCGCAGGATGAAATGAGCAAACTGTTCCAGTCCTTCCAGCAGGCCGACACGTCCACCACGCGCGAATACGGCGGCACGGGCCTGGGCCTGGCCATCTGCAAGCAGCTGGCGCAGCTGATGGGCGGCGACGTGGGCGTCGACAGCCGTCCCGGCGCCGGCAGCACCTTCTGGTTCACGGCCAACCTGGGCATTTCCGACCAGGCGGCGCCCGCCATGCTCGACAGCATGGTGCAGACGGCGGCCGCCATGCGCGCCAGCGCCGACGCGGCCCTCGTGATGCGCACGCTCAAGCATGCGCGCATCCTGCTGGTGGAAGACAATACCTTCAACCAGCAAGTGGCGCTGGAATTGCTGGAAGAAGCGGGCGCCTCCGTCTGCCTGGCCAACAATGGCGAGGAAGCGCTCGACCTGCTGCGCCAGACCCAGTTCGACTGCGTGCTGATGGACGTGCAGATGCCGCTGATGGATGGCTTGCAGGCGACGCGCCACATCCGCGCCGACCCGCAGCTGGCGCATCTGCGCGTGCTGGCCATGACGGCCACGGCCACCAGCGAAGACCGCGTGCGCTGCCTGGACGCGGGCATGGACGATTTCATTTCCAAGCCCATCCAGCCGGCCATGATGTACCAGACCATCGCCAGCTGGCTGCCGGCGCGCGAGACGCCACCGCCACCGGCGCGCAGCCGTGCCGCCCCAGCCTTCAAGACCACCCTGGCGGGCGACCCGCAAGTGATCGACCTGTCCATCCTGGCCAAGTTGCTGGGCTACAACCCGGAAAAGGTGCGCAAGTTCGCCTTCAAGTTCCTGCAGACGACGCAGGATGGCTTCGGCGACATCGATGCGGCCCTGGCGCGCGGCGACGTGCACCAGGTGCGCGAACTGGGGCACCGCATCAAGTCGTCGGCGCGCACCGTGGGCGCCCTGGGGCTGGCCGACCTATGCCACAACCTGGAGACCCTGGCGCCGGGCGAACCGGCCGACGAGGCGGAGCGGGCGCGGCACATCGTGGCGCGCCTGTGGCCCCTGCTGGAACAGATTACCGAACAAATCATGAATAACACCAGCTTTGCCAATGACGATTAGCTACCGCCAAATCACGTTACGGCAAGGTATCGGCATCGACAGCGATGCATATCAACAGGAAGACAGGACGATGAATACTGCATCAAACCAAACAAGCCAGGAAAACAATGAAGCAGGCCTGGCGCCGTTGCGCGTGCTGCTGCTGGACGACGACGTTTTCATGCTCGACGTGCTCAGCGACATGCTCGAGCAAATGGGCCCGTTCGACATCCGCTGCGAGTCGCACAGCGAACAGGCGCTGGCTACCCTGAAGCAGCACCAGCCCGACCTGCTGATCTGCGACCTGTCGATGCCCGACATCGACGGCATCGAATTCTTGCGCATGGCGGCTGAAAACGGCTTCCGTGGCGGCGTGGTCCTGCTGTCGGGCCTGCATTCGGCCGTGCGCCTGGCGGCCGAGCGCCTGGCCATGGCCAATGGCCTGCATATATTGGGCACCTTCCGCAAGCCGATGGAAAGCGCGGAATTGCAGCTGATGGTGAACTTGCAATTGCAGCACACGGCGCGTCTGGCCGGCACGCAAGCCTGATCTCAGGGCAAGGCGAAGGGGCGGGCACGGCGCTGCAAGCGAGCAGGCATGCGGCTTTGCCGCCCTGCCGGCAGCTGCAGGAGCGATATGCTGGCGATATGCCTCAAGTTTTTCTGCAATAATCGCCACGCTTTGAAAAAATGGGTTATTATTTCAGCCATCCCCGCCTGCATACCTCTGGTCGCACCTTCCAAGAACATTGAATTCGTGCCCATTGTCCCCATCTTCTCATTGCATTCCAGGAAGCATGGATGGCGAACCAGCGTATGGTTAATTCCAGGCATTATTGATCCCACCCTCATTTGAGGAAAATATGAGCGAAAATATCAAACACATTAGCGATGCATCTTTTGAAGCAGACGTCCTGAAATCCGAGTTGCCAGTACTGGTCGACTTCTGGGCGGAATGGTGCGGTCCCTGCAAGGCCATCGCCCCGATCCTGGAAGAAGTGGCCAAGGAATACGCCGGCCGCATCCAGATCGCCAAGATGGACGTGGACGCGAACCAGGCAGTGCCTGCCAAGTTCGGCATCCGCGGCATCCCGACCCTGATCCTGTTCAAGGATGGTGTTGCAGCTGCTCAAAAAGTAGGCGCCATGGCCAAGGGCCAGTTGACCGCTTTCGTCGACAGCAACATTTAATGTATGATAGGCAGCGCTGCGCCCGCAGCGCCGCCTGACTGAACGACCGGGAAGCGGCTTTGCCCTCATTCGTGCACAGCCTTCCCCAATAATTAATCAACGCCACGCAGTCCCCTCCCCTACCTTTACATCCCGTCTCGGGACACTCAACACATATGCATTTATCCGAACTAAAGGCCCTACACGTATCCGCCCTGCTTGAGATGGCGATCGGTCTTGACATTGACAACGCGGCCCGCTTGCGCAAACAGGAGCTGATGTTCGCTATCCTGAAGAAACGCGCCAAGTCCGGCGAACAGATTTTTGGCGATGGCGCCCTGGAAGTGCTGCCTGACGGCTTCGGCTTCCTGCGCTCGCCCGACGCCAGCTACATGGCGTCCACCGACGACATTTACATCTCCCCTTCGCAAATCCGCCGCTTCAATCTGCACACCGGCGATTCGATCGAAGGCGAGGTACGGACCCCGAAAGATGGCGAACGCTATTTCGCTCTGGTCAAAGTCGACAAGGTCAACGGCGAATCGCCGGAAGCCTCGAAGCACCGCATCCTGTTTGAAAACCTGACGCCGCTGCATCCGAACGAGCCGCTGCGCCTGGAACGTGAAATGAATGGCCAGGAAAACATCACCGGCCGCATCATCGACCTGATCGCCCCGATCGGCAAAGGCCAGCGCGGCTTGCTGGTAGCATCGCCGAAATCCGGCAAGTCCGTGATCCTGCAGCACATCGCGCATGCGATCACGGCAAACCACCCGGACATCACGCTGATCGTGCTGCTGATCGACGAACGCCCGGAAGAAGTGACCGAAATGCAACGCTCCGTGCGCGGCGAAGTCGTCGCCTCGACCTTCGACGAGCCGGCCACACGCCACGTGCAAGTGGCCGAGATGGTGCTGGAAAAAGCCAAGCGCCTGGTCGAAATGAAAAAAGACGTGGTCATCCTGCTCGACTCGATCACCCGTCTGGCGCGCGCCTACAACACCGTCATCCCTGCCTCGGGCAAGGTCCTGACCGGTGGCGTCGACGCGAACGCGCTGCAACGTCCAAAACGCTTCTTCGGCGCCGCGCGCAATATCGAAGAAGGCGGCTCGCTGACCATCATCGCCACGGCGCTGATCGAAACGGGTTCGCGCATGGATGACGTGATCTTTGAAGAATTCAAGGGTACCGGCAACATGGAAGTGCATCTGGAACGCCGCCTGGCCGAAAAACGCGTCTACCCGGCCATCAACCTGAACAAATCGGGTACCCGCCGCGAAGAACTGCTGATCAAACCGAACGAACTGCAAAAAATCTGGATCCTGCGCAAGTTGCTGTACTCGATGGACGAGATCGAGGCGATGGAGTTCATTCTGGACAAGATGAAGGCAACCAAAAACAACGCCGAATTCTTCGACATGATGCGCCGGGGGGGATAAACCTACTGCGCGGCCACATTTGCGATCTCCGTTGCTCACCGTACTTTTGTACGGTTGCGCTACTCGATCGCAACTGCGGCCTGCTCGCTACGGTTTCTCCCTCCCCGGTGGCAACATGCTGCCACCAAAGACGTAGGTCGGATTAGGTGGGGCCGCCGAGGCCCGCAGGGCCGTAATCCGACAACATTGTTGGCGAAGGCGGTGATGTTGTCGGATTACGCGCTTGCGCGCCAATCCGACCTACGTTGCGCCACGCCGACCACACGCGATCATGCAAAGCCGCCTTCGAGCGGCTTTTTTATTGCCGCCGGCCCGAAAGCGCTATATAATTTGCGGTTGCATTATTTTAACCCTGGCAAGTGATCGGCAATCGGGTCAAGAAGCAAGACGACCGACGAAGTGCTGTTTGGCTACCAAACTAGAGAGAAGACCATGAAAGTCGATACCCATCCAGAATACCGCGAAGTTGTTTTCCACGATCTGTCGTGCGATTTCAAATTCGTTACCCGCTCGACCATCCAAACCCGCGAAAAAATCACCCACGACGGTAAAGAATACCCACTGGTGAAGATCGAGGTTTCGGCTGAATCGCACCCATTCTTCACGGGCAAGCACAAAATCGTCGATACCGCTGGTCGCGTCGAGAAGTTCCGTCAGAAGTTCGGTTCGGTTGGTTCGAAAACCGCAGTCGCAGCAGGCTAATTTTTGCCGCTTTGCGGCAAAAAGGGCAGCTTCGGCTACCAGAGAAAAAGGCAGCCGCGGCTGCCTTTTTTGTCTTTGGCCGCTTTACTTTATACTCGCGCATACCCGACGCCATTCGTCGCGTCTTGCCACTATTCTGATACAACTATCGATGAAGCCAGTCCGCCTTCCCGCCGCTGCCACACTCGCGCTGCCACGATGGGCCTTGTTTGCGCTCGGCCTGCTGTACATCCTGCCTGGCCTGATCGGCCGCGAACCGTGGAAGAACGATGACGCCGCCAGTTTCGGCATCATGTGGACCATGGCGCATGGCGGCCTGAACGACTGGCTGTGGCCCAACGTGGCCGGCCTGTCGCTGCCCGATGAAGGGCCGCTGGCCTTCTGGCTGGGCGCCATCTTCATCAAGCTGTTCGGCTGGATCGACGGCGACGTCTTCGGCGCGCGCATGTCGACCATCGGCATCTTCGTCGTCAGCACCCTGTCCGTCTGGTACACGGCCTTCAACCTGGGTCGCCGCAACGACGCCCAGCCGCTGCGCCTGGCCTTCGGCGGCCAGCCAGAGCCGGACGACTTCGGCCGCACCCTGGCCGATGCCGCCGTGCTCATCTACCTGGGGTGCCTGGGCCTGCTGCAGCACAGCCACGACATCACGGCCGAAGCGCTGTACGTGTCCCTGATGGCCTATCTGCTGTACCGCGCCGTGCGCTACGTGGAAGGCCCATCCGTGCGCAATGCGGCCCTGCTGGGCCTGGCACTGGGCGGCCTGACCCTCGCGCGCGGCTGGATCACGCCGGCGGCGCTGAGCATCGCCCTGCTGCTGTGCACCGTCTTCCTGCGCCTGCCGCTGCTGCGCAGCGTGCGCCACTTGGCGCTGGCCATCATGATCGGCGCCGCGCTGACCCTCGTCTGGCTGCTGCCGGGCGAATGGCTGCGTCCGTACGGCCACTCGCCGCTGCAAGCGTGGATGGAGTGGAATTGCCGCCAGTTCAGCGCGCCGAGCCTGAAAAGCCTCCAGTATTTCTTGCGTGTCGGCATCTGGTTCTTCTGGCCCGCCTGGCCGTTCGCCGCCTGGGCCGTGTACGCCTGGCGCCGCCAGCACCACGTGCTGCACATCGTCGTGCCGCTGACCTTTGTCGCCATGCTGGCCATCCTGGGCCTGTGCCATCCCGATCCCGACCCGAGCCAGCTGCTGCCGCTGCTGCCGCCGTTGGCCGTGATGGCCGCGTTCGGCCTGCTGACCATGAAACGGGGCGCCATCAACGCCATCGACTGGTTCTCCGTGATGGTGCTGACCATCTGCGCCCTCGCGCTGTGGCTGTTCTGGTTCGCCATCCTGACGGGCTGGCCGCCGAAACTGTCGCACAATGCCCTGAAACTGATGCCCGGTTTCAAGCCCGAACTGGACTTGCTGGCCTTCTTCGTCGCCGCCTGCGCCAGCGCGGGCTGGGTGGCGCTGGTGCACTGGCGCATCTCGCGCCAGCCGGCCGTGCTGTGGCGCGCCGTGGTGCTGTCGTCCGGCGGCCTGATCCTGATCTGGGTGCTGATCATGACCTTGTTCCTGCCGCCGCTGAACTACAGCAAGAGCTACGCCAGCGTGGCGCACCAGATTTCCGTCCACCTGCCGCCGGGCAGCAAATGCATCAACAGCAACGTCGGCCCCGCCCAGCGCGCCTCGTTCGCCTACTTCGGCCACCTGCCGTTTGCCAGCGTGGGCCAGCAGCAATGCGATGTGTTCTTGTTGCAAGACAGCATCAAGGTTCCCGACAACAAGGAAAAGCTGCCCGAGCATCACGGCGCGGACTGGATCAAGCTGTGGGAAGGGCGCCGCCCCACGGACGACGTGGAACGTTTCCGCCTGTACCAGCGCGTCAGGTAAGCAGCAAAAAACCGGGGCTAGCCCCGGTTTTTTCATGTCCGCCGGACAATTACCGGCCACAGGAAAAGTGTTGCCTTAAAATATAGTTAATTACCTAAATTGAACTAACATTGTTTTTTATATTATAATAGCGGACTGCGCGATGGCGGTGTCTTGCTTTCCCGCCCTATTCGTCCCCCAATTCACTATGAGATTGTCCATGAAATTATTTGCTACCCGCACCTTGCCGCTCATCAGCGCCGCCCTGTTCGCTTTCTCCTTCAGCGCGTCGGCCCAGGCCACCGTGGTTGACCTCGGCGTCGCCAATGGCTACTCGGCCTTTATCTTCGGCAACATCGGCAGCAGCGGCGCCAGCGGCTTTACCAGCGTCGGCGGCAGCATTGCCGCTGGCGGCAATATCTACCTGGACAACTACAATGTCGGCACGAACAAAAAGCCAGGCAGCGCCGTCAATTCGGTCGTTGCTGGCGGCAACCTGAACACGGGCTGGGGCACGCTCAGCGGTTCGGCCGTGTACGGCGTCAGCAACCCCAACGCCACCCTGACGGCGCCACAGTGGTTCCCAACGAACAACATCAGCAAAGGCAACGCGTCCACCCTGGACTTCGCGGGCGCCAAGCAGCAATTGACGACCCTGTCGGGCGACGTGGCCAAGCTGCAATCGAACGGTACCGTGATCTCGCAGTACGGCAACATGACCCTGGTGGGCAACGTCAACGCCGACGTGAATATTTTCAACATCGATGCGTCGAACCTGCATAACCTGACCCTGGACCTGTCCTCGCTGAAAAGCACGGCCAGCATCATCATCAACGGCACGGCGACCAACATCACCATGAGCGGCGGCTTCGACAATTTCGCCAGCTTCGCCAACCGTACGCTGTTCAACTTCGCCAACGCCACCACCACCAACCTGCAAAACGTCGGCATCAACGGCAGCATCCTGGCACCGAACAGCGCATTCTCGGGTTCGGGCGACATGAACGGCACCCTGATCGCCAATTCCGTCAGCTCGGTCAATTATGGCCACGTCGCGATGAACGGCTCCGGCTTCAACACGGTCAACGTATCGGCCGTTCCCGAGCCAGGCACCTACGCCATGCTGCTGGCCGGCCTGGGCTTGCTGGCGTTCATGCGCCGCCGCACGCCAGCGCGCGCACCGCAAGCCGCGATGGCCTGAGCTTTACGCTGAACCAATGCAAAACACCGGGCCGCGCGAGCGTCCCGGTGTTTTTTTATGTGCCCGCAAAAAACTTATTCCGTGCTCAGCCCCAGATCCGTCGCCACCTGCTTGCGCAATACATATTTCTGGATCTTGCCCGTCACCGTCATGGGGAATTCCTCGACGAAGCGCACGTAGCGGGGAATCTTGTAATAGGCGATCTGCCCATCGCAAAAGGCGCGGATGTCCTCGCTGGTGGCCTGCGTACCGGGACGCAAGATGATGCAGGCACACAGTTCTTCACCATACTTGGCATCCGGCACGCCCACGCATTGCACGTCGAGCACGCTCGGGTGGCGATACAGGAATTCCTCGACTTCGCGCGGGTAGATGTTTTCACCGCCGCGTATCACCATATCCTTCGAACGGCCGACGATGCTGCAAAAGCCGTTGTCATCGATCACGGCCAGGTCGCCCGTGTGCATCCAGCGCGCCGCGTCGATGGCTTCGCTGGTTTTTTCAGGGTCGCCCCAGTAGCCCTGCATCACTGAATAGCCGCGCGTGAGCAATTCGCCCTTCTCGCCGCGCGGCACGATGCGCCCTTCCGCATCGATGATTTTCACTTCCAGGTGCGGGTGGACACGGCCGATGGACGACACGCGCATTTCGCGCGGGTCTTCGATCGATGTCTGGAAGCTGACGGGCGACGTTTCCGTCATGCCATACGCAATCGTGATCTCGGCCATGTGCATCAGCTCGATGACCCGCGTCATGACTTCCATCGGGCAGGGCGAGCCGGCCATGATGCCGGTGCGCAAGCTGGATAAGTCGTATTGCTTGAAGTCGGGATGGTCGAGGATGGCGATGAACATCGTCGGCACGCCGTGCAAGCCCGTGCAGCGCTCGGCCTGCACGGTTTCCAGCACGGCTTTCGGGTCGAAGCCTTCACCGGGAAACACCATGGCCGCGCCATGCGTGACGCAGGCCAGGTTGCCCAGCACCATGCCGAAACAGTGGTACAGGGGCACGGGTATGCACAGGCGGTCCCGTTCGGTGAGGCGCATGGCTACACCAATGAAAAAGCCGTTGTTGAGGATATTATGATGCGTCAAGGTGGCGCCTTTCGGCGCGCCTGTGGTGCCGGACGTGAACTGAATGTTGACGGCGTCGTCAAACTGCAAGCCAGCGCTCACTTCCTCCAGGTGCGCCAGGTCGGCATCCGTGATGCCGTCCATCAGGGCGTCGAAGTTGTGCATGCCCGGCGTGGCGGCCGCGCCCAGGCGGATGACGTGGCGCAATTGCGGCAGGCGCGGCGACTGCAGGGCGCCGGCGCGCGCACGGGCGATTTCCGGCACCACGTCCTGCACGATGGCCAGGTAATCGCTGGACTTGAAGCTGGGCGACAGGATCAGCGCGCTGCACTGCACCTTGTCGAGCACGTATTCGAGTTCCGAGCGGCGGTAGGCGGGGTTGATGTTGACCATGATCAAGCCGGCTTTCGCCGTGGCAAACTGCGTGAGCACCCATTCGGCGCAGTTCTGCGACCAGATGCCGACCCGGTCGCCCGGCTGCAAGCCCAGTTTCAGCAGGCCGGCGGCCAGGCGGTGCACGCGCTGCTGGAATTCAAGGTACGTCCAGCGCACGTTCTGGTGCGCCACGATCAGGGCGTCGTGCTGGCCGTAGCGCTCGGCGATGCCGTCCAGGTAGGCGCCTATCGTTTCGCCGATCAACGGCGTCTCGTGGGCGCCGTGTACATAACTGATTGCTTGCATGCTGTCTCCGGTGTGGGTGGCGCGGCGCGCTCTTGTTATCGTCTTCGATGCAGAAAATTATAGCCGCAACCGCCCCCGCCCTGCGTCAGCTTGCTGTAATGTGCAGGCCAGCACATCCGACACTCACGGCATCATGACAGGCAACACCCAGCACACGCCCGAACAGGGCTTCATCCTGACCCGCCACTGGCGCGACACGAGCGCCGGCACGGAAGTCGATTTTTGGCTGGCAACGGATGCCGGGCCCCGCCACGTGCGCCTGCCCGTGCAGACGGCCGTCGCCTTTATTCCCATGGAGCAGCAAGAACAGGCGCAACAGCTGCTGCGCGGCGAACGCCATGCGGAACTGCGGCCCCTGTCGCTGTGCGATTTCCACCACCGCCCCGTGCTGGGCCTGTACTGCAAGCAATACCGGCATTTGCTGAAGCTGGAAAAGCAGCTGCGCGCGCACGGCGTCGACGTGTACGAAGCCGACATCCGCCCGCCCGAGCGCTACCTGATGGAGCGCTTCATCACGGCGCCGGTCACGTTCAGCGGAGAAACGGAAGTGCAGCTGAAACCTGCGCCCGGCTACCGCCCCACATTAAAACTGGCGTCGCTCGATATCGAGACGACGGCGCATGGCGAGCTGTATTCGCTGGCCCTGGAAGGCTGCGGCCAGCGCCAGGTCTACATGCTGGGGCCGGCAAACGGCGGCGATGACGCCTTGGACTTCGACCTCGAATACTGCGACAGCCGCGCACAGATCCTCGAGCGCCTGAACACGTGGATGGAGCGCCACGACCCGGACGCCATCATCGGCTGGAACCTGGTGCAGTTCGACTTGCGCGTGCTGCGCCAGCACGCCGAGCGCTACCAGGTACCGTTGAAACTGGGACGGGGCGGCACCGTCATGGAATGGCGCGAACACGGCGGCAAGCAGGAGCACTATTTTGCGGCCGCGGCGGGCCGGCTGATCATCGACGGCATCGAAGCCTTGAAGTCGGCGACGTGGAATTTTTCCTCGTTCAGCCTGGAAAACGTGGCGCAGACGCTCTTGGGCGAAGGCAAGTCCATCGACAATCCCTACCAGCGCATGGCCGAGATCGACCGGCGTTTCCGCGAAGACAAACCGGCATTGGCCCGCTATAACCTCAAGGATTGCGAACTGGTCACGCGCATCTTCGCCAAGACCGAGCTGCTGACCTTCTTGCTGGAACGGGCCAGCGTGACGGGGCTGGCGGCCGACCGCAGCGGCGGCTCCGTGGCCGCCTTCGAGCACCTGTACTTGCCGCTGATGCACCGGCAGGGTTACGTGGCGCCCAACCTGGGCGATGTCTCCGGCGAAAACAGCCCGGGCGGCTTCGTCATGGATTCGCAGTCGGGCCTGTACGATTCCGTGCTCGTGCTCGACTATAAAAGCCTGTATCCGTCCATCATCCGCACCTTCCTCATCGACCCCGTGGGCCTGGTGGTGGGGACGAGCGGCGACGAAGCCGATACCGTGCCCGGCTACCGGGGTGCGCAGTTTTCAAGGGTAAAGCACTGCCTGCCGGCCATCGTGAAGCAGGTGTGGCAAGGGCGCGAGACGGCCAAGCGCGAACGCAATGCGCCACTGTCGCAAGCGTTAAAGATCATCATGAACGCGTTTTATGGCGTGCTGGGCTCGAGCGGCTGCCGCTTTTTCGATCCGCGCCTGGCCTCGTCGATCACCTTGCGGGGACACGACATCATGCACCGCACGCGCGAGCTGATCACCGAGCAAGGGTATCAAGTGATCTACGGCGACACGGATTCCACCTTCGTGTGGCTGAAAACGGCGCATACGGACGAAGCGGCGGGCAAGATCGGCCGCGCCCTGGTGGCACACGTGAATGCGTGGTGGGATGCCCACTTGCGCGAGGAATTTGGCCTCGAGAATGCGCTGGAGCTGGAATTCGAGACGCATTACCGGCGTTTCCTGATGCCCACCATCCGCGGCTCGGAAGAAGGCAGCAAGAAGCGCTACGCGGGCCTCGTGGGCAAGCCGGACGGCAGCGAGGACATGGTCTACAAGGGCCTGGAAACCGTGCGCAGCGACTGGACGCCGCTGGCGCAGCAATTCCAGCAGGATTTATACCGGCGCATCTTCCAGCGCGCCGCCTATCAGGATTATGTGCGCGACTACGTGGCGCGCACCGTGCGCGGCGAATTCGATGCCTTGCTGGTCTACCGCAAGCGATTGCGTCGCCCGCTCGACGACTACCAGCGCAACGTGCCGCCCCACGTGCGCGCGGCGCGCACGGCCGACGCCTACAACCAGTCGCAGGGCCGGCCGCTGCAATACCAGAACGGCGGCTGGATCAGCTATGTCATCACGGTGGCGGGACCGGAACCGCTGGAAACGCAGCGCTCGCCCATCGACTACCACCACTACCTGACGCGCCAGCTGCAACCGGTGGCCGACGCCATCCTGCCCTTCCTCGGCGACGATTTTTCGCGCCTCGTGTCGGGCCAGCAGGATTTGTTTTAGATCAATTCTGCTTACCTGTGAGGCCAAGCTGAGGTAATATCGGCGCCTGCCGGGCCAGTCCGCGGGCGCTGTGCGCCGTGGCAGCGTAAAATACGCCATGGCGAAAGAATAAGAACTGCATGCAGAAGAAGATGCCATTCCAGACGAGAATCGTTCGCAACAGGATTTTCCTCGCTGAAATGGCGCATAATTTACAACTATGTTGAACCAGCGGGCAGTCGCATCAGCCATCTGCCCTGCTAATTTTAGAATGAATTGACACCATGACCGAGATCACGTCCTTAAGAGACATCCCGCAAAAAAATATCTTCCGCAAGGGCGACACCTTTGTGCTGTTCGGCGAGCTGTTCGGCCGCGGCTATGTAAATGGCTTGCTGGACGAAGCGCGCAAGGCGGGCATGAATATCGTCGGCATGACGGTGGGCCGCCGCGATGAAAACATGGCACTGCGCCCGCTGAACGCGGAAGAGCTGGCCGAAGCGGAAGCCAACCTGGGCGGGCGCATCATCAACGTGCCGCTGATGGCAGGTTTCGACCTCGACGCGCCGGCCGGCGAGCCGACGCCGACGGCCCTGCTGGCCGACATGACCCTGAAAAGCTGGCAGGAAGACAAACTGGACTGGGCGCAAATCGAGCGCTGCCGCGAAGCCGGCGTCGCCCGCTTCAGCGCTTCCGTGGCGAAAGCCATGGCAGAGCTGGACAGCCTGATTCCTGATGGCAGCAACGTGTATTTCGCCCACACCATGGCGGGCGGCATTCCAAAGGTCAAAGTGTTCCTGGCGATCGCCAACCGCATCTACAAAGGCCGCGGCGAGCGCTTCATGTCTTCGCGCGCCCTGCTCGACAGCGACCTGGGCAAACTGATCCTGATGAACTTCGACGAAGTCACGGCCAATACCCTGCAGCACCTGATCGACGGCAGCGCCGCCATCCGCGCCCGCATCGAGCAAACGGGCGGCCAGGTGCGCTACAGCGCCTACGGCTACCATGGCACCGAGATCCTGATCGACGGCAAGTACCAGTGGCAAACCTACAGCAACTACACCCAGGGCCTGGCCAAGATGCGCCTGGAAAACGTGGCCAAGGCCGCGTGGGACAAGGGCATCAAGGCCACCGTCTTCAATTGCCCGGAAATCCGCACGAACTCGTCCGACATTTTCGTCGGCGTGGAACTGTCGCTGTTCCCCCTGCTCGACGCGCTGAAAAAAGAAGGCGGCGGCGCCTGGGCCGAAGAGCAGTGGAAAATCTGCCAGGGCTTGCTGGAAGACGGCGTCTCGCTGCAAGACTTGCTCGACCGTATCGCCGCCTACAACGGCGACGCGACCAGCGTGCAGTTCCGCAACTTCGCCGCCTGGCCGATGGACAACACGCCGGAACTGGCCGACGTCATGATCGGCACGTCGGACGACATCACCAAGTTGCACAAGGACCGCAAGGAACTGATCACCGACCACCTGAGCTCGCTGGTACTGGAAGGCACGGGCCCGCTGATGTTCCACACCATGTCGGAACCGCCGGCACCGGTCGTCTGGCTCAACCACGACATCATCGCGCGTCAGCTGAACTCGGTTCACAACTGAGCTTGATGTAGCAGCACAGCACCGACGGCCCGGCTCATCCCCGGGCCGTCGGCGTTTTCGGGGCGGCGTCAGGCGCGCACGATGGACACGCCGCCATCGGCCAGCAGCGCCGTGCCGGTGGTGAAGCTCGATGCATCGGACGCCAGGTACAGCGCCGAATGGGCGATCTCGTCCGGCGTGGCCAGGCGTTTCAATGCGTGTAGTCCCGCCACGAAGGCCAGCGCCTCGGGCGTATTGGCAACCTGCCGCCCCAACGGTGTATCGGTACCGCCTGGCAACAAGGCATTCACGCGGATGCCCGCCGCGCCATACTCGGCCGCCAGGGCCTTCGTCAAGCCGATCACGCCGGCCTTGCTGGCCGCATACGCCGCCATGCCGGGCATGCCCAAGGTATGGCCGACAAACGTGGACGTAAAAATCAGCGAGCCGCCGCCACGCGCCGCCATGGCAGGCAGCTGATATTTTGCCGCCAGGAAGGCGCTGGTGAGGTTGGTATCGACCGTCGCCCGCCAGTCTTCCAGGGCAACTTCCTGCGTGGGTCCCATGGGCCCCAGGGTGCCCGCATTATTAAAAGCGATATCGAGGCCGCCAAAGCGTTGCAGCGCCAGCGCCACGGCCCCTTGCGCGCACGCCGCGTCGCCCACATCGCCCACGCAAGCCACGGCTTGCGCGCCGCCGTCCGCCAGCTGCGCCACCAGCGCATCGAGTTCCTGCTGCCGCCGCGCCACCAGTACCAGCCGCGCGCCATGGCGGGCAAACAGCCGCGCTGCCGCATGACCGATGCCCGAGCTGGCGCCCGTGATGATGGCGACCTTGTTTTCCAGTTGCTTCATGGGATATCCCTCCAGGTAGTGAAGGGACACGATAGGACGGCTGGCCAGGCGCGGCACTCCGCTTCTTGCGCTGGAATCGGCGCATTCACAGATTCTCAATGCTTGTGCCAGCACGCGCCAAGCATAAAACTTGCCAGATTGTGACAAATCAGTGATAATGCGTCTCGCGTTGCCGGGATGGCGGAATAGGTAGACGCACGGGACTCAAAATCCCGCGCTGGAAACAGCGTGCCGGTTCGATTCCGGCTCCCGGCACCACAGAACACATCAAGGAAGTGCCGATAAAGCCATTAAATCCAATAAAATCAAGGATTTAGTGGCTTTTTTCTTGCGCGTTCGTTCCGCACACCAGCGACTATTCCCGATAAGACCATTCCCGATATACACAGCGGCTCATTGCGCACAAATGACGCAATGATTAGGCCTATCGGGGTCTTGCTGCGGCACCGCCGGATATCGGCCGGTTCCGCTTTGCCATTACGGCAAGGTCATCTCCAGACCGAGCATCCTGACAGCGATGAAGGTGACGATCCCCAGGCCCAGGAGCAATAGTACAAACATTGCGGCCGCCTTGCCGCCCGCGCGCAGCACCGCGCGATTCTGCTTCGCCTTGTCCTTGTCCTTCTTCCCTTGATCGTAATGCCACTTGATGGCGAAGAACATGCCGATGCCCAGCACGAGACCTTTGAACGTAATGAAGACTATAGGGGTCCAATCCATCATTTTGAGTATTTCCTGGCTATTACTTGACACTATCTATCGTGAGGATCACTACCTCAAAACGCTGCTTCGGCAGCGACATTTTTTGTTCAAACCATCCCCACGCATGCTGTTTGAGTCTTTCATTATAGCTATGCCATCACCATGGCGTCGGGCGCAATGATGTGCCACATCCAGAGGAGGGAGGAAAGAACGTCATCGACTGCCATGCAAGGATGGTATTGCTGCAGCTTCTGATGCATACTACCAAAAAACAATTTCCATACATTGGGACAAAATGTCCCAGTTAAAAACCATGCAAGATGAACATTTAGCCATCTGGCTGCCCCGATTGGGCGCGAACAAAGGGCCACGTTTTTTGCAGATTGCCGATGCCTTGCAGGCGGCGGTGGCGGACGGATCGTTGAGGCCGGGCGACCGCCTGCCGCCGCAGCGCCAGCTGGCGGCACAGCTGGACGTCGACCTGACGACGGTCACGCGCGGATACGACGAAGCCAGGCGCCGCAACTTGCTGGAGGGCCGCGGCGCACGCGGCACGTATGTCGCGGCGCCGAAAGTCGAATTGAACGCCATCCTCGACCTCTCCATGAATACCCCGCCACCGCCCGATGGCGTGGACTTCGACGACATGCTGAAACAAGGTTTGTCTCAAGTATTGATGCGGGCAGATAATGAATTGCTGATGACTTACCACCTGGGCGGGGGGAGCGATTCCGACCGCAAGGCTGGCGCCGCCTGGCTGGCGCCGATGTTCGGGCACCTGGATGCTGGGCAAGTCGTTGTCTGTCCGGGGGCGCAAGCGGCGATCGCCGCATTGATCCTCGCGCTGACGGCGCCTGGCGACATGATCCTGACGGAGCCTGCGAGTTATCCCGGCTTGCGTGCCGCGGCGACCCAGTTCGGCCGGCACATCATTGCCGTGCCAGCGGACAAGCACGGGATGCTGCCCGAGATGCTCGAGCAAGCGTGCCGCCAGCACAAACCCGGGCTGGTCTACCTCAATCCGACGTTACAGAATCCGACCGCCGTCACCATGCCGGAACGCCGGCGCAAGGAGCTCGCCAGCATCGCGCAGCGCTGCAATGTACGCATCGTCGAGGACGATCCCTACTGGCTACTTGCCGACGCCCCGCCGCCGCCTGTTGCCACGTTTGCCCCGGAACACGTGGTCTACATCTCAACCCTGTCGAAATGCCTGACGCCCGGCTTGCGTGTCGCCTTCGTGCTGATACGCGACCCCGTTGAGCGCGAACGGTTCCTCGTCGCGCTCAGAGCCTTTGCGCTGATGGTCGCGCCTCTGACGGCCGCGCTGGCCACCCAGTGGATACTCGACGGTTCGGCGCACACATTGATGGAAGGCGTACGCAAGGAGGCGCGACTGCGCCACCGGATGGCGCGCGACATCCTGGCGGGGCGCTACAGCGGCTCTGGTGACGGCTTGCACGTGTGGCTCGAGTTGCCGGCGTATTGGAACTCTTCGCAGCTTGCGCGCGCGGCCGACATGGAAGGCATCGCGGTCACGCCGGCGGAAGCATTCGCAACGGGCAGCGTCGCCGTGAATGCCATCCGGATCTCATTGGGCAGCATCAAGGACCGTGGACGCCTGCAGGCGGGTCTTCAACGGCTGTCTCACCTGCTGGCGCGGCGGCCCGAGTCGTTCAGCGCCGCGGTGGTTTGACCGGTCAGCGCTCTTCGCGATAATAATCGCAGCCCTCGAACGTGGTGCGCAGCGCCTGCCGCAGCTGGGCGTAGCGCTCGGGCGACAGGTTGAAACGCACGTCGATCTGGCCGTCGTCATCCATCTGCATGGCCGCCTCGGCATCCATCTGCACGGACAGGCGGTTCGGATGCAGGATCACGGCGTGCATATGGCCATACCAGGAAAATTCCTGGCCGCCGTATTCGATGTAGGGCTCGTCCATGCCCAGCGCCACGTCCTGCTCGTCGTACTCGTCGGCGCGCTGCAGCATCAGGTAGACGGGTTCGCCTTTGCCGGCGGGCGCGGCCAGGGTGGTGATCAGGGCGTCGTCTTCATCGATGACGGACAACTCGGTGGCGGTAAATCCTGCGGACATGGCGTGCTTTCAACAAATCAATGGATGACGCCACCATAGCGCAAAAGCGCTCGGGACAACATAGCGCGCGGCGAATAAAACGTGCCGCCTATAATGGCCATTCCATCCATATTGCACAGGAGACCGTCTTGACCGCAGCATCGCCCTACACCACCCGCCTGGCCATTCCCGCCATCGCCACCTATCAGCACCTGCGCGTGGCCGCCGGCATGAGCGCGAAAAGCACGGTGGCGGCAGCCAAGGGCTTGCCGAACTCGCTGTTTGCCGTGCAAATCCTGCATGGCGACGAGGTGGTGGGCATGGGCCGCATCATCGGCGATGGCGGCTGCTTTTATCAGGTCACCGATATCGCCGTGCTGCCGGCCCACCAGGGCAAGGGCCTGGGCAAGCGCATCCTGGGCGAGATCATGCAATTCATCGAAACACAGGTGCCGCAAAGCGCATACGTCAGCCTGATCGCCGACGGCCAGGCGCAAGACTTGTACGCACAATTCGGTTTCAAGCACACGGCGCCCGCCTCCGTCGGCATGGCGCTGAAGCGCTAGTGCCGGCCTGGCTGGTTTGCAGCATGGCGCTGGCGCTGCTGTTGAGCGCTGCCGCCTGGGGCGCCGAACGCGCGCTGCAGCGGCGCGGCCATGCGCGCAACCGCACGCGCTGGCTGTGGCTGGCGGCCATCGCCGCGTCCGTCATCGCGCCCCTGGCATGGCTGCCCGGCGTGCTGGCGGCCATGCCGGCGGAACAGGCGCAGCTGAAACTGGGCTGGTTCATGTTATCGAGCGGCATGCTGTTGTTATTGCTGCTGCGCAGCGCCTGGCTGCTGTCGCACCAGCGCCGCTGGCAAAAAGCCTCCCTGCTGGGTGCGCCCGTTTTCCTCAGCGGCGGCATCGGTCCCTGCGTGGCGGGCCTGCTGCGGCCCCGCATCGTGATGCCCGTCTGGCTTTCACTGATTCCACCCCGGCAGCAGGCGCTGCTGCTGGCGCACGCACAATGCCGGCTGGCCGCGCGCGATCCGCTGCTGCTGGCCGTGGCGTACGCATTGATTATTCTCATGCCGTGGAACTTGCCCCTGTGGTGGCAGTTGCACCGGCTGCGCTTTGCCATCGAGGTCGATTGCGATGCGCGCATGCTGGCGCGCGGCCACGCGCCGCGCGACTACACCTTCGTGCTGCGCCGCCACGGCCAGTATTATTCCGGCTTGACGGGCGCCTCGCCCATCGTGCTGGGCGACCCGCTGGCGCTGCGGCGCCGGCGGCGGATCATGGCCAGATTTACCCGGGAGCAGGCGGCGAACTTGCTATAGTAGCGGCAACGCCGCGCGGCGCGCCCGCAATCCCGGCTTCCCCTTCGAAATCAGAGAGATACCATGCTTTACCTGCTTGCCATCGTGATCGTCATCGCCCTGCTGTACTACGTCTTCAGCGGCCGCACGCCCGTCAAACCGCTGCACAAGCCGCTCGTCTCCGTGCGCCAGTACGTGCCGGCGATTCCTGCCGGCGCACCCGCGCACCACTGGAGCGATGAAGGGCGCTTTGCGTCGGAAGTGGAAAACGAAGCGATGTACCAGAGCGCCATCGCCAAGCTGGCCGGCGAGCACGGCCCCGGCAATGCGGAAGAGAAATGCCTGGCCCTGCTCGTCTGCGACGACGCCAATCCGTTCCAGGACAAGGCCATCGCCGTCTTCATCGATGGCCTGCTGGTCGGCTACCTGTCGCACAACGACGCGCTGCGCCTGCGCCGCAACCTGGGCCGCATGGACCTGGTGGGCCAGCTGACCTCGTGCGACGCCGTCATCCGCGGCGGCGGACTGTGGAATGGCAAGCGCCTGGCGTATGCCGTATGGCTCGATCTGCAGCCCTACAATTAAGTTACCGGCGGATGCACTTTTCAAAAAAACCACACAATTCCTAACTGCAACTTCTCCCCTGGAATCGCTGTTCCCATGGGAGAGGCAAGACGCGCGCGGCGTGTTAGCGCCCGCCTTGCCGCATGCACGACAGGGAAAATAATTACAATTAAGATATTTGTTTCCTGAAATCTGGTAAGGTAATTCGCATCGATCACCCGCAGTGGCGGCAGGCGCCCATGCCAGCGCCAACGCGTCACCTGTTTGCCTACGATGATACCTGCCAGCGTCCAGCAGCTGTTTCACCTTCCCGCCGATCCGGCCCAGCTGCATCACGGCCAGCATGCGCCGGGCCTGGTGCTGCTGTCGCTCGTGATCGCCATTTTCACATCGTGGATGGCTTTCCAGATGACGGCCTACAGCCGCGCGCAGGCGAGCATCAGCCGCCGCTTGCACTTGCTGTGCCTGCTGGCCGGCAGCCTGGCATTGGGCTGCGGCGTGTGGGCCATGCATTTCATCGGCATGCTGGCCTTCGAGCTGTGCACCAGCGTCGATTACGCCCCGGGCCTGACCTTGCTCTCCATCGTGCCCAGCGTGGCGGCCTCGTTCGTGGCCCTGGCCACCATCAGCCGGCGCGCCGTCACGGCGCCGCTGCTGCTGCGCAGCGGCCTGCTGGTGGGCCTGGGCATCGGCGCCATGCATTACACGGGCATGCAGGCCATGCGCATGGGCCTGTCGCTGCGCTACGATCCGCTGCTGTTCGCGCTGTCGCTCGTCGTTGCCGTGGCGCTCGCCACCCTGGCCCTGTGGATACGTTTCGGCTTGCGCGGCTGGAGCAGCCGCGTGCCCTCGTCGCAGCGCACGCTGATCAGCGCCTGCGTCATGGGATGCGCAATTACCGGGATGCATTACATGGGCATGCAGGCGGCGCGCTTCGTGGGGACGATTCCCCCAGGCAATGATGCCGATGCCAACCGGCCCATGCTGGTGATCAGCGTGACCCTGCTGACCATCGCCCTGACGATCCTGGTGGCCTCGGCCGTGGGCATCCTGCGCTACCGCGAACTGTTCCGCCACCTGAATCAAAGCGAACACTGGACCCGTTCACTGCTGACGAGCACGGTCGACGGCGTCATCACGATCGACCGGCAAGGCGGCATCGTCGACTTCAACGGCGCCGCCGAGCGCATCCTGGGCTGGCGGGCGGCGGAAATTGTCGGCCGCCATGTCAGGGTGCTGGTCAGCGACGTGCGCCAGTCGGAACAGCGCGGCCTGCTGCACTACCTGCGCACGGGCGAGGCTGGCGCTTTCCAGTCCAGCGAGGAAATCGTCTACCTGCGCAAGGATGGCGCACCGGTCGCCGTGCAGCGTTCGATGGCCAGCGCGCGCCTGGCCGACCAGGATTTGTATGTGCTGTTCATTACGGACATCAGCGAACGGCGCGCCATGCTGGCCGCCCTGCGCGAAAGCGAGCAGCAGCTGCGCTCGCTGATCGGCAATATCCCCGGCATCGCCTTTCGCTGCACCACGGCGGAAAACCAGCCCATGCTGTTCATCAGCGATGGCGTGGAAGCCGTCACCGGCTATCCTGCCGCCGACTTTCTCGGCGCGGCGCCGCGCCGCAGCATCACGGGCCTGATCGCCAGCGAAGAGCGCGCCTACGTCGTCGACGTCTTCAACCGCAGCGTGGCCAGCGGCGAGCCCTACCTGCTGGAATACCGGCTGCTGCATGCCGACGGCACGGCCCGCTGGCTGTGGGAGCGGGGCACCGTCGTGCACGATGCGGCAGGCGCCGTGCGCTGGGTCGACGGCGTCATCCTCGACATCAGCGAACGGCGGCAAATGGAGGAAGACTTGCGCATGGCCAAGGAAAAAGCGGAGCTGGCGGCCGCCACGCGGGCCAGCTTTGTCGCCAACATGAGCCATGAAATCCGCACGCCGATGAATTCCATCCTCGGTTTTACCGATGTGCTGCTCGACTCGCCGCTGGCGCCGGAGCAGCGGCGCCACCTCAATACCGTGCGCCAGTCCGGCCGCTCGCTGTTGCGCCTGCTTAACGAAGTGCTCGATACGGCCAAGCTGGACAAGGGCGCCGTGGCGCTGGAAATGCGCGACTACAGCCTGCTGGCGCTGGTCGACGAACTGGCGTCCACGTATGGCATCCATGCACGCAACAAGGGTTTGCGCATGGAGGTGCAGTACGATCCGCAACTGCCGGCCGTGCTGCATGGCGACGAATTGCGCATGCGGCAAGTGCTGGGCAACCTGCTCGACAACGCCATCAAGTTTACGCCCAGCGGCGGCGTCAGCCTGACGGCGCGCCGCGACGATGGCCAGCTGCACCTGCTGGTGCGGGACAGCGGCATCGGCATCCCTGCGGAGCGGCGCGACGCCATTTTCGATCCCTTCGTGCAAGCGGACGCTTCGACCACGCGGCGCTTTGGCGGCACGGGCCTGGGCACCACCATCAGCAGGCAGCTGGTGACCCTGATGCAGGGGCGCATCTGGGCCGACGCCGGCGTGCCGCACGGCAGCGTGTTCCACGTCATGCTGCCCTTGTTGCCGGCACGCCAGGCGGCGCTGCCCGCCAGCGAACGCCGCAGCGTGCGCCTGCCGCCCCTGCGCGTGCTGGCCGCCGACGACGTGCCGCAAAACCTGGAACTGCTGAGCCTTCTGCTGGGCAAGCGCGGCCACACGGTGGTCACGGCCGGCGACGGTGCGCAAGCCTTGCAGCTGGCGCAGCAGGACGACTTCGACATTCTGCTGCTGGACTTGCAAATGCCGCGCATGGATGGCCTGGCCGCCACGCAAGCCATCCGTGCCGCCGCCCTGCGCGATGGCCGCCCGCGCGTGCCCGTGATCGCCATGACGGCCAGCGTGCTCGAGGCGCACCGCAAGGCGGCGCGGGCGGCCGGCATGGACGGTTTCGCCACCAAGCCCGTCGAATGGCAGGCGCTGTCGCAGGAAATCGCCCGCGTACTGGGCCTGGCGGCGGAGCCGGCCGATAACAGCCGCGCACCCGCTGGAGGAAGAGTGCTGCACCATACGGACGCCCTGCAGCGCTGGGCCGGCAACGACAGCGCCTACCGCACGGCGCTGGACCGTTTCGCACGCGAGCATCCCCGCCTGCCGCCTGCCCTGCAAGCCGCCATCGCGGCGCGCGACCACGAGACGCTCTTGTCGCAGAGTCACCGGCTGCGCGGCCTGGCGGCGAACCTCGGCCTGGAACAGCTGGCCGCCAGCCTGGCAACCCTGGAACAAGCGTGCGCCAGCCCAGCCCCCGCCACGGCACAGCAGCTCGACGCAACGCTGGGCACGCTGCTGACGCAATGGCCGGCGGCCCTGGCAGCCATCGCCCGGCTGGCGCCGCCGGCATTGCCGGCGGCAACGGAGAATGCCATCGACACGCCCGCCGCCCGGCAAGCGGCCAGTACCCTGCTGCACGCCTTGCGGCGCGGCGAACTCGATGACGCGGCGCAAGCACAGTTGCAGCAGGCCATGGGGCCGCAAGCGGATGCGCTGGCGCCGCTGCTACACGCCATCGACGACTTTGATTTCCCCCTGGCACAGTCGCTACTGCACGGTTTGCTGGCCACTTTCACCCCGGAGTCCCCATGAATGCACGCGCCAGGCCCGTGATTCTCGTCGTCGACGACGAATCGTCCAACTTGCAATTGCTGCGCCAGATATTGCAGAACGACTACGCGTTGCTGTTCGCCAAGGATGGCGCGCGGGCACTGGAACTGGCGCGGCAGGAACGCCCGGCCCTGATCCTGCTCGACGTGATGATGCCGGGCATGAGCGGCCACGACACCTGCCGCCAGCTGAAAGCGGCGCCGCTGACGGCGGCCATTCCCGTCATCTTCGTCACGGCCCTGAACGACATGCGCGACGAACTGAGCGGTTTTGAAGCGGGCGCCGTCGATTACATCACCAAGCCGCTCAGCCCCGCCATCGTGCGTGCCCGCGTGCGCACGCACCTGTCGCTGGTGCGCATCGACGAACTGAAGGAAACGCGGCTGCAGATCGTCCAGCGCCTGGGCCTGGCGGCCGAGTACAAGGACAATGAAACGGGCTTGCACGTGATCCGCATGAGCCATTACGCGCGCCTGCTGGGCGTGGCCGCCGGCATGGACGAGGCGGCAGCGGACGACCTGCTGCACGCGGCACCCATGCACGACGTGGGCAAGATCGGCATCCCCGACCGCATCCTGCAAAAGCCGGGCAAGCTCGACGCGGACGAATGGGCCGTCATGCAGACGCACGCGCGCATCGGCGCCGATATCATCGGCGAACATGCCGCGGGCGGCATGCTGGCGCTGGCGCGCGAAATCGCCCTGTCGCACCATGAAAAATGGGATGGCAGCGGCTACCCGAACGGCTTGGCGGGCGAGGCGATCCCGCTGGCGGGACGCATTGTTGCCGTGGCCGACGTCTTCGACGCGCTGACCTCGGTGCGCCCGTACAAGCGTGCGTGGCCGGTGCCGGACGCCGTGGCGTATTTACAAGCGCAACAAGGCAGCCATTTCGATGCGCGGCTGGTCGAGCTGTTTGTGCAGCAACTGCCCGCCATCGACGCCATCCGGCTGCGCTGGGCGGAGCAAGAGGAACACCATGCGCAGGCATGAAAAGTGAACTCCCGCCACGGCCAGCGTTGTTGCGTCACACAAGGAAGTGCCGGACAGATGGCGCCGGCGCCGATGCAGACCACTGGAAGGGCAAGGAGTTCGATGCCATTATCGCCGGCAGGCAGTGAAGCATTTTGATGCACATCAAACAGAGCGGCATTTCCGGAAAATACGCTTGTACATGACCAGGGCCTGTGCTTTTTTGACCCACATCAACCGGTGCTGATGGCGCACTGAGGTCAAGCGCGCCATGTCTATTTGCTAAATAGCTATAATTGCCTGATTACTTACTTTAAGGCAAGGTACATGAAGGAACAACTGGTCAATTGGGGCAGCGCCCTGGCGCCGTTCGGCAGCGACCTGCTGTGGACAGTCCTGCCGTGGATGCTGCTGTATGGCGTGATCGGCTTTGTGCTGGCGCTCGGCATCTGTTACCAACTGGCCAGAAAATGCCTGCTGGTGCGCCGTCCGCCCGCCTGGCATCTGGCCGCCAAGCTCAGCTATGTGTTGATCCTGGTCGTGCTGCCGCTGCTCGGTGGCGGGTTTGGCGCCGTGCACAGCGTGCACCGCGTCGTCAACCAGGCCCTTGAGCGCGACTTGCAGCCGGTGGTCGAAGCGCAGATGCCGGCGCTGCGCGTCTACCTGGAACAGCAGGTCAAGCTGATCGCCCCGGGCCAGGCTATCAGCATGCGCAGCCTGATCGAGCCCTTCGTGCAAGACATGTATTACCGGCCCACGTCAGGCAGTTACTGGGAACGCAGCAAGGCGCGCTGGATCAATGAATTCATCCTGCGCCGCGGCAGCGTGTTGCTGACGCAGGTGCTGCAGGAACAGCTGATCGCCAGGGCAAGCGTGCTGGGCGAAGCGCTCAAGGGCGCCGGCTTCCGTGGCCAGGCGACGGGCGAACTGGCCAGCCTGGGCACCGACCTGGCCGTGCGCCTGACCACCGATGTGGCGCGCCAAGCCGACTTCAGCAAACTCGACAAATCAGTGCCGATGATTTTCATCGACGCCATCAAACGCCAGGCCGGCGCGTATTTCAGTTCGCTCAAGATCACGCTGGGCCTGTTCGCGCTGGTGGCGCTGCTGCTCGTGTGGGGCGAGATCATGCTGTACCGCCACTATTACCTGCGCCGCCGTCCGGCCGCCACGGCCCTGCCCGTGCCACCCATGTAAAAAAGCCGCCCCTCCTTGCGGACGGGGCGGCTTTTCATGCGCAGCTAAGGCTTAGACTTTACGCTGAGCCACTGCGTCCACGACGCACAGTGCCGTCATGTTGACGATACGGCGCACGGTGGCCGATGGCGTCAGGATGTGCACGGGCTTGGCGCAGCCGAGCAGGATCGGGCCCACGGCGATGCCGTTGCCGGCCGCCGTTTTCACCAGGTTGTAGGCGATGTTGGCCGATTCGATGTTCGGCATGACGAGCAGGTTGGCGTCGTTCTTCAATGCCGAATTGGGCATCAGTTTTTGACGCAGCTTGCTGTCGAGGGCCGTATCGCCGTGCATTTCGCCGTCGATTTCCAGGTCCGGCGCGCGTTCCTTGACGATGGCCAGGGCGGCGCGCATCTTTTGCGCCGAGGCGCTGTCGCTGGAACCGAAGTTCGAGTGCGACAGCAGGGCAGCGCGTGGCGACAAGCCGAAACGGGTCATCTCTTCGGCGGCCATGATGGTGATCTCGGCCAGCTGCTCGGCGTCCGGGTTTTCATTGACGTGCGTGTCGACCATCACCAGCTGGCGCTCCGGCATGATCAGGACGTTCATGGCGGCGTAGACATTGCTGCCGGCGCGCTTGCCCAGCACCTGGTCGATGTATTTCAGGTGCAGCTGGGTGGTGCCGAAGGTGCCGCAGATCATGCCGTCGGCGTCGCCCTTGTGGATCATCATCGAACCGATCAGGGTGTGGCGGCGGCGCATTTCCAGCTTCGCGTATTCCTCGGTGACGCCCTTGCGGCTCGTCATCGCGTAATACGTGTTCCAGTAATCGCGATAGCGCTCGTCGAAGTCCGGGTTGATGACGTCGAAGTCGACGCCTTGCTTGAGGCGCAGGCCGAACTTCTGGATGCGTGCTTCGAGCACCGGTGGACGGCCGACCAGGATAGGACGCGCCAGTTTTTCATCGACCACCACTTGCACGGCGCGCAGCACGCGCTCTTCTTCGCCTTCGGCGTAGACGATGCGTTTGAGTTCGGCCGGCGTGGATTTGGCCATCAGGAACAGCGGCTTCATGAAGGTGCCGCTGCGATAGACGAATTGCTGCAGGCTGTCCGCGTACGCTTGCAAGTCCTTGATCGGACGCGTGGCGACGCCGGAATCCTCGGCCGCCTTGGCCACCGCTGGCGCGATCTTGATCAGCAGACGCGGATCGAACGGCATCGGGATCAGGTATTCAGGACCGAACGACAGGTTGCTGATGCCATACGTGGTGGCCACGATGTCGGACTGCTCGGCATGCGCCAGGTCGGCAATCGCGTGCACGACGGCGATTTCCATTTCGCGCGTGATCGTCGTCGCGCCGCAATCGAGGGCGCCGCGGAAGATGTACGGGAAGCACAGCACGTTGTTGACCTGGTTCGGATAGTCCGAACGGCCCGTGGCGATGATGGCGTCGCTGCGCACGGCCTTGACTTCTTCCGGCAAGATTTCCGGATTCGGGTTGGCCAGCGCCAGGATCAGCGGGTTCGGCGCCATCTTGCGCACCATGTCCTGCTTCAGCACGCCGCCGGCGGAGACGCCGAGGAAAATGTCGGCGTCCGGGATGATCTCGGCCAGGGTGCGCAGCGGCGTGTCTTGCGCGAAGCGTTCCTTGTCCGGGTCCATCAGTTCCGTGCGGCCCTTGTAGACGACGCCGGCCAGGTCGGTGACGTAGATGTTTTTCAGCGGGAAGCCCAGGTCGACGATCAGGTCCAGGCAGGCCAGCGCCGCGGCGCCCGCGCCCGAGACGACCAGCTTGCACTCTTCGATTTTCTTCCCGACGGCTTTCAGGCCGTTCAGGATGGCCGCGCCGACGATGATGGCGGTGCCATGCTGGTCGTCATGGAAGACGGGAATCTTCATGCGGTCGCGCAGCTGGCGCTCGATGTAGAAGCACTCTGGCGCCTTGATGTCTTCCAGGTTCACGCCGCCGAAGGTCGGTTCCAGCGAAGCGATGATGTCGACCAGTTTGTCCGGGTCCGATTCGTTGATCTCGATGTCGAAGACGTCGATGCCGGCGAACTTCTTGAACAGCACGCCCTTGCCTTCCATCACCGGCTTGGCGGCCAGCGGGCCGATATTGCCCAGTCCCAGCACGGCCGTGCCGTTGGTAATGACGGCCACCAGGTTGCCGCGCGCCGTATATTTATAGGCATTGGCCGGATCGATGACGATTTCTTCGCACGGTGCCGCCACGCCTGGCGAGTAGGCCAGTGCCAGGTCGCGCTGGTTGGTCAGTTGTTTGGTCGGCGTCACGCTGATTTTGCCGGGGCGCGGGCACTCGTGATACTCGAGTGCGGCCAAGCGCAATTGTTGACGCAATTCTTCTTTTTTATCAGATGACGAATCCATGCTGTGCTGCCTTCCTGTTTGGTCGATCGGGTGTTCCGGATTTTATCAGACCGATTCTTTCAATTAGCTAGGTATTTTCCGCTAGCCACAGTCTGATATCACGAAAACGCATAACCTAGCATTGTAAGGCCGTCCGGCGGCACAAACGTCCCCAACAGGAAAAACTATCAAATTTTAGGTTTCAATTAGTTTTTGCGATCATCGACCGGGAGCGCGCCACAGCGGCAGCGCTTTGACGGCGCGCTCGATATCGTCCATCTCGTCCTTACCCAGGGTGCTGTCGAAGGGCGCGGACAAGATGCGGCGCATCAGCGCCAGGCGCGTCGTCGCTTGCTGCGCGTCGATGAAGCGGGTCGTCTCCGCGCAATACCGCGCGCGGCGCTGGGCATCGGCGCCGTCATCGTCGCCGTCGGGATAATAATAGCGGCCGATGTTATTGAGCGACATTAACAAAAATTCGATCTCGCACAGGATGCGCAGCGCATCCTCGCCGGACAGCACGATGCGGCGGTTGGCGGGCAGCAGCGATGGTGGCGTGGCGATGTGGTCGGCCATGGCGGCATCTTTCTATCAGGGACAAGCCGACAGCCTACGCGATTTTTCCCGCAGGCGACGCCAGGCGCGCACCTGGCGCGAAGCGCACGGCGATCAGCAGCAGCACCACGATGCCGGCGGCCATCACCATCCACGCCTGGGCCAGGCTGGCCGAATGCTGGCGGATCAGGCCGGCAATGAACGGCATGCTGCTGGCGATGATGTAGCCGCCGCCCTGCACGAAACCGAGCAGCGCGCCGGCACCGGCCGGCTCGACGACGTGGTCCATGCTGACGATCAGCGACAGCGGGAACAGCGCGCCGATGCCGCAGCCCAGTAATATCACGGCGGGAACAGCCAGTTGCGCGGGCGCCACAATCAGACAGGCCAGGCCGCCCAGCACGGCCAGCAGGACGGCCAGCAACAGGATGCGGCGGTCGGGAAAGCGGTGGATGATGCTGGAAATCACCAGTCCCGCCAGCACTTCCACCAGGGTCAGGCTACCCAGCAGCAAGCCGCTGTCGGCCGCGCTCCAGCCCAGTTCCGTGTAAAACGGCGGCAGCCAGGCCAGCACCAGGGTGTACGCGCCCGTGCCGATGCCAAAGAACACCATCAGCAGCCAGGCGCGGCCACTGCCCACGGGCAGGGTGGCGCCCGCGCCGGTGGAGACCTCCACGCGCGAAGCCGCTGCGCGGCGCCACAGCAGCGCGGCGGCCACGGCCGGCAGCGCCCACAGGGCCAGCAGCGCCTGCCAGCCCAGCGACTGGGCCAGAGGCGAGGCCGACGCGGCGGCAATGGCCGCGCCACCCATGATGCCCGTCGTATAAAAACCCATCAGCTGGCCTGCCCGCTCGGGGAAATGGCGCTTGATGAAGGCGGGCAGCAGCGCCTGCACCAGCGCGATGCCCAGGCCGCCCAGGGCCGCCGTGGCGATCAGGCCGCCGCTGCCGTGCAGGGGCCAGCGCAGCGCGCAGGCGCAAGCGATGATGGCGATGCCCAGCGAGATGCCGCGCGCCACGCCCAGCCGTCGCTGCAGCTGCGCGCCCGCCAGCGCACACACGCCCATGGCAAACACGGGCACGGTCGTCAGCAAGCCCGCATCGGCATCGCTGATGCCCGTGCCGGCCTGTATGCTGTCGAGCAAGGGGCCGATGGCGGCCAGGATGGGCCGCAGGTTCAGGCCCAGCAAGATGATGGCGGCCACCAGCAGGGCCGAAGAAACGGAAGACGAAGGGGAAGCGGCAGGTCGGGCGGAAGGCATGGGATAGTCCTTGCCTCGCTGGGAGGCACATGGTTTAATGCGTCATCAAATATGACTCGATGAAAAGTATCTTAACATAAAGATAGAAATCTATCTTGAGGTCAAGATAAATGGATAGCCCCATGACAATTACCCCGCAAGAACACACGCGCGCGCAATTTGCCGCCGCACAATGGCAACGCGAGTTGCCGCAGATGGATACGCGCGCCATGCAGCTGGCAGGACAGCTGGGCACGGTGGCGCAGCTGATGGCGCGCGACTGGCTCAATCCGCTGTTTGCCGAACACGGCTTGCAACCGGGCGAATTCGACGTGCTGGCGACCTTGCGCCGTTCGGGCGCGCCTTACAGCCTGACGCCGACGGCCCTGTACGAAGCGGCCATGCTGTCCTCGGGCGGCATGACCAACCGCATCGACCGGCTGGAAGCGGCCGGCCTGATCGAACGCCAGAAGCACCCGACGGACCGGCGCGGCGTGCTGGTGGCCCTGACGCAAAAGGGATTGGAATTGATAGAAAAACTCGTGCTGCTGCACGTGGAGAACGAGCGCGCCATGCTGTCGGCGCTCAGCGCGGACGAGCAGCGCCAGCTCGACCAGTTGCTGGCCAAGCTGCTGCACGGCATGGCGCAGGCGAAGAAGGGCTAGGAAATCAGGCTCGCCAGCTCGCGCAGCGCCGCATTGCCGCGCCGGGCCAGCCGCTGCAGGTCGGCAGGGTCGCGGCTGTCGTAGATGGCCTGGACATGGCGCGCGCTGGCCGCGCGCAAGTCGATATCGCTGTCGCGGTCCGGAAGCTGGGCGTCGGCCACGTGTCCCTCGACCAGGGTCAGATAGTAATGACGGGGCTTGCCGCGCAAGTTGGCGGCAAACTGCAGCACCAGGCCATTGTCGAACAGCAAGGCGCCGCTGCGGCCGCCCTGTTCCAGCAGCACGCGACACGCCGGCAAGGGCCGCCGCGCCGCGCGCAGAAAGCCCGCCAGGTGCACCCGATAACCGAGTTCCAGGCCATTCGCGCCCAGCTGGCCGCGCTGCAGATACACCTTGAACGACGCCGGCACGGGCCGCCTTCCCCTGCGGAACAGGCGCGCATCTTCGTACAGGCACAGCTGGTTGCCGTCGCTGATGGCGTCGAAGCCGCGCGCCGCCAGTTCCTGCGCCTCGAAAGTGCGCAAGCCGACGGCTTGCGGGTCGCGCAGCCAGCCGTGGTCGAGCCAGGATTGCAACAGAACGTGAATATCGGGGAGGGGCATGGGAAGCTGTTCGGCAGTGGCAAAGGCGCCTATTGTATGCCAGCCTATAATAGCCAGGCCACACCCTCATTCAACGAACTGACCACGCCATGGCCCCACACGACGCGCTTTCCGAATTCGACCTGATCAAACAATATTTCGTGCGCCAGCGCCCCGGCCGCGCCACCCTGGGCATCGGCGACGATTGCGCGCTGATCACGCCCGGCGCCGGCAAGCAGATCGCCATCTCGTCGGACATGCTGGTCGAGGACCGGCATTTCTTTGCCGGCGCCGACGCCCGCATGCTCGGCCACAAAAGCCTGGCCGTGAATCTGTCCGACCTGGCCGCCATGGGCGCGTGTCCCGTGGCGTTTACCCTGGCCCTGGCGCTGCCGCAAGCGGAGCGCGCCTGGCTGGCCGGCTTTGCCGACGGCCTGTTTGCGCTGGCCGACGCGTTTAATTGCGAACTCATCGGCGGCGACACCACCAAGGGCCCTTTGAATATCTGCATCACCGTGTTCGGCGAACTGGCGCCGGGCCAGGCCCTGCGCCGCAGCGCGGCCGTGGCGGGCGACGACATCTGGGTCAGCGGCACCCTGGGCGACGCGCGCCTGGCGCTGGCCGGCTACCGCAGGGAACAGGCATTGTCGCCCGCCGACCTGGCCACGGCCGGTGCGCGCATGCACACGCCGACGCCGCGCGTGGCGCTCGGCTGCGCGCTGGCCGAAGCGGGCCTCGCGCATGCGGCCATCGACATCTCGGACGGCCTGGTGGGAGATTTGGGCCACATCTTGAAAGCGTCGCAGGTGGGCGCCACCATCGACGTCGACGCCCTGCCTGCCGGCCCCGTGCTGGCGCGGCAAAACATGCAACTGCGCCGCCGCTACACGGCCGCCGGCGGCGACGATTATGAATTGTGCTTCACGGCGCCCGCTTCCTCGCGCGACGCCATCGCCGCCCTGGCGGCCAGCTGCGGCACACCCCTCACGCGCGTGGGCGGCATCGAGGCGCAAACGGGCTTGCGGCTGGTCGATGCGGCGGGGCAGCCGCTGGATTTGCAACTCAGCTCGTTCGACCACTTCAGCGATTGAGCTAGCGCACCGCCATCCGCGCCAGCCCCGGCTGGTTCACCATCCAGTAGTGCTGAAAGGCCAGGCGGATGTTGTCGCGCAGCTGGGTGTCGTCCCACGGTTTCGTATAGAAACGGTAGATGGCGCCGCGGTTGATCGAGTCGAGCACGGCTTCCAGGCCCGTGTAGCCGGACAGGATGATGCGGATGGTTTCCGGGTACAGCTCCTTCACCTTGCTGAGGAATTCCGTGCCGCTCATGCTCGGCATGCGCTGGTCGCAGACGATCACGTGCACCCGGTGCAGGGCCAGCATTTCAAAGCCTTCGGCCGGCGTGCTGGCCGTGAGGATCTGATAGCCCTCGGGACGGAACAGGCGATGCAAGGACGACAGCACGTTGACGTCGTCGTCGACGATGAGCAGCGTCTGCGCGGGCTGCGCGGCCGGGTCGTGGCCGGGCGGCAGGCCGGCGCCGGCGACGATCATCTGCCCCAGTTCCAGCGCCGGCAAAGAACGGCTGAAATAAAAGCCCTGGATCTCGTCGCAGCGGTTGCGCCGCAGGTATTCGAGCTGCGGGCGCGATTCCACGCCCTCGGCCACCACGCTCAGTTTCAGGCTGTGCGCCATGCTGACGATGGCCAGCGCGATGGCCGCGTCGTTCGGGTTGCTGGTGATGTTGCGCACGAAGGCGATGTCGATTTTCAGCTTGTCGATGGGGAAGCGCTGCAGATACGCGAGACTGGAATAACCGGTGCCGAAATCGTCGATCGCCACCTTCACGCCGATTTTCTTCAATTTGCCCAGCACGACGATGGTGCGCTCGGCGTTCGACATCAGCGCCGTTTCCGTCAGTTCCAGTTCCAGCAGTTCCGGCGCCACGTTGTACTGCGCCAGCGCGCGCGTCACTTCGCTTTCCAGGTCGCCTTCGGCAAACTGGCGGCTCGACACGTTCACGGCCACGTGCACGGGTCCCACCTCGCTGTCGCGCCACTCGGCGATCTGGCGGCAGGCGGCCTGGATCACCCAGGCGCCGACGCGCACGATCAAGCCCGTGTCTTCCAGCACGGGCACGAATTCGGCCGGCGCCACCAGGCCGTAGCCGGGACGGCGCCAGCGCAGCAGCGCCTCGACGCCGCTGATGCGGCCCGTGCGCAAATCCACCTTCGGCTGGTAGTACAGGATGAACTGCTCGTGTTCGAGCGCATGGCGCAGCGCCAGTTCCAGGTCCAGGCGCGCCAGCACCTGCACGTTCATGCCGGCCGTGAAAAAGCGGTAGCCGTCGCGGCCCGCCTGCTTGGCGCCGCCCATGGCCGTATTGGCGTATTTGATCAGGGTTTCCGGGTCGGTGGCGTCGTCCGGATACATGGCGATGCCGATGCTGGCCGTCAGGGTGGCCGCGTGGCCGCGCAGGTCGAACGGCGCGCGCAGGGCTTCGCGCACCTGGTTGGCCACGGCCACGGCTTCCTGCTGGTTGCGGCTCATGGTCAATATGAGCGCGAATTCGTCGTTGCCCAATCGCCCCACCGTGTCGCGCAGGCGCACGCATTCGACCAGGCGGTTGCTGAACTGGCGCAGCAATTCGTCGCCCAGCGCCGCGCCCAGGGTGTCGTTGATGCTTTTGAAACGGTCGAGCGCGATGAACAGCACCACGATGCGCCAGCTTTTTTCCTGCGCCAGTTCCACGGCCTGGGCCAGGGTCTGGTAGAACAGGCTGCGGTTCGGCAATCCCGTCAAGCCATCGTAATGGGCCAGGTGCTTGAGGCGCTCCTGCGCCTGGCGCCGCTCGCTGATGTCGCGCGCCACGGCGATCAGCAGCAGGCCGCCCGCGCCAGGGGTGCCAGAATAGCCGCCCGTCACGGGCGCCTGCGCATACCAGTGCCAGCCCAGTTCCACGGGGATCAGGCTCAGGTCGCGCCGCACCAGTTCGCACTCCGTCACTTCCGTGGCCAGGTGGGCCGGGCCGCCCGGCAGCGCGGCCAGCGGCGGAGCCGGCGGCGATGGCAGCAAGGTGCCCGGCGCCAGCGCCAGCAATTCGTTGCGCGCATAGCCGAGCAGGCGGCAAGCGCCGTCGTTGACGTCGACCAGGGTCATGCCCAGCACGTCGACGAGGAAAATGGCGTCCGTGGTGGCGTCCATGGCGCCGCGGAAGCGCTGCAGTTCGGCCGTGCGCTGGCCCACCGTGCGTTCGAGCAGGGTGTTGTAGTGGCGCGCGGCGCGGTGCAGCAGCCGCACTTCGAGCATGTTGCGGATGCGCGTGAGCACTTCGAGCGCGTCGAAGGGCTTGCTGATGAAATCGCGCGCGCCCGCTTCCAGCGCCGCCAGCTTGGCGTCCGGATCGGCGGCGATCACCAGCACGGGCAGGTAGCCTTCCAGCTCCAGCGGACGCAAGGCATCCATCACCTCGTAGCCGCTCATGCCCGGCATCACCAGGTCGAGGATGATCAGGTCGAACTGGTGGTGCTGGTGCAGGCCGGCCACGGCGCGCGCGTCGAGGGTGCTGGTGCAGGCCGTGTAGCCGCCGCTGTGCAGCAAATGCTCGAGCAGGCGCAGATTGACTTCCTGGTCGTCGACGATGAGGATTTTCGCCGCGTAGATATCGGCCTGGCTGATCATGGCGCGCCCGTTCCCTTCTGCCGGCGCTGCTGCGCCACATAGGCCAGGGTGCTGTTGATCGCCTCGGTAAATTCATCGAGGTTGATCGGCTTGGTCAGGTAGCGGTAAAAGCCCAGCGCCAGGCTGCGCTCGACGTCGCCCGGCATGGCGTTGGCCGTCAGGGCGATGACGGGAATGTGCGCTGTGCGGGGATCGGCGCGCAGCAGTTTCAGCGCGTCCGTGCCATTCACGTTCGGCAGGTTGATGTCCATCAGGATCAGCTGCGGCAGGTGCGCGCGCGCCATTTCCACGCCCAGGCGGCCATCGGTGGCCGTCAGCAGCTGCAATTGCGGGCAGTAGCGCACGATTTCCTCGACCAGGGTCAGGTTGGCGGGATTGTCTTCCACGTACAGCAAGGTCACGGGCGCGCTGTGCTCGAGCAGCGCGCCGGCCAGGTCCGGCCGCGGCAAGGCCAGCGTGTCGGGCGCGGGCAAGGCGTCGACCACGCGCAGCTCGATCCAGAAGGTGCTGCCCTCGCCGGGCGCGCTGGTCACGCCGATGCTGCCATCCATCAGCTCGACCAGGCGCTTGGTGACCACCAGGCCGATGCCGCTGCCCTCTTCCGTGCCGCCTTCCTGCCCCAGCCGGTTGAAAGGCTGGAACAGCAGCGCCACCTGTTCGCCATCGAGGCCGATGCCCGTGTCGCGCACGCTGATGCGCACCCGGCCGCCGGCCTGCGGCGCGCAATCGATGGCCACCTGACCGTGCTCGCGGTTGTACTTGAGCGCATTCGACAGCAGGTTCAACAGGATTTGCTTGAGGCGCGTGCGGTCGGCCAGCACGTTCAGCGGGCAGGCGTCTGGGAAGGTCATGCCGATGCCGCGCTGGCTGGCCAGCGGCGCGATCATGTCGCGGCATTCCTGCAAGATGGCGTCCAGGCCCACCGGTTCGAGCGACAGGCTGACCGTGCCCGATTCCACCTTGGCCAGGTCGAGGATTTCGTTGATCAGTGTCAGCAGGTGCCGCCCCGATTTCAGGATATGGCCGGCGAACTCCTTCTTTTGCTCCAGGGTCGACGGCAGGCGGTCGGAACTGAGGATTTGCGCAAAGCCCAGGATGGCGTTGAGCGGCGTGCGCAATTCATGGCTCATCGACGACAAAAAGGCCGACTTGGCGTAGTTGGCGCTGCGCGCCTCTTCCATCGCCATGGCCAGTTCGCCATTCGTCATTTCCAGCTGCATCGTGCGTTCGTGCACGCGCACTTCCAGCTCCTGGTTCAGGCGCATGACTTCCTGCTGCGCCTCCGTGCGCTGCTCGCCTTCGCGCGCCAGCTCGCCGTTCGAGCGCTCCAGTGCCTGCGTGCGCAGCTCGATCTCGGCCAGCATCTTGTTGAAGGAATCGACCAGCTGCGCCACTTCGTCGACGCTGAGCTTGCGCGCGCGGCGCGAATAGTCGCCCGTCTCGATCACTTCGCGCGCCACGTCGGCGATATCGAGGATGGGCTGGGTGATCACGTAATCGAGGCGGCGCAGCAGCAGCAAGGCCACCAGCAGCGCCAGCACCGTCACGCCCAGCGCGATGGCCAGGTAATCGGCCGTGCGGCCGGCCAGCTCGTAGTCGGCACGCAGATACACGGTGCCCAGCAATTCGCCATTGTCGACGATGGGCTTGAACAATTCGACGGATTTGCCGGCGATGCTGACGCCTTCCTTGCCCACTTTCGCCGGCAGCTCGCCCACCTGCTCGTTCGCGCGGTAGCTGGCAAACAGGCTGCCGTCGGCCTTGTACAGGGCGCCGGCCGTCACGCGCGGGCGGATGCGCATCAGGTTGAGGTTTTCCAGCGCCAGGCGCTCGTCGTCGAAGGCCAGCGCGGCCGAACTCATGTGCCCCAGCAGCTCGGCCTGGGTACTGATGTCGGCCACCAGGTTGCGGTGGTAGGCGCGCAAGTCGTAGACGACGATGGTGCCCAGCGAAATGACGAGGGCCACCAGGGTGGTCAGCAAGACCACCGACATCAGCTTGTGGCGGATGGAACGCAGTCTGATCATCTAGGCGCCCCCCGTCTGCACGCGGTAGGCGGCCAGCAGCATGCGCGCGCTGATGCGGATATGCGCCTGCGCCACGGGTTTCAGGGCCACGTCGAAACGCACCTTGTCGTCGGCCATCACAAAGTTGATCATGCTGCCCATCGCGTAGACCTCATCCGAATCGGACACCGTCAGCAACGCCAGGCCACGGCTGGCGGCCAGCATCTCCTGCAGCGCCGTTTTCTCCAGCGCACCCAGGTACAGCACGTGCAGCCCGGCCAGCGCTTCGCCGCGGCGCACTTTTTTCACCTGCACGGCGCGGCCATTGACGCTATGCCCGGCCACGCTCTGTTCGAGCTGCTCGGCCAGCGCATCGGCGCCCGCCACGCCGATCACCAGCGGTGCATCGGGCCGGGCAAAGCTGCCGTCGGGCCACTCGACATAGCCGGCAAACTTGTACAGATACGCGGCCTTGACCTGGCGTTCCAGTTCCCCCGGCACCTGCGCCAGCGTATCGGCGCACAGCACGCCCAGGAGCAGCAATAGCCAGCCCCAGCGCAGGGAGCGGCCGGCGCCGCGCACGGGGCGGCGCAAGGGGCCAGGATGATGCCACCAGGTCCAGTTCAGAATTGCCATGACAACCGAGTAAAGATAATGCATACGAAGGCGCGGCACCATGCCGCTTGCCTGTTCGGGCGATGCGTACCAGGATGGCGCGGCGGCAGCCCGCCTGCCGGCCTCGAGTGGTAACAAATGCATAAAAGAGTGTACGCATTTTCGCTGGTACCGGGGAAAGTTTCTTTTACCGTGGCCCATGCTACAGTCTTGCCACCATTTTCACCGCATGCAGGAGTCATCATGAGCAAGGAACTCGTCCCCCTCTCCACCGCCCTCGGCCAGGCCTTGCAGTCGAAGGGCCTGCTGCTGGCCACGGCCGAATCGTGCACGGGCGGCGGCGTGGCGCAGGCCGTCACCGATATCCCGGGCTCGAGCGCCTGGTTCGAGCGGGGCTTCGTCACGTATTCCAACGGGGCCAAGAGCGGCATGCTGGGCGTGCCCGCCGAACTGATCGCCGCACACGGCGCCGTCAGCGAGGAAGTGGCCGCCGCCATGGCGCAAGGCACCCTGGCCCACAGCGAAGCCCAGGTGGCCGTCTCGACCACAGGCATCGCCGGTCCCACGGGCGGCGTGCCGGGCAAGCCCGTCGGCACCGTCTGCTTCGGCTGGGCCATGGACGGGCGCGTGCAGACGCAGCGGCTGGTATTCGCCGGCGACCGCCAGGCCGTGCGCGAGCAGGCCGTGGCGCATGCGCTGCGCGAACTGCTGCGCTTTATCCAGTAGCGTCGGCGATGCAGGCGCGGTCGCGGCCCGCCTGCTTGGCCGCGTACAGGGCGCTGTCGGCGCGCATCAGCAATTCGTGGCGGCCGGCGCCGTGGCGCGGATATTCGGCGATGCCGGCCGAAAAGGTGCAGCCCGTCAAGCTGTGCGGCGCCTGCTGGATCAGCAGCTGGCGGTAGCGCGCGGCGATGTCGTCGATCTTGTGCGCGGCGATGAGGCTGTCGGCTTCGCGCAATAGCAGGCAGAATTCCTCGCCGCCATAGCGGCACACCATGTCGCTGCCGCGCAGCTGGCCTTCCACCAGGCGCGCGAACTGGATCAGCACTTCGTCGCCAAAGTTGTGTCCGTAGGTGTCGTTGACGCGCTTGAAAAAATCCAGGTCGATGATGGCGATGGCCACGGGCGCATCCGCGTCGGCTTCGTGCAGGATGGCGTTGAGGCAGGATTCAAAATGGCGGCGGTTGTACAGGCCCGTCAGGTGGTCGCGCATGGCCTGTTCCTTCAGGCTGTCCTGCAGGGAATTGACGTGCAGGATCTGGTGCGCCAGTTCGCGGTTCAGGTGCTCGAGCTTGGCGTTTTCCGTCTCGCGCGCGGCCTGCAGTTCCAGCGCCTTGTCGCGCTCGGCCTTCAGGCTGTGCATTTCCTTTTCCAGGTTGCGCATCAGGCTGCGCGACGCGCGCGCCGACTTGCTGCTGGCCTCGTAGGCGGCCTGGTATTGCTGCAGGAAACCATATGCGGCCTGCCATTCGCCCAGCTGGGCGTTGATGTCGGCCAGTCCCCGCAGGATCTGCTGCTGGTGAAATGGATTGCGCGTCCAGCTCAGCAGGCTGTGCGCCTGCGTCAGGGACGCCAGCGCCTGCGCCGTCTGGCCCGCGTGCAGGTCGAGCTTGCCGCGCACCAGCCACGCATGCATCTGCTCTTCCAGGTCCTGGCCCCGGCGCGCGTACTCCTCGGCCCGCAACAGCAATTGCAGGGCGCTGTCGGGCTGGCGCAGCAGGATGGCCGCGTGGGCGGCAATGCAGAACAGAAAAGCGCGCACGGCCAGGTCTTCTTCCGGCCACTCGTAAAACGGTTCGACCAGCGCCAGCGCCTCGGCCGGCTTGCCCGTAGCCAATAAACACATGGCCAGGTTGGCCGAGACGATGGTTTGCTGGTATTTGAGCTTTTGCGTGCCGATGATCTCGAGCGCTTCGACCAGCAGGGGAATGGCGTCTTCATCGTTGCCCAGGTCGTGCTGCGACGACGCCAGGTTCGACAGGCTGTTGACCCGGTGCGCGGGGCTGCCGAAACGTTCGGCGATGTCGAGCGCCAGCAGGAAATTGCGCGGGCCGTCCTGCGTATCGCCACGGTTCAGGGCATCGACGCCCAGGCGCGCGTACAGCATGAACTTGTGCAGCGAATCGGGTATCTGCGCGGCCTGGCTGCGCGCCTGCAGAAAATGCTGTTCGGCATCGGCAAAGTCGCCGCGCCGGCTCGCATACGCGCCCTGCAGGGCGGCCACTTCCATGCCCCCCTCCAGGTCGCCGCTGTGCCGGAAATACGCGCCCAGGCGCTCGCACGACGGTTCGGCCTCGCCCGCGTAATACGCGAGCCAGCAATGATTGAGTTCCGCATACGCGCCGCCGCGCGCATACTGTTGCCGTTGCGCCGCCGCCAGCGCCATCTGCGCCAGCCGGCGCGCCTGGCGGCGGTTGCCGACCAGGCAAGACAGGGCTTGCTGATTCAGACGGTCAATGTCGGCTTTATCGAGACTGGAGATCGGCACTGCGTCCTCGTTCACACTCTGGGGTGGATTTTTCACACAAAACTTGCTCTGTATCAATGGTATCCTGATTAACATCATAACCAGATTCGCTGTTCCGCATGGCATATTTGCAAAGGATTGTGGTAAAAATGCCAGTCGCCGCTGTCACGGATCTTTGATTGTCACTGACGCAACAACTTGGAGTAGTCGCAATGCAAAACACGGTACATTTCATCCTGCAGGGCAAGGGCGGCATCGGCAAGACCCTCGTCTCTACCCTGCTGGCCCAGTGGATAGGCGGCAAGGACGACACGCCTTTGCGCTGCTATGACACCGACCAGGAAAACGCGACTTTTTCGCGCTACAAGGCGATGCAGGTCAAGCACGTGCCCGTGATGACGGATGCGCGCAACATCGACCCGAAACGCTTCGACGCGCTGATGATCGACATCCTTGAAACGGACGGCAACTGCGTGATCGACAATGGCGCCAACACGTTTTCGCCGCTGATGGGCTATCTGTTGGAAAACGACTGTTTCTCGCTGCTGGAAGAATCGGGCCGCAAGGTGTACATCCACACCATCGTCGGCGGCGGCGACACCCTGCACGACACGGCCACGGGCTTTGTCGCGACGGCCCAATCGACGAAGATGCCGCTGGTGCTGTGGCAAAACGAACACTTCGGCCTGCTGCAATCGGCGTCCGGCAAGCAATTCGTCGAATCGCAGTCGTACAGCGACAACCGCGCGCGCGTCAAGGGCAGCATCACCCTGAGCCAGCGCAATCCCGACACCTTTGGCGCGGACGTCAAGAAAATGAACACGGCGCGCCTGACGATGCAGGAAGTGCTGCAGAACGACAAGTTCAACATCATGGAAAAGCAGCGCATCAAGGTCGTCTACCGCGACATCTTCGAACAGCTCGACAAGGTGCAGTGGTAGATGGACCGGCACAAACTGCGCAGCCACGTGTTCGACAAGACGGGCATCAAGGTCGATGTCGATGACCCCATATTCGCCCTCGTGGCGCTGAACGAAGCCGTGCTGGCGGAAACCGTCGAGCGCCAGCTGGCCCTGCTCGACGCCGCCACGCAGGCGCTGGCGGCGCAGGCGCGCGCGGCGGGCGGCTTGCCGGCCATGTCCCAGCCGGTGCAGGAAACGCCCGGGCGCGCCCCGGTCTTTACGCCGCGCGAATGGCGCTTGCTGGGCGCGGCGGCCATCGTCTCCGTCGCCTGCGCGCTGCTGGTACTGGGCGGCGCGGCCCTGCTGTATAAACTGTAGCACCGACCGTAGTAAGGACCGTAGCACCAGCGCGCTGCGCCAGCCACGAGCGAGCCGTAGCGTCTTCTCCACCCATCCCTGGAAGCATGCATGAAACCGATCAAACTGCTGGCCCTCCCTGCCCTGTTGCTGTCGCTGTACGGCGCCCCGCTCACCCTCGCCCATGCCGCCGATGCGGCCGCGACTGCCCCCATGGGTGCGACGTCCGTGCCGAATATCGCCTACGAAAAATACACCTTGCCGAACGGCCTCGACGTCATTCTCGTGGAAGACCATAAATTGCCCGTCACGGCCGTCAATATCTGGTACCACGTGGGTCCCGCGAATGAAGCGCCGGGCCTGACGGGCTTTGCGCATCTGTTCGAGCACATGATGTTTGCCGCCACCAAGCACGTGCCGCGCGGCATGGCCGACCAGTTGCTCGAAGGCGCGGGCGCCACGGATTCGAACGGCAGCACGGATTTCGACCGCACCAATTATTTCGACACGGTGCCGTCGAACCAGCTGGAACTGGCGCTGTGGACGCATTCCGACCGCATGGGCTATCTGCTGGACGTACTCGACCAGACGGCGCTGACGAACCAGCAGGACGTGGTGCGCAACGAGCGCCGCCAGAGCGTGGAAAATGCGCCGTACGGCATCGTGCAGGAAGCGCTGTACCACCAGCTGTTTCCCAAGACCCACCCGTATTACGCCAGCGTCATCGGTTCGCACGCGGACATCCAGAACGCGAAACTGGCCGACATCAAGGAATTCTTCAGCAAATACTATGGCCCCAACAACGCCAGCCTCGTGATCGCGGGCGATATCGACAAGGCGAAGACCAAGGAACTGGTCAACAAATACTTCGGCAGCTTCAAGAGCGGCCCGGCCGTGCCGAAACCCGATGTCGTGACGCCGCCCATCACGCAGGAGCGCCGCATCGTGGTGCAGGACCGGGTCGAATTGCCGCGCGTCTTCATGGCCTGGCTGACGCCGTCCGCCTACACAAAAGATGACGCGGAACTGTCGATGGCCGCGCACATCCTGGCCGGCGGCAAGTCCAGCCGTTTATATAAATCCCTCGTGTACGACAAGCAGATCGCGCAGGACGTGGGCGCCAGCCAGGGCTCGAACGCCCTCACGTCGATTTTCACCATCGACGCGACGGCGCGCCCGGGCCGCAAGCCCGAGGAAATCGAGCAAGCCCTGCAGGCGGAACTGGAACAGCTGCGCGCCCAGGGCCCGACCGAGAAGGAACTGGAACGCGCGCGCAACAGCATCGAGACGAGCATGCTGAGCCAGGTGGAAAAAATGGGCGGCCACGGCGTGGCCAACTTGCTCAACGAATACAACCAGTACGTGGGCGACCCCGGCTACCTGGCCAAGGATATCGCGCGCTACCGCCAGGTGACGGCGGCCGGCGTGCAGCGCGCCGTCGACCAGTACCTGAAAAACCAGTCGCGCGTGGTCGTCTACGGCGTGCCCGGCACGCCGGACTTGGGCGCGGAAGTACCGACGCCGGCGCCGGGCAAGGTCAAGCCTGCGCCAGGCACGGCCATCAATGCGGACGAGCCATGGCGCAATACCGTGCCGAAGGCCGGTCCCGCGCCGAAGATTGTTTTACCGCAAGGAAAATCGTTCACCCTGGCGAACGGCCTGACCGTGATCCACCACTACAACGGGGCCGTGCCGCTCGTGTCCAGCCAGCTGGTCATCAAGAGCGGCTCGGGCGCCAATCCGCTGGCGCAGCCGGGCTTGTCTAGCTTTACGGCACAATTGCTGCAGGAAGGCACGGCCACGCGCAGCGCGCCGCAAATCGCCGACGACGTGGCGCAGCTGGGCGCCCTGCTCAATACCGGCTCCGGCGTGGATGCATCGTTTGCCCAGCTGACGTCGCTCAAAGCCACGTTCCCGCAAGCGCTCGACGTGCTGGCCGACGTGGTGCTGCACCCGCAATTCCCGCAGGAAGAAGTCGAGCGCCAGCGCGCCAGCCGCATCGGCGAACTGGCGCAGCAGCGCGAAAACGCGGGAGCCGTGGCAGCCCGCGTGGAGGCGGCGGCCCTGTATGGCCCGCAGCATCCGTATGGCTATATCCAGCTGGGCACGGAAGCGGCGCTGAAAGCGGCCAGCCGCGCCGACCTGCAAGGTTTCTGGCAGCAGCATTACCTGCCCAACAATGCGGCGCTGATCGTCTCGGGCGATATCGGCGAAGCGGAATTGAAGGCGCTGGCCGAAGCCAAGTTCGGCAGCTGGAAGGCAGGCACGGTGGCGCCGTCCGTGGCCGCCGCACCGCAGACGACGAAGGCGAAACTGATTTTGGTCGACAAGCCGGGCGCGCCGCAAACGGCCTTGCGCCTGTCGACCATCGCCGTGCCGCGCGCCACGCCCGATTACGCGCCGCTGCAAGTGATGAACGCGGCGCTGGGCGGCTTGTTTACCAGCCGTCTGAACACCAACTTGCGCGAAGAAAAGGGCTACACGTATGGCGTGCGCTCGCAATTCCAGTACCGCAAGCAGCCTGGACCGTTTTCGATTGCCGCCAGCGTGCGCACCGATGTGACGGGCCCGGCCGTGTCGGAAACCGTCAGGGAAATCCGCGCCATGATCGCCAAACCCTTGAGCAACAAGGAATTGGCGAATGCGCGCAACTCGCAAGTGCTGTCCTTGCCCGGCCAGTTCGAGACGAATGCCAGCATCAGCGCCAGCATGGCCAACACGTACATCTACGGCCTGGGCCTCGACTACTACACGACCTTGCCGCAGCGCTTTGCCAGCGTGACGGACAAGCAGGTGCAGCAGGTGGCGAAGAAATACCTGCAGCCGGAAAAGCTGATCGTCATCGGCGTGGGCGACAAGGCGAAGATCGCTCCGCAATTGTCGAAGCTGAAACTGGCGCCCGTGGAAGTGCGCGATGCCGAAGGCAACGTGAAGTGATCAGGTTTAGCGGCGCTTGAACAGCGCCGCTTTATCCACCAGCGCCGCGATCGCCACGCCCGCTGCGTAGGCGATCAGGTCGACCCAGCCGAAGGCGGAGCCCAGCACCAGGTGTCCCAGCGGATGGGCGCGCAACGCGACGATCCACGGCGCCTGGTATAGCTGGCCAAATTCCACGGCAAAGCAGATCAGCAGGGACCACGAGACCAGCTGCCACGTGCGCATGCGCGTGGCGATGGCGCCCAGCGCAAAGACGATCATCATGGCCCACAGGGCGTCGCCCGGATACTTGCCGAGCGCGACGGGGACGAATTGGGGAAAGGCGCGCGAGGCCAGGCCCAGCGCGATGACAGCCACGGTTGCGCCCACCTGCGGCAGGCGACGGCGTTCAGGTTTTACCAGGAACATATTTCCATTCAAAGGCACAATACGGGCCGAACCATTGCGGCCCGTCCGGTATTGTACTGCGCGGCCGTGTCCGCCTGCAGCCTATCGCATTAGCCAAGGTCGACGTGCTGCGCCAGGAAATCGAGAAAGACGCGCACGCGCAGCGGCACATGCCCGCCTTGCCCCACGAACACGGCATGCACTTCCTCGCTGTCGCCGGGATTGCACTCTTCCAGCACGGCCTGCAAACGGCCGGCCGCGATATCGGCGCGCACCTGGAAGGCGGCCAGGCGCGCCAGTCCCAGTCCCGCCAGCGCCAGCTGCCGCAAGGCTTCGCCATCGCTGGCCTGTGCATTGCCCGTGACGGGCACGACGACGTCGCCCTCGGGCAGGCGCAGCGGCCAGCCCGAGCGGGCGCGCGCATAATTGGCGTCGAGCAGATTGTGCGACGCCAGCTCGGCAGGCGTCAACGGCGTGCCGCGCCGGGCCAGGTAGCCTGGCGCCGCCACGATGGCCATGCGCGTCTGGCCCAGCTTGCGCGCCAGCAGGCTGGAACTTTTCAATGGCCCCGCCCGCACGGCCACGTCCGTGCGCTGCTCGAGGATATCGACGACTTCATCCGTGAGCACGATGTCGAGCGTCACCTCGGGATAGCGCTCGAGAAACAACGGCGCCAGCGGCAACAAGAAATGCTGGCCGAACGGCACGTTCGCATTGACTCGTATTTTGCCGCGCGGCACATCCTGCACGCCGGCGCAGCGCTCGGCCTCGTCCAGCGCCGCCAGCACCTGCTGCCCCCGTTCGTACAGGCCGCAACCTTCCGCCGTCAGTTGCAGCTGGCGTGTGGAGCGGTTCAGCAGGCGCGCACCCAGGCGCTCTTCCAGCCGCGAGACGAGCTTGCTGACGGCCGACGGCGTCATGCCGCAAGCGCGCGCGGCGGCGGAAAAGCCGCCGAGCTCGACCACGCGCACGAACACTTCCAGCTCGCCGGAGCGGTTCACTTCCAGTCTGGCCATTGTGAATTCAACTCATAAATGTTCTTCGATGAGATAGTCTAGTGCATAAATGGCTTTGCTTTCATCATGTGCACATTCCCCTTGATGAAACGAGCCGCCATGCAACGACTGTCCCTCCTCCCCGCCATCCTGCTGAGCCTGGCGCTGAGCATTCCCGCCGCCCATGCGGCCGATCCCGCACCCTCCTGGCTGGCCAGCTGGACGGCCAGCCCGCAAGCCGTGTGGAGCCGCGATTTCCTGTTCCCCAGCAATGTGCCCGCCGTGCTGCAGGGGCACACCGTGCGCCAGGTGGCGCGCATCAGCGTGGGCGGCCCGCGCGTGCGCATCGTGTTGTCGAATGCGTACGGCAAGGCGCCGCTGCGCATCGGCGCGGCCACCGTGGCCCTGGCCGCGTCTGGTTCCGCCATCGAAGCGGGCAACCTGCGCACGCTCACGTTTTCCGGCCAGACTTCGGCCAGCGTGGCGCCGGGCGCGCCGCTCGTCAGCGACCCCGTCGAGCTGTCCGTGCCAGACCTGGCCCGCCTGACGGTCAGCATCCACCTGCCGCAAGCCAGTCCCGTGTCCACGTTCCACTGGGATGGGCGCGAGACGGCGTGGATCGCCCCGCAGGACCAGACGCGGGCCGCGCGCATCGATGACGCGCCCGGCGTGCAGACCACGACGGCGCGCGTCTTGCTCAGTGCGATTCAGGTGGAGGCGGCACCGGGGGCGCAGGGAGCGCAAACTGTGGCCATCCTGGGAGACTCGATTAGCGATGGCGCCAGCGCCAGCCTGGGGATGGATACGCGCTGGCCCGATTTCCTGGCCCGGCGTTTGGCACCGCACGGCGTGGCCGTGATCAATGCGGGCATTTCCGGTGCGCGGTTGTTGTCCGACGGCATGGGAGACAATGCCCTGGCCCGTTTCGAGCGCGACGTGCTGGCGCAGCCGGGCGTGCGCACGGTGGTCGTCTTGTTGGGGATCAATGACATCAGCTGGCCCGGCACGGCGTTTGCGCCACGGTCAAAACGGCCGACATTGGAGGAGTTGACGGCTGGCTACGCCCAGCTGGTCGCCCAGGCCCGCAGCCGCGGCGTGCGCGTGATCGCCGCCACCCTGACGCCGTTCGCAGGCGCCCTGCCCGGCACACCGCTGAGCGACTATTATCAGCCGGAAAAAGATGCGCTGCGCCAGCAATTGAACGCGTGGATACGCGCCAGCGGCCTTTTTGACGCCGTACTCGACTTCGACGCATTGGCGCGCGATCCGGCGCACCCGTTGCGCCTGCTGCCCGCCTACGACTCGGGCGACCACCTGCACCCGGGCGACGCAGGCAACCGGGCGCTGGCGGAAGGGACAGACCTGTCCCTACTGTTTACAAATCAGTCGCCCAGCCCTGCGTACAAAGCGGTACTCAGGTAGCGCTCGCCGAACGACGGAATGATGGTGACGATGGTCTTGCCCGCGTTTTCCGGACGGCGCGCCACTTGCAGGGTGGCCCACAGGGCGGCACCCGACGAGATGCCGACCAACAAGCCTTCGTCGCTGGCGGCCAGGCGCGCCGTGGCGAAGGCGTCGTCGTTCTTGACGCAAATGATTTCGTCATAGATGGCCGTATTCAAGATCTGCGGCACGAAACCGGCGCCGATGCCCTGGATCGGGTGCGGCCCCTTGGTGCCCTTCGACAGCATCGGCGACGCTTCCGGTTCCACGGCAATCACTTGCAGGCCGGGCTTGCGCTCCTTCAGCACTTCGCCGATGCCGGTGATCGTGCCGCCCGTGCCTACGCCGGCGATGACGATATCGACTTGGCCGTCCGTGTCGCGCCAGATTTCCTCGGCCGTCGTGGCGCGGTGGATGGCGGGATTGGCGGGGTTATTGAATTGCTGCAGCATCAGGTAGCGCGGGTCGGCCGCCACCAGTTCCTCGGCCTTGCGGATGGCGCCCAGCATGCCTTCGCTGCCCGGCGTGAGCACCAGCTCGGCGCCATAGGCGCGCAGCAGGATGCGCCGCTCGCGGCTCATGGTGTCGGGCATGACGAGGGTGCAGCGGTAGCCGCGCGCGGCGCACACCATGGCCAGCGCGATGCCCGTGTTGCCGCTCGTCGGTTCGACGATGACGGTATCGGGATGGATCTTGCCTGCGGCTTCGGCGGCGACGATCATGGCCAGGCCGATGCGGTCCTTGACGCTGTGCGCGGGATTGTAGAATTCGAGTTTGGCCAGGATGGTGGCCACACTGCCGGCAGCGATGCGGTTGATGCGCACCAGAGGGGTGTTGCCGATCAGTTCGGTGACGTCGTTGGCGATGTTCATGGGTGTGGTCTCCACAGCAATTACAGAAGAACCCAGTCTACCGCGTTTCAGCGCGCAAATGGCGGCGGCGCGGTCATGCGCCGCCGCCAAACTGAACAATTACTTCACGTCCAGCAATTCCACGTCGAAGATCAGTGCCGAGTTCGGCGGAATGTCGCCATTGCCGGCGCCGCGCGGACCATAGGCCAGTTCGCCTGGAATGATCAGGGTGCGCTTGCCGCCCACCTTCATGCCGGCCACGCCCTGGTCCCAGCCCTTGATGACCATGCCCTTGCCGAGCGGGAAGTCGAACGGGCCACGACCCACGGAGCTGTCGAACTTCTTGCCGCGCGAATCTTTCGCCAGCGGACGATACAGCCAGCCCGTGTAATGCACGGTGACGTTGCTGCCGACGGACGCTTCCTTGCCCGTGCCGACCTTGTTGTCGATCAGGATCAATTTATCGGCGACAGGGCCGGGGCTCAGCGAGACGGCCGAGGCGGGAACAGGCGCTGGCGCCTGTGCCTGCGCCAGCGATGCGGCGACGGAGCAGATCAGGGCAAACAAAACGGAGCTACGCGTCATGATGTATTCTTTCAGTGAGTTTCGGTGAGATCCCTGCACCTAACATGGCAGGGAACGCCAATGATAGCAAACCGCCGCAACGATAGGAAAAACTTGTCGCACGATACACACTGCCCCCGCCTGTTTTACGCGCTGTGGCCCGACGCGGCCACGCGCGCGGCCCTGGCCGCCTGGCAGGCGCGCTTGCCAGGCAAACCCGTGCGCGCGGACAAGCTGCACCTGACCCTGGCCTTCCTGGGCCAGCGCCCGGCCAGCGATCTGCCGGCCCTGCTCGACATCCTGGCGCACTTGCCGGCGCGCGCCATGCCCTTGCTGTTCGATCACGCCAGCCACTTTACAAAGCTGGCGCTGGCCTGGGCCGCCCTGGCGCAGCCTTCGCCCGCCCTGCTGGACTTGCGCGCGGCCTGCATGCAGCGCCTGGCGGAACAGGGGCTGGCGCCCCGCTTCGAACACGACCGCTTTACGCCACACGTGACCCTGGCGCGCCAGGCGCCGCCGCCGGCCATCGATGACTTCGCGCCCATCGCCTGGCTGGCCGACGAGCTGGTGCTGGTGGAATCGCTCAAGAGCAGCGGCGACTACCGCATCCTGGCCAGCAGGAAATTAAGCTAGGCGGCGTCCGGTATCGACACGGGCACCTCGGCCAATTTGTCCTGGCGCAAGCTTTTCAGCGCGTGGGCGGCCGCCACCATGCCGAAGCTGGCCGTCACCACCACGCTGGAACCGAAACCGGCACAGTTCAGGCCCGTCACGCCGGCGGGCGCGCCGCCATCGATGGCGCACGCTTCCGCGCTCTCGGGCGTACTCAGCGGCTCCATGGAAAACACGGCGTCGACATTGAATTTGTTTTTCACGCCACGGGGGAAACCATATTCCGTGCGCAACAGTTTTCGCACGCGCTTGAGCAACGGTTCCTGTTCCGTTTTCGACAGGTCGCGCACGGCGATCAGGGTCGGGTCCGTCTGCCCGCCCGCGCTGCCGATGGTCAGCATGGACAGATTGCGTGCGCGGCAATACGCGATCACGGCCGCTTTCGCCTTGGCATTGTCGATCGCGTCGACCAGATAGTCGAAATCGCGCCCGCCCAACAACTGCTCGAGGTTATCGGGGCTAATAAAATCCTCGATCTGCGTGACCTGGCAAAACGGGTTGATCAGTTCGATGCGTTCGGCCAGGGCCGTGATCTTGGCCTTGCCGATGGTGTCGCTCATGGCCTGGATCTGGCGGTTGATGTTCGATTCGGCAACATTGTCGAGGTCGATCAGGGTCAGGCGGCCGATGGCGCTACGCGCAAGCGCTTCGACGATCCAGGAACCGACGCCGCCCACGCCGATCACACACACGTGGGCGGCACGGAAGCGTTCCAGTGCCGCCGTGCCATACAGGCGGGCAATGCCGCCGAAACGCCGCTCAAAATCGATCTCGGTCAAGTCCATGGAAATTAGTTCATTGGTGGAGGTATGCATGGCGCCATTTTAACGGACACTGCGCTGGCAGATATTCTAAAATAGCCGAATTGACACAGCGACAAGCAGCGTTTGTCGCCGCGCCCCCACACCGCCCACCACGAGAACTCGCCATGACCTCTCCCCTGTTCGACTCCGTTCCCGGCTTTGACCAGCCCATCGCCGTGCTCAAGCATTGTCACGACAAGATCCGCAAGCAGTTGACGACCCTGCAAAACCTGCTGGCGCACCTGGCGCAGCACGGCAACACGGCGGATGCGCAGCAGGCGGCCAAGGCGGTGTTGCAATATTTCAATAAAGCCGCCCATCTGCACCATGACGATGAGGAACAGGACTTGATGCCCATGCTGCAAGCGACGGCCACGGGCGACGATGCCGCCCTGCTGGCGACCCTGGTGCCGGAAATCCTGGCCGACCACCAGCGCATGGACCAGGCCTGGCTGACCCTGCGCCCGGAACTGGACGCCATCGCGGCCGGCACGGCTGTCCAATTGTCCGCCCATGGCGTGCGCGATTACGTGGCCGCCTACCAGGCCCACATGAGCAAGGAAGAGGGCCAGCTGGCGCCCATGGCCAAGCGCCTGTTCAGCGCGCAGCAGATGGAGCAGCTGGGCACGGCCATGCAGCGCCGCCGCGGCATCGCGCCGGAGGCTCCCGAAGTGCCGGACGCGGCCGCCGCGCTGGCCGCCATGCGCACCGATTACGTGCAATCGAGCCTGAGCGAGACGGACGTGCTGGCCGATCCCATCGCCCAGTTCCAGAAATGGTTTGCCGAGGCCGTCAAGGCGCAGGTGATGGAGCCGAACGCCATGAGCCTGGCGACCGTCAGTCCCGACGGCAAGCCCAGCTCGCGCATCGTGCTGATCAAGCAATTCGACGAGCGGGGCTTTACCTGGTACACGAATTACCACAGCGACAAGGGCCAACAGCTCGAGCACAACCCGCATGCGGCCCTGCTGTTCTTCTGGGGCGAACTGGAGCGGCAAGTGCGCATCGAAGGCACGGTGGTGAAAACCACGGCCGCCGAGAGCGATGAGTATTTCAATGTGCGCCCCGTGCAAAGCCGCTTGTCGGCGATTGCTTCGCAGCAAAGCGCGCCCATTGCCGACCGTGCCGCGCTGGAAAGCAATTACGCGGCCGTGGCCGCCGCCATCGGCGATGCCCCGCCGCCGCGCCCTGCCCACTGGGGCGGCTACCGCTTGCAGCCGGAACGCATCGAATTCTGGCAGGGGCGCCGTTCGCGCTTCCACGACCGCATCGTCTTTACGCGCGGTGCTGACGGGCAATGGAGCATGCAGCGCTTGCAACCGTAAGCAGCATAGACAAGGCGGCGCAAAGCAAGCTGGTCAATATAGGTGTAGGCTATGAAGGTAGAAGTTACTAAATAACATTGTTTCTCAATTTGCGGCCCCGGTGGGGCCGCTTCATTGGAGGCCATTTTGTTTGTACAAAACCAACTCAAGTCCTGGATCGCCAGCATCCGCAGCAAGACCGCCTTGCCGCTCCGCATAGAATTATGGAACGGCCAGCATGTCGACCTGTCCAGCGAAACGCCGAGAGTCACCATCCGCCTGCCCACCGTCGCCTCGGCCCGCTATTTGCTGAACCCGTCGCTGGCCAACCTGGGCTCGGCCTATGTGGAAGGCAATATCGAAGTCAAGGGCACGGCCCAGGACATGATAGCCATCTGCAATGCCCTGGCGCGCAATACCTTGAAGCCGGAAGGCAAGCTGGCCCGCATCGTGCGCAGCTTTACGCACGACAAGAGCAAGGATGCCGAAGCCATCCGCTACCATTACGACGTGTCGAACGCGTTCTATGAACAGTTTCTCGACCCCGCCCTCGTGTATTCCTGCGCCTATTTCGAACAGGGCGATGAGACCCTGGCGCAGGCACAGGTCAAGAAGATCGACCATATCCTGAAGAAAATCCAGTTGCAGCCGGGCCAGACCCTGCTCGACATCGGCTGCGGCTGGGGCGCGCTCGTCATGCGTGCCGCCCAGCAATATGGCGCCCGCTGCGTGGGCGTGACCCTGTCGGAAAACCAGTACGCGCTGGCGCGCGAGCGTGTGGCGGCGGCCGGCCTGGCGCACCTGATCGACATCCGCCTGCAAGACTACCGCGACGTCACGGGCCAGTTCGACCGCATCACCAGCGTGGGCATGTTCGAGCACGTGGGCCTGAAACACTTGCCCGAGTACTTTTCCATCATCAACAAGCTGCTGGCGCCGGACGGCATGGCGATGAACCACGGCATCACCTCGACCGATCCTGACAATGGCGAAACGCCGTATGGCGGCGGCGAATTCATCGAAAAATATGTGTTTCCGCACGGCGAACTGGCGCACATCGGCAACGTACTCAAAACCATGCAGCAGGGGGGGCTGGAAGTGCTGGACGTGGAAAACCTGCGGCGCCACTATGCGCGCACCTGCGCCCTGTGGACGGAAAATTTCGAAGCCCATGCCGAGCAGATCCGTCCGCTGGCGGGCGAACGGCGCTTCCGCATCTGGCACGTCTACCTGGCCGGCTGCGCCTATGCTTTCGAGCAAGATTTGATCAGCCTGTACCAGATCGTCTGCGTGAAGGCGGGCCGGCGTTCTTCCTCCCTGCCCTGGTCGCGCAACTACATGTATGCGCAGGATGCGAGGCCGGCACCCGTGCTGGCAAGCTGACGGGTGCGCGGGGCGCTACTTCAGGCGCTCCGCATACATGGCGCGGAATTTTTCCACCTTGGGCGCGACGACCAGGGCGCAATAGCCCTGCAAGGGATGCTCTTCGACATAATGCTGTTGATACTCCTCGGCCGGATAAAAGCTTGATGCCGGCGCCAGCTGCGTGACGATGGGCGCATCCCACACGCCGGCCATCTCGGCGAGCACCTTGCGCGCCACCTTTTCCTGCTCGGCCGACTGGTAATGGATGACGGAACGAAATTGCGTGCCGACATCGTTGCCCTGCCGGTTCATGGTGGTCGGGTCGTGCAGGGTAAAGAAGATTTCCAGCAAATCGTGGTAAGGGATGACGGCCGGATCGAATTCCAGGCGCACCACTTCCGCATGGCCCGTCTCGCCCGTGCACACCTGTTCATACGTGGGGTCGGGCACGCTGCCGCCCGTGTAGCCGGACTCGACGCGCGTCACGCCGCGCACTTCCCCGTACACGGCGGCCAGGCACCAGAAACAGCCACCGCCCAGTACCGCCACTTCCGTCTGATGATGCATGATGTCCTCCCGCAACGCCACTGCGGCGTGTCAATTACCACTGTAGCGCAAAGCGCCATCGCCTGCAGTGCCGCTTGAAACGGCGCGTGCTGCACCGCACATAAGGGGCGTGCCGGCCACGATTGCGCTGGCGCGGCCGATTTTTGGCATAATGTCAGCAAATAGACAGGTCACCCATGAACACACGCTCTCCCCGCGCGCCAGCGCAAGAATTCGATACGGCACATTTTCGTCAGGCATTGTCGCAGTTTGCCACCGGCGTGACGGTCATTACGACGCGCCTGGCCGACGGCAGTTTCCGCGGCTTGACGGCCAGTTCCTTCAATTCCGTCTCGCTGTCGCCGCCGCTGGTGCTGTGGAGCCTCGGTTCCGTGGCGAACAGCATGCCCATCTTCAGCGGCAACTCGCACTACGTCATCAATGTGCTGGGCGCCGAGCAGGCGGAACTGGCGACGCGCTTTTCACGCCGCACGCCGAATCCTTTCGATGACGTCGAATACGAACTGTCGCGCACGGGCCAGCCCATCTTGAAAGGCGCGTCAGCCTGGTTCGAATGCCACAACCGCAGCCGCTATCCCGAAGGCGACCACGTCATTTTCGTGGGCGAAGTGGAACAATGCGCGTTTGCCGCGCAGCCGCCCTTGATCTTCCACAATGGGAAGTTCAATACGCCGCCAGCCTGAGCGGGACAAAAAAAATCCGCCGAGGCGGATTTTTTGTTTTACAGGGTAAAGTTATACCCGATGCTGACACTCACGGCGAGCGGATCGAGCTTGATGTCCTGCGTCTGCCCCGTCGAGAATTTCGCCTTGGTTTTCAGGAAGGTCTTGACCACGGCCACGTCGGCAAACCAGCGCTGATTGAAGGCCACGGAGCTGCCGAGCACCAAGCTGCCCGCCAGCTTGTTGTCCAGGCGGTAGGTGACGGGCGATCCACCCGGATCCAGCAAGGCCGTCATCTGGCCCGAACCTTTTTCCTTCTGGAAGTAGGCATACGTCAGGCCCGCACCCACGTAAGGGCGGATCATCGCATTGGGCTGGAAGAAACGGTACTGGATGAAGGCCGTCGGCGGCAAGACTTCCGCCGTGCCCAGCTTGCCCGTGCCCTTGATGGCACCATCGCCGACCAGGTCATGCTTGTATGGCACGCCCAGGATCATTTCAGCGGAAACATTATCCGTGATCATGTAGGCAAAGCTCAGGATGGGCTTGGTATCAGCCTTGACGTCGGCCTTCGTGCCCGGCAGTGCCGGCGCGGAAATGTCGCCACTGTCCACATGCGGCGTGATCTTGTTGACGCCAGCCTTGACCATCCACGTGCCTGCGCTTTGCGCCGAAGCGCCCGTCGCCACGGCCATCGCGGCGGCGGCGGCCAGCACGCGTACAGCGGTATTCAAACGATTTTTCATCTTGTCTCCTGATCATTATGTGCGGATAGCCGGGCTATCCGGTCTTGTCGCTGCCAGCGCCGGCCACGCCCCGGGGACGCGGCCGGCGCGGCCATCCCTTACAGCCAGCCCCGCACGACCATGTCCTTGGCCACGTAACGGGCCAGCAACAGGTTGTTGAACGGCGTAGGGTGCACATCGTCGGCATACGAATAGTGGCTGACGTCGCCCGCCTTCAGGTTCGCGCCATTGCAGACCAGCGAGCTGCCCAGGAAGTTCTTCGCTGGCGTCAAGTCGCACGCCGTCTCGCTGACGTTGGTCAAGCCATACGGGCCAGGGTTGGTGCCCTGGTCATGGCTGACGGCAAAGACGTCGACCAGTAAGACTTTGGCATTGCCGCTCAGGCCGCCGCTCAGTTCGCCATTGAAGGCACTGACCATGGCATTGATGAGCGCCTTGGTATTGGCATCCTTGCTCAGGCCCGATGGCGTACCGGCCACGTCAGGCAGATTGTTGACGATGACATAGTTGGCGCCCTTGGCGATGATCTGGTCCTTGACCAGCGCCACCAGTTCCTTGCCTGCCTGTCCCATGGCGGCAACCAGTGTCGGTCCCTGGGCCGCAGCGTAATCGGCGCCGGCCTTGGCGCCGGCAGCGTTACCGGTCACCGTCGCATCGGCTTGCGCCTTGGCGACCAGCGGGCCGTACACGGCAGACGAGCCAACAGCGGTATTGCCTGCAATAACAGCAGCCTGCACGGCGGCACCGACGATGGTCGCCGATGTGGCGCCAGGGGCGGCGCTGGCGGCTTTGACGGCGGCGCCGATGGAGGCCGCTGCCGTGGTCGGATTGGGGGCGCCGGCGGCCAGGGCCAGAGTCAGGTTGGTGGCGAAAGCCTGGGCGCCTGCGGCCGCGCCTGCAGCCTGCCCTGCAGCGGTCGCGCCTGCCTGCAATGCGCCCAGCTGGAACAGTACGTCATTACCGCCGGCCATCACGAAAACGGCTTCCGTGCCGCTGAACTTGCCGCCGGAAACGGCCAGGTGGTTCGCAATCTGCGTCACCACGGGCACGGTCAGGGCGCCCAGCTGGCTGCCGGTCAACTTGTTGTTCGGACCGACGGGGTTGGTGACGCGCGAGCCGCCCATGGCGTAGCCAAAGCAGCCGGCGTGCTTGACGCGGGGAGCTTGCAGGGTCGGTATGCTGCCTTCCAGGCCCGTTTCGGCGGCGCATGGCGCCGGCAAGCCGAATTGCGCAGCCAGGTGCTCGGTCCAGTTCTTGCCCGTCAGTTCAGGATTGATCTTGGTATTGTCGCCATTGATGGTGAATTTGCCGCCACCGCTCGCCGCCACGCCGGCGACCGCATACGAACCGACATCGGACAGGCTGTCGCCGAACGACACCTGCGCCGTGTATTTGACTTTCAAGGCTTGATCACCGCCACTGGCGCCGCCGCAACCTGCCAGGACAGCCGCAGCCAGCACGGCCAGCGCGAATTTTGTTTGATGCATTTTGTCTCCTCGGTCTTTTTTCTGGTTTCTAAACGAACGGGCGTGCTATTCGCTACCCAACTAATATGCCATCGTTCCTCGGGCTTGTATAGAAAATATGTTTTAAAAATCAACGAAATAACAACATCGCCAGCGCCCTGTCACGAGCGGCCGATCTGCTGAATTATGGAGGATTTACTATGTTTCGTGGCAAGCATTGCTATTGCGCTGCATCAATAAAAAGCCCCTTGCGGGGCTTTTTTCAGACGGACAGGAATTGCTGCAAGATACCACTTGAGCCGAACGCGGCACGCCGCAAACGGTCGTTGACGCCCAGCCATTCGGGGCCGGTGGGCGGGGCTTCGACGAGGATCAGCTCGGCGCCGACCTGGTCCATCGTGCGCAGCGAGGCATACAGCGCATGCGCGTAGTTTTCCGGATTGGCGGCCAGGCGTACGCTGGCGCTGGCAGGCGGCAGATCCGAGTAATGGATCAGGGCCACGCGGCGCCCGTCGTTGAGCAGACGGTTCAAGGTGGCGCTCACGTCATCGCTGTGCTGCATCGCAACAGGCGTATGTGGCGCGTAATGCGATTCCAGGGTACCCGAGGCGCGCGGCGCGGCCGCGTCCGCCACTGCCGGTGCGCGGCCGATGACGGCGGCGATCTGCGCGCTGCTGATATGGCCGGGACGCAAGAGCACGGGACCGTGCGTGGCCAGGCGCGACAGGTCGACGATGGTCGACTCGATGCCGACGTCGCTCTGTCCGCCATCGAGCACCAGACCCAGCAGGCCGCTGTCGAGTTCGGCTGCGAATTCATCGCGCACGTGCTGCGCCGTGGTGGGGCTGACGTTGCCGAATTTGTTTGCCGACGGTGCCGCCAGGCCGCCCTTGCCGCCCTTGAACGTGCGTAGCAATTCGATAGCCACCGGGTGCGACGGGCAGCGCAAGCCCACCGTATCCTGGCCGCCGGACACGGCGTCGGGGATATGCGCGGCGCGCCTGACGATCAGGGTCAGCGGACCGGGCCAGAACGCGGCCACCAGTTGTTCGGCCTCGACAGGAATATCGTCGGACCAGTGCGCCAGGTCGGCGCCGGGCGCCACGTGCACGATCACCGGGTGGTCCGAGGGACGGCCCTTGGCTTCATAGATGCGCGCCACGGCGGCCGGGTTTTCCGCGTCGGCGCCCAGGCCATACACGGTTTCCGTCGGGAAAGCGACGAGGCCGCCCGCTTCCAGCACGGCGGCGGCCGCCGCCAGATCGTGTGCGGGCACGCTCACGGCGCGATTCCCAGGATCAGGCAAGCGTCGCGCAAGCGCTGCTGCGCTTCCGGCAAGGTCGCGGCGATGAAAGTCAGGTGGCCCATCTTGCGGCCACGGCGCGGATCGTCCTTGCCATACAGGTGCAGACAGGCGCCCGGCAGCGCCAGCACCTGGTCCCACGCCGGTTCGCTGGCAACATCGCTGTCGCCGGCAAACCAGGCGTCGCCGAGGATGTTGAGCATCACGGCCGGCGAATGCTGGCGCACGTCGCCCAGCGGCAGGCGCGCCATGGCCCGCACCTGCTGCGCGAACTGGCTGGTGACGCAGGCATCCATCGTGTAGTGGCCGCTGTTGTGCGGGCGCGGCGCCATTTCATTGACTACCAGGCTGCCATCTTCCAGCACGAAAAATTCGATGCACAACACGCCGACATAGCCGAGTTCGGCGACCATCGCTTGCGCCGCCCGCTGCGCCTTGGCGGCGCAATCGTCGGACACGTTCGAGCCCGGCACGGTGGTAGTAAACAGGACGCCGTCGCGGTGCACGTTTTCGGCGATCGGATAGACGACCGATTCGCCATCCACGCCGCGCGCCGTCAGCACCGACACTTCATACGCCAGCGGCAGCATTTTTTCCAGCAGACAAGTTACTTCGCCCATTTCCGCAAACGCGGCGCGCACCTCGTCGCGCGTGCGCACGCGGAACTGGCCCTTGCCGTCATAGCCCATGCGCACAGTTTTCAGGATACCCGGCAGCAAGTCGTCGGCTATGGCGTCGATGTCAAGCTGCGTGGCGATCACCATGTGCGGCGCCGGCAGCACGCCCGATTTCGAGGCGCAAGCGACAAAGAAACGCTTTTCCGCGATGCGGTCCTGCGCCACCGATACGCCATGGGCGTTCGGCGCCACGAACACGTGCTCGGCCAGGCGCGACAGGCTGTCGGCCGGCACATTCTCGAATTCCGTGGTGACGGCCAGGCATTGCGCGGCCAGGGCGTCGAGACCGGCCGCATCGCTGTAGCCGGCATTGACGAGGCGCTGCGCCACCTGCCCCGCAGGGCAAGCATCGGATGGTTCCAGTACGGCCACTTGATAACCCATGCTCTGGGCCGCCTGGGCAAACATGCGGCCGAGCTGGCCGCCGCCCATCACGCCCAGCCACGCCGGTGGATGGGCGGCGGGCAGCAATGGGGAAGTCGATTTACTATTCATTATTTTTCAAACACATTATTCAGGCAAGACCATGGCCTTGGCGGCGGCCGTTTGCGTGGCGCGGAACGCTTCCAGGCGCTCGGCCAGGGCGTCATCGTTGGCGGCCAGCATCGCCACCGCTGTCAGCGCCGCATTCGCCGCGCCCGCTTCGCCGATGGCGAAGGTGGCCACCGGCACGCCCTTGGGCATTTGCAGGATGGACAGCATGGAATCTTCGCCGCGCAAGTATTTCGACGGCACGGGCACGCCCAGCACGGGCACGATGGTCATCGCTGCCACCATGCCAGGCAGGTGGGCCGCGCCGCCGGCGCCGGCGATGATGGCGCGCAAGCCGCGCGCGCGTGCGCTTTTCGCGTACGCATACATCTCGTCGGGCATGCGGTGCGCGGAGATGACTTGCGCTTCGTACGGCACGCCAAACTGTTTCAGCATGGCGACCGCGTTCTGCATCACGTCCCAGTCCGAGGACGAACCCATGATGACGCCAACCAGCGGCTTGTTCTGCTCACTCATCTCAGGCCTTCAGCTTCTCGCCCGTCAGGCGTTCGATGGCTTCAAAATACTTGGCCTGGGTTTTTTCGATGACGTCGGCCGGCAGCGCAGGCGCTGGCGCGGTCTTGCCCCAGGTCAGCGTTTCCAGGTAGTCGCGCACGAACTGCTTGTCGAACGACGGTGGCGAAATGCCAGGCTGATACGAATCGGCGGGCCAGAAGCGCGACGAGTCGGCCGTCAGCACTTCATCCATCAAATGCATGACGCCATTGTCGTCCAGGCCGAATTCAAACTTGGTGTCGGCGATGATGATGCCGCGCGTGGCCGCGTATTCGGCGGCCGTCTTGTAGAGTTGAATGGCGACGTCGCGCATCTTGGCGGCCAGGTCGGCGCCGATGCGCTCTTCCATTTCAGCAAAGCTGATGTTTTCGTCATGCTCGCCCAGCTCGGCCTTGGCCGCCGGCGTGAAGATCGGTTCCGGCAGTTTTTCCGCCTGTTGCAGGCCGGCTGGCAACGCGATGCCGCAGATGCTGCCCGTGTCCTGGTAGTCTTTCCAGCCCGAACCGATGATGTAGCCGCGCACGACTGCCTCGACCATGATCGGCTTCAAGCGCTTGGCCACGACGGCGCGGCCTTGCACCTGCTCCACTTCATCAGCTGCCACCACGGATTCCGGCGCCACGCCGGTCAGGTGGTTCGGCACAATATGGCCGAGTTTCTCGAACCAGAAGTCGCTCATCTGGTTGAGGACCTTGCCCTTGCCGGGGATAGGCTCGTTCATGACGACATCGAAGGCCGACAGGCGGTCCGTGGTGACGATCAAAATCTTGTCGTCGCCAACGGCGTAATTGTCGCGGACCTTGCCGTGGCCCAGCAATGGCAGGGAGTGGATGGAAGTCTGATAGAGGCTGTTCATAGCGGGGGAATAGTTGGATGAAACGAAACCGGCAGGCAGGGGGGGCCCGCCGGTCGAGAAAATCGGGCACAAGGATACGCTGTCTGCGGATGCCTGCTGCCCGTTCCAGACAGAATTTTACTTCACAATCTGCGCCAGCTCGCCGGCCTTGTAACGCTCGGCCATTTTTTCCAGTGGCATGGCCTTGATTTTCGACGCCTGGCCTTCGCAGCCGAATGCCTGCATGCGGGCGCGCACGATTTGCTCTGCAGCAAGACGGGCTGGCTTCAGGTAGTCGCGCGGGTCGAATTTCGACGGGTTTTCAAACAGGTATTTGCGGATCGCGGCCGTCATCGCCAAACGGATGTCGGTATCGATGTTGATCTTGCGCACGCCGTGACGGATGCCTTCCTGGATTTCCTCGACTGGCACGCCGTAGGTTTCCTTCATGTCGCCGCCGAATTCGCGGATGATGGCCAGCAATTCCTGCGGCACCGACGAGGAACCGTGCATCACCAGGTGGGTGTTCGGGATGCGCGCGTGGATTTCCTTGATGCGGTCGATGGCCAGGATGTCGCCCGTTGGCTTGCGCGTGAACTTGTAGGCGCCGTGCGAGGTGCCGATGGCGATCGCCAGCGCGTCGCACTGGGTGCGCTGCACGAAGTCGGCCGCTTGCGCCACGTCCGTCAGCAGTTGTTCGCGCGTCATGGTGCCGTCGGCGCCGTGGCCGTCTTCCTTGTCCCCCTTCATGGTTTCCAGCGAACCGAGCACGCCCAGTTCCGCTTCCACCGTCACGCCGATGGCGTGCGAGAATTTCACCACTTCACGCGACACTTCCACGTTGTATTCGTAGGAGGCAACCGACTTGCCGTCCGCTTCCAGCGAACCGTCCATCATCACGGAAGTAAAACCCGAGCGGATGGCGGCCATGCAGACGGCCGGCGACTGGCCGTGATCCTGGTGCATGACGACAGGGATGTGCGGATACGCTTCGACGGCGGCGTCGATCAGGTGGCGCAGGAACGCTTCACCGGCGTACTTGCGCGCGCCAGCGGACGCTTGCATGATCACCGGGCTGTTGAGCGCATCGGCGGCGGCCATGATGGCTTGCACTTGCTCCAGGTTGTTGACGTTGAAAGCAGGAATGCCATAACCGTTTTCGGCGGCATGGTCCAGCAGTTGACGCATGGATACGAGAGACATGGTAATACTCCAGATAACAATAGAAACCGTTGCGGCGCTTCGCGGTCAATGACCGCGGCGGCGCCTGAATTCTTGGGTCTTATTCAAATTCACCCACTGTCACAATCTTCAAGGCATTCGTGCCGCCCACCTGGCCCATCGGCTCACCCCAGGTGACGACGATCATGTCGCCCTTGCGGACGATGCCCTGCGCCACCAGCAGCTCTTCCGCCTGCTTCAGCACTTGCGCGCTGGGGGCGTTCTGCATCAGATGATACGCCCGAACATTGCGGTACAGCGCCGCTTTGCGCAAAGTCGTCACGCTGGGCGTGAGCGCGTAGATCGGCGTGTCGATACTGTGGCGGCTCATCCACAAGGCGGTGGAACCGGATTCCGTCAGCGCCACGATGGCTTTCACGCGCAAATGGTGGGCCGTGAACAGGGCGCCATACGCGATCGACTGGTCGATGCGGGTAAACGTGACGTTGAGGAAATCGGCGTCGAGCTTGTTGTATTCGGACTGTTCCGCTTCCACGCAGATGGCGGCCATCATTTCCACCGTCTCGATCGGGTACTTGCCCGAGGCCGTTTCGGCCGACGTCATGACGGCGTCCGTGCCGTCGAGCACGGCGTTCGCCACGTCCGACACTTCCGCGCGGGTCGGCACGGCGTTGACGATCATCGACTCCATCATCTGCGTGGCAGTAATGGCTAATTTGTTCGACGCGCGCGCCATCTTGATCATGCGCTTCTGCAAGGCCGGCACGGCCGCGTTACCCACTTCCACGGCCAGGTCGCCACGCGCCACCATGATGCCGTCGGACGCGTCGAGGATTTCCTGCAGGGCAGGAATGGCTTCCGCGCGCTCGATCTTGGCGATCATCATCGGCTTGTGGTGGTAGGGTTCGCCCGCGATATTGGCCAGCTGGCGCGCCATTTCCATGTCGGTCGCGCATTTCGGAAAGGAAATGGCCAGATAGTCGGCCTGGAAACTCATGGCCGTCTTGATGTCTTCCATATCCTTGGCCGTCAGCGCGGGCGCGGACAGGCCGCCACCCTGGCGGTTGATGCCCTTGTTGTTCGACAACTCGCCGCCGATCTTGACGGTCGTGTGGATTTCGCTGCCGTGGATACGCTCGACGATCAGCACGATCAGGCCGTCATTCAGCAGCAAGACGTCGCCCTTGTGCAAGTCGCGCGGCAAGGCCTTGTAGTCGAGGCCGACACGCTCCTGGTTGCCCAGTTCGCCGTTTTCGCCCCACTTGGCGTCGAGGATGAAGCGCTCGCCTGCTTCGAGCTGGATGCGCGTGTTTTCAAACTTGCCGACGCGAATCTTCGGACCTTGCATGTCGGCCATGATGGCCACTTCGCGGCCGCACTCGGCCGCCGCCAGGCGCACCAGTGCCGCGCGGTCGATATGGTCTTGCGCCTTGCCGTGGGAAAAATTCAAGCGCACCACGTCGACGCCCGCACGTATCATTTTGACCAGGATATCGAAGTCAGTGGAAGCGGGGCCGATTGTTGCTACGATTTTTGTACCGCGTGGCATAGGAGTCCTTGTGCGCGAGCGAAGGTGAGCAAGACCTGGCGGCTGTGCCGCCCGGCAAGGTAAAAGCGCAGCGGTCAGGCTGCGCTTGGTACTGAACTGCTAACGGCAGCGCCTCAAGCGGCGCGTTGCATCAGAATCTCTACTGCGGGCAAGGTCTTGCCTTCCAGGAACTCCAGGAAAGCGCCGCCACCGGTCGAGATATAGCTGATTTTATCGGTAATGTCGTATTTGGCAATCGCCGCCAGGGTGTCGCCACCGCCAGCGATCGAGAATGCTTTCGAGTCGGCGATGGCCAGGGCCAGGGTCTTGGTGCCGTTGCCGAACTGGTCGAACTCGAACACGCCGACCGGACCGTTCCACACGATGGTGCCGGCGGCGGCGATCTGCTGCGCCAGCAGGGCCGCCGTTTTCGGGCCGATATCGAGGATCATGTCGTCGTCCGCCACGTCGGCCACGTCCTTGACGGTGGCGGCTGCCGTTGGCGAAAACTCCTTGGCGCACACGACGTCGACGGGAATCGGCACTTGCGCGCCGCGCTTGGCCATGATGTCGATGATGGCCTTGGCTTCATCGACCAGTTCCGCTTCCACCAGCGACTTGCCGACGTTCAAGCCGACGGCCTTCATGAAGGTATTGGCGATGCCGCCGCCGACGATCAGGTTGTCCACCTTGTCGGACAGGGCTTTCAAGATGGTCAGCTTGCTCGACACTTTCGAGCCGGCAACGATAGCCAGCAAGGGACGGGCGGGCGCGTGCAGCGCTTTGCCCAGCGCATCGAGTTCGGCGGCCAGCAGCGGGCCGGCGCAGGCGACGGGCGCGAACTTGGCGATGCCGTGCGTGGACGCTTCGGCGCGGTGGGCCGTGCCGAACGCGTCATTGACGTAGATATCGCACAGCTTGGCCATTTTTTGCGCCAGCTCATCGCTGTTTTTCTTTTCGCCCTTGTTCACGCGCACGTTTTCCAGCAAGACCACCTGGCCGGCGGCCAGGTTTTCCAGGCCGGCGCCGTCGACCCAATTTTGTTTCAATGCAACTTCTTGGCCCAGCAGCTCGGACAAACGTGCCGCCACGGGCGCCAGGCTGTCGGCCGGCTTGAACTCGCCTTCCGTCGGACGGCCCAGGTGCGACGTCACCATGACGGCGGCGCCAGCGTCGAGGGCGGCGCGGATGGCCGGCACCGAAGCGCGGATGCGCGTATCTTCGGTGATCTTGCCACTGTCATCTTGCGGGACGTTCAGGTCGGCGCGGATAAACACGCGCTTGCCTTGCAGTGCATTTTGGGCGATCAAATCTTGCAGACGGATGAAGTTGAGAACAGCTGACATGGCGATCCAGATGACGAGTGGAAGGAAGTGCGCTATTTTACCGCAATGACCAGACCAAATCGCCGATTTGTCCTGCTTTACTGAAAAACATGCAACAGTCGCAAGCCCGTGAAAACCAGCATGCCGAAGACGATGGTTTGCAGCATATTGCGGCGGATCACGAAAAAGAGCGTGGCGGCAATCCCCGACAAGAGTTTCAAATTCGATAATTCAAAGTGCACTTGCTGCCCATCCATCAGCAGGTCGGGCGCGATGATGGCCGCCAGCGCGCAGGCTGGCGCATAGCGCAGCATCTCGCCCACGCGGCGCGGGATCGTGATGTGATGGCCGATCAGCCAGAAGGTGCTGCGCGTGGCGGCCGTTGCCACCACCAGCACGGCGATGGCGATCCACACGTCGGCCCGGCCCAAGTCGATGCCGTCAAACATGGCGTTTTGTCCATTTTTCTGTCAATTCTTCCACGGCCATGGCGCTGACCATGCCCACCACGACGGCTACCAGCAAGCCCAGCTTGTACGGCAGGCCGAAGGCCAGCACGGCCACCGCGCCCGCCACCAGCACGCCGCACAGGGCGGCGCGACTGAGGATCAGCGGCACCGTCACGCACAGGATCGCCAGGGTGCCGGCAAAGCCCAGCCCCCATTCGGCCGGCACGACGGCGCCCAGCACGATGCCGATGAAGGAACCGGTTTGCCAGGCCAGCCAGTTGGGATAGATCAAGCCTTTCAGGAAAGGCAGCTTGGCCGGGTCCGGCGTTTCATGGGGGTAGCGCTGCAGGAACAGGCCCACCGTGATGTCGCCGGCCACATAGCCGAGCGCAAAGCGCTGGCGCCACGGCAGATGGGCAAAATGGGGAGCCAGCAGCACGGAAAAGATGACAAACCGCAAATTGACGACGAGGGCCGTGGCAAAGATCACCCACACGGGCGCCTGCGCGGCCAGCAGGGGCAAGGACGCGAGCTGGGCCGAGCCGGCAAAGACAAGCAGGGTCATGGCGCCCGCCTGCGCCACCGTCAATCCGCTTTTCACCATGGCCACGCCCACCACCATGCCCCAGGCGGCAATGCCCAGCAAGGTGGGCGCGCCCAGGTTCAGGCCGGCGCGCCAGGCATCTTTCAGCAGGGCGTCGTCCTTGGCGGCCGGGACGGCGTTCACGCGGCGCTCCGGCGGAGAGAGTGTGGTAACTGCACAACAATGGTGCGCGGAGAAAAGCTCCGCAACGGTGATACCGGCAAGGCAAATCCAGTCAGGGTGGCGCTACGGCTGCCATATTGTCGCGAAAAACCGCGCCGCAGCCGAAGATGATCGAGCCGCCATTTTAGCCATGATTTTTGCTGTCTGCCTGAATCCGTTAAAATCGTGCTTTTGGCAGCAGCCGCCTTCCTTCCATACAGCCTCACGGAGCATGACAAGATGACAAAAACCACCCAGCCAGCGGTCGAACTCGACAGTAAAGACTTGCCAGCCCACTGCCCTAACCCGGCCATGCCGCTGTGGTCGTCGCATCCGCGCGTGTTCCTGGAATTTAACAAGGACGGCGTCGCCAAGTGCCCGTACTGCGGCACGGCCTACACGCTGAAGGAAGGCGCCAGCGCCGGCCATCATTAAACTGCCCAGCGGCGCGCCCCCAGCGCGCCGTTTTTATTTGCATCAAAATATACCGATCAGCCCGGAGCCGTCATGAAACGTCTGAAAGAACTCAATGGCAGCGCCGCCGAAGTCGAAGCGGCGTTCTACGATGCCTTGCACCGCGCCGACCTCGAAGCGCTGATGGCGCTGTGGGCCGACGATGAAGAGATCGTCTGCATCCACCCGGGCGGCGCGCGCCTGATCGGCCACGCCGCCATCCGCGCCTCGTGGGAAACCATCCTGGCCGCCGGCGGCCTGCACATCGTGCCGGCGCAGCTGCATGAAACGCACAATCTGATGAGTTCGGTGCACACGGTGATCGAAGGCGTGACCCAGGAAGAAGGCGGCCCGGCGCACCTGCTGGCAACGAATGTGTACGTAAAAACACCGCGCGGCTGGCGCATCGTGCTGCACCACGCCTCCGTCGCCCCCGGCGGCGCGCCGTCCGACGCCGCGGGGACGCAAATCCTGCACTGATGGCCTTGTCTCTTTCCTACACCGCCCCGCTGTGGCTGCCTGGCGGCCACGCGCAGACGATTTATCCCGCCGTGTGCCTCGCCAAGCCGGCCGTGGCCTTCCGACGCGAACGCTGGCAAGCGCCCGATGGCGATTTCATCGACGTCGACCTGGTCGACGGCCAGCCGGGCCAGCCCTTCGTCGTCCTGTTCCACGGCCTGGAAGGCTCGTCGAACAGCCATTACGCGCGCTCCCTGATGGCCGAGGTGGCCGCGCGCGGCTGGTCGGGCGCCGTGCCGCATTTTCGCGGCTGCTCGGGCGAAGCGAACCTGGCGCCCCGCTTTTACCATTCGGGCGATGCGCAGGAAGTGGACTGGATCGTGCAGCGCCTGCGCCCGCGCGCCACCGGAAAATTGTACGCGGCCGGCGTCTCGCTGGGCGGCAACGCCCTGCTGTGCTGGCTGGGCCAGTCGCAGCACCAGGCCGATTTCATCGATGCGGCAGCGGCCGTGTCCGCCCCGCTGGACCTGGCGCAGGGAGGCAAGGCCCTGTCTTCGGGCGCCAACCGGCTCTACACGCGCATGTTCCTGAACACCTTGAAACCGAAATGCCTGGCCAAGCTGGAACAGTTTCCCGGCCTGTTTGCGCGCGACGCCATGCTGGCCGCGCGCGATTTGCACGCCTTCGACAACGTCGTCACGGCGCCCCTGCACGGCTACCGCGACGCCGACGATTACTGGCACCGCGCCAGCGCCAAGCACGTCTTGCATGACATCACCGTGCCGACCCTGGTATTGAATGCGCAAAACGATCCTTTCCTGCCCGGGCGCTTCCTGCCGCGCAGCGCCGCGCCGAACGTCGCGCTCGAGTATCCGCGCCACGGCGGCCACGTCGGCTTTGCGGCCGGCAAGCTGCCGGGAAGCACACGCTGGCTGCCGCAACGGCTGCTCTCCTTTTTTGAAAACGGCAACATGGCGCCGTCCGCACCGCAAAGCTGGCACGCTGGCGGTGCACGCACTCACACGGAAAACGCTACACATGGATGAACTCGTCAAACAGGCCCTGGCCAAATGGCCGAACGTGCCCCACTGCTACGGCTGGCTGGGCCTGGACGCGCGCGGCCACTGGCGCATGCGCGACCAGCAGGCGCAACAGCAACAACTGCCCGGCGACAAGATCGTCCATGCGGCCCTGTTGAATTTCATCAACCGCAATTACGCCCAGGACGAACGCGGCTGCTGGTTTTTCCAGAACGGCCCGCAGCGCGTGTATGTGAATCTGGAAGCGACGCCGTATATCGCCCGCAGCGATCCGCAGCACGGTTTTGTCTTGCAGACGGGTGCGCCGCTGGAACAGATCGAGCAAGTGTATTGGTGCGACGACGGCATGCTGATCTTGCGCCATGGCGATATCGTGGCGCAGGTCGACGACCGCGACATTTCGCAAGTGTTGGACGCGCTGTATTTCGATGGACAGCTGGCCAGCGACGACGACTTGCTGACCTGGCTGCAAGAACGCCGGGGCACGCTGACCCTATTGCATGACGGCAAGGAGATCGCCGTCCAGCCGCTGCGCTACGATGACGTGCCGCAAACCTTCGGCTTCCAGCCGGTGCCGCAAGCCGATACGGACTAGCCCTTCTGGTCCTTGATCTGCTCGCGGCGCTTTTCCTGCAGCTCGCGCTCGCGCGCGTCGATCACGGCCTGGTCATAAAAGGTCGCGTCCGTCGATTTGCGGGCGATCGTCAGCTGGTCCAGCGCAGCCATGGTGGCGCCCTGCAGCACGTAGGATTCGGCCAGCGCCATGTGCTGCAAGGTCATCTTGCCCTGGTCCGCATAGGCTTTTGCCAGTAAATCGTAGAGTTCCGGCTCTTCCTTGTAGAGCTGCACCTGGTCACGCAAATACAAGGTCGATTGCTCCAGCTTGCCGGCCGCCATCAGCGCTTCCGCATACTGGTGGGCAATGCCGCGCGAGAGGGGAAACTGCTGGCGCGCAGCATCGGCCGCCTTCAGGGCTTGCTGCGCCACTTCCTTCTTTTGTGCCGGCATCAACAGCACTTCCAGTTCCATCGCCGCCAGCAGGGAATTGGGCGCCTGCGTGCCGCCCGAGGTAAACACGTTCGGTCCGGCCGGCTGGTGCAGGGCCGCATTGGCCGCATCGAGTTCCTTTTGCGCCTCCGCCGGCTTGCCCTGCTTGACGGCGACAAAGGACAAGCCGTAATGGGCGGCCGTCACCTGAAAGCGGCTTTGCTGTTCCAGCTGCGTCTTGAAAACAGCCTTGGCATTCAGCAGGCCTTGCACGCTTTCATCCTGCAGCACGCGGGCGCGCGCCCGGGCCAGGTGGAAACTCAGGCTGTCCGCCCGCTGCTTGTAAGGCTGTTCGCGGATGCGCGCCTGGATGTCGGCGATACGTTCCGTCGTCAGCGGATGGGTCTGCAGATAGGCGGGCATCAGGTCGCTGTACGAGCGGCTGGCAGCCTGCATGCGCCCGAAGAAGGCCACCATGCCGGTGGTATCGAAACCGGCCTCGCCCATGATCTGGAAACCGATGCGGTCCGCCTCGCGTTCCGCGTCGCGGCCGAAATTGAGCTGGCGCTGGATGGCCAGGCCCTGGCCGGCGGCAAACACGCCCATGGCCACGTCGCCGCCCGCGCGCGACGCGAGCGCCGCCAGCAGCATGGCCGCCAGCGGCATCAAGGCATCCTGGCGCTGCTGGCCCAGCATGCGCGCGATATGGCGCTGCGCCACGTGGCCGATCTCGTGCGACAGCACGGACGCCAGTTCCGCCTCCGTTTGCGCCGCCAGCACGAGGGCCGAGTGCACGCCGATGAAGCCGCCCGGCAAGGCAAACGCGTTCAACTGGGGATCGCGCACGGCAAAGAAGAAATAGTCGTAATTCGTTTCGCCGCGCACGCTCGGCCGCGCCGCCACGAGGGCGTTGCCGAAGGTGTTCAGGTACTCGAGCAAGGGCGCGTCATCGAGGTAATCGCGGTCGCCGCGCAGGCCCCGCATGATTTCCTCGCCGATCTTGCGCTCCATCGCCGGCGACAGGTCTTCGCGCGACGTATCGCCCAGGTTCGGCAGGTTCGGCGCGGGCGGCACGGGCAGTTGCGTCCAGCTGCCGGCCGGCTTGGCCGGCGCACTGGCAGCCGGCACCGCTGGCGCGGACGTATAGGTTTGCGCCAGCGCAGACGGCACTGCGACGCAGAAGGCGGCCAGCACCGACGCGCGCCGGGAGCCGCGCAGCCATGCCGCAGCGGCGTTTGCAAGTATGGTCGGAAGGGGAGTTTTTGAATTCACGGGTGCTATCATACCTTGTTAGCGGCACCCATTCCCACGCGTGCCGCGCCCCACTCCTCACCTATTTTTGACGCCATGACAACAGCAGACAAGCAAGCCCCCGCCGGAGAACTGACCCATTTCGACGCCACGGGCCAGGCCCATATGGTCGACGTGGGCAGCAAGGAAGACACGCGCCGCAGCGCCGTGGCGGCCGGCACCATCCGCATGCAGCCGGCCACCCTGGCCCTGATCATTTCCGGCAATGCAAAAAAAGGCGACGTGCTGGGCATCGCCCGCATCGCCGCCATCATGGGCGCCAAGCGCACGAGCGACCTGATTCCCCTGTGCCACCCGCTGGCCCTCACGCGCGTCACCGTCGACTTTGAAGTGGACGAAGCGGCCAACAGCGTGCACTGCCGCGCCCAGGTCGACACCACGGGCAAGACGGGCGTCGAAATGGAAGCGCTGACGTCCGTGCAAATCGGCTTGTTGACGATCTACGACATGTGCAAGGCCGTCGACCGCGGCATGGTGATGACGAATGTGCGCGTGCTGGAAAAGCATGGCGGCAAGTCGGGCGATTGGCACGCCGAGGTGTAACTATGCTGCCTGGCGCGCAAGATGAATCTGGGCGCGGCGCAAGTCGCGCAGCAGCCACACGGCACTGGCCAGGCACAGCGCGATGATGGCCACGCACAGGGGCAGGTGGAATTGTTCCAGCCCTGCCAGTGCGAAGCCGGCGTGGATCAGGAAGGTGCCCACGCCCAGCGCGACGCAGACACCCGCATACAGGGTCGCCTGCGGGGTTGCCAGCAATACGTGCCGGTAGCCAACCAGCACCAGGGCAATCGCCGCCAGGTTAAACACGAGAAAGCCCTGCACGCCGCCCGGCAAATGAAACATTTCCCATTCTTTCCAGTAGGCAGCGTCGATTTGATGCAGGATGAGGAACAACATGGTCCAGAAGTAGCTGCGCGGCATAAGATTCACATTCGTCAATGTTGATCCCATTGTAAAGCGTGCACCACGCCCCTGCATGTGCCCATGGCATTTTTCTATGCAAAAATGAATTTCATTGATATAAATGCTTTTTCATCAAGAAATCATGCATACTGCGAATCGACCATATCCAGATGAGCATCGCATGACAAGCAACAAGCCCGCCGCCGAAACCAAGCTCCAGGACTTCGAGTTCGAGGCCATGAATCTGCAGGTGGGCGGACGCATCCAGTTCATCACGCACCGCACCATCAAACCCATCCAGCATTTCTCGACCGTGATCGGCTATGTGAAAGACGAGTATTTGATCGTCAAGATTCCCATGGAAAACGGCGCTGCGATCGTGCTCAACGAGGGCGACAAGCTGACCATCCGCGTATTTTCCGGCGTCACCGTCTGCTCGTTTTCCTGCAGCGTGCTGCGCATCTTCGGCCGTCCGCTCAATTATGTGCACCTGAGCTTTCCCGACGCCATCCAGGGCACCAGCCTGCGCACGGCCATGCGCGTGAAAGTGGAGATTCCAGCGCAGCTGAGCTACCGCGACGTGCCGGCCGTGCCCGTGTTCATCGTCAACCTCAGCGTCTCGGGCGCGCTGATCGAGGCGCCCAGCATGCTCACGCCCGACGACGAAGGCGTGGCACTGAGCTTTACCTTGCTGGTGCAACCGAACAAGCATCAGATGCGCGTCAACACGCGCGCCCGCATCCAGAACGTCAGCGTGGGCAAGCCGTCCAATGGCCATGCGGCCGGGGTGGCCGAAATCTATACGTATGGCGTGCAATTCATCGACCTGGAACCGACCCATTACACCTTGCTGCAAAACCTCACGTATGAAGCGCTGATCGCGGACCGGCAAAAAATCGTCTGATGCCGGCGCGGCAGGCGCCGCTCACTGCGTCGCCACCACCTTGGGAATATTCGTGCGGGTAATGGCCTCCTTGGCCGCCGCATTCGTCACGCTGGTGCTGTTGAACCAGCTCAAGCTGCTGCTGCCGAGCTGCAACTCCATGTTCACCGTCTGGCCGCCCATGCCGCTGCCCAGGTCGCCCGCCAGGGTCAGCTCGATATTGCCCTTGTCGACCTTGGCGCCGGCCACTTCGCGCGTCGGACTGAACAAGGGAATGGCGCTGGGCACGGCCTCGGTGGGGGTGCTGCAGGCAGCCGCCAGGCCGCCGTTTTCCTGCACGCACAGGGCCACGGCCGTTTTCAGCGGCGCGGCCGCCGCCAGCACGTTGCTGACCTTGGCCCGCATCGTATAGTCGCCGTACTGGGGAATGGCCACGGCCGCCAGGATGCTGGCGATGGCCACCACGATCATCAGTTCTATCAGGGTAAATCCGCTTTGCGCGCGCATCGTATCCTCCCATGGTGCATTGCTCACGCAGTTCACGGTGCAAGCGCCATGCCAGCGGCGCGCCCGGGCGGCGGCGGTGGCAGTGGAAAGAAAAGCGACACTTTTTGACAGTTTCGGACCAGGCTTGTCGGCCCAGGCCGGGAATCTGCCTGTCTTGCGGGCAAAAAAAAGGAGCCGAAGCTCCTTTTTTGTACTGCGGTGACCAGGCTGAAATTACAGCATGGCTTTCAGCAGACGCGCCATTTCCGACGGGTTTTTGGTCACGGTGATGCCGCAAGCTTCCATGATTTCCAGCTTGGCTTGTGCCGTATCGGCACCGCCCGAGATCAGCGCGCCGGCGTGGCCCATGCGCTTGCCTGGAGGAGCGGTTACGCCAGCGATGAAGCCAACGACCGGTTTTTTCATGTTGTCTTTGATCCAGTAAGCCGCGTTGGCTTCGTCCGGACCACCGATTTCGCCGATCATGATGACCGCGTCGGTATCTGGATCGTCATTGAACATCTTCATGATGTCGATGTGCTTCAGACCGTTGATCGGGTCGCCGCCGATGCCGACTGCCGACGATTGGCCCAGGCCCAGCGCGGTCAATTGACCCACTGCTTCATAGGTCAGGGTGCCCGAACGCGACACCACGCCGATACGGCCCTTCTTGTGGATGTGACCTGGCATGATGCCGATCTTGATTTCGTCTGGCGTGATCAGGCCTGGGCAGTTAGGGCCCAGCAGCAAGGTTTTGCTGTTGGCTTTGGCCATGCGGTCTTTCAGGGCCATCATGTCGCGGACAGGAATGCCTTCGGTGATGCAAATGGCCAGATCCATTTCAGCTTCGACAGCTTCCCAGATCGCCGCTGCCGCGCCTGCTGGCGGTACGTAGATCACGGAAACGTTGGCGCCGGTTTCTTTTTTCGCTTCGGTCACGTTAGCGAAAATAGGAATGCCTTCGAAATCTTCGCCGGCTTTCTTCGGGTTCACGCCTGCCACGAAGGCAGCTTTGCCGTTCGCGTAGTCGCGGCAACCGCGGGTGTGGAACTGGCCGGTCTTGCCGGTGATCCCTTGGGTAACGACTTTGGTATCTTTATTGATCAGAATGGACATGTTGATTCCTTAATTAAGCTTGACCGGCAGCAGCGGCAACGACGCTCTTGGCTGCATCTTCCATGGTGTCGGCTGCGATGATAGGCAGACCGGAATCGGCCAGCATCTTTTTGCCCAGGTCTTCGTTGGTGCCCTTCATGCGCACGACCAGTGGCACGTTCAGCGAGACGGCTTTCACTGCGGCGATGACGCCTTCAGCGATCACGTCGCAACGCATGATGCCGCCGAAAATGTTCACCAGGATGGCTTTCAGGCCTGGGTTTTTCAGCATGATCTTGAACGCTTCGGTGACTTTTTCTGCCGTGGCGCCGCCGCCGACGTCCAGGAAGTTGGCTGGCTCGCCGCCGAACAGCTTGATGGTGTCCATGGTAGCCATGGCCAGGCCGGCGCCGTTCACCAGGCAACCGATGTTGCCGTCGAGCGAAATGTAGGCCAGGTCGAATTTCGACGCTTCGATTTCAGCTGGATCTTCTTCGTCCAGATCGCGCAGGGCGACGATTTCCGGATGACGGAACAGGGCGTTCGGGTCAAAGTTGAACTTGGCGTCCAGGGCGATGACTTTGCCGCTGCCGGTAACGATCAGCGGGTTGATCTCGGCCAGCGAGCAATCGGTTTCCCAGTACGCTTTGTACAGGCCTTGCAGGTTGGCGCGGGCGTCGGCGATCGAACCGGCAGGCACGCCGATCTTGGCGGCGATGTCGTCTGCCTGGGCATCGGTCAGGCCCGTGCCTGGATCGATGGTGACGTGGTGGATCTTCTCAGGGTGGCTCTCGGCCACTTCTTCGATGTCCATGCCGCCTTCGGACGATGCCATCAGGACGATTTTCTGGGTAACGCGGTCGGTGACCAGCGAAACGTACAGTTCTTGCTTGATGTCGGCGCCTTCTTCCACCAGCAGGCGGTTGACTTTCTGGCCTTCGGCGCTGGTCTGATGCGTGATCAGCTGCATGCCCATGATCTGGTCAGCGTATTCCTTGACCTGTTCCATCGATTTTGCCACTTTCACGCCGCCGCCCTTGCCGCGGCCACCTGCGTGGATCTGCGCCTTGACGACCCATACCGGGCCGCCCAGGGTTTCCGCAGCCTTGACGGCTTCTTCGACGGACATGCACGGAATACCGCGTGGTACCGTCACTCCGTGCTGCCGGAGGATTTCTTTGGCTTGATACTCATGGATTTTCATGCTGGCTTCCCTTCTGATACTGATTTGTAAAAATACGGTTAGTGGTGCAAAAAAAACAGGAAAAACAGCGCCGGGGTCACGCTTTGGCTACCCAGCGCGGGTAATACTGTGCAACCGCCCCGCCATCGGTGCGCAGGGCGTGGCATTTGTCGAGTTGAAACGGCTTTTCATGCGGCAAATCAGCATTCTCACCGTCGCGGGTCGACCAGACATCGCCGGCAAATGCCTGAACCGTCGCAGTCGGCAAGACTTGCGCCAGTTCCGTCAAATGGGTACAGCCGGCGATTCCCGCCAGGCGCTGTTTCAAGTCGCGGCGGAAATTCTTCAATAAATTCAGACCGATCAGCGCCCGGTAAGCGGGGCCGATGGTATCGCAAAAACCGGGATAGGGCACGGCATCGGAGGCAGCTTCGGCCTCGACAATGGTCAGTTCGCGATCGACGGTAATGCGCAGGTGGAGGTCATGCAGAGGGGCGCCGGCGGGACGGGGGCCGGAGGCCAGGGTCGCGTCATAGCTTTTGATGTCGGTGATATGGGCGTCAATATCCCACAGGCCGTCGTCGCGCACATACGCTTGGACGTCGATAACGCGGGAGTGCCGTAGGGCGCGCCGGGATACGGGAGTTGACAGGGGCATAAGACCGATGCCGCTTGCGCGGCCATAATTAGTAAGCAGCCATGTGCCTAAAGCACTCTGTTCGCAGCTTCTACGAACAGCAACCGCACCTGCGGCGCCGCAAAAACCCTAAAAGTGTAGCACACAGGGCGCTAGTTGCGCCGCAACATAATTTTTTATTGGTCTTGCCGCCCGCCGCAAATCATTAACAGAAATTGCAAAGTGAATGACTACCATTCAGAATTCAAATAACTGATGTCGGGCATGCAAGCGCCGGCAGCCTGGCCGGCGCCGCGCTTCAATCGGCCACCCCCAGTGCACGCAAAACGGGCAAGGTGCGCGCGGAAAAATACTGTGCGTGCGCCAGCAGTTCGGCCAGGTTTTCCTCTTCCGTCAGCAAGGGCTGCCCGTCCTTCGTCAGCAATTGCTCCAGGCGCAGCAGCACCGGCCACGTCGCATGCACACACTCTTGCGGCGTTGAGCAACCTTGCTGTTTTGCCCACAGGAACAGTTGTTGTAAATGCGATACAACCACGCCACCGCCCGTCAGGGGGCTGGCAAGGACGTGCAAATCGGTTCTTGCCAGTGCTTGCTCCAGCAAGTGCGCATTCAGGCGCGCCGTTTGCGGCCGCGCCACGGCGACATCGGCCTCGTCCTGGACGGCAAGCACGCTGCCTTTGCTGACCAGCACCAGCATGACCTGCAGCAGGGCGGCCAGGCTCGCTTCAGTGCCATCCAGTTGCTGCTCCAGTTCGCCTATCGTGTACACGCGATGGTCGGCCATGGCGTCAAGCACGGGCGCATACACGCGCTCGTCCATATCGGCGTCGCCCAGTACGCCATGCACGCTCAACACCACTTCGTCGCGGGGCACGGCCAGCATCACGCGCACGGCCCGCAAGGCGCTGGCCTGGGCCAACGGCGTCAGCCTGCGCGCGCCCTTGACCCAGTAATCCTTGCGGAACTGTTCGTTGACAAGGAAGGCGCGCGTCGTCTCGCGGAAGATGGGATCGGGTATCTCGGCCAGGAATTGCTGGTGCTCGGCCGTCAGGTTCAGCATGTCGACCAGAGCGGTATAGTTGGCGGACGCGACGAACTCGAGCTTGGCCTCGCCCAGCATGGCAGCGACGCTGGAAAAAGCCATGGGCTGCCAGTCGGCATTGAAATACTCATGGGCAAGATAATGTCCATCCATCGCCTTGAGCTTGTCGAAGCGGTCCGCCAGCTGCGGGTTGGCGTCCAGATAGCGCGGTTGCACGGCGATCATCCGCTCGACGAAATCGATGGCGCCGTCGACTCTGGCCAGCACGCCCTGGCCCGGGGCGCTCATGACGCGGCTATGTTCGGCCAGCAAGTCGCGCATCGGCATCATTGCGGCCCAGCCTGGCTGCGTGTTGTAGCTGATGAAGGCGACACCGCCGACTTTCAGCTTGCGCCGCAGGAAGTCGACGATCAGCGCGCGATTTTCCGCCGAAACCCAGCTCCAGATTCCGTGCAGGCAGATGAAGTCGAAATCGGGCAAGTCGTCGCGGCGGCAAAACTGCGCGAACGATTCGTCCGTAAATTGCGCGCCGGCGCCGGCCGCGCTGGCCAGCTCCTGCGCAAAGGCGGCCTGGGACGGATTGAAATCATTGCCATGCCAGCGCGTGGCGGACGCCGCCGCATGGATGTTGGCGCTGACGCCCTGACCAAAGCCCAGTTCGCAAGCCGTGCCGCTGGCCGGCAAGGCCAGGCCGGCGGCCAGCAGGGGCAGCCGCAGGCGTAGAGGATTCAATTCTTCGTAATAGCCATAGGTATAGGCAATTTCGGCCATATAGCCGGCATTCCAGTTGCTCATCTCGATCCTGTCACGGTCAGGGGACTGTACGCATCGCACAGCGTTCGAGCGCCAGCATACCCGATCGCGCGGCGTCGCCATACGGGAAACAGACGGCGTTTGAAAGCGCAGTTCGTGGCGGCACGGCGAAGGCGGCCGGCGCGCCCTGGCCGGCCTTATTCCTCGTCGGGCTCCAGCCCCTTCAAGGCCACCTGTACGGCGCGCTGGGAAAAGCCGCGCTGCATCAGGAAGCGCATCTGCTTGCTGCGCTGCTCGGCGTCCTGCGCCACTTGCCCGAACTTGCGGCGCCATACGTCGCAGGCGCGCGCAACTTCGCCTTCGGCCAGGCCCGCCTTGAGTTCCTGCAGCGCTTCGCCGCCGATGCCATGGCTTTGCAACTCCGCCATGATGCGGCTGTTGCCGAAGCGGGCCGAGCGGCGGTGGATCAGCGACTCGGAAAAGCGCTCCTGCGACAGCCAGTTGGCTTGCTCCAGGCTGTCGAGCAAGGCTTCCACGTCATCGCCCTCCTGCGCATGGCGCTGCAGCTTGCGCCGCAATTCCATGCGGCTGTGTTCGCGCATCGACAAAAAGCGTAGCGCCCTGCCCTTCAGGCTTAGTTGTACTGCGGCCATACACCCACCTTGTCTTTCATTCCACGATCACGTCACCCAAACACAATCGCCGCCCGGCGCAACAGCGCGGGACGGCGATCATGGTCCTACCTTGCGGCAAGCCATGCGTAGGTCGGATTAGGCCCCTTGGGCCGTAATCCGACAACATTGTTGACGTCTGTGGCGTTGTCGGATTACGCGCGGCTTTGCCGCGCTAATCCGACCTACTCTGGCTTGGCTTCCGCAGCCTTGGCAGCCTTGTCGGCGGCTTTATCGGCTTTTTCCGGCTTTTCAGCAGCCAGCGGCGGCAGTTCGCGCACGCCCAGCGAAGCGCGGACCTTGTTTTCGATTTCGCGGGCCAGCGCCGGACGCTCTTGCAGGAAGGCGCGGGCGTTGTCCTTGCCCTGGCCGATGCGTTCGCCGTTGTAGCTGTACCACGAGCCGGATTTTTCCACGATCTTGGCATCCGAGCCCAGGTCCAGGATTTCGCCTTCGCGCGAAGTGCCTGCGCCGTACAAGATATCGAAGTGCGCTTCCTTGAACGGTGGCGCGATCTTGTTCTTGACGACCTTGACCTTGGTTTCGTTGCCGATCACTTCATCGCCGGACTTGATCGAGCCGGTGCGGCGGATATCGAGGCGCACGGAGGCGTAGAATTTCAGCGCATTGCCGCCCGTGGTTGTTTCCGGGCTGCCGAACATCACGCCGATCTTCATGCGGATCTGGTTGATGAAGATGACCAGGGTATTGGTGCGGTTGATGGAGCCGGTCAGCTTGCGCAGGGCTTGCGACATCAGGCGCGCTTGCAGGCCTGGCAGGGAATCGCCCATGTCGCCTTCGATCTCGGCGCGTGGCGTCAGCGCGGCCACGGAGTCGATGACGACGAGGTCGACGCTGCCCGAACGCACGAGGGCGTCGCAGATTTCCAGTGCCTGCTCGCCCGTGTCCGGTTGCGAGATCAGCAATTCGTGCAGGTTCACGCCCAGCTTTTGCGCGTAACCGACGTCCAGCGCATGCTCGGCGTCGATAAAGGCGCACGTGCCGCCCAGTTTTTGCATTTCGGCGATGGTTTGCAGGGTCAAGGTGGTTTTACCCGACGATTCCGGACCGTAGATTTCCACCACGCGGCCGCGCGGCAAGCCGCCCACGCCCAGCGCGATATCGAGGCCGAGCGAACCGGTCGACACGACTTGCACTTCTTCGATCGGTGCGCTGGCATCCATGCGCATGACCGAACCTTTGCCAAACTGCTTCTCGATCTGCGCCAGTGCGGCGGCGAGCGCCTTGGCTTTTTCCGATGCGGGTACTACAGCTTTTTTATCGTCCATATGTTCTTTCAGCCGTTCTACAGTTGCGGATTCGCGTGACGCATCTACGTGAACCGTGCAGCCTGCGATAGCGCCAGTGGGTTAAATTCTTTACACAGACAGTACTGTATAAAAAAACAGTGATCAATGCAAGCGGAACGTGGATTTGTTTTGAAACAGATCAATACAACCGCGGATTTTCATAAAAATTCGCCACCTTGCGGAAAATGAAACACAATACAAGCTTCTACCGCCGCAAGCATAGGAAGTGCACCATGCGTATTTTACTTGCCGAAGATGACAGCGTGCTGGCCGATGGCCTGACCCGCTCGCTGCGCCAGTCCGGTTATGCGATCGACTACGTCAAGACGGGCCAGGAGGCCGATACGGCCCTGTCCACCCAGGAATTCGACTTGCTGATCCTCGACCTGGGCCTGCCGAAAATGTCCGGACTGGAAGTGCTGCGCCGCCTGCGCGCGCGCGCCTCGCTGCTGCCCGTGCTGATCCTGACGGCCGCCGATTCCATCGAACAACGCGTCAATGGCCTCGACCTCGGTGCCGATGATTATATGGCCAAGCCGTTCGCCTTGTCGGAACTGGAGGCAAGAGTGCGCGCCCTGACGCGCCGCGGCGCCGGCGGCGGCGCCACCATCATCAAGCACGGCCCTCTCAGCTACGACCAGGTAGGGCGCAGCGCCTACATCAACGACCAGATGCTCGACCTGTCGGCGCGCGAATTGGGCTTGCTGGAAATCTTGCTGGGCCGCACCGGCCGCCTCGTGTCGAAAGAGCAGCTGGTCGACCATCTGTGCGAATGGGGCGAGGAAGTGTCGAACAACGCCATCGAAGTGTATGTGCACCGCCTGCGCAAGAAGATCGAGGTGGGCGGCGTGCGCATCGCCACCGTGCGCGGCCTCGGCTATTGCCTGGAAAAATACTCGGAAGCGGCGCGCCTGAACGCCGAAGCGGGCGAGTCGGCAAGCCCTGCCAGCGGACCCGCCAGCAAGTGAAGGCGCGCGAGGCGCCAGCGGACGATCCGGACGACGACGACTGGTTCGAGCCGCCCACCACGGAGCAGGACGACACCATCGAGCACTCGCTGTTCGGCGAAATCCTCGACTGGATGCTGGCGCCCCTGCTGCTGCTGTGGCCGATGAGCATCGCCATCACCTATCTGGTGGCCAAGGGCATCGCCAATCAGCCGTTCGACCATGCGCTGGAAGACAGCGTGACGGTGCTCACGCAGCAGGTCAAGCAGGCGGACGGCGCCATGCTGCGCCGCGCGCCCGACAAGAACGAAAAGGGCAGCAATAATAACGGACGCGACTTGCTGCGCGGCGACGATGTCGACACCCTGTATTACCTGGTGGTGGGCCCGCGCGGCGAATACCTGGCCGGCGACCGCGATTTGCCGCCGCCGCAGGACCCCGACAAATACCGCAGCGGCATGGTGCTGTTTCGCAACGACACCATCCACGGCACGCCCGTGCGCGTGGCGTTCAGCTATCTCGACATTCCTTCCGGCAACGACGATGAGCAAAGCCGCGCGCTGGTGCAAGTGGCGGAAACCCTGGAAAAGCGCGCCCAGCTGGCCAATGAAATCATCAAGGGCGTGATCTTGCCGCAGTTCATCATCCTGCCCGTGATCCTGGCCCTCGTCTGGTTTGCCCTGGCGCGCGGCCTGTCGCCGCTGGCGCAATTGCAGGAACGCATACGCGCGCGGCCGCCCGACGATCTATCTCCCATCGAATCGGGCCAGGTACCCGAGGAAATCACGCCGCTGGTCGGTTCGCTCAACGAGATGCTGGCGCGGCTGTCGCTGTCGATCGACATGCAGAAACGCTTCATCGCCGACGCGGCGCACCAGATGAAGACGCCGCTGGCCGGCATGCGCATGCAGTCCGAACTGGCCCTGCGCCAGACCGACCACGATGAAATCCACCGCTCGCTGCTGCAACTGGCGAAAAGTTCGGAAGCGGCCACGCGCCTGGTCAACCAGTTGCTGGCCCTGGCGCGCGCGGAAAACCAGCCGCAGGCGGGCACGGCGTTCGAACCGATCGAGCTGAGCGAACTGGCGCGCGGCGTGGTGCAGGACTGGGTGCAAGCCTCGTTTGCCCAGCATATCGACCTGGGCTTCGAACAGCCCGCGTATTCGATCATGATTTCCGGCAATGCCATGATGCTGCGCGAGCTGCTGAGCAACCTGATCGACAATGCCCTGCGCTACACGCCGACGGGCGGCAGCGTCACGGTGCGCGTGCGCAGCACCCTGGAACTGGCCATCCTGGAGGTGGAAGATACGGGCCCAGGCATCGCGCCGGCCGAGCGGGCCCACGTGTTCGAGCGCTTTTACCGCATTCTTGGCAGCAATGTGGACGGCAGCGGCCTGGGCCTGGCCATCGTGCGCGAGATTGCCCAGCAGCACGGCGCGGAAGTCGATATTTTCAACAATCCGCGCGCGCAGTCGCCGAAACTGCCGGGCACCCTGCTGCGCCTGAGCATCGCCCTGCTGTTGCCGGAGGCGCCAGAAGAGGATGACATCACGTATGGATAAGCCGAGCCCACCCGTTTCTCCGCCGCGGCCATCGCACGCGCCCAGCCCCGAGCTGCAGGCGCGCCGCGATATCCACTGGCGCAAGACGCGGCGCCTGACGGCCATCCTGTTGCTGGTCTGGCTGCTGACGGGCTTCCTGACCGTGTTCTATGCGCGCGAGCTGCTGCACCTGAACCTGTTCGGCTGGCCCCTGCCCTTCTATATGGCGGCCCAGGGCGCCTCGCTCGTGTACCTGGCCATCATCGCCTTCTATGCCTGGCGCATGCGGCGCCTGGACCGCGACTTCCATGCCGAGGAGCGAGCATGAGCGGCCAGCGCAGCTTCTTTGCCCGGCTGAGCCGCTACTACCTGCTGTTTACGGCCGGTTTCGCCGCCTTCCTGCTGGCCTTGTCCGTGCTGGAACAGGAAGGCATGCCGCGCGCGTGGATAGGCTATCTGTTCATGCTCGTCACCATCACCCTGTACGCCACCATCGGCGTCATCAGCCGCACCTCGAACGTCACCGAATACTATGTGGCGGGGCGCCGGGTGCCGGCCATGTTCAACGGCATGGCCACGGCCGCCGACTGGATCTCGGCCGCCAGCTTCATCAGCCTGGCCGGCGGCCTGTACCTGAACGGCTTCGACGGCCTGGCCTTCATCATGGGCTGGACGGGCGGCTATTGCCTGGTGGCGCTATTGATCGCGCCCTACCTGCGCAAGTTCAGCCAATACACGATTCCCGATTTCCTCGCCGCCCGCTACGGCAGCGGCACCGACAAGCGGGGCGCCAGCGTGCGCGTGGTGGCCGTGGCCGCCACCATCATCGTGTCGTTTACCTATGTGGTGGCGCAGATCTACGCCGTCGGCCTGATCGCCTCGCGCTTCACAGGCGTGGATTTTTCCGTCGGCATCTTCCTGGGCCTGGCCAGCATTCTCGTGTGCTCCTTTCTGGGCGGCATGCGCGCCATCACGTGGACGCAGGTGGCCCAATACATCATCATCCTCGTCGCCTTCCTGATTCCCGCCATGTGGCTGTCGGTCAAGCATGCGGACAATCCCGTGCCGCAGATCGCCTATGGCAAGGTGCTGACGCAGCTGAGCGCGCGCGAACACGTGCTGGAAACGGACCCGAAAGAAAACGAAGTGCGCGCCATCTTCCGCCAGCGCGCGCAAAGCTACCAGGCGCGCATCGATGGCTTGCCCGCTTCCTGGGAGCAAGGCCGCCTGGCGGCCCAGCGCCAGCTCGACAGTTTGCGCCAGCGCAATGCCTCGCTGTTCGACATCCGCAACGCGGAGCGCTACCTGATCGCCTATCCGAAGAGTCCGGACGAGGCACGCGTGCTGTGGCAGGCGGCGCAGGCGCAGAACCAGAAACGCGCCGAGCCCATCATTCCGCACGCGCAGCCGTTTCCCGCCGCCGACCGCGAGCAGTCCGACATCAAGCGCAACAATTTCCTGGCCCTCGTATTCTGCATGATGCTGGGCACTGCCGCCCTGCCGCACATCCTCATGCGATCGTACACCACGCCTTCCGTGCACGACACGCGCGTGTCCGTGTTCTGGACCCTGTTCTTCATCCTGTTGATCTATCTCACGATTCCCGCGCTGGCCGTGCTGGTCAAGTACGATATCTACTCGGCGCTCGTGGGCACGCAATATGCGAACCTGCCCACGTGGGTGTCGTACTGGGCCAATGTGGACAAGCTCAGTCCGCTGATCAGCATCGTCGACGTCAACCGCGACGGCATCGTGCAACTGGCGGAAATTTCCATCGACGCCGACGTGCTGGTGCTGGCCACGCCCGAGATCGCCGGCCTGCCCTACGTGATTTCCGGCCTGGTGGCGGCCGGCGGCCTGGCCGCCGCCCTGTCGACGGCCGATGGCTTGCTGCTGGCCATCTCGAACGCCCTGTCGCATGACATCTATTACAAGGTGGTCGACCCCAGCGCTTCGACGCAAAAGCGCGTGACGATTTCAAAATTGCTGCTGCTGGCCGTGGCCTTCATCGCCGCCTATGCAGCCTCGCAAAAGCCGGCCGACATTTTGTCGCTGGTGGGCGTGGCCTTTTCCCTGGCCGCCTCAACCCTGTTCCCGCCACTGGTGCTGGGCGTCTTCTGGCAACGCGCCAATTACCAGGGCGCGCTGGCCGGCATGCTGACGGGCTTTGGCGTATGCCTGTACTACATGCTGCACACGAGCACCATGCTGGGCGGCAATGCCAGCGGTCAATGGTTCCACATCGCGCCCATTTCCGCCGGCATCTTCGGCGTGCCGGCCGGCCTGGCCACCGCCGTGCTGGTCAGCTGGCTGACGCCGGCGCCGGGACGCCGCAGCACGGGGCTGGTCGAGCATATCCGGGCGCCGGAATAAAAGCGCAGCGAGGACTGGCTGAGATAGAACACATAGCGGAAAAGACAGCGTCCCGGCAAAAAAGGAGTAGGCTGGAAGGCCGTTCCATTTACGAGGAAATCCCATGCCGTCTGGAAAAATTCTTGTTGCCCAGGGAGGCGGTCCGACCGCCGTCATCAACCAGTCGCTGGTGGGCGTGGTGCTCGAATCGCGGCGCTTCCAGCACGTCACGCGCGTGTATGGCGCGCTGCACGGCGTGCGCGGCATCGTCAATGAAGAATTCGTCGATCTGACGCAGGAAACCAGCCATAACCTGGAACTGGTGGCCGCCACGCCGTCCTCTGCCCTCGGCTCCACGCGCGACAAGCCCGACATCGCCTACTGCCAGCAAATCTTCGAAGTGCTGCGCGCGCACGAGATCGAACATTTCTTTTATATCGGCGGCAACGACTCGTCCGACACGGTGCGCATCGTCAGCGAGGAAGCGCACAAGGCCGGCTATCCGCTGCGCTGCATCCACATCCCGAAAACCATCGACAACGACCTGGTCGGCAGCGACCACACGCCGGGCTTTCCCTCGGCCGCGCGTTTCGTCGCGCAAGCGTTCGCCGGCGCCAACCTCGACAACGCGGCCTTGCCCGGCGTGTACGTGGGCGTCGTGATGGGTCGTCACGCGGGCTTCTTGACGGCCGCCTCGGCGCTGGGCAAGAAGTTCCCCGACGATGGCCCGCACCTGATCTACCTGCCCGAGCGCGTCTTCGTGCTGGAACAGTTTCTTGCCGACGTGAAGGCAACGTATGAAAAATATGGCCGCTGCGTGATCGCCGTCTCGGAAGGCATCCACGACGCCTCGGGCGAGCCGATCGCCAGCCTGCTGGCGAAAGAAGTCGAACGCGATGCGCACGGCAATGTGCAATTGTCGGGCACGGGCGCGCTGGCCGACCTGCTGTGCGACGAAATCAAGGCCAAGCTCGGCATCAAGCGCGTGCGCGGCGATACCTTCGGCTATCTGCAGCGCTCCTTCATCGGCTGCGTTTCCGACGTCGACCAGCGCGAAGCCCGCGAAGTGGGCGAAAAGGCCGTGCAGTTCGCCATGTGGGGCGACCGCGACGGCTCAGTCGCCATCAAGCGCACGGGCTTTTATTCCGTCGATTACGAACTGCTGCCATTGACGGAAGTGGCGGGCAAGACGCGCACCATGGAAGACGAGTTCATCAGCGCCAGCGGCACGGACGTCACCGATGCGTTCAGGCTGTATCTGCGACCGCTGCTGGGCTCGGGCATGCCCGATGCCTTCCGCCTGCGCGCCGCGAAAGTGGCGAAGGTCCTGAAACCCTAGCTGGACTCCGCCAGCAACAGCGGCCGCAGCTTGACGGCCGCCTCCTTGAGCTGGGGCACGTGCTGCATCAGCTGCTCCACGGATTTGCGCGCCACGGGCGCGTGGCAGGCGACGGCCGCCACGATGCGTCCGTCGGCCGCGCAGATGGGCACGGCCACGGCCACCATGCCGTGCACGAATTCCTCATCATCGATGCCGATGCCCAGGCGGGCGATGCGCACGATTTCGCGCTCGAGCAATGCCGGGTCCGTGATGCTTTTCGGCGTGCGCGCTTCCAGCCCCAGCATGGCCAGCAATTCGCGCCGCTCAAGCAAACTCATGTGCGCCAAAAACAGCTTGCCGCTGGCCGTGCAATGCATGGGCGCGCGGCTGCCCAGCACCAAATGCAGACGTAGCGCTTCCTGCGTTTCCACCCTGTCCACGTAGACGATGGCATTACCTTCGGGAATGGCCAGATTGCACGTCTCGCCCGTGACGGCCACCAGGCTGCCCAGGATGCTGCGGCTCACGCGGATCAGGGCATTGTTGCGCAAGGTCGCCAGCGCCAGGTTGGTCGAGGCGGCACCGGGCACATAGCCGCGTCCCACGGGCGTGCGCAGCACATAGCCGTGCTGCTCCAGGGTATCGAGCAAACGCATCATGCTGGCCTTGGGCACTTGCATGCGCGCGGCCAGCTGCGAGAGGGTCAGGGGCTGGCTGGCGCTGGCCAGATGCTCGATCAGCCTCAGCACGCGCAATCCCCGCGCCTCGTCGCCATGGCTGGCCGTTGTGCCGGTCTCCACTTGACCACCTTCTACGGCCTCGCCCGGCCGTTTTTGAAACGCATCATGCATGTTCTGTTTCACCTCTCGCGTATGCGGCTGTTTCCGCTTGTCCCGGTGCTGCACGTCTTTTATAAATGGAACCAGACGTTCCAAAAATAATCAATAAAGACCAGTGTATCGCAAAAACCGCCCGCCGAGGCGGCGCGATACCGCAACGCAGGAGACAAGCAATGTTGCAAACACACTACGATTACATCGTTGTCGGCGCCGGTTCCGCCGGCTGCGTGCTGGCCAACCGCCTGTCGCACGACAGCCGCAACCAGGTACTGCTGCTGGAAGCGGGCGGCAAGGACAACAATCCCTGGATACACGTGCCGGTCGGCTATTTCAAGACCATGCACGACCCCAAGCTGGACTGGTGCTATCGCACGGAAGCGGACGCCGGCATCGCCGGGCGCCAGTTGCAATGGCCGCGCGGCAAGGTGCTGGGCGGCTCCAGCTCGCTCAACGGCTTGCTGTACGTGCGGGGCCAGAAGGAAGATTACGACCGCTGGGCCGAACTGGGCAATGCAGGCTGGAGCTATGCCGAAGTGCTGCCCTACTTTAAAAAGTCGGAAGACCAGGAACGCGGCGCCAGCGATTACCACGGCGTGGGCGGTCCGTTAAAGGTGTCGGACCTGCGGCTGCGCCGTCCCATCGCCGAACACTTTATTGCCGGCGCCACGGAAAGCGGCATCCCCTTCAATGCCGATTACAACGGCGCCACGCAGGAAGGCGTGGGCTACTTCCAGCAGACGGCCAGCAAAGGCCTGCGCTGGAGCACGGCAAAAGCCTTCCTGCGGCCGGCCCGCAAGCGCGTCAACCTGCGCGTGGAAGTGCGCGCGCAAATCACGCGCGTGCTGTTCGAGGGCAAGCGCGCCGTCGGCATCGAGTATCGGCAGGATGGCCAGCTGCGCCAGGCGCGCGCCAGCGGCGAAGTGATTTTATGCGCGGGCGCCATCGGCTCGCCGCAAATCCTGCAATGCTCGGGCGTGGGACCACGCGCCCTGCTCGAGGAAGTGGGCGTGCCGCTGGTGCACGATCTGCCCGGCGTGGGACAGAATTTGCAAGACCATCTGCAAATCCGCCTCGTCTTCAAGACGCGGCTGAAAACCCTGAACGATGAAGTCAACAGCCTGTGGGGCAAGCTGTGGGTAGGCATGCAATATGTGTTTTCCCGCTCGGGACCGTTGACCCTGGCGGCCAGCCAGGTGACGGTGTTTACGAAGTCGTCGCCCGAGGTGGAGCGGCCCGACATCCAGTTCCACATGCAGCCGCTGAGCGCCGACAAGCCGGGCGAAGGCGCGCATCCGTTTTCCGCCTTCACCTCGTCCGTATGCCAGCTGCGCCCGCACAGCCGCGGCCACGTGTCGATCAAGTCCGCCGATCCGTTTGCGTATCCGGGCATCTACCCGAACTACCTGTCCGACCCGCGCGACCAGCAAACGGCGATCGCGGCCCTGCGCGTGGCCCGAAAAATCGCCGCCGCCCCGTCGCTGGCGCCGCACATCATTGCCGAGTTCGTGCCCGGCCCGCAGTTCCAGAGCGATGAGGAACTGCTGGACGCGGCGCGGCGCTTCAGCCAGTCGATCTATCACCCGAGCGGTACCTGCAAGATGGGCCACGACGCCATGGCCGTCGTCGACGAGCGCCTGCGCGTGCACGGCATGCGGAACCTGCGCGTGGTCGATGCGTCGATCATGCCGGAAATCGTCTCGGGCAATACGAACGCGCCCACCATCATGATCGCCGAAAAAGCGGCCGACATGATCCTGGCGGACGCCGTGCGCCTGCCCAAGGCTGCCTAGTCAGCTCCCCATTCCACCTCACCCAGGAGGATGCCAGCGGCGGGCGGACGGCCCCGCCTTCAATGACTCGGCGACAAGCCAAGCATCAAAAAAACACATAATCGATATCGATTGGAGACTAGATATTATGGATAACAATCCGAACCATCCGAAAAAGGCCAAAGAGCTACGGAAAGTCGTGATGGCCAGCGTGATCGGCGCCACCATCGAGTGGTACGACTTCTTTTTATACGGCGTCGTGGCCGGCATCGTGTTCAGCAAGCTGTATTTCCCGGGCGGCGATCCGCTCGTCTCGACCATGCTCGCTTACGGCACCTTCGCCGTGGGCTTTCTGTCGCGCCCCATCGGCGGCGTGATCTTCGGCCACTTCGGCGACAAGATCGGCCGCAAGAGCATGCTGGTGATGACCCTGATGATCATGGGGATCTCCACCTTCCTGATCGGCGTGCTGCCCACCTACGACCACATCGGTTACTGGGCCCCGGGCTTGCTGCTGTTCCTGCGCGTGCTGCAGGGTATCGGCCTCGGTGGCGAATGGGGCGGCGCCGTGCTGATGGCGTATGAATATGCGCCCCCGAAAGAGCGCGGCTTCTACGCCAGCCTGCCGCAGATCGGCCTGGCCATCGGCTTGTGCCTCGCTTCGGGCGTGGTGGCGATCCTGTCGTACACCTTGACGGATACTCAATTCCTGTCCTGGGGCTGGCGCGTCGCCTTCATCCTGTCGGCCGCCCTCGTCTTCATCGGCATGTGGATACGGTTGAACGTGATGGAAACGCCCGAGTTCCAGGCCGTCAAGGAGAAGAACGCGGAGACGCAGATCCCTTTCTTCGACCTGCTGAAACGCTATCCGGGCAACGTCTTGAAGGGCATGGGCGCGCGCTATATCGACGGCGTGTTCTTCAATATCTTCGGCGTGTTTTCCATCACCTATCTGACCAACACCATCAAGATCGACCGCACGGAAGCGCTGATGGGCGTGATGGCGTCGGCCGTCGTGATGTGCTTCTGCATCCCGTTCTTCGGCCGCCTGTCGGACCGCATCGGCCGTACCAAAGTGTTTTTCTGGGGCTCGCTGATCACGGGCGTGTCGTCGATTCCCGCCTTCTGGATCATGCTTAACCACGCCGACAATCCCTTGCTGCTGTGGTGTTCCGTGATCATCCCGCTGGGCGTGCTGTATTCGGCCGTGTACGGCCCGGAAGCGGCCCTGTTCTGCGACCTGTTCGACGCCAAGGTGCGCTACACGGGCATCTCCTTCGTGTACCAGTTCTCCGGCATCTTCGCCAGCGGCCTGACTCCCATCATCGCCACCTACCTGCTGAAAACGGGCAATGGCGAGCCGTGGCACATCGTCGGCTACATCCTGTTCGCCTCCCTCGTCTCGGCCGTCAGCGTGGCCATGATCGGAAAAGGCGGCTCGCAGCCGGATGGGCGCATGAAGACGGCGCACGCAAGGTAAGATATCCGGACGTAAAAAAGGCAGGCCTCTCGCGAGCGCCTGCCTTTTCCATTCAAGCTACAGCTTAGATGACGATCGTCTGGTGCTCGTCGCCGTTACGCGCGCGGATCGTGCCGATGCGCGACACGGTTTCGCCGGCCGCTTGCAGCTGGGCGATGGCGGCGTCGGCGTTCTCTTGCGAGACGATGACGGTCATGCCGATGCCGCAGTTGAAGACGCGGTGCATTTCGGCGTCAGCCACGCCGCCGTGCTGTTGCAGCCACGTGAACAGCGGTGGCATGGTCCATGCCTTCGAATCCAGTTCGGCCACCAGGCCAGGCTGCAGCACGCGCGGGATGTTTTCCACCAGGCCGCCACCGGTGATGTGCACCATGCCCTTGACTTCCATGGCATCCATCAGCGCCAGCAGCGGCTTGACGTAGATGCGCGTCGGCTGCATCAGCACGTCGGCCAGCTTGCGGCCGTGGAAGTCGCCTTCCAGGTCAGGTTTCGCCACTTCGATGATCTTGCGCACCAGCGAGTAACCGTTCGAGTGCACGCCCGACGAGGCCAGGCCCAGCACCACGTCGCCCGGAGCGATCTTGGTGCCGTCGATGATTTTCGATTTTTCCACGGCGCCGACGGCAAAACCTGCCAGGTCGTATTCGCCGGCCGGGTACATGCTCGGCATTTCCGCCGTTTCGCCGCCGATCAGCGCGCAACCGGCTTGTTCGCAACCCTGGGCGATGCCCTTGATGACGTCGGTGGCAATGGCCACGTCCAGCTTGCCGCAAGCGAAGTAGTCGAGGAAGAACAGCGGCTCGGCGCCTTGCACGAGGATGTCGTTGACGCTCATGGCGACCAGGTCGATGCCGACCGTGTCATGGCGGTTCAGTTCGAATGCCAGGCGCAATTTCGTGCCCACGCCGTCGGTGCCCGAGACCAGCACCGGTTCCTTGTACTTCTTGCTGATTTCAAACATGGCGCCAAAACCGCCCAGGCCGCCCATCACGCCTTCGCGCAGGGTGCGCTTGGCAAACGGCTTGATTGCTTCGACTAAAGCGTCGCCTGCGTCGATATCGACGCCAGCGTCACGGTAGGAAAGGGAAACATTAGAAGTCTGGTTCATGGTGTGGTGGCAGCGGAGGCGGTAAAATAGAAGGCGGATACCCGCCGGCACGCGCGCGCAAGCATGTTTTTCAACATCGTGCGGCAGGGCGCCAGCGGGTGAATTCGGTCGATCAAGACGCTATTTTATCAAACTGCCCCGCTATTTCGTAATTAACTGCCTTTTTTTAACGCAACAGCACAAACTACATGCCATTCGCCATCACCGCCGAACAGAAGCAAACAGCATTTTGGATCGCGGTCTGGCTGGCATTTTTGCTGCTGCTCGTCAGCCTGGGCCCCATCCTGACGCCCTTCCTGGCCGCCGCCATCCTCGCCTACGTGCTCAATCCCGGCGTGGACCGCTTGCAGCGCCTCCATTACAAGCGCTTTTACGTGCCCCGTCCGCTGGCCGTGCTCGTCGTCGTAGTGTTGTTTTTCCTCGCCATTACGGCACTGGTGCTGATCGTCGTGCCCGTATTGCAAAAGGAAATCCCGCTCCTACAGGCGCAAATCCCGCAATTTCTCAGCAAGGCGAACGAGTTCCTCGCGCCGAAACTGCGCGACCTGGGCATCCGCGTGCGCCTGGACGGCACGGGCATCAAGCGCATGCTGAGCCAGCAGATGGCCACCAGCGGCGATGAAATCTGGAGCACGGTACTGGCCTCAGCCCGCATCGGCGGCACGGCCGTGCTGGGCTGGCTGGCCACCGTCGTGCTGATTCCCGTCGTGCTGTTCTATCTGTTGCTGGACTGGCATCCGATGCTGGCGCGCATCGCCGGCGCCGTGCCGCGCCGCTGGGTCGGCCGCACGGTGGGCATGGCGCAGGAAGTCGACACCCTGCTGGCGCAATACCTGCGCGGCCAGTTGCTCGTCATGCTGGTGCTGGCCACGTATTACTCGGTGGCGCTGGCCATTGCCGGTTTTGAAGTGGCATTGCCTGTGGGCATCATCACGGGCTTGCTGGTGTTCATCCCCTATCTGGGCTTCGGCCTGGGCCTGATGCTGGCGCTGATCGCCGCCCTGCTGCAGTTTGCCGACTGGAGCGGGCTCATCGCCGTAGCCGTCATCTATGGCTGCGGCCAGGTCATCGAAGGCTTTTTCCTCACGCCGCGCCTGGTGGGCGAGCGCATAGGCCTGAACCCGCTGGCCGTGATCTTTGCCTTATTGGCTTTCGGACAATTGTTCGGTTTCGTCGGCGTTTTGCTTGCTTTACCCGCTTCTGCCGTGCTGATGGTCGCTTTTAAGCATCTAAGACGCCACTACCTCTCCAGCAGCTTCTATAATACCTAGTAAAAGCGGATATCATATCAACCTAGCAATACCACGATGCACATGCAGTAATGAAAAACAGGACAAGGCGTACGCCATGAAACAACTGGTGCTCGATTTAGGCACAGACCAGGCGCACAGCCTCGATACCTTCGAGGTGGGACAGAATGCCGAAGTGGCGCAGCTGATGCGCCAGTTCGCCGCGCGCACGTCGCGCGAACATTTTGCCTACCTGTGGGGCGAACTGGCCGCCGGCAAGAGCCACCTGCTCAAGGCCCTGGCCAGCACCGAGCGCGCGCGCTACATTTCGCCCTTCTCGATCGAGTCCGAATTCGTGTATTCGCCTGACGTCGACCTGTACCTGCTCGACGACTGCGAAAAGCTGTCGCCGCTGGCGCAGATCGACGCCTTTGCCCTGTTCAATGAAATCCGCGCCAACAAGGCGTTCATGGTGTGCAGCGGCGCCGTGCCGCCCGCCGTGCTGCCCGTGCGCGAAGACTTGCGTACGCGCATGGGCTGGGGCTTGATCTACCAGATCCACGGCTTGACCGACGAAGAAAAAATCGCCGCCCTGACCCAGGCGGCCACCACCCGCGGCTTGACCTTGTCGCCCGGCGTGTTACCCTATCTGCTGTCCCATTTCCGGCGCGACATGCGTTCGCTGTCGACGATGCTGGACTCTCTCGACCTCTACTCCCTTGAAACCCAACGCCCGATCACCTTGCCATTGTTGCGCGAGTTGCTGCAGGCGGAAGCGAAAGAATGATGAATCTGGCCCTGTTTGACCTCGACCACACCCTGCTGCCCATCGACTCGGATCACGAGTGGGGCGAATTCCTGGTACGCATCGGTGCCGTGGACGCCGCCGAATTCACCCGCCGCAACGACGAATTTTTCGCGCAATACCAGGCCGGCACGCTCGACCCGGTGGAATACCTGGAATTTTCGCTGGGCACCCTGGCGCAATTCCCGCGCGAGCGCCTGGAAGCCCTGCACCGGCAATTCATGGCCGAAGTGGTCTTGCCGGTCATCCGTCCGGAAGTCGTGGCGCTGATCAAGCAGCACCAGGACGCGGGCGACCTGCTGGCCATCGTCACGGCCACCAACCATTTCATCACCAAACCCATCGCCGACGCGCTGGGCGTCGAGCACCTGCTGGCCGCCATGCCCGAATATGACGATGCAGGCAACGTCACGGGCAAGCTGGTGGGCACGCCGACCCTGGGCGCGGGCAAGCTGACCCACACCCACGCCTGGCTGGAAAAGATGGGCAAGGAACTGGGGCAGTTCGAGCGCAGCTATTTTTACAGCGATTCGCACAACGACATTCCCCTGCTGTCGGTCGTGACCCACCCGGTCGCGACCAACCCCAACACCGCTTTGAGCGCACACGCATCCCTCCACGGCTGGCCATCACTTCACTTATTCAATGATTAAAAAATTCATCCGCAAGATCCTCGGCGTTAAAAAAGAGGCAGCGCGCGACACCACGGCACCCATCGTGCTCGGTCCTGCGCAACACGGAATCGACCCGAAACTGGTGTCGTCGAATGCCATCCGCGTCACCAGCAGCCTGCAGGAAGCGGGCTTCGAGGCCTTTGTCGTCGGCGGCGCCGTGCGCGACCTGCTGCTGGGCGTGAAACCGAAAGACTTCGACATCGCCACCAACGCCACGCCGGAACAGGTCAAGCGTTTGTTCCGCCGCGCCTTCATCATCGGCAAGCGTTTCCAGATCGTCCACGTGATGTTCGGCCAGGATTTGCTGGAAGTGACGACCTTCCGCGGCGCCGGCGCCGACTCCGCGCCCAAGGATGAACATGGCCGCGTCCTGCGCGACAACACCTTCGGCTTGCAGCACGAAGACGCGCTGCGCCGCGACTTCACCATCAACGCCATGTATTACAACCCGGCCACGCAGGAAGTGCTCGATTACCACGGCGGCGTGGAAGACATCCGCGCCAAGACCCTGCGCATGATCGGCAAGCCGGAAGAGCGCTACCGCGAAGACCCCGTGCGCATGCTGCGCGTCGTGCGCTTCGCCGCCAAGCTGAAATTCACCATCGAGCCGCACACGGCCGCGCCGATTCCCGTCATGGCGCCGCTGATCAACAACGTGCCCGCGCCGCGCGTGTTCGACGAAATGCTCAAACTCCTGATGAGCGGCCATGCGCTGGCCTGCCTGCAGCAGCTGCGCAAGGAAGGCTTGCATCATGGCCTGCTGCCGCTGCTCGACGTGGTGCTGGAGCAGCCGCTGGGCGCCAAATTCGTCACCCTGGCGCTGGACGCGACCGACCAGCGCATCGCCGCCGGCAAGACCGTCTCGCCGGGCTTTTTGTTTGCCTCGCTGCTGTGGCACCAGGTGCTGGAAAAATGGACGGCCTACCGTGCCGCGGGCGAATCGACGATTCCCGCGCTGCACCTGGCGGCCGACGACGTGCTCGATTCGCAAACGGAAAAACTGGCCTTGCAGCGCAAGATCGGTTCCGACATGCGCGACATCTGGTCGATGCAGCCGCGCTTCGAGCGCCGGGTCGGCAAGGCGCCGTACAAACTGCTCGAGCACCTGCGCTTCCGCGCCGGCTACGACTTCCTGCTGCTGCGCTGCGCCTCGGGCGAGATCGACATGGACATCGGCGAATGGTGGACGGCCTTCTATGAAGGCGACGAGGAAACGCGCGAAGCGCTGCTCGTCAGCGCCAATGCCGCGCCGGGCGCCGTCAAGAAGAAGCGCCCGCCGCGCCGCAGCACGCGCAGCAAGACCGGCACGGGCGGCGGCTCGACCACCGGCAGCACCAGCGGTGAGTGAACGTAGTCATGCAGCCGGTTACCGCCTACATCGGCATCGGGGCGAACCTGGGCGACGCGCGCGCGAATGTGCACGATGCGATCGCGCGCCTGGCGCGCCTGCCCGGCGCCAGCTTGCTCGATGCCTCGGCCAGCTACCGCACGGCGCCCATCGACTCGAGCGGTGACGACTACATCAACGCCGTGGCGCGCATCAGCACTACCCTGCCGGCAGAGGAACTGCTGCTGGCCCTGCACGCCATCGAGGCGGCGCACGGACGCGAGCGGCCCTACCGCAACGCCCCGCGCACCCTGGACCTGGACTTGCTGCTGTACGGCGACGAGCAGATCGCCAGCGCCACCCTGACGGTGCCCCATCCACGCCTCACCGAGCGCGCCTTCGTGCTGGTGCCGCTCTTGGCCCTGGCGCCCGCCATTTCCGTGCCCGGACTCGGGCCGGCGCAGGACTACCTGGCCAACGTGGCCGGCCAGGCCATCAGCCAACTCTGAGCCACCGCCCCAGACATACACTACAATGCCGTCCCTGCAGCACGCCGCATAAAGTACTACACTAGCGGCGTCGCAATCGCATCACCCCCTTTCACTCTAGAGAATACCTATGTCCGCTTATTTGCAAGGAACAGATCTGGCCGCAAAAGACAAGGCCGCCACACCGGCGCCGGCGCCAGCCAAACCTGTCGCCAACAAGGCCGTGACCATCCACACTCTGGCCACGCTGCGCGCCGCCGGCGAAAAGATCACCATGCTGACCTGCTATGACGCCAGCTTCGCGTCGCTGATGGACCGCTGCGGCGTGGAAATCCTGCTGATCGGCGATTCGCTCGGCATGGTTTGCAACGGCCTCAACTCTACCCTGCCCGTCACCGTGGCCGAACTGGCCTACCACACGGCGTCCGTCGCGCGCGGCAGCAAGTCGGCCATGATCATGGCCGACTTGCCATTCGGCGCGTACGGCACGCCCGAGACGGCGTACGCCAACGCCGTCATCCTGATGCAGGCTGGCGCGCACATGGTCAAGATCGAAGGCGGCGCCTGGCTGGCCGAAACGGTCCGTTTCCTCACCGAGCGCGGCATCCCCATCTGCGCCCACATCGGCCTGACGCCGCAATCCGTGCACCAGCTGGGCGGCTATAAAGTGCAAGGCAAGAGCACGGAAAGCGCGGCGGAACTGAAGAACGACGCGCTGGTGCTGCAAAACGCGGGCGCCGCCATCGTGCTGATGGAAGCGATGCCGTCGCAGCTGGGCAAGGAAGTGACGGACATGCTGACGATACCGACGATCGGCATCGGCGCAGGTCCCGACTGCTCGGGCCAGGTCCTCGTCATGCACGACATGCTGGGCGTCTTCCCAGGCCGCAAGGCGCGCTTCGTGCGCAACTTCATGGAAGGCGCCGCCAGCATCGACGACGCCGTCACCGGCTATGTGAAAGCCGTCAAGGATGGCAGCTTCCCGGCGCTGGAACACTGCTTCTGATCCAAGTAACCCCATAAATTATTGTGATTTCTGACTTCCATAACCGGCACTCTGCGGCGTTGCCCACCGCTCGCAGTGCTCGCACTGCGTCGCGGCGGACGCCTTGCATAGCATCCGGCTATGTTCGTCATAATTTCACAATAATTTCCTGAGGATTACTTAGCCTATTGAGGCGATATCGCCCCGGTACTTGCCGGGGCGATTTTTTTTTCTCGCAGCGTTTCTGTCCGTACAAACGCCACCTCCAGTCCAAAGAACTGTCCGATGCGATTCAGCGTCTGGATGGTCGGATTACCCTTGCCGCTCTCGATTTCCTTGATGACCTTTGTGCTCACGCCCCGGTGCGTCGCAAACTCTGCCTGCGTCATGCGCGAGATGGCGCGCATTTCCTTGACGGCGTGCTGTAGCGTGATGGCGCCTGCTTCAATGGCTTCGTAAAGCACCGCCCTGCGCTGCCGCAACTCCTCCTTGTCAACGGTCTTTTTCGTACGCGCCATGTCAGTGCTCTCCCAATGCCTTGAGCTGTGCGAGCTGCCCGGCGATATGTGGCCGAAGGAAAGCAATGATGTCATCATCCACGCCTGCCTCCTGCATATGCTGTTCCAGCGCAGCCAGTTGCTGGGCAAATCCGTATAGCGCGAGGCGAACCTGCTGGCGTTCGACGTCCGGCATGCCGATCGTAGCCAGTATCGTCGTCCAGTCATGCAACTCGTTTTTGGTATCCGGGTGATACCAGCGCGCCGCGCGTGGTATGCCATCCGGGTCCAGGTACATCGGCGCAAAATCGAACAGCGGCGTGAGGCGCACCTCGGCACCCACTTGCTGTACCGCCGTATTACGTGCGTGATTATCGGTATTGCGCATGGCCAGGTTCAAGATATCGCGTTTGAGAAATTCAATGGTTTCCGCAGTCTTGTCGCTGACGACGGCGCGCAGCGCCTGCAATAATACAAACTGGCTGGGCGTGGCTTCAAAGCCAACGATACCTGCCAGCGAAGCGGCGCTTTCCTGATGCAGTCGCAGCACTTTTCCATCGCGGATGCGGCGGTCAAAACGGGGAATGAACAAGGTATCGTCCTGGTAGCGCAGTTGGCCTTCGGTGCGCAAGCCCACCGCGCGCGCAACAGTCATGTATGCGGCTTCATTTCTCAATACCTTGGCGTCGCTGGCGGTCTTTCCGCGCGGACGCTTGACGATGAAATGTGCAGCCGCGTTCTGGTCCGCCAGAGCGCCATCGGCATGCCAGAGACCAGCATGGTCGGTGGTCAGCAGATATTTCGGTGCCGCTCCTTGTACCCCCAGACTACCAGCGGCCAACATGCTATGCATCAGCATGCGCTCATTGAAGGCATCGCCGCGACCTATAATCTCGTCCAGTGAAAAGCCGGTCTGCGGCTTGCCCTTGTCGTGGCGATTCATATGGTGTGCGTAGTACTGCACGGCCTCGGCGATGCGCACGCGCCCGACTGGATTGAATGCACCGGCACACGCCAGCGGAAAATCGGCAGCCGGACCATCGGCCAGTTGAAGCTGCCCAAGCAGATATGTCCGGCCGCTTCCCTGGGGAATCAGGTCAAAGATAAAAGCTGGCCATTGCGCCAGCTTCTGCATTTCTGCCGTGACGGGGAACCGCAGCGAGACAGGTCCACTCTCAAGCTTGAAGAAGGCATAATCGAGGTCATACTCGAACAGGGTACCGGTGCGTGGATTGCCGCCTGCAGGATCAAGCAAAGTCAGCGATGCGCAATCGTGCCACGCATCATCATGAAAAATTTGAAAATGGCAGTGCATGACGGCTCCAATTGGATCTTATAGTAGCTAATTGTGTTCAGTTTATCCTTAAATTAGCACTTATACGATCCAAATTTTTAAAAAATACATCGCCATGAAAACTTTAATGGATCCTAAAAGAACTATTTTAAGCCATTAATACCATAAATTAGTCCTTTTAAGTTCTATTTTAAAAATTATCCCACCTGTATCCACGTCGTCTTCAATTCCGTGTACTTGTCCAGCGCGTGCAGCGACTTGTCACGCCCGTTGCCCGACTGTTTGTAGCCGCCGAACGGCACGGTGATGTCGTCGCCGTCGTACTGGTTGACGTGCACGGTGCCCGCACGCAGGGCGCGCGCCGTCTGGATGGCCTTGGTGATGTCGGACGTCCACACGGCCGCCTGCAAGCCGTACGGCGTGGCGTTGGCCTGTTTGATGGCTTCGGCGATATCCGTAAAGCCCAGCACGGACAGGACGGGTCCGAAGATCTCTTCGCGCGCGATCGTCATGCCCGCATCGACGCCGAAGATGGTCGGCTGCACGTAGTAGCCGCCCGTCTCCGCGCGCACGGCCTCGCCGCCGCCCAGCAGCTGCGCGCCTTCCTGCTTGCCGGACGCGATGTAGCCCATCACGGTCTTCATCTGCGTGGCGTCGACGATGGCCCCCATGACGGTGGCTTCGTCGAGCGGGTCGCCGGGCTGGAAGCGGGGCAGCATGGCCTGCGCCTTGGCGATAAATTCCTCCCTGATCGATGCTTCCACGAACAGGCGCGAGGGCGCGTTGCAGCTTTCGCCCTGATTGAAGAAGATGGAACCGACGGCGGCCGCCACGGCCTTGTCCAGGTCCGGGCAATCGGCGCACACGATGTTGGCGGACTTGCCGCCCAGTTCCGTCCACGCCCGTTTCAAATTCGACTGGCCCGCCATCTGCACGATCAACTTGCCCGTGCGCGTGGAACCCGTAAAGCCGATGCAATCGACGTCCATGTGCAGCGCCAGCGCGGCGCCCGCCTCGTTGCCGTAACCGGGCAGCACGTTGAAGACGCCCGCCGGCACGCCCGCTTCCAGCGCGATGTCGGCCAGGCGCAGCGCCGTCAATGGGGATTTTTCAGACGGTTTGAGGATCACGCTGTTGCCGGCCGCGAGGGCCGGCGCGATCTTCCAGGCAGCCATGATCATCGGATAGTTCCACGGCACGATGGCGGCGACGACGCCCACCGGTTCGCGCGTGATCAGGGCCAGGCTGTTGGCGGGAGTGGGGGCGATTTCATCGTAGACCTTGTCGATCGCCTCGCCATACCAGCGCAGGCAGTTGGCCGTGGCGCCCACGTCCACGCTCTGGCTGTATTTGATCGGCTTGCCCATGTCCAGGGTTTCCAGCAGGGCCAGTTCAGGACCGTTCTGCTGCACCAGGTCGGCGAACTTGATCAGGATGCGCTTGCGCTGCGCCGGCGATTTTCCCGCCCAGCGGCGGTCGTCGAAGGCGGCGCGGGCGGCTTGCACGGCAAGGTCTACGTCCGCGCCATCGCAGCGGGCCACCTGCCCCAGCAAGCGCCCGTCGATGGGCGACAGATTGTCGAAGGTCTGGCCGGCCGTGGCCCAGGCACGCTCGCCGTTGATGAAGGCGCGTCCGTCGATCGTGAGCGCTGCGGCCCGCGCATGCCAGCTGGTGTTTTCCGTCATGGTCGTCTCCTGCAAGGTGAAAACGCCAGCTTACTCCTAAGTAGGGCGTAATAAATTATTGTTATTTCTGACTTCCATACCCGGCGCTCTGCAAGGTGGCCGACGAGGCTTGCACGCTGCTAGCAGTGCTCGCACTGCGTCGCAGCGGGCGCCTTGCAGAGCATCCGGTTCTGTTCGTCATAATTTCACAATAATTTCCCACGTCCTACTTAGTCCCCCAAATACGCCGCAGACAGTTGCTTGCGGCGCCTGCGGTCGGCGCGCGCCAGCATCACGGCGTACGCGATCACGGCAAGCGTCACGACGAGGATGGTCAGCGCGGCGATGGCGTTCACGCGCGGGTCGAGCCCCAGGCGCGCGCGCGAGAAGATCACCAGCGGCATCGTCGTCGAGCCGGGGCCGGACAGGAAAGCGGACAGCACCACGTCGTCAAGTGACAGGGTAAACGTCAGCAGCCAGGCCGAGGCCAGGGCTTGCGTGATGTTCGGCAGAGTCACGAGGAAGAACACCTGGTGCGCGCGGCAGCCCAGGTCCATGGCCGCTTCGGCCAGGGACTTGCTCATCTCCTGCAGGCGCGATTGCACCACCACGGCCGCATACGCCATGCCCAGCAAGGTGTGGCCGAGCCAGATGGTCAGCACGCCCCGCTCGGGAAAACCGAAGACCTTTTGCATGGACACGAGCATCAGCAGCAGGGACAGGCCGATGATCACTTCCGGCATCACCAAGGGCGCGCTGACCATGGCGGAAAACACGGTGCGGCCACGGAAGCGCTGGTAGCTGGTCAAGGCAAAGGCGGCAAAGGTGCCGAGGATGACGGAGGACGTGGCCGACATGAAGGCGATCTTCAAGGACAAACCGAAGCCCGAGATGATTTCCGCATCGCTCATCAACTCGCTGTACCAGCGCAGCGAAAAACCAGTCCACACCATGTCCTGGCGCGAGCTGTTGAACGAAAAGACGATCAGCACGATAATGGGCAGGTAGAGGAACAGGTAGCCGAGCGAGAGCCAGCCGCGGCCGAACCAGCGCTGGAAGAAGTTACGTCCGTTCATGTGCGCTCCTCCGCGTCCTGCTCCGTCTTGTATTTGTTAAAAATCGCCATCGGCACGAGAATCAGCAGGATGACCAGCACCGTCACCGACGACGCCATGGCCCAGTCGTTGTTCGTGAAGTATTCGTCCCACAGCACGCGGCCTATCATCAGGGTTTCCGGGCCGCCCAGCAGCTCGGGAATCACGTATTCGCCCACGGATGGAATGAACACCAGCATGGCGCCGGCGATGATGCCCGACTTCGACAGGGGCACGGTGATGCGCCAGAACGCCTGCAAGGGCGTGGCGCCCAGATCGGCCGCCGCTTCCAGGTAGCGCATGTCCATTTTCACGAGGTTCGCGTACAGGGGCAAAATCATGAAGGGCAGGTAGGCGTACACCATGCCGACCACCAGCGAAAACGAGGTGTTCATCATGTGCAGCGGTTCGCTCACGACGCCCAGCGCGATCAGCAGGTCGTTGAGCAGGCCGTGGTTGGCCAGGATGCCCTTCCACGCATACACGCGCAGCAGGAACGAGGTCCAGAACGGCAGCATCACCAGCATCATCAGCACGGGGCGGATCGACGGTTTGGCGCGCGCCATGAAGTAGGCGAACGGGTAGCCGATGAAGAGGCAAATGGCCGTGGTAATGGCCGCATACTTGATGGAACTGAGGTAGGTGAGCAGATACAGTTCATCGGCGGCGATGAACAGGTAGTTGGCGATTTTCACCTTCAGCACGACGATGCCGTCGACGTACGACAGCAAGCCGCCGAACGGACTGCCCGCCGTATCCATGTCGGACAGGCTGATGCGCAGCACGATCAGGAAGGGCACCAAAAAGGCGGCCGTCAGGAACAGCGATGGCACGGCGATGACGGCATTGCGGCCAGTGAGCCAGCGCAGGGTGACGAGCTTGCGCAGCGATTGCAGGAGGGACGTCATGATGGCCTCAGCTGGTCAGCACGACGATGTCGGCGCCATCCCACCACACCCATACGCGCTGTTCGCGCTCGAGGCGCGCGGCGTCGTGGCGGGCCGCGTTGGTGCGCGACACTTTCACCACCGTGCCGCTGTCGAGGCGCACGTGGTAGCTGGTTTCATTGCCAAAATACGCCATCGCGACGATCACGCCCTGGGCGCAGTTGTAGCCGTGTTCGGCCGGCGACGCCCGTTCTTCCAAGGCGGGTGGCGCGACCTGGATGCCGATCTTTTCGGGGCGCACGGCCACCGAGACATCCATGCCCAGGTTGCCCGTGATGCCGTGCGAAACATAGTGCTCGCCATTGGGCGTGGCGATGACCACGTGATCGGGTTCATCCTGCGTGATGCTGCCGTCGAACAGGTTGACGCTGCCGATGAAGTCGGCGACGAAGCGGCAGTTCGGCGTTTCATAGATTTCACCGGGTGCGCCCACCTGCAGGATGCGCCCTTCGCTCATGACGGCGATGCGCGTGGCCATGCTCATGGCCTCGTCCTGGTCGTGCGTGACCATCACGCAGGTGACGCCCACCTGCTCGATGATGTTCACCAGTTCCATCTGCGTGCGCTCGCGCAGTTTTTTATCCAGCGCGCCCAGCGGCTCGTCGAGCAGCAGCAACTGCGGCCGCTTGGCCAGGCTGCGCGCCAGCGCCACGCGCTGCTGCTGCCCGCCCGACAGCTGGTGCGGCTTGCGCTTCGCGTATTGGCCCAGCTGCACCAGCGCCAGCATCTGCTCGACCCGCGCCGCCACTTCCGCTTTCGGCAGACCGTCGCGGCGCAGGCCGAAGGCGATGTTGTCCCACACGGACAAATGGGGAAACAGCGCGTAGGACTGGAACATCATGTTGATGGGGCGCTGGTGCGGCGGCACATCGACGATGCTGTTGCCCGCCAGGGCGATGCGCCCCGACGTCGGCGTCTCGAAGCCGGCCAGCATGCGCAGCAGGGTCGACTTGCCGCAACCTGAACTGCCCAGCAAGGCAAAAATCTCGCCCTTGTTGATCGTCACGGAAATATCATTGACGGCGCGCACGCCATCGAATTCCTTGACCAGTTGATCAATCAGCAAGAAAGGCGCTGGGGCGTCGCTGGCCGACGCGGCTGGTGTTGCTATCGTCATGTGGGTGCTTTGGGTAAGAGGGTGTCAAATGAAAAACTGGCCGCTACAAAGAGCGGCCAGGATGGAAGTTTAGCGGAACTGCCGCTTATCGGGTCTAAAAATTGTACAGATGTCGATAAAAACCCAACGGCAGAGACTGGGGTCGTACCCTCAGGGTACGACCCCGGCCCTTGCGTTTGGGTTCGACGATAGCTACACCCAGCCCTTCGCCTGCACATCCGCATACGTCTTGTCCAGGCACAGCCGTATCAAGCCCACCATTTCATCGATCTGCGCGCGCGTCATGACCAGCGGCGGGGCGACGATCATGCGCTCGCCCACGGCGCGCATGATGACGCCGTTGTCGAACATGTGGCCGCGGCAGATCATGCCCACGCCCTGGCCCTCGTCGAACAGCTCGTTCTCGTGCACGGTGGCGCCCTTCCTGCGCACCAGATTCAGGCCAGCGACCAGGCCGCAGCTGTCCGCATAGCCGACCAGCGGATGTTCGCCCAGGCTGGCGAAACACTGCTGCAGGTAAGGCCCCGTATCCTCGGCCACCTTGGCCACCAGCCGCTCTTCCTCGATGATGCGGATGTTTTCCAGCGCCGCCGCGCAGGCGACGGGGTGGCCCGAATACGTGAAGCCGTGCGTGAATTCGCCGCCCTGCTCGATCAGCACCTTGGCGACGCGATCGCCCACCAGCACGCCGCCCAGCGGCACATAGCCCGAGGTGACGCCCTTGGCAAACGTGATCAGGTCGGGCTTGATGCCGAACAGTTCGGAGCCGAACCAGCGGCCAAGGCGGCCGAAGCCGCAGATGACTTCATCGGCGATCAGCAAGATGCCGTACTTGTCGCAGATGCGCTGGATTTCGGGCCAGTACGTCGATGGCGGGATGATGACGCCGCCCGCGCCCTGCACCGGTTCGCCGATGAAGGCGGCCACCTTGTCGGCGCCGATTTCCAGGATTTTGTCTTCCAGCCAGCCGGCCGCCTTCAGGCCGAAGGCTTCCGGCGTCAAGCCGTGGCCCGACTCCAGATAATTGGGCTGGCCGATGTGCGCGATCCCCGGTATCGGCATGCCGCCCTGCGCATGCATGCCATCCATGCCGCCCAGGGACGCTCCCGCCACCGTGCTGCCGTGATAGGCGTTGTGGCGGCTGATGATGGTGTGGCGTTCCTTGTAGCCGAGGATATCCCAGTAGCGGCGCACCATGCGCAGATTCGTGTCGTTGCCTTCGGAGCCGGAACTGGTGAAGAACACATGCTGAAACTGCGGCGGAGATATCTGCGCCAGCTTGGCGGCCAGCTGCGCGGCCGGCACGTTCGTCGTGCCAAAGAAGCTGTTATAGAACGGCAGCGTCTCCATCTGTTTGTAGACAGCTTGCGAGATCGACGTGCGGCCATAGCCCACGTTCACGCACCACAGACCCGACATGCCGTCGACGATCTTCTTGCCCTGGCTATCCCACAGGTAGACGCCGTCGCCGCGCACCATCACGCGCGCGCCTTTCGACGCCAGGTCCTGGAAATCGGTGAATGGATGCAGGTAGTGGGCCGAGTCCATCTGCTGGATGGCGGCCGTGTCGTAGACCTGCGGCGCCGCGTTTTTCTGCGCCACGGAGGCAACCAGGGCGGCGCCTGGCGCCAGCGGATTGTTGGATGTGTTCATGCGTGCTCCTTTTAAACGTGCAGTAACAAGTGTTCGCGCTCCCACGGGCTGATGACGGTCATGAACTCCTGGTGCTCCAGGTCTTTGATGGCCGCATACACGTCGATGAAGCGCTCGCCCAGCACCGTGCGCAGCTTGTCTTCCGCGCGCAGCAGCTGCAGGGCCTCGGGCAAGCCTTGCGGCAGCTCGAACTTCATGTCGTAGGCGCTGCCCACCATCATCGGCGTCGCTTCCAGCTGCTCCGTCATGCCCAGGTAGCCGCAGGCCAGGGTGACGGCCAGGGCCAGGTAGGGATTGGCGTCGGCGCCGATGATGCGGTTCTCCACGCGGCGGTCCTGCACGCCCGATTCGGGTACGCGAAAGCCCACCGTGCGGTTGTCCAGGCCCCACTGGATGTTGATCGGCGCTGCCGTATGGCGCACGATGCGGCGGTAGGAATTCACATAGGGCGCGACGATGGCCATGGCCGACGGCATGTAGCGCTGCAAGCCCGCGATGTAATGCTTGAAGATGGGCGCCGCCGAGCCGTCCTCGTTGCTGAAGATGTTCAGGCCCGTCTTCGCATCCGTGACGCTCTGGTGCACGTGCATGGCGGACCCCGGCTCGCCCGCCATGGGCTTGGCCATGAAAGTGGCGTACATATCGTGTTTCAGGGCCGCTTCGCGCAGCGTGCGCTTGAAGAAGAAGACCTTGTCTGCCAGGCCCAATGGGTCGCCGTGCAGGAAGTTGATTTCCATCTGGCCGGCGCCAATTTCGTGGATCAGGGTATCGACGTCAAGGTTCATCAGTTCGCAGTAATCGTAGATATCCTCGAACAGGGGGTCGAACTCGTTGACGGCGTCGATGCTGTACACCTGGCGGCTCGTCTCGGCCCGCCCGCTGCGCCCGATGGGCGGTTTCAATGGCAAGTCCGGGTCCATGTTCTTCGCCGTCAGGTAGAACTCCAGCTCGGGCGCCACGACGGGTTTCCAGCCCTTGTCCGCATACAGTTTCAGCACGCGCCGCAGCACGGAGCGCGGAGCGAAATCGACCAGCGCGCCGTCGGAAAAATAGCAGTCGTGGATGACTTGCGCGGTGGGGTCCGTGGCCCATGGCACCATGGTGATGGTGGTGGGATCGGCCTTCAGAATCATGTCGCGGTCGGTGCTGGAAATGGCGCGGTCATAGCCGCCGTCGTCGACCGGGTAATTGCCCGTCACCGTCATGCCCAGTACCGCTTCCGGGATGCGCATGCCGCGCTCCTGGGTAAATTTCCCGCGCGGCAGGATCTTCCCGCGCGCCACGCCCGTCAAGTCGGGGACCAGGCATTCGATTTCCGTGACGCGCTTTTCATTGAGCCACAAATCCATGTCCGTATAAGTGAAATTTTCGCGTATTGCCATGTTTCCCTCTCGCTGGTCTTGATCAAACGCCGCGTGCTACTCGTGCGGCGTGCCTGTCATCCTTTTTTCATCCTTGTCATTCTTTATTTCTGTGCTGCTGTTCCCGGTAATCGCGGCATGCCTGGCCGAAGGCGCCAAACAGGCGCATGGACTGCGGGTTGTCTTCCACCTGCCACTCCGGGTGCCATTGCACGGCCAGGGTAAAGCCGGCGGCGCTGGCCACGCTATATGCTTCCACCAGGCCGTCGTCGGCCAGCGCTTCCACCAGCAAGCCATCGGCCAGCCTGGCGACGCCCTGGCCATGCAGGGAATTGACCATCATTTCGCTCTCGCCGCCCAGCAACCGTGACAGCAAGCCGTCGGGCATCAGCTTGATGCGGTGCGCAGGCCCGTATTGGCGCTCCAAAGGATCGAGCACGTTCTCGCGGTGGTCCTGTATGCCCGGAACCGCATGCACGGCCTGGTGCAGACTGCCGCCCAGGGCCACGTTGACTTCCTGGAAGCCGCGGCAAATGGCGAGCAAGGGCAGCTGACGCGCCAGCGCGGCGCGGATCAGGGGCAAGGTAGTGGCGTCGCGCGCGGGGTCTTGCGGCAGGTCGGGATGAAGGATGTCTTCGCCATACAGGCGTGCATCGACGTTCGAGGCGGAACCGGTCAGCATGACGCCGTCGGCGACGTGCAACGCCGCTTCCAGGTCCGCGCCCGCGCCCAGGGCGGGCAGCAGCAGCGGCATGCAGCCGGCGCCGTACAGCACGGCATGCAGGTATTTGTCCTGCGCCATGTGCCAGGCGTGGCTGCCAAGCTGGCGCTGGCAGGCGGGAACGAGAACGATGGGACGGCGCATGGAGCTACCTCGCTGACGTGACGATCCAATGACAGCGCCATGACAGCGCTGCCGCTCGCTTCACTGTACAGCAGAGCCGCGGGCAGCGGCCACACCGATGGGCATGGCCAGCGATGGCACACATCGCCTACACTACGGCTTTGCAATATTGCACTTAGTAAAATCATCATATGCCCGTCCGGCGCCAAACGCCAGCGCCGCCGGCAAAGTTGACCACTTTCCCATGCCTCCACACCGTATTCCAGCCTTCCCGAACATCTTTTCCACCCCGAGAGGGCGGCCATGAAGACCATGCCATGGCGCGACTTCTTCGCCCTCGTCGTCAGCATCGGCGTGGTGGGCCTGGGCCTGGGCGCCACCATGCCGCTCACCGCCCTGACCCTGCACCAGCGCGGTGTCGGCACGGACATCATCGGCATGATCACGGCCGTCAGCGCCCTCGGCATCCTGGCCGCCTCGCCATTCGTCTCGGGCTGGGTGGGACGTTTCGGCGCGCGCGCCACCATGCTGGGCGCCGTGTGGGTGGCCTCGCTGGCGACGATCGCCATGCAGTGTACCGACCACCTGCTGGCATGGAGCGTGCTGCGCTTCCTGTTCGGCGGCGCCATGGGCGTGCTGTTTACCATCGGCGAAGCGTGGGTGAACCGGCTGGCGCCCGACAATTCCCGGGGGCGCGTGGTGGCCATGTACACCACCAGCTTTACCTTTTTCCAGCTGATCGGCCCCGCCCTCGTGGCGCTGTTCAACGACAAGATCAGCTGGAGTTTCGCCGCCTGCGGCCTGCTGTTCTTGCTGGCCGTGCCGGGATTGATGCTGATCTCGAACAGCGGCCCGGAAAGGGAGCCGGAAGAACACGGCGTGAAATGGACCCTGATCCTGCCGCGCATGCCGATGATCGTGCTGGGCGCCGCCTTCTTCGCCCTGTTCGATACGCTGGCATTGAGCTTGCTGCCGCTGTACGCGATGGAACACGGCATCGGCACGGACCTGGCGCTGCTGTCGGCCACCGTGGTGCTGGTGGGCGACACGGGCCTGCAATTCGCGCTGGGCTGGATGGCCGACCGCTACGGCCGCGCCAAAGTCCACGCGGGCTGCGGCGTGGCCGTCTGCCTGCTGCTGCCGCTGCTGCCGTTTGCCGTCGGCACGCCATGGCTGTGGTGGACCTTGCTGCTGTTGCTGGGCGCGGCGGCGGGCGGCATCTACATGCTGGCGCTGGTGGCCTGCGGCGAACGGTTTACGGGCCTGTCGCTGACCAGCGCCAGCGCCATCGTCAACGCCACCTGGGGCGTGACCAGCGGCGGCGGCCCCCTGCTGACGGGGGTCCTGATGCAATCGGTGGGCGTGAACGCCCTGCCGGCCGTGATGTGGGTGTGCGCCGCCATTTTCGTCGGCAGCGCCGTGTGGGAACGCAGGAAGGGAATCGTGTAGCCCAGCAGATCGAGCCTTCAATTCCGGGGTCAGACCCGCCGGGTCTGACCCCAGCTCTTTGCCTGCGGGTTAAGGCAGCGCATCAACTCGCTATTGCTTCTGCTTTTCCAGCCGCTGCCGCAGTTCCTCGGCCACCGGATAGTCGGGATAGGCCTGCCTGAACGCCGTCCACTCCTCGTGCGCCAAGGTGCCCTCGCCCGCCTTGAGCAGGGCGTCGATCTTCACCAGCCACACGCCAGCGTCGAGTTTTGCGGGCGGCGGTAGCGGCGCGGAGCGGGCCGCGACCGGGACGGGCGCCTGGCGCTGCATACTGGACTCGGCCTGCATGGCCGCTTGCTGCTCCATCGCCTGGCTCATCGCCGTGGCAGGCGCCGGTGGGGGCGGCGGTGCTGGCGGCGCCGGTGGCGCCACTGCTATCGTCTGCGGCGCGGGAAACGAGGCTGGCGCCGGCGGCGCTGGCTTGGCTGCCATTTTGGCCATGGCGCGCGGCGCTGGCGCAGCCGACGGCGGTGGCGCAGGCGCAGCGGCCGTTGCGGCAACAGGTGCGGTGGCAGGCGCGGACATCACCTCCTGCGTGACCGGCTCCCCCACCACGGGAAATTGCGCCGGCTTCGAACCGAACCAGTCCACGCCAATCAGATTCACCGTCAGCAGCACGGCCGCGGCCAGTCCCAGCGGAACGCGCCAGCGCTGCAGGTAGTCCGGCGATTTCTTGGCCGGCAAGGTACGCAGCGCGCCATCGGCGCTATCGTTCGCGGCTACCGGTTTTTGCAAGGCTTTTTCCGCATCCGCCAGAATGGCCGCATCGAGGGCGCTGGAAGGCGCGGGCTGCGGCAGGCTGGCCAGCAGCGCGTTCAATTCCTCGTCATTCGGTTCGTGGTTATCTTGATCGTGCGTATTCATGCCTGTCCTCCCGCGCTAGCGGCGCTGTCCAAGCCCGCGCGCAATTTCTGCATGGCGTAGCGCAGCCGGCTCTTGACGGTTTCCGCTTCCGCCCCCGTCACCACGGCGATCTCGAGGATGCTCATGCCGCTGAACTGCTGCAGCACCAGCGCTTCCTTCTGCTCCACCGGCAGCGCGGCGATGGCCGCATGCAGCAGCGCGTGCTGCTGTTTCTGCTCCAGCGACTGCGGCGGCGATGCGCCCTCGTCCGCCAGTTCGCCCGCGTCATCGTGTTCCTGTCCTTCCCGCTGGCGCAGCAGGTCGATCAGGCGGTTGCGCGCGATCTGGTACAGATAGGTGCGGAATGCCGCTTGCGGCTGATAGCCGGCACGCGCCGCGTGCAGGCTGGCCCACGCATCCTGCACGATCTCGTCCACCCACGCGCGGCGCGGCGAACGCCAGGCCACGAAGCGGTACAGGCCCTGGCTATGGCGCCGGTACAGTTCACGAAACGACGGCAGGTCGCCGGCGCTGTAGCGCAGCATCAGGTCTTCATCCGTCGCGGTAATGAGGGTGTCGGGCATGCGGAGCAGTGTAGCCGAACTGCGCGGCAGCGGCAATTTCACTGCGCCATCAACGTGCAGTGGGCGCATAGCTGATGCGGCGTACTTCGCGGATCTGTCCATCCCTGAGCGCCCCTTCCACCAGTTCGTAGCCGAGCAGGGCGAAGACCCGGCCCTGCAGGAACAGGGGCCGCGCATTGCCATACCAGTCCACGCAGGACGCGCGGCAGCCGTCATCCGGCGCCTGGCCCGGCCGCGCGGCCAGCGCCCCCAGTTCCGTCAATGTCAAACCGCTGTTGCGCAGGTACAGGACGGAGGCGGATGACTTGTTAAGGCCACGCCGCTCGTCCGCGCCCAGGATGGGCAAGCCGATCATGCCCTCGCTGGCCGCTTGCGGCTTGTAGAAAAAGCCGTGGCTGCGCGACTCGCCCTGCGCCGCGTCGGCGCGGATGTAGCGCGTGGCGATCGCCGCCTGCGTCCCCAGGCCGATGGTGCTGAAGTGCAGATCCCTGCCCTGCGCGCCGATCACCACGGCGTCATTGCCCAGCGCCTCGATGCGCTCCACGCCATGCGGCAGGGACAAGGCTTGCACGCTGCCCGCATCGGCCCAGCGCACGGCGTACAGGGGCTGGCGCGGCCAGGCCTGGTCCGCCTTGCGGCGTCCGGCATTGCCCGGATTGCCGTACAACAGATAGGACCCCACGTAGCGGTTCTGCAAGCCGTAGCCGCCGCCGCCGGGCAGCGCCTTGTAGCTGCTGGCGGGCGCGCTGTCGCGGCCATCGGAAAACGAGGCCAATGGCACGCGCAGCAAGGCCATGTCGCCGCGCCCCCGCGCGCCATCCCACATGGCGTCGCCCTGGCCTTCGGCGCGCAGCAGCACGTTCAGGTGGCCATCGCTGCTTTCCAGGAACGAGAACTGGTCGACGGGCGCGCCGGCCACCTTCAGGGCGCTGGGCGCGCCGCCATCGAGGGGAATGCGGAATACGCCCGAGTCGCTGCCGCGGCGCGTCGTCCACACGAAAACGGATTCGCCCGACACATAGAACACGCGGCCCTGCGGCCCCATGACGGCCGTCGCTTCGCAGCGCATGTCGCGCTGCGCCAGGTCGCACACGGTGACCGTGTGCAGGGTCAGGCCGAAGCCCGTTTCGGGTTCTTCATCGGTGCGGTAGATGCGCGTGGCCGGGGCGATGCGCTTGAAGTCGGATGGCACGGCGTCAGGACGCCAGCGGCGCAGCGCGGGGAAGCCGCCGAACGGGTCGCCTCGGCGCAGGTTCAGCGACAGGGGCGAGTAAAACACCAGTTTGCCGCCGACCAGGCGGCTCGCGTAATTGCGCGAGGAATAATAATCGTTGGAGCGCAAATGATACGTGGAACGGTAGGCCAGCTTGCCGTCCCCATTGACGTCGAACAGGCCGATCTCCGTGCCGCCACGGCTGTAGCTGTAGCCGATCACCACCACCGTGTCGCCATCGATCAGCATCTCGTCATACCAGCTGCCGGACGGGTCGCTGCCCGGCGCGAACGCGTCGAGCGTAGACACGGGCTGCAAGGCGTTGCCGCCCACCTGCACGGTGAACAGCTTGCCGCGCCGGAGCATCACCAGGTGCTTGCCATGCAGCTTGACGATGCCGCCTTCGTCCACGCCCGCCGTCTGCACATTGGTGACGGATTCCGCAGCTTCTGCCGATGGCGCGGGGACAGCCTTGGCCGCCATCGGCGCGGGAGGAACGGGAGGAGCGGGAGGAGCCGCCATGGACTGCGCCGAATACTGCGCCGTGGCGCGCTGCAGTTTTTGCTGCCGCAGCAGCAACGCCTCCTGGCGCGCCTGCAACTGCTGCAGGTAGCTGCTCAAGGCTTGCTCGCTGGCGAACGGCGCCAGGGTCTTGCGCGGCGCCGTGCCGGCGGCGTGGCTGCCTGCCGACAGCAGCAGGGACAGTATCAATGTGATCTTGCAGGCGCTGGACATCGCTTCTTCTCCGGTTGGCTGGGGTGTCAACCATGAAACGCGGCAGCGCAGAAAAAGGGGTTAAGCGCGCGTGAAAATATTCACGCGGCTGCTGCCTTACTCAAAACCCCGTATGCGGTCGCCATTGAAATTCGGCAGCCGCCATTCAAAATGCAAGGCCAGGAAGCGGAACAGGAAACCGGCGCCGATGGACGCCAGTTGCGCCACCGCGCTGTCGACCCTGAAGTGCAGCAGGCCGACATACAGGGCGCCCGTGAACAGGGCCACGGTGGCATACACTTCGCGCTGCAGCACGAGGGGAATCTGGTTGCACAGGATATCGCGCAGCAGGCCGCCGAAGACGCCCGTGATCATCCCCGCCAGCACGACGATGGCAGGATGCATCTTGGCCGACATGGCGATGTCGCAGCCGATCACGCAAAACGCCACCAGACCCAGTCCGTCGACCAGCAAAAAGATGGCGCGCAGATGGTGCAGATAGCGGGCGACGAAGGCCGTCACGATGGCCGCGCCGATGGTAAACAGCAGGTATTCGGGATGCGCAATCCAGCCCAGCGGATAGTGACCCAGCAGCACGTCGCGCACGGTGCCGCCGCCGAGCGCCGTGACGGTGCCGATCATGCAGATGCCGAACAAATCCATGCCGCGCCGCATGCCCATGATGGCGCCGGACATCGCTTCGGCGACGATCGCCACCAGGTAAATCGTATATAACAGCATGGTCTTACTCTTCCGAAAATGATTTGAGAATTTGTTCGCGTTCGCGCGCTTCGCTCAGGGTGCGCGCTTCGTTCGTACCCGTGCCGGAGCCGCCATCGCCGGCGTCACCGCGCGCCATGCGCGTATCCGCACCGCCGCTGCCGCAGCCGACGCTGCTGTGGATAAAGGCGAAGTTATCCTTCAGGCAGTCGCCGGCCAGGTATTCGGCATACACGTAATCGCCATCGAGCAGGGCCAGGCCTGGCGGTTCGGCCAATACCTGCTCGCGGCGACCCTGCACGGCCACCTGCATGTAGTCGCGCCAGACGGGCAGCGCCAGGGTGCCGCCGGTGGCGTTGCCCAGGCTTTTCGGCTGGTCGTAGCCGAGCCAGACGACGGAGACGAGGCCCGAGGAATAGCCGGCGAACCAGGCGTCGTACGCGTTATTGGATGTCCCCGTCTTGCCGGCCGCGTCGCCGCGCCCCAGCGCCAGCGCGCCGCGGCCCGTGCCGCTCTTGACGACGTCGCGCAGCATGCTGTCCATGACGTAGGCGTTGCGCGTGGAGATCACTTGCGTACCCGGCGCCGGCTCGCCCTTGGCGCGTGGCGCCGCATCGCTGAACAGCACTTCTCCGCTGCGGCTGCGCACTTCCTTGATCAGTTTCGGCGGCATCTGCATGCCCCCATTGGCGAACACGGCATACGATTGCGCCAGCTGCAGCGGCGTGACGGCGCCCGCGCCCAGCGCCAGCGGCAGGGACACGGGATTGCGCGCGCCCTCGAAGCCGAAGCGCGTGGCGTAGTGCTGCACGTAGCCAGGGCCGGCCGCCTGCATCAGGCTGACGGCCACCAGGTTTTTCGAGCGCACGAGGCCACGCCGCACGCTGATGAAACCTTCATAGTTGTTGCCGTAATTGCGCGGGCGCCAGGGCCGTGCGCCCGTTTCCTGCGGCAGCAGCAGGCGCTGCGTGTCGTCGACGGCCGTGCCGGGAAAATATCCCTTCTCCAGCGCCGCCGAATACACGAAGGGCTTGAAGCTGGAGCCGGGCTGGCGGTAGGCCTGCATGGCATGGTTGTAGTGGTTGCGGTAGAAGTCAAAGCCGCCCGCCATGGCGACGATCTCGCCGCTGTGGGCCTCGACGGAAATGAGCGCGCCTTCCATCTCGGGCAGCTGGCTCACCAGCCAGCCCTTTTTCGCCGCGTCGCGCACCACGCGGATCACGCTGCCCTCGGCGATGGCGCGCTTGCCATCCCAGGCCAGCTTGCCGCCCAGGCGCGCTTCCGATGCCGCCAGCACGATCTCGTCGCCATTGCGCAGCTGCGCCGTCACCTGGCGCTTGCCGGCCGTATCGACCTTGCGCACGAGGGCGGCGCGCAGTTCTCCGCTGTCCGGGTATGGGGCCAGCTGGCGCGCCACGCTGTCTTCGGAGGCGGCCAGGCGCGCTTCCGGTCCACGGTAGCCGCGCCGCGCCTGCGCATTCAACAGCCCATCGCGCAGCGACTTGTCGGCCGCCCGCTGCGGCGCCATGCGAATGGTCGTCGTCACGTCCAGGCCCATGCTGTAGGCGCCTTCGGGATAGCCTTGCAGGATCAGCTGGCGCGCTTCCTCGACCGCATACGCGGCCGCGTGCACGGAGCTGTTGCGGTCCTTGTTCAGGGCCAGCTTTTCCGCCACGGCCGCGTCGTATTCGGCTGGCGTGATGTAGCCGAGTTCGCGCATGCGCTGCAGGATGTAGTGCTGGCGCACGGTGGCGCGCTGGGGATTGGCGACAGGGTTGTAGGCCGATGGCGCTTTCGGCAAGCCGGCCAGCATGGCCGCTTCGGCGATGCTGACGTCGGCCAGCGGCTTGTCGAAATAAATGTTCGAGGCGGCGGAAAAGCCGTAGGAACGCTCGCCCAGGTAAATCTGGTTCATATACAGTTCCAGCAGCTTGTCCTTGCCGTAGTGCTGCTCCAGCTTGTAGGCGAGCAGCATCTCCGTCAGTTTGCGCTGCACGGTCTTTTCGCGCGAGAGGAAAAAGTCGCGCGCCACCTGCATGGTGATGGTGCTGGCACCCTGCGCATGGTGGCCCGTGACGACGTTGGCCAGGGTCGCGCGCGTCAAGCCATAGAAATCGACGGCGCCATGCTCGTAGAAACGCGCATCCTCGATGGCCAGCAAGGCCTGGCGCATGCGCAGCGGGATCTCCTTCAAGGGCAGAAATTCGCGGCGCTCCTCGCCGTATTCGGCCAGCAGCTCGCCTTCGCTCGAGAAAATGCGCAGCGGCAGCGCGGGCTTGTACTGGGCCAGGTGTTCGACGGCCGGCAAATCCTGCCACGCCTGGCGCAGCCACCAGCCGCCCGCCAGCGCGGCGGCCATGCCCAGGCCCAGGGTCAATCCCAGGCCGAATTTCAGATTGCGCGCCAGCTTGGACTGGGGCTTGCGGGTGCTGCTGTCGTTCGCTTGTGCTTCCATGGTGGTATTCCTTGCTGCCAGGAGGCCGCGCGCTGGCGCGCGGCACTCCATCAAAGAGACATTGTGCACTGCAACACACTCATCCTTATGAAAAGTAAGTATTATTTAGTATTGATAAATTTTTCTTATGCAGGCGATGATCATGGATCTCAATCCCAAACATACGGAAGCGTTTCGCGCCGTCGTTGAAACGGGTAGCTTCGAGCAGGCGGCGCTGCGGCTGCACCTGACCTCCCCCGCCATTTCCCAGCGGGTGCGGGCGCTGGAAAGCCAGCTGGGCAATGCCCTGATCGTGCGCAGCCGACCGGCGCGCGCCACGCGCATGGGGCAGCGGCTGATGCAGTACCTGAAACGGGCCAAGCTGCTGGAAGCGGACTTGCAGGCGGAACTGGCCGTGCAGCAGGATGCCCCGCTGACCCTGGTGCTGGCGCTGAACGCGGACTCGATGGGCACCTGGTTCTTCCCCGCCCTGTCCGAGGTGCTGATACGCGAGCGCGTGCTGCTGGACCTGACCGTGGAAGACCAGGACCACACGTATACCTTGCTGGAAACGGGCATGGCGATCGGCTGCATCAGCACGGAAGCCAAGCCCATGCGCGGCTGCACGGCCGAGCCGCTGGGCGTGATGCGCTACTGGCTGGTGGCCACGCCCGCGTTCCGCCAGCAGTGGTTTGCGCACGGCCTGACGCGCAAGGCGGCGCGCACGGCGCCCGTCGTCGCCTACACGCGCAAGGACACCCTGCAATCGTCGTTCCTGCAAGAGGCGCTGGGGCTGCCCGAAGGGGCCTACCCCTGTCATTACGTGCCGGGCGCCACCTCGCACTTCAACGCCATCCGCTACGGCCTCGGCTACGGCATGGTGCCCGAGCTGCTGCTGAAAGCGAATACGGATGGCGAGCTGGTGGAAATGCTCACGCCCAAGACTCCGGCCGACGTGGCCCTGTACTGGCATACGTGGAAGGTGCAGTCGCCGCGCATGGAGCAGTTGTCGCGGCAAATCATCGCGGCGGCGCGCAGCATGCTGAAATAATTATCGTGACAACTACCGTTGCATGCCCCAGCGCTTCAGAGTCACGCGTTCCAAAGTGCGGAAGCCAAGGTTTTCCACGATTAAACCGATGACGATGACGGCGGCCAGACCCGCAAACACCTTGTCCGTGTACAGCTCGTTGCGATTCTGGAAAATGTACCAGCCCAGGCCGCCCTGCCCCGACGTCGTGCCGAACACCAGCTCGGCCGCGATCAGGGTGCGCCAGGCAAACGCCCAGCCTATCTTCAAGCCCGAGACGATGGAAGGCAAGGCGCCCGGCACGAGGATGTGCAGCACCAGGCGCAAGCCGGTCAAGCCGTAATTGCGGCCCGCCATGCGCAGGGTCTCGGGCACGCCCTGAAAGCCTGCATACGTGTTCAGGGCGAGCGGCCACATGACGGAATGGACGATGACGAAGATCAGGCTGGCGCGCCCCAGGCCGAACCACAGCAAAGCCAGCGGCAGCAGGGCAATCGCCGGCAAGGGATTGAGCATGGCCGTCAGGGTTTCCAGCAGATCGCGCCCGATACGGCTGGACACGGCCAGCAAGGTCAGCACGAAGGCGGCCAGCACGCCCACCGCATAGCCCTGCAGCAAGACGACGAGGGAGGCGGCTGTGCGCGTGAGCAATTCACCGCTGGCGATGCCGCCGATAAACGCCTGCGCCGTCTGCAGAAAACTGGGCAACAACAAATCGTTCTGCGTCCAGCGCGCCGCGCCTTCCCACAGCAGGGCCAGGCTGAACAAAATCAGCACTTTGCGCCACAGCGCGTGCTGGCTCACACGCTGCCAGCGCGACAGCGGCTGCTCGACGGTGACGCCGGCCGGCGGCGGCGCCGCATACACGAATTCCTGGCGGATAGGCGGCTCCAGCAGCGCACTCATACGGCCTCCCGGTGGGCACGCTCTGCTTGCGGGACAGGAGCGGCTTCCTCGTCGAACAGCAAGCCGTGGATGCGGCTGCTGGCGGCCTGGAATTCCACACTGCCGGCGCTGTGCAAGTCGAACTGGTGACTGTTCAATTCGGCACGCACCCGGCCCGGATGGGGCGACAGCAGCAGGATGCGGTTGCCCACGACCAGCGCTTCCTCGATCGAATGCGTGACGAAGACAAGCGTAAAGCGCAGCTCTTCCCACAGGCGGCTCAGCTCTTCCTGCATCTTGCGCCGCGTCAGGGCGTCGAGGGCCGCGAACGGTTCGTCCATCAGCAGCACTTCCGGCTGCATGGCCAGGGCGCGGGCGATGGCCACCCGCTGCTTCATGCCGCCCGACAAGGTATGCGGGTGGGCGTCTTCAAAGCCGGCCAGGCCCACCTTGGCGATCCAGTGATGGGCGCGTTCGCGGGCCGCCTGCTTGTCCAGGCGCTTGCTGGCCAGCAAGGGGAACATGACGTTTTCCAGTACGGTTTTCCACGGCGGCAACTGGTCGAATTCCTGGAACACGACGACACGGTCCGGCCCCGGTTTATGAATGGGATGGCCCTGCATGGCGATGCTGCCGGCGCGCGGCGCGATGAAACCGGCCACGGCTTTCAGCAGCGACGACTTGCCGCAGCCCGATGGTCCCAGCAGCACGAAACGGTCACCCCGGAACACGTCGAAACTGACGTCGTGCGTGGCGCGCACGGTGCGCTGCTCCGTACGGTATTCCAGGCTGACATGCTGAACGCTGAGCAGCGGCTGTAGCGCAACGGGAGGACGGACCAGGTGAAAAGCGGGCGCGTTCATGTCAGCCTCCTTGCGTGATGGCAGGATCGTCAAAGAAATAATCGCGCCAGCTGTCGGGAAAGTTGCGGATGGCGCTCACGCGATGCAGGAATTGCGCGAGCCCATAGGTGTTTTGCGGCGCGATCTTGAATTGCACCTGCGGGTTGGCAAAGATTTTCAGCAGCAGATTGCGGTCCACCTTGCTCTTGTTGACCTTGATATAGATGTCGGCCGCGCCTTGCGGATTTCCGCTCGCATACTGCGCCGCTTCCGCCAGGGCGGCGATGAAGGCGCGGTAGGTTTTCGGATTGTCCTTGCGGTACTTTTCCGTCGCATACAGCAGGGTCGACGAGCTGGGACCGCCCTGCACGTCATACGAGTTCAGGATGATGTGGGCGTTCGGGTTTTGCGCCAGTTCCTGCTCCTGGAACGGCGAATTGCCGAAGTGGCCGCTGAGCTCCGTGCCGCCGGCGATGATGGCGGCGGCCGCGTCCGGGTGCGGCAAGGTTTGCGTGATTTTATCGAGGCGGGCGAATTCCTTGTCGCCCCACTGCTTCGCCACGGCCATTTGCAAGATACGCGCCTGCACGGAAACGGAGACGGCCGGCAAGGCGATACGGTCCTTGTCCGTCAAGTCCGCCAGGGTTTTCACCTTGGGATTGTTGCTGACCAAATAGTAGGGGAAGTTGCCCAGGGACGCGACGGCGCGCACGTTCTGCCGGCCTTTCGTGCGGTCCCAGATGGTCAAGAGCGGCCCCAGCCCGGCCCCCGCGATATCGATATTGCCGGACAACAAAGCATCATTGATGGCCGGGCCGCCGGACAAGGTAATCCACTCGACCTTCACATCGACGCCTTGCTGCTTGCCGTGCTTTTCGATCAGCTTCTGTTCCTGCGCGATATTGAGCAAAAGAAAAGTGATGCCGTGCTGGCCCGCGATGCGGATCTGTCCTTCGGCCCGGGCCATGGGCATGGCCATGCACAGCACGGCAATGGCGGCGAGCAGGCGGCGGGAAAAGGTAAAGATCGGCAACATGGACACTCCTTGGTCAACTACGGTCAAAAAAATCAGTACGGCGCATCGCCTTCGATGGTCGTGCGGTAGAGCTTGCGGCGCTGGTCGGGCGGGCAACCGGTCGCCAAGTGCATCAGGGAACGGTTGTCCCAGAACACCAGGTCGTGCGGCTGCCAGCGGTGCACATACAGGTGCTCGGGACGCACGCTGTGGGCGAACAGTTCGTCGAGCAGGGCGCGGCTTTCATCGTCGGGCAGACCGACGATGCGCGTGGTGAAATGTTCGCTGACGAACAGGGCGCGGCGTCCCGTTTCCGGATGCACGCGAACGACGGGGTGGGTGACGGGCTTGACTTCATCGATCTGCGCCTGCGTCAGGGCGGGACGCCATGGATTGCGGCGGCGCAATTCCTCATACTGGCTCAGGTAGCTGTGCTCGGCACGGGCGCCGCGCACGGCGTGGCGCAGCGCGGCCGGCAAGCTTTCCCAGGCCAGGTGCATGTTCGCAAACACGGTGTCGCCGCCCTCGTCCGGCAACTCTTGCGCATGCAGCATGGAACCGAGGCTGGGCACTTCCTTGTACGACAAATCGGAATGCCAGAAATGGCCCGCGTCACCGAGACCGATGGGCTGGCCGTTTTCGACGATGTTCGAGATGATCAGCACTTCCGGCTGCGTGGGCAGCTGGAACTGGCGCAGCACGTGGATTTGCAAGGGGCCGAAGCGGCGGCTGAAATCGACCTGCTGCTGCGGCGTGATGCGCTGGTCGCGGAATACCAGCACGTGATGGTCGAGGTGGGCATGGTGCAGGCGCTGGAAATCGCCCTGCGACAGCGCTTGCGCCAGGTCCAGCCCCAGCACTTGCGCGCCCAGCGGCGCATCGAAAGTTTCGATCTGGAATGGACTGGTGGACTGCACGGGTTTCAGGACGGCCGACATGGGAGTTCGCCAAGAGTCTGGGGAAGTCCACTGTATGCCGGCCAGCCTTGCTTGCAAACGAAGCATTTACTATATGGATATGCGCGGCGCGTTGCGCCACGCTGCAACAGGCATCGGCGTGGCCAGGTACCTGGCGCGACGCCGACGCCGCTTACGCGATTGCTTCGTAGCGGGCCAGGCGCGTCGCCATGCGCGGCGCCAGTTCGTGGCCAGCCGTGACGGTCACTTCCAGGTCGTTCAGCAGGCCATCCTTCAAGCCATAGACCCAGCCGTGAACGCTGAGTTCCTGGCCCCGTTCCCACGCATCTTGCACGACGGTGGTCTGGCACACGTTCAAGACCTGTTCGACCACGTTCAGCTCGCACAGGCGGTCGCCGCGCTGGCGGCTCGTCAGCACGTCGCCCAGGTAACGTTCGTGTTTCTGGCCCACGTCCTGCACGTGGCGCAGCCAGTTGTCGACCAGGCCGATGCGCGTGCCCGTCATGGCCGCATGCACGCCCTTGCAGCCGTAATGGCCGACGATGATGACGTGTTTGACTTTCAGCACGTCCACGGCAAATTGCAGGACGGACAGGCAATTGAGGTCGGAATGCACGACCACATTGGCAATATTACGGTGCACAAACACGTCGCCAGGCGCCATGCCCAGCAGTTCATTTGCTGGCACGCGGCTGTCGGAGCAGCCGATCCACAGGTATTCGGGCGACGTTTGCGCTTCCAGGTTCTTGAAGAAGTTCGGGTCCTTCGCCACCATCGAGTCGGCCCAGCGGCGGTTACGCTGCAGCAGTTCCGCCAGGGCCGGGCCATTTTTCTGTTCGGTCATATCGCTCCCATTGTGTACGTACGACTGAGGGCGGCAGATCGCGCCCATAGGCCGGCGATGCGCGCACATTGTTCAGTCGTGATGAAAAAAACGCCGGGATGTTGAAGCATCCCGGCGCATGGTATTACGTGTGCTTATTCAAAAAAATCCTTGACCTTGTCTTTCCAGGTCTTGCTTTGCGGACTGTGCTTGGCACCGCCCTCGGTCGTCGACTTTTCAAAGTCGCGCAGCAGGTCTTTCTGTTTTTCCGTCAGTTTCACGGGTGTTTCGATGGCCACGTGGCAGAACAGGTCGCCCGCGTAACCGGAGCGCACGCCCTTGATGCCCTTGCCTTTCAGGCGGAAGGTCTTGCCCGACTGGGTGCCTTCCGGGATCGTGAACGACACTTTGCCGTTCAGGGTAGGCACTTCGATTTCGCCGCCCAAGGCCGCCTTGGTGAACGAGATCGGCATTTCGCAATGCAGGTCGTCGCCTTCGCGCTGGAACACGGCGTGCGGCTTGATGTGGATTTCCACATACAGGTCGCCCGACGGACCGCCATTCGTGCCCGGTTCGCCGTTGCCGGACGAACGGATACGCATGCCGTTGTCGATACCGACTGGAATTTTCACTTCCAGGGTCTTGTTGCGCTTGATGCGACCGGCGCCGCCGCACGGCGTGCACGGGTCGGTGATGACCTTGCCGCTGCCATGGCATTTCGGGCAGGTTTGCTGGATGCTGAAGAAACCTTGCTGCATGCGCACCTGGCCGTGGCCACCGCAGGTACCGCAGGTGGTCGGCGACGTGCCCGGCTTGGCGCCGCTGCCGTGGCAAGTGTCGCACTTGTCCCAGCTCGGCACGCGGATGGTGGTGTCGAAGCCGTGAGCAGCTTGCTCCAGTGTAATTTCCAGGTTGTAGCGCAAGTCGGCGCCACGGTACACCTGTGGACCCGCATTGCGGCTGCGTCCACCGCCACCGCCAAAGATGTCGCCGAAGATATCGCCGAAGCTGTCGGCAAAGCCGCCAGCGCCGCCGCCGAAGCCGCCACCGCCGCCCATGTTCGGGTCCACGCCAGCGTGACCATAACGGTCATACGCATCGCGCTTTTCCGGATTGGTCAGCATCTCGTAGGCTTCTTTGACTTCCTTAAACTTTTCTTCCGATTCCTTGCTATCCGGATTGCGGTCCGGATGGTATTTCATCGCCAGTTTACGGTAAGACTTTTTGATCTCTTCTTCCGAAGCATTTTTTGCGACACCGAGTGTCTCGTAAAAATCACGCTTTGCCATGTTGTCGGCACCTTGCAGTCTATCTACTGATGTAAAAATTACACGAAAAAGCCGAGTCGAGTGCTGCACTGGGCAACGACTCGGCTCGGCCGGTCTTCGCGGCTAATTCCGCGATGTAGCGTTCAGCCCGGCTGCCCCCAGTTCATGGGAGCGCAAGACAATTACTTGCTGTCTTTGACTTCTTTGAAGTCAGCGTCAACAACGTCGTCTTGCTTGGCGCCTGCGTCCGATGCGCCAGCAGCTTGCTGTGCACCTTCCGCGCCGCCGGCAGCTTGCTGCGCTTGCATGTCGGCATACATTTTTTCGCCCAGTTTCTGCGATGCGCTCGACAGTGCTTCCACCTTGGCGTCGATCTCAGCCTTGTCGCCCGCCTTGATGCTTGCTTCCAGGTCGGTGATGGCCGCTTCGATCTTCTCTTTCTCGCCCGCATCCAGCTTGTCGCCGTATTCGGTCAAGGATTTCCGGGTCGAGTGTACCAGAGCATCGGCCTGGTTGCGCGACTCGGCCAATTCTTTGACCTTTTTGTCTTCTTCCGCGTTCAGCTCGGCATCCTTGACCATCTTCTGGATTTCAGCCTCGGTCAATCCGGAATTGGCCTTGATCGTGATCTTGTTTTCCTTGCCGGTGGCCTTGTCTTTCGCGCCGACATGCAAGATGCCGTTGGCGTCGATGTCGAAGGTCACTTCGATCTGTGGCGTACCGCGTGCTGCTGGCGGGATGCCTTCCAGATTGAATTCGCCCAGACCCTTGTTGCCGGCGGCGATTTCGCGCTCACCCTGGAAGACCTTGATGGTCACCGCAGGCTGGTTGTCGTCGGCCGTCGAGAACACTTGGCTGAACTTGGTCGGAATCGTCGTGTTTTTGTGGATCATCTTGGTCATCACGCCGCCCAGGGTTTCGATACCCAGGGACAGAGGCGTAACGTCCAGCAACAGCAAGTCCTTGCGTTCGCCCGACAGGACCGAACCTTGAATCGCTGCGCCCACGGCGACGGCTTCGTCCGGGTTCACGTCCTTGCGTGGATCCTTGCCGAAGAATTCCTTCACTTTTTCCTGCACCTTCGGCATACGCGTCATACCGCCGACCAGGATGATGTCATCGATGTCCGACACTTTCACGCCAGCATCTTTGATAGCGGTGCGGCATGGCTCGATCGTGGCCGTGATCAGCTCTTCCACCAGCGATTCCAGCTTGGCGCGGGTCATCTTCAGGTTCAAGTGGACCGGTGCGCCGTTCGCCATGGCGATGTACGGCTCGTTGATTTCGGTTTGCTGCGACGACGACAATTCGATCTTTGCGCGCTCGGCCGAAGCCTTGATGCGCTGCAGGGCGATCGGATCTTTTTTCAGGTCGATGCCGTTGATCTTCTTGAACTCATCGATGATGTAATCGATGACGCGCTGGTCGAAGTCTTCGCCGCCCAGGAAGGTGTCGCCGTTGGTCGACAGCACTTCAAATTGTTTTTCGCCATCAACATCCGCGATTTCGATGATCGACACGTCGAACGTACCGCCACCCAAGTCATACACGGCGATTTTACGGTCGCCTTTTTCGGTCTTGTCCAGGCCGAACGCCAGCGCTGCTGCGGTTGGCTCGTTGATGATGCGCTTGACGTCCAGGCCAGCGATACGGCCGGCATCCTTGGTGGCTTGACGCTGCGAGTCGTTGAAGTACGCAGGCACGGTGATGACGGCTTCGGTAACTTCTTCACCGAGGTAGTCTTCTGCCGTTTTCTTCATCTTGCGCAGCACTTCAGCCGAAATTTGCGGCGGCGCCAGTTTTTTGTCGCGTACGCCGATCCATGCATCGCCGTTGTCGGCTTTCATGATTTGGTACGGCATCAGCGCGATGTCTTTTTGGACTTCTTTTTCGTCGAACTTGCGACCGATCAGACGCTTGACTGCGTACAGCGTGTTTTTCGGATTGGTCACGGCCTGGCGTTTCGCTGGCGCGCCGACGAGAATTTCGCCATCTTCTTGATAAGCAATAATCGACGGCGTCGTGCGTGCGCCTTCAGCGTTTTCGATTACCTTTGGTTGACCGTTTTCCATGATGGAAACGCAGGAATTCGTGGTTCCCAGATCGATACCGATAATTCTACCCATGATTTTTTTCCTTTTATTTGCTAGATTTCAGATGGTTCTTATATGTGGCAAAGCGGCATGGTTTCAAGGCTTGCTTGATGCCGCACTCTGATTATTTTGCTTGCGCGGTCGTTACAATGGCTGGACGCAGCAGGCGGTCCGCAATCATATAGCCCTTTTGCAGGACTGACACGATGGTATTGGCTTCCTGGTCCGCCGGCACCACGGCAACGGCCTGGTGTTTCATCGGATCGAGCTTCTCGCCCTGCACTGGCAACACTTCCACCAGGCGGTTGCGCTCGAACGCGGCGTTCAATTGCTTCAAAGTCATTTCGACGCCTTCTTTCAGCGATTCGATGGTCGGTGTTTCCACCGTCAGCGCCGTTTCCAGGCTGTCCTTGACGGGCACCATGGCTTCGGCAAAGCTTTCCACGGCGAATTTATGTGCTTTAGCAACATCTTCCTGCGCGCGGCGGCGGATATTTTCGCCATCGGCCTTGGCGCGCATGAAGGCATCGTGCATCTCTGCAAGACGCGCTTCGGTACTCGCCAGCTGCTCTTCCAAAGTAGGCTCTGCGGGAGTCGATGGGGCAGTCGCCGCGGCGTCCGCTTGCGGATTAGGTACAGCTTGGTTTTCCTGATCTTGCATCTGAAAAGCTCCTACAATCAATGACTTAAATGAGTTAGTCTAACTATCTTTACAACACTAACGGGCAGATGGGGCTATATCCTATTGTTTCAAGGGGTATGCGTGGCAAAACCGAAATTACATGGGTCCATGTTACAGCCTATTACAAAGCGCTTCCCATTTCGGACATCCATCCGTGCGCGCCCACCCTTGATTTTCCTGGCTTCCCACGGCAAAGCGGGCATTCTACCAGCCCCGCCGCAGCCATCGCCACTGGCGGTGTTGCTATTTGGAAAGCCACTTGGCCGCGCCAGACATGACAAAGCCGCGCAAGCGCGGCTTCAAGATGGCAAAAAATCCAGCAATGTCAGTTCGTCGCGCCCAGGGCCAGCGCCGCCGTGCGCGCCTGCTCGCCCGCTTTCTTGTCCGCCTCGCGCTGCGCCGCCGTCTTCATCGTCGGCCAGCCGATCATGTGCTGTTCCGCAATTTCCGCCATGCCCGCGATCCAGGCCGGCGTTTCGTTCAGGCAAGCGATGTAATGAAACTGCTGGCCGCCGGCCGCCTCGAAATCATGCTTGGCTTCCATGGCGATTTCTTCCAGGGTTTCCAAGCAATCGCTGGTAAAGCCTGGACACAGCAGATCGACGCGCTTGACGCCCTGCTGGGCCAGCGCCACCAGGGTGGGCGCCGTGTACGGTTGCAACCATTCGGCCTTGCCAAAGCGGGACTGGAAGGTCACCACGTATTGCTCTTTGCTCAACTTCAACTTTTCCGCCAGCAGGCGCGCCGTTTTCAGGCATTGGCAGTGGTAGGGGTCGCCCAGCAGCAAGGTACGCTTGGGCACGCCATGAAAACTCATCACCAGTTTTTCCGGGCGGCCATGCGCTTCCCAATGGTTCAGCACGGAATCGCGCAAGGCGTCGATATACGTGTCGTGTTCGTGATATTGCTTAATAAAACGCAATTCCGGCACATTGCGCACGGTGGCGTAATGGGCAAACACGGCGTCATAGATGGAACCGGTCGTCGTGCCCGAATATTGGGGATAGGCCGGCAGGATGGCGATGCGCTCGCAGCCCTCGCTTTTCAGCTTGGCCAGCACTTCCGGCAAGGAAGGCGAACCGTAGCGCATGGCCATGGCCACCGTCACGCCGTCATGGCCCCGCTCGGCCAGCGCGCCGGCCAGCAATTTCGCTTGCTTTTGCGTATGCACTTTCAGGGGCGAGCCCTCGCGCGTCCAGATCGACGCGTATTTCTTGGCCGACTGGCCCGAACGGAAGGGCAAGATAATCAGGTTCAAAATGAACCACCAGACCAGGCGGGGAATCTCCACCACGCGCGGGTCCGACAGGAATTGTTTCAGGTAACGCCGCACGGCCGACGAGGTCGGCGCATCGGGCGTGCCCAGGTTGACGAGCACCACGGCGCTGCGGTCGATGCTGCCATGCGTGTACGGCGGTTCAGTTTGAAATGACATGAAGGCTCTTCGAAGGCGTTGGATGGATTAGCCAGTTATTATAGTTACATTGCGTCAACATCGGGAAAGATGGATGTCGATGCAATTCACCCATAGCAAAAGCCGGGGTCAGTCACTGCGTGATCGCAATGCGCTCCAATGGAACGCATTGCCCCGGCGGGTCTGACCCCGGTCTGCCCCCAGCCATGAATCAAATCGCGAGCAGTTCACGCGCATGCTTGCGCGTGGTGGCCGTGATTTCCAGGCCGCCCAGCATGCGCGCCACTTCTTCCACCCTGGCCTTGGCGTCGAGCATGTCGATACGCGAAGCCGTCTTGCCATTGTCCAGGGTACTTTTTGCCACCTGGAAATGCTGATTGGCCTGGCTGGCCACTTGCGGCAAGTGGGTCACGCACAGCACTTGCCGCCCCTGCCCCAGGCGCTTCAGCAAGCGGCCCACGACTTCGGCGACGGCGCCGCCGATGCCGCTGTCGACCTCGTCAAAGATCAGGGTCGGCGTGGTGGTGGCGTGCGAAGTGATGACGGAAATGGCCAGCGCGATGCGCGCCAGTTCGCCGCCGGACGCCACCTTGGCCAGCGAGCGCGGTGCCGTGCCCGCGTGGCCAGCGACGAGAAACTCCACTTGCTCGAGGCCGTGGGCGGCCGGCTCGCAAGGATGGAGGGCAATCTCGAAGCTGCCGCCCGTCATGCTCAGTTCCTGCATGGCGCGCGTGACGGCTTGCCCCAGCTCCAGGGCGGCGGCGCGGCGCGTGGCGGACAGTCTCTCGGCCACGGCGCGGTACTCCGCCTCGACCTTCGCTTCCTGGCGCAGCAAGCCTTCGATATCGGAAGCGTCCGCCAAATGCTGCAGCTTTTCCGACAGCTTGGCGTGTTCCTCCGGCAACTCTTCAGGCGTGACGCGGAATTTGCGGGCCGTGCTGTGCATGGCTTCCATGCGCGCGTCGAGCTGGTGCAGGCGCTCCGGGTCCAGTTCCACCCGGTCAAGATAATTGTTCAGCGCGTACACGGATTCCTGCAACTGGATACGCGACGATTCGATCAGGTCGACAATCGGCTGCAATTCCGCATCGACGGACACGAGCTTGCCCAGCTTCTGGTTCAGGCCCGACAGTTGCGACACGATCGGGTGGTCTTCCGACTCGGAAATCATCGACAGCGCTTCCTGCGCGCCTTCCAGCAGGCTGGCCGCGTGCGACAGGCGGCTGTGCTCGTTGGTGATGTCCGTCCACTCGCCGGGCTTGGCGGCCAGCTTTTCCAGTTCGCCCACTTGCCATTCCAGGCGTTCGCGCTCGTACAGCACGTTGGCGGCGTTGGTTTCGAATTCCTCGCGCTGGCGCACGAGGGCGCGCCAGCGCTTGTGCAGGGCCGCCACTTGCCGCGCGTCCTGTTCCGCGCCCGCTTCGCGCGCCGTCGCCTGGCCGTCGAGCAAGGCGCGCTGGGCTTCGCTTTTCAGCAAGGACTGGTGCGCGTGCTGGCCGTGGATGTCGACCAGCATGTCGCCCAGTTCGCGCAACTGCGCGGCCGTGGCGGGGATGCCGTTGATGTACGCCTTCGAGCGGCCCGCATTGTCGATCACGCGGCGCAACAGGGCGCCGCCATCGTCGTTGGCGAACTCATGCGCCACCAGCCACGCTTGCGCCACTTCGCTGACGGAAAAGTCGGCCGTGATGTCGGCCTTGGCCGCGCCTTCGCGCACGACGCTGGCGTCGCCGCGCCCGCCCAACGCCAGCGTCAGCGCATCGATGAGGATGGACTTGCCGGCGCCCGTCTCGCCCGTCAGCACGCTGAAGCCGGCGGAAAATTCCAGTTCAATGGTATCGACAATGACAAAATCGCGAATGGACAGTGTATGGAGCATGGCTTCAGTGGTTGGGCGGCGCGCCGCGGGTTGAGATGGAGAAAAAGTTAGCTGAGCTTGCCCTCGCCCGACGGATACTCATTCCAGTGCAATTTTTCACGCAGGGTGTTGTAGTAGCTCCACCCTTCCGGATGCAGGAAGGTAATCGTGTGCGGCGAACGGCGGATGAGGATGCGGTCTTGCTGGATCAGGCTGGCGAAGGTCTGCATGTCGAAATTGACGCTGATATCGCGCCCGCGCACGATTTCCACGACGATCTGGCTGGAGTCGGGCAGGACGATGGGACGGTTCGACAACGCATGCGGGGCGATCGGCACGAGCACGATGCCGCCCAGGGTCGGATGCAGCAGGGGGCCGCCGGCCGACAGCGCATACGCGGTCGAGCCCGTGGGCGTGGCGATGATCAGGCCATCGGAACGCTGGTTGTACATGAAGTGGCCGTCGACCTCGACGCGCAGTTCCGCCATGCCGGCGCCGCCGCCGCGCGAGACGACGACATCGTTGACGGCCATGCCCACGTGGATCGACTCGCCGTCGCGCAACACGCTGCCTTCGAGCAAGGTGCGGCGTTCGGCCTTGAAGCGGCCGCCGAGAATTTGCGCCAGCACGGGCAGCATGCGCTCGAGCGGAATATCCGTCATGAAACCCAGCCGCCCCTGATTGATACCGATCAAGGGCACGTCGAATGGCGCCAGCTGGCGCGCAATACCCAGCATGGTGCCGTCGCCGCCCATGACGATGGCGCAATCGGCCGCGGCGCCGATCTCGGCCGGCGACATGGCATGCACGCCGGGAAACGCCAGGTTCAGGTGCGCGGCCGTCTCCGCCTCGAAGACCACCGTGTGGCCCAGCACTTGCAGGAAATCGACGATGCTTTTGACGGGTTCGGCAATGCCGTCCGTATTCTGGCGCACGACGAGGGCGATGGTCTTGGCGCCCAGGTTGAAGCGCTCGCCCGGGGCTGGCAAGGTCGCGGCAGGCTGTTCGGCGCGCTGTTCGGCGTGTTTATCGACGGGCATAAGAGTCTCGGTAGTGAATTCGGTGGCAAGCCGCCCCAGGCTGTCGCGTCGCACGCCGGCATCGCATGATACTGTATATATGCACAGTATAGTGCGGCTGCCGTGTGCCCGCAAGGGGCGTTCTTGGTGTTGCACGCAGTGTAGCGCAGAAAAAGAATCGTCCATGCGTGCGCCAGCGCTCCCTGCATGGGCAAATCCGCTTGCACGCGGCCCATGGCGGCGGGACACTGGCCTCACATCCTTTTTCCTGTCAGGAGGCCATATGGTTACCCAGCATAGCGAACGCAAGATCAATACCGATGCAAAGGTCAAGAATGACGGCGTCGACCGCCTGCCACACGAGCGCGATGAATCGCCCGATGCGCAAAACGTGCGGCCGCGCAAGATCATGCAGCAGGCGGCCAGCGACCTGGAACAGGGCCTGGTCGACACGGACCGCCGCGCCCAGCCCGGCGTGGAAAAGGTCAAGCCCGCCGCGCCGCAACAGGCACGTCCGGACCCGCAGCTGGAACCAAAGAAGGCGCCCTGACTCCAACCCTCAGACACTGCTGTTCCGGAGTACGCCATGCACCGTTACGTCTGTTCCTTGCTGCTGGCCGCTGCCTGCGGCGCGCCCATCGCGCACGCCCAGGCGCCCGCCATGCCCGTGGGCTTCGGCCCGCAACCCGCCCTGCCCGCGCCGGACAAGCAACTGATTCCCACCGTCAACGTGGCGCCCGTGCAGCGCTGGACGGCAGCGCAGCGCCCCGTGGCCGCGCCTGGCCTGGCCGTCCATGCGTATGCGCGCGACCTCGACCATCCGCGCTGGCTGTATGTGTTGCCGAATGGCGACGTGCTCGTGGCGGAAACGAATGCGCCGCCGAAGCCCGACGATAACAAGGGCATCAAGGGCGCCATCATGCAGATGCAAATGAAAAAAGCGGGCGCCGCCACGCCCAGCGCCAACCGCATCACCCTGTTGCGCGGTGTCGATAGCAACGGCGTGGCGCAATCGCGCAGCGTGTTCCTGCAAGGCTTGCACTCGCCATTCGGCATGGTCCTGGTGGGCAACGATCTGTATGTCGCAAATGCCGATGCGCTGCTGCGTTTCCCATACAAAACTGGACAAACGGCCATCACGGCACCCGGCGTCAAGGTGATGGATTTGCCGGGCGGGCCCATCAATCACCACTGGACCAAGAACGTCGTCGCCAGCGACGACGGTAAATTCCTCTATGTTTCCGTCGGCTCGAACAGCAACGTGGGCGAGAACGGTCTGTCGGCCGAAGACGGACGCGCCGCCATCTGGCAAGTCACGCGCGCCACGGGCAAGGCACGCGTGTATGCGACGGGTTTGCGCAACCCCGTCGGCATGGCCTGGCAGCCGCACAGCGGGGCACTCTGGACGGCCGTCAATGAACGCGACGAACTGGGCAACGATCTGGTGCCCGACTACATGACGTCCGTCAAGGATGGCGCCTTCTATGGCTGGCCCTACAGTTATTTCGGCCAGCACGTCGATGCCCGGGTCAAGCCGCTGCGCCCTGAACTGGTGGCCACCGCCATTGCTCCCGACTACGCGCTGGGCGCGCACACGGCCTCGCTGGGCCTCGCGTTTTATGACGGCGCCCTGCTGCCCGAACGCTACCGGGGCGGCGCCTTCATCGGCCAGCACGGCTCGTGGAACCGCAAGCCCTACAGCGGCTATAAAGTCATCTTCGTGCCCTTCACGAATGGCGTGCCCAGCGGGCCGCCGCAGGACGTCGTCAGCGGCTTCCTCGACAGCAATGGCAAGGCGCAGGGACGCCCCGTCGGCGTGGCCGTCGACAAGGCGGGTGCACTGCTGGTGGCGGACGACGTGGGCAATGTCATCTGGCGCGTGACGCCGGCGCCGTGACTGCCGATGCGCCCCACATGCCTCCCTGCATGCTCCCCCTGTGTGGCGCAACGAACGGAAGGGCAAGGGAGGCTCGCGCATGATGGATGCTCGAACCACGCAAGGAGTACATCATGAAAAAAACAGGATCAGCCGTCTGGAGTGGCGGCCTTAAAGATGGCAAGGGGTTTATTTCCACCCAAAGCGGCGCGCTCGACAATGTGGCCTATGGCTTCAACACGCGCTTCGAAGACGGTCCCGGCAGCAATCCGGAAGAACTGATCGGCGCAGCCCATGCCGCCTGCTTCACCATGGCCCTGTCCGGCCAGCTGGGCGAGGCTGGCCTGCGCGCCACGGCCCTGAAAACCACGGCCGACGTCAGCCTGGAAAAAATCGATGGCAGCTATGCCATCACGGCCGTGCACCTGACCCTGGTGGCCACCATTCCCGGCGCCACCGACGAAGCATTCCAAGACGCGGCCCTGCGCGCCAAGCTCGGCTGCCCCGTATCGAAGTTGCTGGCCACGGAAATCACCTTGGACGCCCATCTGGAGTAATGCCGGCATGCCATCCGCTGCCGTTCCATCACCGGACGGCAGGGGCGGTCTCGGCACGAAAGCCGTAAAACGCATAAAATCCTGCCATTCCCCTATCACTATCAAGGATTTACGATGCGTATTTTGCACACCATGTTACGGGTCGGCGACCTGCAGCGCTCCATCGATTTTTATACCAAGGTCCTGGGCATGACGCTGCTGCGCACCAGCGACAATCCGGAATACCAGTACACCCTGGCCTTCGTCGGTTATGGCTCGAACCCCGACCACGCGGAACTGGAACTGACGTATAACTACGGCACCACCAGCTACGAGCTGGGCACGGCATACGGCCACATCGCCATTTCGGCCGAGGACATCGTCGCCGCTTGCGACGCGGCACGCGCGAACGGCGGCAACGTCACGCGCGAACCGGGTCCCGTCAAAGGCGGCAACACGGTCATCGCCTTCATCACCGACCCGGACGGCTACAAGATCGAATTGATCGAACGCAAGTTCGACGGCCAGGGCGCCGGCCTGTAAGTCCTCAGCCTGGCTCGGCGGCCTGTGCGATGGCCGCGCGCAGCCAGGCGATGCCCGCATCGCCGTCCGTGCGGCGGTGGCGTATCGTTTCAAACGCAAACGGCGCGATGGCAAATGGCGCGGCGTACAGCGCCAGCCCCTGCGCCGCGCGCCCCTGCAAGGCGCGCCGCGCCACCGTCAGTATCAAATCCGTTCCCAGCAGCAACGCCGGCGCAACCGTCCAGTGCGGCACACGCACGGCGATGCGACGCGTCTTTCCCAGCTGGGCCAGAGCCGCGTCGACTTCGGCCGCCATGCCGCCTTCGCCGGATGCCACCAGCACATGCGGGCGCGCCAGATAGGTTTCCAGACTCAGCATTTCACCGGACGCCAGGCTGGCCGGATCGAGCGCGCACACGAAGGTTTCCTCGAACAGGGTTTCTCGATGTAATTGCTCGGGCAGTTGCGGGAACACGCCCAGCGCCAGGTCGATCTCGCCATCCTGCACGCCCGCGATCATGGCCGGGCGGCTGGCGTGCCTGACGGCCAGGTCGATGCCTGGCGCTTCCACGCGCAGACGCCGCAACAAACGAGGCAAGATCAGCGCCGCGCCGTAATCCGACATGGCCAGGCGAAACACGCGCTGCGCCGTGGCCGCCTCGAAGACGGCGCCACCGAGCACGGAGCGCACGCTTTGCAGGGCTTCGGCCAGCGGCCGCGCCAATTCCAGGGCGCGCGCCGTCGGCTGGAAGCCGCCCTTGCCGCGCAGCAGCAGCGGATCGCCGAGCAAATGGCGCAAGCGGGCCAGCGCATGGCTGACGGCAGGCTGGCTCATGTGCAAGCGCTCGGCCGCGCGCGACAAGTGGCGCTCGCTGAGCAGGGCGTCCAGGATCACCAGCAAATTCAAATCGACGGCCCGCAGATTATTCATTTGGTGCATAGTTTAATGACAAACTACGAATTGGATTTAATCATGACAGCATAATACGATGATCCCATCAACTCAACAGTGATGGAGTCGCATATGCATGGATGGATTACCGTATTTGCCCCGCTGGCCATGCTGGCCGGCGCCGTCGTCCCCTTCCAGGCGGGCGCGAATGCCGCGCTGGGCCGCAACCTGGGCCACCCGCTGTGGGCCACGCTCGCCTCGCTGGCCGTCAGCGCCGTGCTCGCCTCGCTCGTGATGCTGGTCTGGCGGGTGCCGGCGCCCGATGTCAGCCTCGCCATGCGGGGGCCGGGCTGGTCCTGGCTGGGCGGCGCGGCCGGCGTGTTTTACATTACGGCCGCGCTGATGCTGGCGCCGCGCATGGGTTCCGGCCCCTTCATGGCGGCCGTCATCGGCGGGCAAATGCTGGCCGCGCTGGCCATCGACCGTTATGGCTTGCTGGGCTTTGCCATCAAGCACATTTCTCCGCTGCACTGGGCCGGTGCGGGGCTGGTGGTCGCCGGGGTGATCCTGACACAAATCGCCAACAGCCGCGTCGTGTGACGCCGGGCACGGGGCGAAAAAAAACCAGCACCGTCGCCGGTGCTGGTTTTCATCTGAATCCCGGGACAAATATTACTTGTCGAGCAAGGCGTTCACTGGCATCAAGTCCGTTTCCTTCAGGGTGCCGGCCGCCGCCTTCAGGCGCAAGCCGTTCATGATGGTGTCGTAGCGGGCTTTCGACAGATCTTTTTGCGTCGAGAACAATTGTTTCTGCGCATTCAAGACGTCGATATTGATGCGCACGCCCACTTGATAACCGAGCTGGTTCGACTCCAGCGCCGACTTGCTCGACACTTCCGCCGCTTCCAGCGCCTTCACTTGCGCCAGGCCGCTGTTGACGCCCAGGAAAGCCTGGCGCGCGCCTTGCGATGCGGCGCGGCGTGCCGTTTCCAGGTCGTTGCGGGCCTTGTTTTCCAGCGCGATCGATTCGCGCACCTTGCTGGTGACGGCAAAGCCGCTGAAGATCGGGATGCTCCACTGCACGCCGATGGCGTTGTTGTTGGAACTGCCGCTGCCGCCGCCCGTCGTGTAGGTATGGCCCGCGTTGGCGATCAGGTCCAGGGTCGGGTAGTGGCCGGCGCGGTTGCGGCCGATGTCGCGCTTGGCCGATTCCACGCTGAACTGGGCCGTGACGACGCCGTAGTTCTGCTCTTCCGCCGAGCTCACCCACGGTTCGATGGCGGCCGGTTCCGGCGCGCTGATGACCACGCCCGTGCGCATCGGCGCCAGCGAGGTTGGCGCTTCGCCGATGATGGTTTGCAAGGCGCTGCGTTTGTTGGCCAGGTCATTGATGGCGGCAAATTCCTGCGCCACCACCAGGTCGTAGGCCGCTTGCGCTTCGTGCGTGTCGGTAATCGTTTGCGTGCCGACTTCGAAGTTGCGCTTGGCCGATGCCAGCTGCTCCGTCGTCGCCACTTTTTGCGCCTGCGTGGCGCCCAGGTTATCCTGCGCGCTCAGCACGTCGAAATACGCTTGCGCCACGCGCGTGATCAGGTCTTGCTGCACCTGTGCAAATTGCGCTTCGGCAATCGCCTGCGCCAGCTTGCTTTGCTGATAGGTTTCCCAGCGATCCCAGCGGAACAGCGGCTGCGCCAGGGTCAGGTTGTAGGTATTCGTGTGCACCTTGACCGTCGGCATGGAAATCGTGCTGGTGATCGGCTCGATGCTGTTGCGCGTGTTGCTGCCTGACGCCGACACTTGCGGCAGCAAGCCTGCCAACCCCTGCGGAACCCGCTCCATCCCGGCCGACAGGGCAGCACGCGCGCTCGCATACTGCGCGTCATTGGCCAGCGCCTGCTGGTACACCTGGATGAGATCGGCCGCCTGCGTGTTAAGCGAGAAAAAAGCGCTGGTCATCAGCACGGCGATAAGGGGTTTCCGCATTGCATTTCTCCGTTGGAGTCGTCAAAAGTTGATGGAATCAAAAATCTGTTACAGCCTGCCTGGCGCCCGCCCGGATAAGAGCAGGGTACAGGCCTCCGCAGGCATGCCCGATGGCATACCTGGGAGTGCATCTACTGCAAAATAATTTAGTATTGAGGCATGCTGCTGTCGACTTGCAGCGCCCAGGCGTGCACGCCGCCCGTCAAATTACTGATCTTGCCAAAACCATTGCGCTCCAGGAAGGCAGCCACTTGCATGCTGCGCATGCCGTGATGGCAGATGCAGACGATCTCCGCGTCTTCATCGAGGTCGTCGATACGCGCAGGAATCGAATTCATCTGCATCAGGGTGGCGCCATCGAGGTGGCACAGCTCAAACTCCCACTGCTCGCGCACGTCCAGCAGGAACGGACGCGGGCGGGAAGTGTCGGCCAGCCAGGCGGCCAGCTGCGGTGCGCTCAAATGCTCCATCGAATCGGTCGCCTCAGAACTGGAAATGCGACGGTGCAACAGCTTGCAGCGGCGTGACATTGGTTTCAAACAGCTTGCGCGTGTCGTAAGCCTTGTCCGAGGTGCGCGTGATCAGGTGCGCGGACATGATCGGCGCTTCGCCGATGATGGCCAGGATGCGGCCGCCGACTTTCACTTGTTGCAACAGCGCTTCCGGCAGGACCGACAGGGCGCCGGACACGACGATCACGTCGTATGGCGCGCCCTTGCTCCAGCCTTGGGCGCCGTCGCCCAGTTCCACGGTCACGTTGGTGACGCCATTGGCGGCCAGGTTCTGCTCGGCCAGGGTTTTCAATTGGGGAACGATTTCCACGCTCGTCACATGCCGCGCCTTGTGCGCCAGCAAAGCGGCCATGTAACCGCTGCCGGTGCCGATTTCCAGCACATTTTCATGCTTCTTGACTGCTACGTCCTGCAAAATGCGCGCTTCCAGCTTCGGCGTGAACATGCATTCGCCGCCACCCAGTGGAATTTCGGTATCGACGAAGGCCAGGTTCTTATAGGCGGCCGGTACGAAATCTTCACGTTTGACCACGTTCAACAGCTCCAGCACGTCGATATCCAGTACGTCCCATGGACGGATTTGCTGTTCGATCATATTGAAGCGGGCTTGTTCGATATTCATCTTTGGACTCGGTAAGTGAAGTAATAATCCGCCATTTTATCGTTGAACTGGCTGAAAGCACATGTTAACCATAAAGGCGGGGAATGGAGGAAATTTGCGACGATCTGCAGATTTGGGGGGGCGAACCTTGGAAAAGGGGCAACTGAACGGTAGCAGCGACGCCGGCGCGTCAGCTTTTCCCGGGCGCCTCCGCCTGCAGGCTGCGCAAACTCATGTCGATAAAGGCATTCATATAGGCCACCGGATCGATGTTCTTGACCTCGCACGGCAGGAAGGAATGCGTCCACATCATGAGCATGGTGACGGGCGCGCTGAGGATGGTGCTGACCAGCACGGGATCGACCTGGCGGAACTCGCCGCGCTGCATGCCCCGTTCGACCAGGCTGGCGATCAGCGCATTGCCGCGCGTGACCACCTCTTCGTTGTAAAACTGCGCCAATTCGGGGAAATTGTTGGATTCGGCCAACATCAGCTTGGTCAAACCGGCCAGCTTGGTGGCGCCAAACTCTTCCCACCATTGCATCATCATGCTGCGCAACAACTCGGCGCTGCTGCTGTCCGAGGCGGCCATGCTGTCTTCCGCCTCGCCGATCGACTGCACGATATTGTCGCGCACCACCGCCTTGAACAGTTCCTGTTTATTCTCGAAGTACAGGTACAAGGTGCCTTTCGACACGCCAGCCCGCTTGGCCACATCCTCCAGGCGCGTCGATGCGAAGCCCCGTTCGACAAACAAGTCGAGGGCGGCGGCGAGCAATTCCTGCGGGCGGGCATCCTTGCGCCGCTCCCAGCGGGGCTTGGTATCAATCGGGGCTTGCATCTGTCTTTCCAAGTAACTTACTTTTGAGTCATTAATAGTAGACCTGTCTACCGGTGAGGTCAAGCGCGACACACCGCCCGGCACGCCGGACACAGGCATTGTACCCTCCGTGCCGGCGCCGGACCTTCGGCACCGGGTGGACCAGAATACGTTTCAGCCCCCATTTTGCGCAGTTCATCGCATTTCTACTTAGCAAGCGTGTCGGATTTGCTACCTTGTCATCGACAGCACGGCAGCCGCGGCGCGGCAGCCGGCTTTTTCTGTTCCCAAATTAAAACAATCATAAAGGAAACACCATGCGTACCATGCTGGCCCTGTGCTGTGCCGTTGCCCTTGGCGGTTGCGCCATCGTCATCAACCCCAACGATGGCGACGTGCGCCATGCCGAGTCAAACAGCAATGCCATCCAGGGCAACGAGCAAGTGAGCCGCGACGTGCGCCAGGTCGGCAACATCAGCGTGCTCGACATCGACAGCATGAAACGCATCGATATCAAGATCGACGTGCGCGTCGGGCCGGCGACATCGCTGGTGATCGAAGCGGACAGCAATCTGCAGCCGCGCATCCATAGCGAAGTGAGCGGCAATACCCTGCGCATCTGGAGCGATACGAACATTCGCAGCAGCAATGGCATCCACGTGATCTACACGACGCCGCAATTGAAGAAGATCACCATTTCCGGCTCGGGCCGCCTGGTGGCCAGCGGTTTCAATGGCGACGATTTCAGCCTGGAGCAGCGCGGTTCGATGAAGAGCGAATTGTCGGGCACGGTGGGACGCTTCAACGTGGCCAACAATGGTTCCGGCAGCATCAACGCGGCGGCCCTCGCCAGCGGCAACACGGACGCGGTGCAGAACGGTTCGGGCAACATACAGTTGGGCAGCGTGCGCGGCGAGCGCGTCAACGTGGCGGTCAACGGCTCGGGCAGCGTCAGCGCCAGCGGCGCCGTGCAGCGCATCGACGCCAACGTGAATGGTTCGGGCGACATCAACCTGGCCTCCGTGAGCAGCGACGTTGCCTATTTGGCGAGCAATGGTTCCGGCGACATCAACGTCACCGTCCAAAACGAAGTCAACGCCCGCGCCAGCGGTTCAGGCCGTATCACCGTGCATGGCGATCCGGCCCGCCGCACCCTGTCTGGCAAGCGCGTCAGCATCGTGCGCTAAGCGCGCCCTGGCGACGCACGGGAGCCGGCTTGCTATACTGTCGGCTCCTCACCCGTCCGTTTGAAATCCCATGTCACCCTCTGCCCCCCTGGCATGCCGTCCATCGTGCGGCGCCTGCTGCACCGCCCCCTCCATCACCAGCCCGATTCCTGGCATGCCGGATGGAAAACCCGCAGGCGTGCGCTGCGTGCAGCTGGCTGACGACAACCGTTGCAAGATCTTCGGCCGGCCCGAGCGGCCCGCGTTTTGCGGTGGCTTGCAGCCATCCGAGGACATGTGCGGCGACAGCCGCGAACATGCCATCCGCTGGCTGGCCGAGCTGGAGCGGCTGACGGCGCCTTGAAGGGCGCGGCGGCGGCTGACAGATAACGGTTGACCTCATTTGCGCGTTTGCGTATATTCATGCACATTCCTGCACGTTTATAAGTTCACCATGTCCGCCACCCTGCTCCTCAAACAACGCCACGCGCTGATCCAGCAACAATTGCAGGCCGATGGCCGCGTGCTGGCGCTGGACCTGGCGCGCCAGCTTGACGTTTCCGAAGATACGATACGCCGCGACTTGCGCGAGATGGCGGCGGCTGGCCTGTGCCAGCGCGTGTATGGCGGCGCACTGCCGCTGGCGCCCGACGGCGGCACTTTGACGCAGCGCAAGCAGGAAGCGCCCGAGCGCAAGGCGCGCCTGGCGCAGGCGGCCGTGTCCCTCGTGCGCGCGGGGCAGGTGCTGTTTCTCGACGCGGGTTCGACCAACCTGGCCATCGCCAGCGCCTTGCCGCCGCTGGCGCTCACTGTCATCACCAACGCGCCAGCGATCGCCATGGCGCTGATGGAACGTCCGGAAATCGAGCTGATCATGGCTGGCGGCCGGGTCGACCGCCGTGCCGGCGCCAGCCTGGGGCCGCAGGCGCTGCGCACAGTCGAGCGCATGCATCCCGACCTGTGCTTCCTCGGTGCTTGCGGCGCCGATGCGGACGCGGGCGTGACGGCATTCAACTACGACGAGGCCGAATTCAAGCGCAGCATTGCCGGCGCCAGCAAGGCGGTCGTCGTGGCCGTCACCAGCGACAAGCTGGGCACGGCCGCACCGTTCGGCGTACTGGCCACGGGCTTGCTGCAGCACCTGGTGCTCGAAGCCGATGCCGATGCTGTCCACGTTGCCGCCTTTGAACGGCTGGGCGTGCAAGTATTGCGCGCCCACGCCTGATTTTATCCACCCCGACTCTTGAAAAGCTCCCCCATGCATCTCACCGGCACCCTGCAACAACGCGCCACGCGCCTGGTCTTTTTCGCCGCCGGCCTCGGCATGGCCGCCTGGGCCCCGCTGGTTCCCTACGCCAAGTCGCGCCTGGGCCTCGATGAAGCCACGCTCGGCATTTTGCTGCTGTGCCTGGGCGCAGGCTCGCTGTGCGCGATGCCGTTCACGGGCATGCTCACGGCACGTTTCGGTTGCCGCAAGGTCATTGTCTGCGCCGGCCTGCTGTTGACGGCCGTGCTGCCCGGCCTGGCGCTGGCGGCCACGCCGCTGCAACTGGGCCTGGTGCTGCTGGTGTTCGGCGCGGCCATGGGCACGTTCGACGTGGCCATCAATATCCAGGCCGTGGTCATCGAAAAGGCCAACGGCGGCGCCATGATGTCGGGCTTTCATGCGCTGTTCAGCGTGGGCGGCTTTGCCGGCGCGGCCTGCATGGCTCTGCTGCTGTGGCTGGGCTTGTCTCCTGCCTGGTCCTGCGTGGTGGTGATGCTGCTGCTGTGTGGCGTGCTGGGCGCGGCGCAAGGCCATCTGCTGCCGACGGCGTCCGCCTCCGGCGAAAAGACGCCGCTGTTCGTCATGCCGCACGGCGCCGTCATTTTCATCGGCCTGCTGTGCTTTATCGTCTTCCTGGCCGAAGGCGCCATCCTCGACTGGAGCGCCCTGTTCCTCACCACCACGCGCGGCGTGGAGGAAGCCAAGGGCGGCCTCGGCTACGCCGCCTTCGCCATCGCCATGACGGTGGGCCGCTTTACGGGCGACAAGGTGGTCAGCCGCTTTGGCGGCAAGCGGGTGCTTATTTTTGGCGGCCTGTGCGCGGCGGCAGGCTTCTTCCTGGCCGTGCTGGCGCCGCATGCCAGCCTGGCCATGTTTGGGTTCGTGCTGATCGGCCTGGGCGCGGCGAACATCGTACCCATTTTGTTTACGGCGGCGGGCCAGCAACACGCCATGCCGGCCAGCCTGGCGGTGGCAGCCATCACCACCATCGGCTATGCGGGCATCCTGGCCGGCCCGGCCGTGATCGGTTTCGTGGCGCACGCCACCAGCCTGAATATCGCCTTTGCCATGCTGGGCGCCGCCCTGCTGCTGGTGGCAGCCAGCGCGCGCCTGGTGGCGCCGGAAAAACAGCTATCCTGATCGTCCCTCCGCCTGCCGGACGGCGCGAAAAAAGCGCCGCCCGGCAGCGCCCAAATCGGCTAGCCGGGCCTCCGGCATGGTAAGCTTCGACCCCGCGCACATTGGTGGCGCCACGCACTCACCCCATCCTGCCACTTATACCCGTTTATACACCTATGGATCTCATTCTTGCGTTAAAAGCCATCATCATGGGGCTGGTCGAAGGTTTCACCGAATTCTTGCCGATTTCGTCCACCGGACATTTGATCCTGGCCGGCAGCCTGCTCGACTTTACCAAGGATGTCTCGAAAGAAGTCATGGATGTCTTCGAAATCGCCATCCAGGCCGGCGCCATCCTGGCCGTGTGCTGGGAATACCGCCAGCGCATCGGCAAGGTGCTGACCACCTTCGGCAGCGAAGCGAAGTCGCGCAAGTTCGTGCTCAACGTGGCCATCGCCTTCCTGCCGCTGGCCATCATCGGCCTGGCAATTGGCAAGATGATCAAGCATGCGCTGTTCAAGCCCGTGCCCGTGGCCATGGCCTTCATCATCGGCGGCATCGTGATTTTGCTGGTGGAGCGCCGCGCGCGCACCAATCCCGTCACCGTACGCGTCAACTCGGTCGATGAAATGACGCCGTTCGACGCCCTGAAAGTGGGCTGCGCGCAGGCGTTTGCGCTGATCCCCGGCACCAGCCGTTCCGGCTCGACCATCATCGGCGGCATGCTGCTGGGCCTGTCGCGCAAGACGGCCACCGAATTCTCGTTCTTCCTGGCCATCCCGACCCTGCTGGCGGCCACCGCCTATTCTCTGTACAAGGCGCGCGACATCCTGTCGGCCACCGACGTGCCCCTGTTCGGCCTGGGCACTGTGGCGGCCTTTGTCTCCGCCTTCCTGTGCGTGCGCTGGCTGCTGCGCTATATCAGCTCGCACGACTTCACGTTTTTCGCCTGGTACCGCATCGTGTTCGGCTTGCTGGTGTTGGCCAGCGCCCACTACGGCTGGGTTGTTTGGGCAGAATAAGGCACCATGAATCAAGATCTTAACCAGCGCGCGCTGCACCTGCTGCAAACCGTTTTCGGCTACCCGGCCTTCCGCGGCCAGCAAGCCGACATCGTCGACCACGTCAGCCATGGCGGCGACGCGCTGGTGCTGATGCCCACGGGCGGCGGCAAGTCGCTGTGCTACCAGATTCCCGCGCTGCTGCGCGACGGCGTCGGCGTCGTCATCTCGCCCCTGATCGCGCTGATGCAGGACCAGGTCGACGCGCTGGAGGAGGTCGGCGTGCGCGCCGCCTTCCTCAATTCCACGCAAACCTACGAAGAAGCGAGCCGCATCGAGCGCCTGGTGCGCACGGGCGGCATCGACGTCGTCTACGTGGCGCCCGAGCGCCTGATGACGCAACGCTGCCTGGACCTGTTCCAGGCCTCGAAGATCGCCCTGTTCGCCATCGACGAGGCGCATTGCGTGGCCCAGTGGGGCCACGACTTCCGTCCCGAATACATCAAGCTGTCGGTGCTGCACGAGCAGTTCCCGGACGTGCCGCGCATCGCGCTCACGGCCACGGCCGACCCGCAGACGCGCGCCGAAATCGCCCTGCGTTTGCAGCTGGAAGACGCGCGCCAGTTCGTCTCGTCCTTCGACCGCCCGAACATCCGCTACCAGATCGTGGAAAAGGCCAACGGGCGCAAGCAGCTGCTCGACTTCATCAACACGGAACACGCGGGCGACTGCGGCATCGTCTACTGCCTGTCGCGCAAAAAGGTCGAAGAGACGGCGGAATTTCTGAACCAGAGCGGCATCCGCGCCCTGCCCTATCACGCCGGCATGGAGTACGCCAAGCGCAGCGCCAACCAGGCGCGCTTCCTGCGCGAAGAAAACATCGTCATGGTGGCCACCATCGCCTTCGGCATGGGCATCGACAAGCCCGACGTGCGCTTCGTCGCGCATCTGGATCTGCCGAAAAGCATCGAGGGCTATTACCAGGAAACGGGGCGCGCGGGCCGCGACGGCATGGCCGCCAACGCCTGGATGGCGTACGGCTTGCAGGACGTGGTGCTGCAGCGGCGCATGATCGACGAGTCGGAAGCGGACGACACCTTCAAGCGCGTGCTGGGCGTCAAACTCGACGCCATGCTGGGCCTGTGCGAAACGCTCAGCTGCCGCCGCATGCGCCTGCTCGAATACTTCGGCGAACCGGCTTCGCCGTGCGGCAATTGCGACACCTGTCTGGTGCCGCCCGTGTCGTTCGACGGCACGGTGCCCGTGCAAAAACTGCTGTCGGCCATCTACCGCGTCGACCAGCGCTTCGCCGGCGGCCACGTGATCGACGTGCTGCGCGGCGTGGAATCGGAACGCATCAAGACCTGGCACCACGATTCCTTGTCGGTGTTCGGCATCGGCTCGGACCTGGGAGAAGCGGAATGGAAATCGATCCTGCGCCAGGCCATCGCGCTGGGCCTCGTCTCGGTCGACCATGAACAATACAGCTCGCTGAAGCTGACGGACGCCTCGCGTCCCGTGCTCAAGGGCGGCCAGAAAGTGCAGCTGCGCCAGTACCAGAAACCGGTGAAAACCAGCAAGCGCAGCACCAGCGTGGCGAAGGGCTATGTCGAGACGGACCTGTCCACCAGCGAGCAGGCGATCTTCGACAAGCTGCGCTGGTGGCGCGTGGAGACGGCGCGCACGCACAACGTGCCCGCCTACGTGATTTTCGTCGACGCCACCCTGCGCGAAATCGCCAAGGCCAAGCCTACTTCGCTGGAACAGATGCGCGGCGTAAGCGGTGTGGGCGAGAAAAAACTGGCCTCGTACGGCGACGAAATCGTCGCCATGATCCTGGAGATGATTTGATGGAAGCACTCTCGCCGGACCTGATTTATCAGGCCGTGAAAATCCTGGGCGCGCAGCCCGACGCCGAAGACGCAGTGGAAGCGCAAGTGCGCGCCCTGGTGCAAGACGACCTTACCGTGCGCCGCCTGGCCGACGTGGTGCCGGAAGCCTTCGGCCTGGTGCTGGCGTCGCACCTTCCCGGCGCCGAAAACATGACCTTGCCCGATACTTTCTGCGCGCAGGACGAGGACGGCGAATGGGTGGAGTTCCCCCAGCGCCGCGAGCCGATCTTTGTCGTCGCCGCGGATATCGCCCAGCACACCTTCCACAACGGCCCGCGCGCGCTGCTGCAAAATCTGGCCAGCCGCAGCTCCCTGCTGGCGGCCGTCAACAAGGGCTTGAACGCGGGCGGCTCGCTCGATGGCACGACCCTGGGTCCGCCGTCCTTCTTTGGCCTGCCCGCCGCGCTGTACCAGCCGGCGGCATCGCCCGAGACGCCCTGACCACTTTACCTTGCCCCTGCCCTTGATAACGGAACGGTCCCGCGATGGAAACCAAATGGCTGGAAGACTTCATCTCGCTCGCTGAGACGCATAATTTCAGCCGTTCCGCGGCCCTGCGCCACGTCACCCAGCCCGCCTTTTCGCGGCGCATCCAGTCGCTGGAAAACTGGCTCGGCATCGACCTGGTGGACCGTACCTCCTACCCGACGCGGTTGACGCCGGCCGGCGCCGTATTCTACGAACAGGCGCTGGAAATGCTGGGACAGATCAACGGCGTGCGCGCCCTCTTGCGCGGCAAGCGGGCCGCCACGCAAACGAGCGTCGATTTCGCCGTGCCGCATACCCTGTCGCTGACCTTCATGCCGAAATGGCTGACGGCGCTGGAAGAAGGTTTCGCGCCGATCAACAGCCGCCTGATGGCATTGAACGTGCACGACGCCGTGCTGCAGCTGGTCGATGGCGGCTGCGATTTGCTGCTGTGCTATCACCATCCGCGCCAGCCGGTGCAGCTGGACCCGGGCCGCTACGACATGCTGGTGATGGGCCGCGAAACCCTGCGTGCGTATGCGCGCTGCGGCCAGGACAAGGTGCCGGACTTCGTCCTGCCCGGCAGCGCCAAGGAGCCGCTGCCCTTTCTCTCCTACACCAGCAACGCCTACCTGGGACGCATGGTGGAATTGCTGCTGGCAGACGCCAAGGCGCCCCTGTTCCTGGAAACCTGCTACGAAACAGACATGGCCGAAGGCTTGAAAATGATGGCGCTGGAAGGGCGCGGCATCGCCTTCCTGCCCGAATCGGCCGTCATGCGCGACGTCAAATACAAGCACCTGGCGCGCGCCGACGGCGGCGCGCCAGGCTGGGAAATCGAGCTGGAAATCCGTTTATATCGCGAGCGCCCGTCCAGCCTGCGGCCAGGCAAGCAGATCGTCGAAAGCCTGTGGCAATACCTGGTGCAGTCGCAGGAAAGCGCCGCGCGCAGCGGGAAAAAACGCCGGCGCGCAACCGTCACTGCAACTCCTTCCTGATCTCCTAACTATGCAATAAATGCATAACCGGATGCGCACAAAGCATTGGCCGGGGCATGAGGCTATCGCCTACGATGCGGTTCCGCTGCGCGCAGCTGCATCTCGGCTGTGCCTCTAACGTATTCGTATTGTCAGGAGCTTATCAAGCATGACCAGCAAGCACGCACTTCCTTCCTACCTCAATCCTGAAGACCTTGGCCCATGGGGCGTCTACCTCGAGCAGATCGACCGCGTTACGCCGTACCTGGGCAACCTGTCGCGCTGGGTGGAAACGCTGAAGCGTCCAAAGCGCATCCTGACGGTCGACGTGCCTATCGAGCGCGATGACGGCACCATTGCCCACTACGAAGGCTACCGCGTGCAGCACAACCTGTCGCGCGGCCCGGGCAAGGGCGGCGTGCGCTTCCACCAGGACGTGACGTTGTCGGAAGTGATGGCCCTGTCGGCCTGGATGACGGTCAAGAATGCAGCGGTCAACGTGCCATACGGCGGCGCCAAGGGCGGTATCCGTGTCGATCCGAAGACCCTGTCGCGCAACGAACTGCAACGCCTGACCCGCCGCTACACGAGCGAGATCAGCATGATCATCGGACCGAACAAGGATATCCCGGCGCCGGACGTCAACACGAATGAACAAGTCATGGCGTGGATGATGGACAGCTACGCCATGATCGGCGGCAATATGTCGACCGGCGTGGTGACGGGCAAGCCAATCTCGCTGGGCGGCAGCCTGGGTCGCCGCGATGCGACGGGCCGCGGCGTGTTCGTCGTCGGTTGCGATGCGGCCGCCAAGGTCGGCATGTCGCTCGAAGGCGCGAAAGTCATCGTGCAAGGTTTCGGTAACGTGGGCGGCGTCGCTGCCCGCATGTTCGCTGAAGCCGGCTCGAAAGTGGTCGCGGTACAAGACCACAAGACCACCGTCGTGCACTCCGGCGGCTTGAACATCCCGCAATTGCTGGCACACGTGGCCGAAGTAGGCAGCGTCGAAGGCTTCCCGGGCGCCGAGGCATTCGTGCCGCGCGAAGATTTCTGGGGCATCGATTGCGACATCCTGATCCCGGCCGCGCTGGAACAGCAGATCACGGCCGAACGCGCACAAGTCATCCGCGCCAAGATCATCCTGGAAGGCGCCAACGGCCCGACCCTGCCGGCAGCGGACGACATCCTGACCGACCGCGGCGTGCTGATCGTGCCGGACGTGCTGGCCAACGCCGGCGGCGTGACCGTCAGCTACTTCGAGTGGGCGCAGAACTTCTCGAGCTTCTTCTGGACGGAAGAAGAAATCAACAGCCGCCTGACCCGCATCATGCGCGAAGCGTTCGATTCGGTATGGCAAGTGTCGCAAGAGAAGAAAGTGTCGATGCGTACCGCGACCTTCATCTTGGCGTGCACGCGCGTGCTGCAGGCGCGTGAAGTGCGCGGTTTGTACCCATAATGGCTGCCTGAGCAAATGCCCGGGGCGTTGTTGCCGGCCCCTCGCCGTACTAGCGTACTGTCTTCGGGGCGGCGCCTAGCCCTGGGCATTTTTCAGGTGTCATTGGGTTGATGGCCTCAAAAAAAAATCCCGCCACACTTTCGTGTGAGCGGGATTTTTTATGGGCACCAGCTTTGCTTCAAGCTGCGTAGCCTTGCGGGTTCTGGTGCTGCCAGCGCCAGTGGTCGCGGCACATGTCGTCGATGTTTTTCTGCGCTTGCCAGCCGAGCAATTGCTTCGCCTTGTCGGCCGAGGCGTAGCAGCTGGCGATGTCGCCGGGGCGGCGCGGCACGATCTCATACGGCACCTTGCGGCCGCTGGCGGCTTCGAACGCGCGCACGGTCTCGAGCACGCTGTAGCCGTGGCCCGTGCCCAGGTTGACGGTAAAGCCGCCCTCGGTGGAGAACAGGCGGTTCAGCGCGGCCACATGGCCCAGGGCGAGGTCGACCACGTGGATGTAGTCGCGCACACCCGTGCCGTCCGGCGTATCGTAGTCATTGCCAAAGACGGCCAGGCGCTCGCGGCGGCCCACGGCCACCTGGGCGATGAAAGGCATCAGATTGTTCGGGATGCCGGCCGGATCTTCGCCGATCAAACCGCTGGCATGCGCGCCGACGGGGTTGAAATAGCGCAGCACGCCCACCTGCCACTGCGCATCGGCGTGCACCAGATCGGCCAGGATCTGCTCGACCATCAATTTCGAGCGGCCGTACGGGTTGGTCACGGACAGGCGCGACGATTCCAGGATCGGCAAGGCTTCCGGATCGCCATACACGGTGGCCGACGAGCTGAACACAAAACGCTTCACGTTCGCCGCCGCCAGCACTTCCAGCAGCGCCACGGTGCCCGACACATTGTTATCCATGTACATCAGCGGTTGGGCCACGGACTCGCCTACGGCCTTCAAGCCTGCGAAATGGATCACAGCATCGATGGCGTGCTCGCGCAAAATGGCGGCCATGGCCGTGCGGTCGCGCACGTCCGCTTCATAGAAGGGTACGCTTTTGCCAGAGATGCGCTCCACACGCGCCATCGCTTCGCGCGCGCTGTTGCACAGATTGTCCACTGCGACCACGTCAAAGCCAGCGGCCAGCAGTTCGACGCAGGTATGCGAGCCGATGAAACCGGACGCGCCTGTCACGAGTATCTTTTTGGTCATAATGTCAATCAATGCAAAAAAGATAAGCCTACCTGAATTCACCCGGCCTGCCAAGCCGGCACGCCAGACGAATCGCCGTTTGGCATAAAAAAAGCCTGCGGCGCGGTGGCGGCAGGCTGATTCTGTTCCAGTACACGGCGCCGACAAGCCCCAGCGCACTCGCGTCTATTTCTTGATGAACACCAAATCCCACACGCCATGGCCCAGCTTCAAGCCGCGGTTTTCAAACTTGGTCAGCGGACGGTACGCGGGCTGCGGCGCGTAACCGTCGGCGCTATTGCGCAGTTGCGGCTCGGCACCCAACACTTCCAGCATTTGCACCGCGTAATCTTCCCAATCGGTGGCGCAATGCAGATAGCCGCCCGGTGCCAGGCGATCGGTCAATTGCTTGACGAACGGCGACTGGATCAAACGGCGCTTGTTGTGGCGCGCCTTGTGCCATGGATCAGGGAAAAACACGTGGATGCCGGCCAGCGAATTGGCTGGAATCATGTGCGTGAGCACTTCCACGGCATCGTGCTGCAGCAGACGCAGATTCGTCAGCGACTCTTCGCCGATCAACTTCAACAGGCTGCCGACGCCAGGCGTGTGCACTTCGACGCCGATGAAATCCTTCTCCGGCATGGCCTTGGCGATATGCGCCGTCGTCGCGCCCATGCCAAAACCGATTTCCAGGATCACGGGCGCCTTGCGACCGAACACCTGCTCGAAGTCCATGGGCTCCTTGGCGAAAGGCAACAGGAACTGCGGCCCCAAGGTCTCGAGCGCGCGCGCCTGCGCGACAGACAGCCGTCCCGCGCGGGTCACGAAACTGCGAATGCGGTGTTCGGTCGGATCGTACATCATCGGCCGCACCGGGCCGTTTGCTGGGGTATCAGAAGACATGGGAATGAAGAAAGTAGTGGCCGCGCCGCACAAAACCAGGCGCCAGCGAAAAATGGAGCGGGTGAAGGGAATCGAACCCTCGTCGTAAGCTTGGGAAGCTTCTGCTCTACCATTGAGCTACACCCGCGAAGCCTGCATTTTACGCCGAATGGAATGCGGCAAGCAAATCTTCGCGGTGGCGAGGCTTACTTCAGGCTGCCGAAGACCTTCCCGATGATCTTGCTGCCATATTCGAGCGGATTGCTGCGGATGGCTTTTTCCTCTTCGCCGATCATCAGGTACAGGCCGTCAAGCGCACGGTCCGTGACGTAGCCTTCCACCGTCGATTGCTGCTGCGGCACGAGTCCCGTCTTGCCGATCTGGCTCATGGTGCTGTTGTATTTGCTGGCCAGGCCGGAGCGGTCGGTGACGGATTTCACGATGGGCAGGAATTTGACTGCCAGGGGCGCCGATGTTTTCTGGCGGAAGAAGTCCGTCACCGACGTGTCGCCACCGGACAGGATATTTTTCGCATCGCTCACGCTCATCGACTTGACCGCGTCGAGCAGCAAGGGCTTGGCCATGGGTACGGCCGACTCGGCGGCACGGTTCATCGACACGACCAGATCATCCAGCTGCTGGCCGCGGCCCGTCATTTTCAGCAAGGGCTTGGCTTGCTCCAAGATGCCGGGCAGCTTGATCTTGACCTTGTCATTGTTCAGGAAGCCATTCTCGACACCCAGCTTCGATACGGCGGCGGCGGAACCGGCTTCCAGCGCCGCTTTCAAGCCATTGCTGGCATCCTGGTTGCTGAGGGCATCGAGGGGACCGGCGGCGGCGCCAAACGACAGCAGCGCGAGCGCACACAGCACGGCGGCCGGACGGCCAGGGAAACGGTTCAGGCGCATGGTTTTCCTTTTCTAAAACATAGACAGACCACCTGCTTCCGGAACCTTAGCACATCAAAACTGCAAATACCGCAGCAATTTGTTGCGTCAGGAGGAAACAAGGGGCGCCACAGATGGCGAAGGGAAAGGACTATACAGCACCTGCTGTTGTATTCGCGCACGCCAACGTGGGTAGCGCAGCTTAGGCTGCTATCGCCGCCAGCTGTTCGCGCACCCGCGCCAGGTCCTCCTCGCGCATGCGCGCCGCAGTCTGGCGCAAGGATTTCTCCGCGCCGGCCACGCCTGCCGCCACGGCCATCGACAGCCAGATATACGCCTGCTGCAAATCGAGCGGGCTGCCCTGGCCGCTGGCCGCCATCAGGCCGAGGTTGAACTGGGCCCGCGCATGGCCCTGGCGCGCAGCCAGCGCATACCAGTCCCAGGCCGCGGCATAGTCCTGCGGCACGTCCTGGCCATTGTCATGGCGCAGGCCCAGAGCGAACTGGGCCAGGCTGTGGCCTTGCGCGGCGGCGCGGCAATAACAGGCGCAGGCCTGCTGGCTGTCGGGCGCCGGGCCATCGTCGCGGTCGTGCAGCACGCCCTGCATGTATTGCGCGGGCGCGTAATCGTGCTCGGCGGCGCGGCGGTACCACTCCAGCGCCAGCGACAAGTCCGGCGGCACGCCCTGGCCATGTTCATAACGCAGGCCCAGGTCGAACTGCGCCCGCACATGCCCCTGGTCGGCCGCCTTGCGGTACCAGAAGATGGCTTCCTGCGCATCGGCGGGCATGCCCTGTCCATGCTCGTACAGCAGCCCCAGCTGATACTGGGCGGCTGGGAAGCCCTGCTCTGCCGCCTGGCGGTAGAACGCTTGCGCCTGCGCGTAATCGTGGGCGCCATGTTCATGGTGCAGGCCCAGGTTGTGCTGGGCCGCCGCATGGCCCAGTCCCGCCGCCTTGACATACCATTCCAGCGCCGCCTGTTTATCGCAGGGCACGCCCTGGCCATTGTCGTAGATCAGGCCCAGGTTGAACTGCGAACTGGCGTGGCCCTGCTCGGCCGCGCGCCGGTACCAGGCGATCGCCTGCCGGCTGTCCTGCGGCAGCACGTCGCCATTTTCATAGCGCAGCGCCAGGTTGAACTGGGCCGGCGCATAGCCTTGCTCGGCCGCCTTGCGCATCCAGGCCGTCGCCTGCTGGCGGTCCTGGCGCACGCCCTGGCCATTGTCGTAGCGCAGGCCCAGGTTGAACTGCGCGCGCGCATAGCCCTGTTCGGCTGCCTTGCGGTACCAGGCGATCGCGTGCACGAAGTCCTGCGGCACGCCCTTGCCATTGTCGTACATCATGCCCAGATTATTCTGCGCGCCCGCGTCGCCCTGTTCCGCCGCGCGGCTGAACCACAGCATGGCTAGTCCGCTATCCTGCGCGAGCCCCTGGCCCTTGGCGTACAGCCAGCCCAGGTTGTACTGCGCCGCCGCGTAGCCCTGCTCGGCCGCCTGCTGGTACCAGTGCGCCGCTTGCGCAAAATCCTGCGGCACGCCCTGGCCCTTCTGGCACATCACGCCCAGGTTGTATTGCGCGTGTTCGAGTCCCTGCGCGGCAGCCAAGCCGTACCAGTGCAGCGCCTGCGCATAGCTTTGTTCGATGCCCTGGCCATTGAAGTACATGAAACCCAGGCTGTGCTGGGCGTTCGCATTGCCCTTCTCGGCCAGACCTTTCAGGCGCAGGTAATCGGCCGTGTAATGAGCAGCCGTGGAATGAGCGGCCGTGGAGCGGGGAGCGGCAAGCGGCACGGTCAAGCCTCGATGGTCAGCGTCCGGGACGGCGCGGGGGCCGCATCGGCGATCAAACGGTTCTGCTCCTCCAGCACGGCGATGAAGCTGCCCAGCGAAATGGGCCGGTGGTACAGATAACCCTGCATCGTGGTGCAACCCTTGTCCTGCAGGTAGCGCGCCTGCCCTTCCGTCTCCACGCCCTCGGCGATCAGGTGCAGGCCCAGGCCGCGCGCGATCGAGATGATGGCCAGGATGACAGGGTAATGCCCGTGCTCGTCGTGGATTTCCTTCACAAACGACTGGTCGATCTTGATCGTGTGGATGGGGAAGCGGTGCAGGTACGACAGCGAGGAATAGCCGGTGCCGAAATCGTCGATGGCCACCGACACGCCCAGCTGGCACAGCGTATTCAACTGCTCGATCGCATACTGCGGATTGCGGATGCAGATGTTTTCCGTGATCTCCACTTCGATCTTTTCCGGCGCGATGCCGTAGCGCGTCAGCGCGCCGCGCATCTTCTCGAAAAAGTCGCCCCGGTCCAGGTATTGCGGCGACAAATTGAGCGACAGGCGCACGGCTTCGCCGCCAGCCGCATCCCATTGCAGCAGGTCGCGGCACAGCGCGCCCAGCATCCAGTCCGAGATCGGCAGCATCAAGCCGTTTTCCTCGGCAAACGGCAAAAATTCGCCGGCCGTCAGCAAGCCCCGCTGCGGGTGGTTCCAGCGCATCAGGCCTTCGGCGCCAACGATGCGGCCCGTCATCACGTCCACCTGCGGCTGGTAATACATCTCCAACTGGTTCAGCTCCAGCGCCTTGCGCAAGCTTTGCTCGAGCGCGATCTTCTGGTGCGACACGTCGAGCATGGACTCGTGATAAAAACTGTGGCCGTTCTTGCCCAGCGCCTTGACCTGGTACATGGCGATGTCGGCGTGGCGCAGCAGCTCGTCGATGGTCTCGCCGTCGCCCGGATAGATGGCGATGCCGATCGAGGCCGAGATATGCACCTGGTTGCCATCGAGGTCGAAGGGCTGGTGCAGGCATTCGAGGAATTTGTCGGCGATCAGGCGCGCATCCTGGCGGTCGCGCAGTTCCGGCAGCACGATGGTAAATTCATCGCCGCCCTGGCGCGCCAGGGTATCGCCGCGGCGCAGACAATCCTTCAGGCGCAGCGCCACCTGCTGCAGCAATTCGTCGCCCTTCACGTGGCCCAGGGTATCGTTGACCAGTTTGAAGCGATCGAGGTCGATGAACATCACGGCCAGTTCCGTCAGCTTGCGCCGCGCCTGGATCACGGCCAGCCCCAGGCGGTCCTTGAACAGCATGCGGTTCGGCAGGTCCGTCAGGATGTCGTGGTAGGCCTGGTAGGAAATGACTTCCTCGGCGCGCTTGCGGTCGGTGATGTCGCGCGCCACGCCGTAGGTGCCAAAATATTCCTGCTTTTTCGCTTCCTGATCGTGGCTGTGCATGCCGATCGAATTGAGCGGAATCGTCATCAAGGTGTTGTTGAAGGTGCGGTCGCTGCCGCTGCCGCTATGGCACTTCAGACGCAGCTCCACATTGCGCGAGGCGCGCTCGTCGAGGCGGCGCTCATTGAAGGCATAGCGCGCCCGCTCCTGGTCTTCATCGTGCACGAGGATGGAGTAATGGCTGCCGATCAGCTCTTCGCGGCTAAAGCCCAGCAACTGGTGCACCCTGTCGTTGATGAAGGTGATGCGGCCTTCGTGGTTCAGGGTATAGATGATGTCGGGCGAGCTGTCGACCAGGTAGCGGTACATCTTTTCCGAGTTTTCCAGCTGCAGCGCGATGCGCTCGTTTTCCAGCGCCAGCTTGCGCTTTTGCAGCGCGTTCTCCACCGTCTTGAGCAGCTCCTCGCGGCTGTAGGGCTTGCGCAGATAATCGTAGGCGCCGCGCTTCAGGGCGCCGATGGCCGCCTCGATGCCGACGTCCCCGCTCATGACGATCACGTCGCCCTCGATGCCGCGCCGGTTGATGTGGTCCATGATTTCATGGCCGCTCATGTCGGGCAGGCGCAGATCGAGCAGGATCAGGTCGAAGCGCAGTTTCGACAACTGCGCCAGCGCCTCGCTGCCGCAGGTGGCCGTGTACAGCTGGTAGCCGCGGTCTTTCAGCAATTCGTGGAGGGAGGCGAGCAGGCGGGGCTCGTCGTCGACCAGCAGGATGCGCGGGCTGTTTTCCAGGTCAAATGGAATGGCGGAGGAGTTCATGGGCGTTACGAGGACAAGGCGGTATTGCCGGGCGCGGGCAACGCGGCCGCGGCGCTCGCCGGCATGGGGATGGGCAGTAAAATTTCAAACGAGGTGCCGGACTTGCTGCTGCGGCAGCCGATCACGCCATGCAGGCGCGTGACCAGGTCGTGCACGATGGACAAGCCCAGGCCGTGATGCGCGCCGTCCTTGCTGCTGCGCACAGGCGAGAACAGATTGGCCAGCACTTCCGGCGCCAGGCCGGCGCCATTGTCGCTGACGCACAGTTCCAGGTACAGGCGGCGGTCGCGGTTGACGTGGCCACGGTTCGCCACTTCGATGCGTCCGCCATCGGGCAAGGCTTCGACGGCGTTTTTCAGCAGGTTGAGCAGGATTTGCTTGAGCATGTCGGCATCGGCCTCCACCTCGCATGGCGCGTCCTGCATGCGCGTGACCACCTCGATCTTCGGCGGCAGGAAGTCGGTGGCGCGGAACAGGCGCAGCACGTCGTCGACGACGCGCGCGCAATCGGTCACGCCACTGGCCGCTGCCGGCTGCAGATCGGCCAGGCCGCCGATCAGCTGGCCGACCCTGTCGATTTCCTCATTGAGGATCGCCATTTCGCCCGACACCGGCTCCTGCTTCTCCAGCTTGTGATCGAGCACGCTCAAATAGTTCTTGATGATGGACAGCGGGTTGTTCACTTCATGCACGACGCGGCGCGACGCGGCGCGGTATTCCTCGGTCACGTGATCGAGCTGGCGCCGTGCCAGGCCGCGCGCGCTGATGGCCGTTTCCAGCGCCGTGGCGGCCTGGTTGGCATATGCACGCAAAAAACCTTCGCGCTTCTGGCAAGCAGGAATCTGCCACGCCGCCACGCCGCCAATCAGCACGCCCAGGCTGCGCTGGCCCGCCACGAGCGGCACGCAGACCAGGCTGTCGGTACCGAGTATGCGGAACAGCTGCTCCTCGACGATGCCCAGCGCCGGCATGTCGCGTTTCAGGAACGCCAGCTTGCACTCGATCGCCGATGCGGCCAGGAGTCCCCCCTTGGCCAGCGGGATCGAGAAGCCGGCCAGGCGCTGCTGATGCTCGCCCGCCGCCACGCCGACGAGCGCATGGCCGGTCGGGTTTTGCAGCAGGATGACGGCGGTGTCGAAATCGAACAGGATGCGCGCCGAGCGCGTGATGGCTTCGAGCAGGCTGCTCTCGCCCTGCTGCCGGGCGAAGGTCTGCCCCACTTCGGACACCAGCACCATATTGCGCACTTCGTCGGACAGGCGCTGCTGCACCGGATCGGGGGCGGGCGGCGCATACGCGGGCGGCGTGGCGATCTCGTCCGCGCCGGCCAGGTCGATGCCCAGGTGCTGCGCGGCCTGTTCCACCTGGCGCGCGACGCTGCCGGCCAGGTCGTGCAATGCCTCGACGTCCAGCGCGCACAGGCTTGCCGCCTGCGTGATGGACTCGGCCTCGTCCGCATCGTCGGCATGGCAGCACAACAGGTGCGCCAGGCGCACGATGCGGATCAGGGGATGGCTCGCTTCCAGGCGCGCCAGCGGTTCATGGTGATACAGCACGCTGTCGGCCAGGAAGGAATCGAGATGCCAGCGCTCGATCAGCCAGGCGCCCGCTTCGGCATGCGTGATCTGCAAGGTGCGCTGCTCCACCGCGCACAGGGCGGCATCGTCGCGCGCCGTGAAATTGAACGCGTATTCCTTCGGCGCCGTGGCCAGCAAGGCCAGTCGGCCCACGTTGTGCAGCAATCCCGCCAGATAGGCTTCCTCGACGTGCGGATAGGCCATGGCCTTGGCCAGCGCGCGCGCCATGACGGCAGCCGACAGCGAACTTTTCCAGAAAGCGCGCAAATCCGTGCTGCCGGAATGGGGAAAGCTGTTAAAGGTCTGGAACACGGATTCGCTGATGACCAGGGTCTTGATCATGTCCGTACCGAGCGAGACGAGCGATTGCTCCAGGCTGACGACCTTGCTCTGGCGATGGTAGGCCGAGCTGTTGGCCACGCCGAGTATCTTGCTGGTCATGCCCGCATCCTTGGCGATCAGGGCGGCCAGCTCCGGCATGCCGGCATCGTCGGCCTGCAGGTGGGCGATCAGCTTGAGGAGGATCTGCGGCATGGCCGGCAGGCGGGCAATCAGCAGGCGATTGCGTATATCTTGATCAGATTGATGCATCGTATCAGGCATTGCCGGTTCGAAAAGGAAGAGCGCTCAGCAGCGAAGCGCGGCCACGTTCAGAGGAATCCTCCACTCCTGTAACCAAAAAATCTATTGCCTGAGAGGATGCCGGGAAAGCAGTCATCTTATCATAAGCGCCGGATATTACTTGCAATATAGAAAATTAAGTTGAAATAAATCCAGCGTTCTACAGTGGAAACTTATGCCTTGAAGGAACCCAGCAAACGGTGGCGGAAGCGCCGCGATATCAGCCACAGGGCCAGCGCCAGGCCTGTAAACGCCAGCTGGCCCGACGCCAGCCACAGCACGGAGCCGGACAGCAGCGGCGAGATCACGCCGGCCACCACGGCGCCCAGCAAGGTGCTCGCAAACGACTGGCACGAGGCCACCGTGCCGCGGATATGCGGGAACAGGTCGAGCGCCAGCAGGGTCGCACCGGGCCCCACCAGCGACATGCCGAAGGTGTAGAAGAACAAGGGCAGCACCGACCAGGGCAACGATGGCGGCAGGAACAGGTGATACACGACATTGACACTGGCGGCGCACAGCAGGAAGGCAAAGCCGATGCCGATCTGGCGCGCGAACGTGACCTTGCCGGCGATGCGGTTGGCCGCCGCGGCGCCCATGAAGATGCCGCTCACGCAGGGAATGAACAGCCAGGCGAATTGCGACGGCCCCAGGCCCAGCTGCTTGGGCAGCATTTCCGGCGCGGCCGTGATGAACAGGAACAGACCCGCGAAATTGAGCGCGACGATGCCGGCCTTGATGTGGAACAGGGGCGAGCGCAGGATCTGGCCATAGCTCGACGCGAGAAAACGGGGATTGAACGGCTGGCGCTTGGCCAACGGCAGGGTTTCGGGCAGGCGCCAGTAGCAGAACGCCAGCAGCACCACCGTGTAAAAGGCGAGGAACAGGAAGATCGAGCGCCAGTCGAACCAGATGACGATCCAGCCGCCGAGAATCGGCGCCACGGCCGGGGCGATGGAAAAGATCATCGTCACCAGCGACAGCAGCCGCGCCGCCGCCGCATCGGCATACAGGTCGCGGATGATGGCGCGGCTGATCACCACGCCGGCGCCGGCCGACACGCCCTGCATGATGCGGAAGAACCACAGATAGTGCACCGTGTGCGCCGAAGCGCAGCCCAGCGAGCCGATGGCAAACATCAGCAGGGACACGAGGATGACGTTGCGCCGGCCGAAAGTATCCGAAATCGCGCCATGCCATAGCACCATGCCGGCAAAGGCCAGCATGTAGAACGTCAGCGACTGCTGCACTTCCAGCGGCGAGGCCTGCAGCGAACCCTGGATCGCGCCAAACGCGGGCAGATACGTATCGATCGACAAAGGGCCCAGCATCGACAGCCCGGCCAGCATCATCGCCAGCGCACCGCGGCTCAGCGGCGCCATGTGGCTCGGCGTGGGAGGCGGAACGGGAGTGACCGGGTCTGGCGGCACGTCGGCCGGAGGGGTGGGAAACATGGCGGATCCAAAGTGGCGCGCGGACCTGCATTGGTCCGCGCGCGGGGTTACTGCGGGTGTCTTGCGGTGAACGCTTACTGCTGTGGTTTCGGCTTCGCCTCTTCACGGCGGTTATAGCCTGCGACCATATCAAAGCGGAACAGACGGCATTCCAGCGCGCCGTTGAAGAATGGCGTCTTGCGCGCTTCTTTCAGGCGCAGCAGCTTGGGCAAGCCCAGGTCGGCCGTAAACAGGAACACGGTCCAGCCGGCGAAACGCTGCTTCAGGGTCGTGCCCATGGCCGAATAGAAGGACGTCGACAGTTCGTCTTCCGGAATGGTGCTGTCGCCGCGCACGCCGATACGTTCGCCGTACGGCGGATTGGTCAGCATGATGCCCGGCACGTCGCTTGGCGGCTTGACTTCCTGCGCTTCGATCTGTTTCAGGGGCACGTCGAAACGCACGCCGGCGCAGCGCAGGTTGTGGCGCGTCATGGCCACCATGTCGCCCGAGATATCGCTGCCGAAAATCGTCGGTTCGGCTGGCAATGGATTGACCTTGATGGCGTTTTTCATGGCATTCCACGGCGCCGGGTCGAAGTCGTGGAAGTTTTCAAACGCGAACTGGCGCGACGCGCCCGGTGGAATCCCCTGCAGCATCTGCGCCGCTTCGGCCAGGATGGTGCCGGAACCGCACATCGGGTCGAACAGCACCATGCCGGGCTTCCAGCCCGACACGCGCAATAGGCCGGCGGCCAGGTTTTCGCGCAGCGGCGCGTCGCCCGTCTCTTCGCGCCAGCCGCGCTTGAACAGGGCTTCGCCCGAGGTGTCGAGGTAGACGGTGAACGTGTGCGCATCGAGGAAGCCGACGATGCGCATGTCCGGCGTCTTGGTATTGACCGATGGACGCTCGTTGAACTGGTCGCGGAAACGGTCGCAGATCGCATCCTTGATTTTCAGTGTCGTGAATTCCAGGCTGCGCAGCGGCGACTTGACGGCCGTGACGTCGACGCGGATCGTGTGGTGCACGCCGAACCAGTCTTCCCAGGATTGCGCCAGGGTCAGGTCATAAATATCGTTTTCCGTCTTGTAGCCCGAATGGGCCATGCGCATCAGCACGCGCGAAGCGATGCGCGAATGCAGGTTGATGCGGTAGGAGTCCAGCAGGTCGCCGGAGCAATGCACGCCGCCCGGCACCTGGTTGTGGACCTTCATGGTCGCACTATCCTGGGCGATCTCGCCCAGTTCCTCGGCCAGCGCCGCTTCCATGCCGCGCGGGCATGGGCAAAAATATGAAGCCATGGTGTACCTTTTATCCGTTGAAAAACAATTAACTAAAAATCCTGCATATCACGTAGGTCGGCTTAGCCCGCCAGGGCGTAAGCCGACGTGGCCGCTGACTGAGCTTGTCGAATTACGCGCGGGGCGCTAATCCGACCTACATCCTCTATCTATTTTGCGTCCAGCGCACGCTCGACGAAATCGAGGCGGTCCTGGCCCCAGTAGCCTTCGCCATCGACGATGTACCACGGCGAGCCGAAGACGGATGCGGCGGTGGCCGCTTCCGTATTGGCGTCGTATTCCGCCTGCACGCTGGCCGTTTCCGACGTTTTCAGCAACTGGCGGCCATCGAAACCCGCGTCAACGGCGATCTGCACCAAGGTCTCTTCGTCGCCGATGTTGCGCTCTTCGGCCCACAGGCCGCGCATGATGGCGTGCGCCAGGTTCAGCGATGCCTCCACGCCGTGCGCCAGGCGCGTGGCGATGATCAGCTTGGCCGACGCTTCCGGCGACACGGGGAAAAACTTCGGCTGCAGGGTCAATGGCACCTGCAGAAAGGCCGACCAGCGCGCCAGTTCGGCCAGGCGGTAGGCCTGGCGCTGCGGCGCGCGCTTGGCCAGCGGCAGGCCGCCCGAGACGCTGAAGACCTTGCCCAGGTCGAAGGGACGTACGTCGATCTGGGCGCCCGTCTTCGCGGCGATGGCCATCAGGCGCGCGTGGCCCAGATAGGTCCATGGCGAGTGGGGGGCGAAGAAATACTGCACGACTTTGTTCTGGCTTGCACTCATCTCGACTCCCTTAGAAAGGCTTGACCACGACCAGCACGACGACGGCCAGCAGCATCACCACCGGCACCTCGTTAAACCAGCGGAACCAGGTGTGGCTGCGCTTGTTGAGACCTTTTTCAAACTTGCGCAGGATGGAGCCGCAGGCGTGGTGATAGCCGAGCAGCAGCACCACGAACGTCAGCTTGGCATGCATCCAGCCCGGCATCTTCATGCGGCCTTCGCCCCCGCCATACAGCATCCACATCAGGGCCAGCCCCAGCACCATTGCCGGCAGCGCCAGCAGCGACATGAAGCGGTACAGCTTGCGCGCCATCAGCAGCAAACGCTCGGTGGCGACCGTCTCCGTCTCCATCGCCAGGTTCACGAAGATGCGCGGCAAATAAAACAGGCCGGCGAACCAGGACATGACGAAGATGATGTGGAAGGCTTTGGTCCAGAGAAAGAGCATGGGGTTCCCAGTGTCGGAGGTGGAGAGTAACAGAGCGCGGGCCGCCTTGTGGGCCGCCCGCGAGAAGACTACTTGCGGACTTCGCCGTGGCCAAAGACCACGTACTTGAGCGAGGTCAGGCCTTCCAGTCCCACGGGGCCGCGTGCGTGCAGCTTGTCGTTCGAGATGCCGATCTCGGCGCCCAGGCCATATTCGAAACCGTCGGCGAAACGCGTCGACGCGTTCACCATCACCGAGGCGGAATCGACTTCGCGCAGGAAGCGCAGCGCATCGCTGTAGTCTTCCGTGATGATCGATTCCGTGTGCTTCGATGAATACTGGTTGATGTGGTCCATCGCTTCGTCGATGCCGTCGACGACCTTCACCGACAGGATGGCCGCCAGGTATTCGGTGGACCAGTCTTCCTCGGTGGCGGGCACCAGGTGCGGATATGCGGCGGCGGCCAGGATCGCATGGCTTTCCGGATCGGCGCGCAGTTCAACCTGCTTGGTCAGGTACAGTTCGGCCAGTTGCGGCAGCACGGTGGCGGCGATGGCGCGCGACACCAGCAGGGTTTCCATGGTGTTGCAGGTGCCGTAGCGGTGGCACTTCGCATTGAAGCCGATATCGATCGCCTTCCTGATGTCGGCCTTGGCGTCGATGTAGACGTGGCAGATGCCGTCGAGGTGCTTGATCATCGGCACGGTGGCCTCGTTCATCAGGCGCGCGATCAGGCCCTTGCCGCCGCGCGGCACGATGACGTCCACGTACTGCGGCATGGTGATCAGGGCGCCGACGGCGGCGCGGTCGGTGGTGTCGATGACTTGCACGGCATCGGCCGGCAGGCCGGCTCCCAGCAAGCCTTCGGCCACCAGCTTGGCCAGCGCGCGGTTGCAGTGTATCGCTTCCGAACCGCCGCGCAAGATCGTCGCATTGCCGCTCTTGATGCACAGGCCGGCCGCGTCCACCGTCACGTTCGGACGCGCTTCATAGATGATGCCGATGACGCCCAGCGGCACGCGCATCTGGCCCACCTGGATGCCCGTCGGGCGGAATTTCATGTTCGATATCTCGCCGATCGGATCGGCTAGCGACACGATCTGCGTCAAGCCTTCGACCATGGTGGCGATGGCGGCGTCGGACAGGGTCAGGCGATCGAGCATGGCCGGCGCCAGGCCGGCGGCGGCGGCCGCATCGAGGTCGCGCTGGTTGGCCGCGCGCAGCAGGTCCGCATCGCGCACGATGGCGGCCGCGATCAGGCTCAAGGCGCGGTTGCGCGTGGCGCTGTCGGCACGCGCCATGGCGCGCGAAGCGGCGCGCGCGCGCGTGCCCACGTCCTGCATATATTCTGTGATGTCCATGCTCGTATCCATAAAAGTTAACCTCGGGCGATCTTCAGGCCCAGCTGCAGCATGGCGTCCCAGGCGTCGCCCGCGTAGCCCTTGGCGCGCAAACCCTTGATCATCTTGTCCACCTGTGCCGCCTGCTGCAGCGCCGCTTCCAGCACGGGCAGCGAAATGCGCCGCAGGGCCGGTTCCATCATCCGCTCGCGCGGCCCCCAGATGCGGTATTCCTTCAGCAGCGCGCCCAATGGACGCCCTTGCGCCATGCCTGCCTTCAATTTTAACAGCGTGCGGATTTCCTCGGAGACGGCCCACAAGACCAGCGGCAGCGCCTCGCCCTCGCCTTTCAAGCCTTCGAGCATGCGCACCAGGCGTGCCGGATCGCCGGCCAGCATGGCTTCGGACAGCTTGAAGACGTCGTAGCGGGCCACGTTCAGCACCGCGTCCTGCACTTGTTCGTACGTCAGCTTGCCCGCGGCATGCAGCAAGCCCAGTTTCTGGATTTCCTGGTGCGCCGCCAGCAAATTGCCTTCCACCCGCTCGGCGATGAAGTCGATGCTGGCCCGTTCGGCGCTTTGTCCCTGCGCGGCCAGGCGCTGGCCTATCCAGGCCGGCAACTGCGCCCGTTCCACGTTCGGAATGTCGATGTACACGGCCGCCTGCTGCAGGCTGGCGACCCAGGCCGCCTTCTGCGTGGCCCAGTCCAGCTTGGGCAAGGTGATCAGGGTCAGGTTGTCGGGACTGAGGTTTTTTGCGTAGCTTTGCAGCGCCGCGCCGCCATCCTTGCCCGGCTTGCCGGTGGGGATGCGCAGCTCGATCAGTTTTTTATCGCCGAACAGCGACAATTCCTGGTTCGCCGCCAGCAGTTCGCCCCACTTGAAGCTGCGCTCCACCGTCAGCACGTCGCGCTCGGAGTACCCTTGCGCGCGCGCCGCGCGGCGAATCTTGTCGGCCGCTTCCAGCGCCAACAAGTGTTCGTCGCTGGTGATCACATACAGCTGCGCCAGCGGCTTGGCCACATGCCCATCGAGCGCGTCTATCCGCAATTGCATGGCGTCCCCGTTACTGCTGCGGGGCTGGCGCGACCGGCGTCACAGGCGCCACTGGCGCCACCGACATGGCCGGCAGCACCGGCTTGATGGCGGCCAGGCGGCGCATGATCTGCTGCACCAGGTCGTTGCGCATGTCGCGGTACAGCGCCGCTTCTTCCGTTTCCTTGGCCAGTACCTGCCTGTCGTCGAAAGTGATAGGACGCACGAGGCTGATGGCCGTCGGTGCCAGCAACTGGTTGCCGGCCTTGTCCACCACGCGGAAATTGATCGAATAGCCGAGTTGATACTCTTGCACGCGGCCGCTGGTGTTCAGCGACAAGATGGTCTTGGTACGATTCCTCTCCGGATCGCTGAGCACCTCAAGGACGGCGTCGGCGCCATCCTTGGTGTTGACCACCTCCGTGCTGCCAATGGCGCGGATATAGCGCTTCAGGCCGATCGCCAGCGGCGACGAGTCGGGCAAGCCGATGTACATCGTCGCGAACGGCAGCATGAAACTGCCGTTCGAACCGCGCAAGTGAAAGCCGCAGGCCGACAGCAAAACGGTCAGGCCCAGCGCCAGCACGGCGCGGCGGCCCAACAGCGATACTTGAGAGGAAGTCGTCATGATTACACCACGATGCTGATTAACTTGCCCGGCACGACGATGATCTTCTTCGGCGTGGTCTCGACGTACTTCTGCACACTTTCGCACGCCAGCGCGGCCGCTTCGATGCTGGCCTTGTCCGCATCCTTGGCCACCGTGATCGAGCCGCGCAGCTTGCCGTTCACCTGGATCATCATCTCGATCTCGGACTGCTCCAGCGCTTGCGGGTCAACTTGCGGCCATGCCACGTTGAGCAGGTCGCCGTGCACGCCCGCGTAGCCCAGCTCTTCCCACAAGACGTGGGTGATGTGCGGCGCGACAGGGTTCAGCAGGCGCAGGAAGATGGAGAAGCCTTCGGCGATCAGCGCCTTCGACTGCGCGCTATCGTCCAGCTTGGCCGATTCCAGGGTGTTGAGCATCTTCATGCAGGCCGACACGACGGTGTTGTACTGGATGCGCTTCAAGTCGTAATCGGCTTGCTGCAGCAGCTTGTGCAATTCGCGGCGCAGGTTTTTCTGCGCGTCGCCCGTGGCCGGTGCCGCGCCGCCAGCCAGTGCGGCCTGGATCGTCGCCGACTGCGCGTAGCCGAAGTTCCACACGCGGCGCAGGAAGCGGTTCGCGCCTTCGACGCCGCTGCCCGACCATTCCAGCGTCTGTTCCGGCGGCGAAGCGAACATGGTGAACAAACGGGCCGTGTCGGCGCCATATTGTTCGATCTGAGCTTGCGGGTCGATGCCGTTGTTCTTCGACTTCGACATTTTTTCCGTGCCGCCGATTTCCACCGACTGGCCATCGGCCACCAGGACGGCGCTTTGCGGACGGCCCTTGTCATCGAGCGACAGGCGCACGTCGTCAGGGTTGAACCAGGTGGTCTTGCCCGCCGCGTCCTTGCGGAAGTAGGTTTCGTTGAGCACCATGCCCTGCGTCAGCAGGTTGACGAATGGCTCGTCGAACTTGACCAGGCCGAAGTCGCGCATGATCTTGGTCCAGAAGCGCGCGTACAGCAAGTGCATGACGGCGTGTTCGATGCCGCCGATGTACTGGTCCATCGGCATCCAGTAATCGTTGCGCGCGTCGACCATGGCATCGTTCGAGCCTGGCGAGGTATAGCGCATGTAGTACCACGACGAATCGACGAAGGTATCCATGGTGTCCGTCTCGCGGCGCGCCGGCTTGCCGCACTGCGGGCAGTCGCACTGCAAAAAGGCTTCGTATTTGTTCAGCGGATTGCCCGTGCCGTCCGGCACGCAGTCTTCCGGCAGCACCACCGGCAGATCCTTTTCCGGCACCGGCACCACGCCGCAATCGGCGCAATGGATCATCGGGATCGGCGTGCCCCAGTAGCGCTGGCGCGAAATGCCCCAGTCGCGCAGGCGGAACGTGGTTTTCTTTTCGCCCAGGCCCAGTTCGGCCAGGTCGGCCGCCACCGCATCGACGGCGGAAGCGAAATGCAGGCCGTCGTATTTGCCGGAAGCGACACAGACGCCATCCTTGCTGCCATACGATTCCTGCCAGGCGTCGGTGGAAAATTCCTGGCCCTTGACTTCGATCACTTGCTTGATCGGCAGATTGTATTTCTTGGCAAAGCCGAAATCGCGTTCGTCGTGCGCCGGCACGCCCATCACGGCGCCATCGCCGTAGGTGATCAGCACGTAGTTGCCGACCCACACTTCCACTTGCGCGCCCGTCAGCGGATGGGTGACGAACAGGCCGGTCGGCATGCCCTTCTTCTCCATCGTTGCCATGTCCGCTTCGATCACGGAACCGAGCTTGCATTCGGCGTTGAAGGCCGCCAGCGCAGGATTGCTTTGCGCGGCGTGGATGGCCAGCGGATGCTCGGCGGCCACGGCGCAGAAGGTCACGCCCATGACGGTGTCAGGACGCGTGGTAAACACATACAGCTTGCCGTCGCCGATCAGGGCGCCTTCGGCATCCGCGATTGTGTGCGGGAAGGCGAAGCGCACGCCCGTCGACTTGCCGATCCAGTTGGTCTGCATGATGCGCACGCGCTCGGGCCAGCCCGGCAGCTTGTCGTCCACATAGGCCAGCAATTCTTCCGCGTAATCGGTGATGCGCGCGTAGTACATGGGGATTTCGCGCTTTTCGATCAGCGCGCCCGAACGCCAGCCGCGGCCATCGACGACTTGTTCGTTGGCCAGCACGGTCTGGTCGATCGGGTCCCAGTTCACGGTACCGGTCTTCTTGTAGATGATGCCTTTTTCCAGCATCTTGAGGAACATCCACTGGTTCCATTTGTAGTATTCGGGCTTGCAGGCGGTCATCTCGCGCGACCAGTCGATGGCCAGGCCCATCGATTCCATCTGCTGCTTCATGTGGGCGATGTTCGAATACGTCCATTGCGCGGGCGGCACGTTGTTGGCCATGGCCGCGTTTTCCGCCGGCATGCCGAACGCATCCCAGCCCATCGGCATGAGCACGTTGTAGCCGTTCATGCGCAGGTAGCGGTACATCACGTCATTGATCGTATAGTTGCGCACGTGACCCATGTGCAGCTTGCCCGAAGGGTAAGGCAGCATCGAGCAGGCAAAATACTTGCCTTTTGGGAAACGCGGGTCGTGTTCGACGGCTTTATAGGCGTCGATCGCCTTCCAGTGCGATTGGGCGGCTTGTTCGACGTCGGCGGGACTATATTTATCTTGCATGATGATGTGCGACCAGCGTGGCCCGGCCAATAGTGGATATGAACCGAGCATTATACTGGTTGTCGCCGCCCGATAGCGCGGCGCGCTGGCGGCCCGGGCGCGCATATTTTGGCCGGCGCACAATTATGCTGTGTAAGATATACGCAATCTTGTTCTTTGCATCAACGCCGGCCATGATCGTCTACCAGGAATATCCGCCCCTCCCCGCCCTGCGGCCCTGGCTGGACTGCGTCTGGACGTGCCGCGTGCAGACGGGCGCCACGCCCTTCACGCACCAGGTCTTGCCCGACAATTGCATCGACATCCTGTGCCAGGACCAGCAGGACGCCAGCTTTGCCGTCGGCATGATGACGGCGCCGATTGCCGTCGTCAGCCAGGGCCTCGTGCAGACGGTGGCGGCCCGCTTCAAGCCGGGCGCGGCGGCACGCGTCTTCCAGCTGCCCTTGTGCGAACTCAATGATGGCCGCACGGGATTGCAGCAACTGTGGGGCCGCGAGCTGGCGGCACGCCTCGGTGATGCCCTGTGGAGCGAGCCATTGACGAATGCGCAACGAGTTTCCATTTTGCAAGATTATCTGCTGCTGCGCCTGCGCGCCGCGCCGCCACGGCGCCAGGCCGGCGCGGCCGAACATGCCATCGCCGCCATCGAGGCGGCATCGGGGCAAGTGCGCGTGGATGGACTGGCACGGCAGCTGGGCGTGTCGCGCCAGCACCTGGCGTTACAGTTTCGCCAGCAAGTGGGCATCAGCCCGAAGCTGTTTGCCCGCATCTGCCGTTTTCGCGCGGCCAGCAAGGGACTGGCAAACCTGGCGGAACAGCAGGACTGGGCGCAAGTGGCCTTGCAATATGGTTATTTCGACCAGTCGCACCTGATCCACGACTTCCAGGATTTCGCCCGCAGTTCGCCCGAGGCGTGGCTGGCGGGCCGGCGCACTTGAATACCTTCCATTTTTACAATCACGCGCCGCGCGCCGGTGGCATGATGACCTTCTCTTCATTCATCAGGAGCACAACATGATCAAGGGTTTACGCACCGTCACCTATCCCGTCCCCGACCTGGACCAGGCCAAAGCCTGGTACAGCCAGGTATTCAATACCGCTCCGTATTTCGACCAGCCCTTCTACGTCGGCTTTGCCATCGGCGGCTTCGAGCTGGGCTTGCTGCCGGATGGCCAGCCGGGCACGCAGGGCAGCGTGACGTACTGGGGCGTGGACGGCATCGAGCAGGAAGTCGAGCGCATCGTGGCGCTGGGCGGCAGCCTGCACCATCCGATCACGGACGTGGGCGACGGCATCCGCACGGTGGAATTGCTCGACCCCTTCGGCAACCAGATCGGCCTGATCGACAATCCCCATTTCGATACCAGCAAAGTCGTCTAAGCGGCTTCACCTTGCAGCCAGACGCGGAACTGCTGCAAGGCCAGTTTCTCGTGCGCCGCCTCGGGCGTGATCAGGTAATACGCCCGCTGGCCGCGCAGTGGGCGCTCGCATGCGATGCGCAATTCGCCACGCGCCAGTTCCGCCTCGACCAGCATACGCGGCAGCAAGACCACGCCCTGCCCCTGCACGGCCGCCATGGCCAGCATGGAAAACAGCTCATAACGGGCGCCATAGCGCGCCTCTTCACCATCGACCTGCATGGCGTCAAACCACTGGCGCCAGGCGCCCGGACGCGTACTTTGCTGCAACAAGGTCAGTTCCAGCAAATCCTGCGGCTGCCAGGCGCTGCGCGCCGCCAGCAGGCGGGGGCTGGCGACGGGTACGATTTCTTCATGCATGAGCAAGGTGGCGCGCGTGCCGGGCCAGCGCGCCAGCTGCTCGGGCGTGCCCGCGTACAGGGCGCCGTCGTATTCCGTATCGGCAAACATGAACGGTTTCGTGTAGGCATCGATGTGCACGACGATATCCGGCTGCAAGCCCGCCAGCGACGACAGCCGCGGCATCAGCCAGCGCGTGGCAAACGTGGGGACCGAGGCCAGCTGCAAGGCGCCGCCACCGCCCTGGCGCGCCATGGTGTCGAGCGTGTCGCGCTCCAGGCCATCAAGGCGGGCCGCGATCTGCCGCGCATACGCGGCGCCGGCGCTGGTCAGCAGCACACCGTGGCGCGTGCGCTGGAACAGCTGCACGCCAAGAAAGCTTTCCAGGGACGATATCTGCCGCGACACGGCGCTTTGCGTCAGCGACAGTTCGCGCGCCGCATGCGTGTAGCTCTGGTGGCGGGCGGCCGCCTCGAAGCAGTTCAGGGCTTGCAGCATGGGAATTTTGCGTGACATGGGGTATCCGGCCAGTGAAAAGATCTTAGTATGCCGCAAGATATGCGCAACACGCATGTCTGGGTGCGAAAAAATCGTTTGCGCAAGGCTAGGCAAAAACCTACCATGAGCCATATTCAATCTTGCGCCGATCACCGGCGCTCACCTGCGAGGCCTGTGATGAGCAAAACCGTATTCGACTGGAATTCCCCCCTGCTGCTGGAAGAACAACTGACGGGCGACGAACGCGCCGTGCTGGAAGCGGCCCGCGACTATTGCCAGGGCAGCCTGGTGCCGCGCGTGCTCGAATCGTTCCGCCACGGCCGCACGGATGCGGCCATCTTCCGCGAAATGGGCGAGCTGGGCTTGCTGGGCACGACCATACCCGAAGAATACGGCGGCGCCGGCCTGAACTATGTCTGCTACGGCCTGGCCGCACGCGAAGTCGAGCGCGTCGATTCGGGCTACCGCTCGATGATGAGCGTGCAATCGTCCTTGGTGATGGTGCCGATCAATGCCTTCGGCAATGAAGAAACCAAACAGAAATACCTGCCGAAACTGGCGACGGGCGAATACATCGGCTGCTTCGGCCTGACGGAACCGAACCACGGCTCCGACCCTGGCAGCATGGTCACGCGCGCCCGTAAAGTGCCGGGCGGCTACAGTATCTCCGGCGCCAAGATGTGGATCACCAACAGCCCGATCGCCGACGTGTTCGTCGTCTGGGCCAAGGACGATGAAGGCGCGATCCGCGGCTTCGTGCTGGAAAAAGGCTGGAAAGGCCTGTCGGCGCCGGAAATCCACGGCAAGGTCGGCTTGCGCACCAGCATCACCGGCGAAATCGTCATGGATGAAGTGTTCTGCCCGGAAGAAAACGCCTTCCCCGACGTGCGCGGCTTGAAAGGCCCGTTCACTTGCCTGAACAGCGCTCGCTACGGCATCGCCTGGGGCGCGCTGGGCGCGGCCGAAGACTGCTACCTGAAAGCCCGTCAGTACACGATGGACCGCCAGCAATTTGGCCGTCCGCTGGCTGCGAACCAGCTGGTGCAAAAGAAACTGGCCGACATGCTGACGGAAATCACCATGGGCTTGCAAGGCTGCTTGCGCCTGGGCCGCATGAAGGATGAAGGTTCGGCCGCCGTGGAAATCACCTCCATCATGAAGCGCAACAGCTGCGGCAAGGCACTGGACATTGCCCGCATGGCGCGCGACATGATGGGCGGCAACGGCATTTCCGACGAGTTCGGCGTCATCCGCCACCTGGTCAACCTGGAAGTGGTCAACACCTACGAAGGCACGCACGATGTGCACGCGCTGATCATCGGCCGCGCCATCACCGGCATCGCCGCCTTCAGCAACTGATGGACGCCTTCGCCTCCACCCTGCGGCCTGCGCCGTTGACGGGCTTGCGCGTGCTCGACCTGTCGCGCGTGCTGGCCGGCCCGTGGGCCGGGCAAATGCTGGCCGACCTGGGCGCCGACGTGGTCAAGGTTGAACAGCCGGGCCGCGGCGACGACACGCGCTCCTGGGGTCCGCCGTATCTGAAAGACGAGGATGGCCGCGACACGGCCGAGGCGGCCTATTTCCAGTGCGCCAACCGCAACAAGCGCTCCCTGTGCATCGACCTGGCCGCGCCCGAAGGGCAAGCCCTGGTGCGCAAGCTGGCGGCCGAATCGGACGTTCTGCTGGAAAATTTCAAGCTCGATGGCTTGAAGCAATATGGTTTAGACGCGGCCAGCTTGCTGGCGCTCAACCCGCGCCTCGTCTACTGCTCCATCACGGGCTTCGGTCAGGATGGGCCGTACGCGGCGCGCGCCGGCTATGACTTCCTGATCCAGGGCATGGGCGGTTTGATGAGCATCACGGGCGTGCCCGATGGCCAGCCGGGCGCCGGACCGCAAAAAGTGGGCGTGGCGCAGACGGACATCCTGACGGGCCTGTACGCCACCATCGCCGTGCAGGCGGCGCTGGCCGAACGGGAACGCTCTGGCCTGGGCCAGCATATCGACCTGGCCTTGCTCGACGTGCAAGTGGCGGCGCTGGGCAACCAGGCGGCCAACTACCTGTGCGGCGGCAAGGTGCCGCAGCGCATGGGCAATGCCCATCCGAACATCGTGCCCTACCAGGATTTCCCCACAGCCGATGGCGACATGATTCTGGCGATCGGCAACGATGGGCAGTTTTCGCGCTTTTGCGCCGTCGCCGGCCACCCGGAATGGGCGCAGGACGAACGCTTCGCCACCAATCCGCAGCGCGTGGCGCACCGGGCCATCCTGATCCCCTTGATGCGCCAGACCACGGTCATGCGCACGACGGCCGAGTGGATCAGCGCGTTCGAGGCGCAAGCCGTGCCCTGCGGTCCCGTCAACCGCATCGACCAGGTCTTTGCCGACCCGCAAGTGGTGGCGCGTGGCTTGAAAGTGGAGATGCCGCATCCGACGGCGGGCACGGTGGCGCTGGTGGCCAATCCCGTGCGCCTCTCGAGCTCGCCGGTGCAATACCGCTTGCCGCCGCCATTGCTGGGGCAGCATACGCAGGAAGTGCTGCAGCAGTGGCTGGGATTGGACAGTGCGGAAATTGACGGCTTGCGCGAGCGCAAGGTGGTGTAAACGTTGGTCGCCTGGACGTAGGTCGGATTAGCGCTTGCGCGTAATCCGACTTGCACAGCCAACAATGTGTCGGATTACGCGGCGCTGCCGCTAATCCGACCTACGATTCTATTTACTTGAGTACCAGTTTCAACGCCGGCTTCTCGCCATAATCGTCATAGCGCTCATTGATGCCGGCGATACAGAACGTCATTTCTTCCAGCAAGTCCGGCACTTGCGCCTTCATGCTTTCCGCGTCCTGCACAACAATCTCGAGCACTTCGTTCGGTTTCAAACGGAACTGCGTCATGTTCTCATCGTCGCGCAAATAGCTGAGGCAATCGACCCAGGCATCCATGCTGTTGCCGTAGAACTCGGGGAAATCGAAGGCTTGCACGCATTGCGCGTGAAAACTCGCTTCGTCGCTGATGTCTTTTCCATTCAGGATGGCAGTGGCCATATCTTCCTCAGTTCTTCAGCGACAGCACGTCCTGCATGTCGAACAGGCCGGTCGGCTTGTCGGCCAGGAAACGCGCGGCGCGCAGCGCGCCGTGGGCGTAGGTGACGCGGCTGCTGGACTTGTGGCTGATCTCGATGCGCTCGCCGATGCCGGCAAACAACACCGTATGGTCGCCCACGATATCGCCGCCGCGGATGGTGGCAAAGCCGATGGTCGACGGGTCGCGTTCGCCCGTCACGCCTTCGCGGCCGTAGACGGCGCATTCCTTCAAGTCGCGGCCCAGGGCGCCGGCCACCACTTCACCCATTTGCAGGGCCGTGCCCGACGGCGCATCGACCTTGTGGCGGTGATGCGCTTCGATGATCTCGATGTCATAGCCTTCGGACAGGCTTTTCGCGGCCAGTTCCAGCAGCTTCATGGTGACATTCACGCCCACGCTCATGTTCGGCGCGAACATGATGGCCGTCTTTTCGGCGGCGGCGGCAATGGCGGCCTTGCCAGCGTCATCGAAACCGGTGGTGCCGATGATCATCTTGATGCCGTGCTCGGCGCAATACGCCAGGTGCTGCAAAGTGCCTTCGGGGCGCGTGAAGTCGATCAGGTAATCGGCGCCGGCCAGGCCGGTAGCCAGGTCGGACTCGATCAGCACGCCGGCAGGCTTGCCGAGGAAAGCGGCGGCATCCTGGCCGACGGATGGCGAACCGGCACGGTCGAGCGCGCCGGCCAGCACGGCGTCAGGCGCGTTGCTGACGGCTTCGATCAGGATATGGCCCATGCGGCCGCTGGCGCCAGCGATGGCAATTTTCAGTTCAGTCATTTTATTCTCTACAGCAACTTATTTGGTGGGTTCGGCAGCAGGTGCAGGTGCGGGCTCGGCGGCAGGCGCCGTTGCGGGTGCGGGCGCAACGTCAGGCTTGCTCACAGGAATGGCAGGGGCGGCATCGGCCGGCACCGGCACGGCGCTTGGCGCCACGGGCGATGGAACGACGGCGGCAGGCACGTCGGCCTTGGCGACCTTGGCGAATGGCGACGGACCGGCGATACGGTCGATGTATTCTTTCTCCGTCGGCAAGTTGCCGCCTTCGAAACGTTCCACTTTGCCATCCTTGCCGAAGTACACGACCACGCGGCTGCTGGTGGTTTCGCCACTGCCCCGGGCCAGGCGGAATGGGTAATCCCAGCGGTCGGCATGGAAGATATCGGTCAGCAGCGAGGTGCCGAGGACGAAACGCACCTGGTCGCGCGTCATGCCCACTTTCAACTGGGCCAGCATCTCTTCGGAGACAAAGTTGCCTTGTTGAATGTCAGGACGGTAGGGCGAGAAAAACCACATGAATTTTTGCAGCGGCGTGATGGTGGTCGTTTGTGCGCCCTGTTCGGGAACCACTTCCTTGCCTTCTTTTTGAGCAGCTGCCGGCTTTTCGCCAAGGATGCCACGGCTGGCGCAGCCGGACATGGCCAGCGCGACACACACCATGCCTGCCACGACTGATGCTCGGAATGAAATACGGTGCCAGAGAGATGGCAATACAGCCGGTGTTACGCGCATAAATGACCTCAATTTGATGAACAAAACGCCAGGAGTGACCGGCCCGCCAAAAAATGCATATTTTGGCACTCCCCGACAAAACGCTATATGATAAAGCACCTGACCCACATACGAGCAACAAACATGAGTAACAATCCTAGTGATCTCAAGGCAAGCGGCCTGAAAGCCACCCTGCCACGGCTGAAGATACTCGATATCTTCCAGAGTAGCCCGGTACGCCACCTGACCGCGGAAGACGTCTACAAGATTCTGCTGGCCGACAATATGGATGTCGGCTTGGCAACTGTCTACCGTGTCCTCACCCAATTCGAACAAGCCGGATTGCTCAACCGCAACCATTTTGAAACCGGCAAGGCGATTTTCGAACTCAACGAAGGCTCCCACCACGACCACCTGGTGTGCCTCGACTGTGGCCGCGTCGAAGAATTCTTCGACGAAGAGATCGAAATCCGCCAGCAAAAAGTGGCTGAAGAGCGCGGCTTCAAGATCGCCGAACACGCGCTGGCCATCTACGGCAACTGCACCAAGACGGCTTGCCCGCACAAAACGGCCTGACCCAGGCTTGCCGCTCCCACGGGGCGGCTGGCTTGGCAGGCAATACGGTCAATGATGGCTCAGTGCGTTCGACAGCAACTTGGCCGTAATATCGACAATCGGGATGACGCGCTCGTAAGCCATGCGCGTCGGTCCGATCACTCCCAACGTTCCCACGATCTTGCCGTTGACTTCATACGGCGCCGTCACCACGCTCATTTCATCCATCGGCACGAGCTTCGATTCGCCGCCGATGAAAATCTGCACGCCCGTCGCCTTGCTCGACACGTCGAGCAGCTGCATCAAGCCCGTTTTTTGCTCGAACATGTCGAACATCTGGCGCAGCGAATGCATATTCGATGACAGATCGCTCACGCTGAGCAAGTTGCGCTCGCCGGAAATCACCATGTCGTCGCTATGGTCGGCCATCGCTTCGCTGCCCGCCTCCACGGCAGCCTGCATCAGGCTGCCCATATCGTCACGCAACTGGCGCAGTTCGCCTTGCAGGCGCACGCGCACGGCGTCGAACGACAGGCCGCCATAATTCTGGTTGATGTAGTTAGCCGATTGCACCAGTTGCGCCGGCGTATAGTCGGCCTCCGTCAGCAATAGGCGGTTCTGCACGTCGCCGCCGGGCGCGACGATGACAAGCAGGATGCGTTTTTCGGACAGGCGCAGAAATTCGATTTGCTGGAACACGGATTCGCGTCGCGGGCTGAGCACGACGCCGGCAAACTGCGACAGCGACGACAGCATCTGCGCCGCGTTGGCGATGGTCTTTTGCGGCTGCGGCGTCTGCAGGCGCATGCGCGACTCCACCATATGTTCGTCCATATGCTGGACCGTCAGCAAGGTGTCGACAAAGATGCGGTAGCCGCGCGGCGTGGGGATGCGTCCGGCCGAGGTGTGCGGGCTGGCCACATAACCGAGCTCTTCCAGGTCGGCCATGATGTTGCGGATCGTGGCCGGCGACAGGTCGAGGCCGGATATTTTCGACAAGGCGCGCGAACCGACCGGCAGGCCGTCGGCGATATATCGCTCGACCAGGGCTTTCAGCAGTGTTTGGGCACGTGTATCGAGTTGCATGGTGTCTTAGTTAAGCAAGTATTTTGTTAAGCAAGCGGCAACGAAAGCGGCCGAACGTGCATCAACAGCGCCTATTATGCACGTTCGCCCGTCCAGCGGCGATCAATCTTCCAGTTGTCCTTGCAGCCACAGCAGCAATTCATCGAAGTTGGCGCAGATGGCGTCGGGCTGCACGCCGGCGGCCAGGTGGGCATCGCTGCCCTTGCGGTTCATCCACACGGCACGCATGCCCGCCCCTTGCGCGCCCGTCACGTCGAAGTATAAATCGTCGCCGACATACACAGCTTCATGGGGCGCCACGCCCAGCGCGGCGCAGCCGGCCAGGAAGATGCTGGCATCGGGCTTGGCCACGCCGAAATCGCTGGCGGCAATCGATACCTTGAAATGCTGCGCCAGGCCGATAATTTCAAGATCCGCATTGCCATTCGAAATCGAACCGACCAGCATGCGCTGGCCCATCCAGGCCAGGCCAGGCAAGACATCGTCATATGGCTGCACGCGATGGCGCGCCGCCAGGAACTGTGCGATGGCGCCATCGACGAGGGCGGGATCCTCGCCCGCCGCCTCGAAGGCGGTCAGCAGGCCCGCGCGGCGCAGCTCGATCAGGTTGCCATGGAAATGCGGTTGTTCATTCAGCATGGCCAAGCGGTGCTGGCGCAGCACCTCGATGGAAAACTGCTGCGCCACCTTGGGCGCATGCGCGGCCAGCCAGTCGTGCAGCAAGGTTTCGGCGGCGGCAATCACGGGCGCGATGGGCCACAGGGTATCGTCGAGGTCGAACAGGATGGCCTTGGGCGGCACGGCAGGTTTTACAGGAGCAAGGGACATGGGATTCACGGTGGATGCCGCGCCACAGTGCGCAGCCTGCATCTATTGTCGCATTGATCGCCACAGCCAGCATGGCTGCGCCCCCATGAAATGGGGCCGAGCCAGCGCTTCCCGGCGAAAAATTGTTACAGGGTGATACAAGGCAAGATCATCGAGCTTGCCAGATAGACTAAAATAGGCGCCATTCCAATGCGGCGCCAGCGTCCGCGTTGCGCTACCCAACCTAATTCGTTTTGGAGAATGTATGAAAAATTTGTACCTGCGCTCGATGCTGGCGGCGGCTTGCGCCGTCACATTGGCGGCCTGCGGCGGCAGCGGCGGCAACCTGTATCTGAGTGGCCAAGTGTCCAATCTGGCAAAAGACGGCCTGATTCTCCTGAACAATGGCGAACGCTTGCCGGTCTCCGCAGGTCAGACCTCGTTTGTTTTCACCAAGCTGGTCAACACCGATGACCGCTACGACATCAGCATCGCACAACAGCCCAAAGGCGCCGTGTGCGCGATTACCAATGGCGCAGGCAAGGCATCGAGCTATACCGTGACCACGGCCTTCGTCAGCTGCCAGACCAATTCCTATCCGCTGAGCGGCACGATCACGGGCCTGACCGCCGACGGCTTGACCTTGGCCATTGGCAATACCACCACCAGCCCGCTGAAAGGCAGCACGAGCTATACGTTCCCGAATGTCAATGACGGCATCGCCTACAATATTTCCATAGCGACGTATCCAGCTGGCCTGACGTGCAGCTTCGTGGGCTCTGCCAGCGCCAACGGCCGCGATGTCGTCGGCACCATGGGTTCAGCCGCCACGACCGGCGCCACACTGAACTGCACGGCGCAGTAAGCCACGCGATTCGTCACCACTATATTGGAGAAATACATGAAGTTATCCTGCCTGCGTCCACTCGCCGCGCTGCTGTTGACCCTGGGACTGGCTGCTTGCGGCGGCAAGGCCTCGTATGATGTCAGTGGCACCATCACCAACCTGAACACCAACGGCCTGGTCCTGGCCAACGGCGGCGTCAACCTGCCCGTTAGCGCGGGCCAGACCTCGTTTACCTTTGCCAAACGCATCGACTATGGCACCGACTACAACATCACCGTGCAGACCCAGCCAGCCCACATGACTTGCGCCATCAGTGGCGGAACCGGTTCGGCAGGTCACTACCTGAGCATCCAGGCGGCAGTCGTGTGCACGCAAAATAGCTACACGGTAGGCGGCACGGTCACTGGCCTGACCGCCGACGGCCTGGTCCTGATCAACGGCAATGCGCAAACCTCGGTGGCCAAGGACAGCACGACCTTTACTCTGGGATCGCGCGTTGCCGACGGCGACACGTATGGCATCAGCATATTTACCCAGCCAACGGGCCTGAAGTGCAGCGTGGCACCCAACACGGGCGTCGGCACCATGGGTGAAGCGAACGTGACCACCGTGCAAATCGCCTGTAATCCGGGCTAAGGTCGTGACGCTGGCAGCCGCGGCGCGGCTGTCAGGGAAAGATATCATGGAAATCTATAGTTGATATTCCAAAGATAAATTGGAGTTATATGTGGCGATGCAGCATAATGCATCTGTCTCCTCCAACTCTTCCAAGAATTGGATTTAGCCCGCTTTCACCAGCGGGCTTTTTTTTGCCCAATTCCTCAAGCCGGTTTGCTCAAGCCCGGCTGCAGCATCTGCACGATGCTGGAGAAATCCTGCTGCGCATACCCGGCTTGCGCATGCATCTGGTACAGCTGGCGCACCAGCCCGCCCAAGGGCGTGGGCGCGTTCGCCGACAGGGCCGACTGCTGCGCCAGGCCCAGGTCTTTCAGCATCAGCGCCGTGCCGAAGCCGCCAGTGTAATTGCGCGACGCGGGCGTGCCTTCCATGACGCCAGGCCACGGGTTGTACACTTCCAGGGTCCAGTTACGGCCCGAACTCTTGGCCATGATGTCGGACAACACCTTCGGATCGAGGCCGTGCGCCACACCGAGGTTCAGCGCCTCGGCCGTACCCGCCATCAGAATACCCAGCAGCATGTTGTTGCAAATCTTCGCCACCTGGCCAGCCCCCGCCTCGCCCGCATGGAAGATGTTCTTGCCCATCTTTTCCAGTAAAGGCCGCGCCTGCTGCAAGGCCGCTTCGCTGCCGCCGACGATAAAGGTCAGCGTGCCGGCAGCCGCACCGGCCGTGCCGCCCGAAACGGGCGCATCGATCATGGCAAAGCCCCGCTCGCTCGCCGCCTGCGCCACCTGCCGTGCCACGTCGGCGGCGATGGTGCTGCAATCGATGAACAGGGCACCGGGCTTGGCCGAGTCCAGCACGCCGCCGGACGCCAGGTACAGTTCCTGCACGTGCTTGTTGGCTGGCAGCATGGTGATGACGGCGTCGGCCGTCTGCACGGCCGCGCTGGCGGACGCGGCCGCCGTGGCGCCCGCCTCGACGAGGGACGCCACTGCCGCCGGCGCCAGGTCGAAGACGGACACGTGGAAGCCGGCGGCCACCAGGTTGCGGGCCATCGGCGCGCCCATGTTGCCCAGGCCGATGAAAGCGATATGTTGCATGTTCTTGTCTCCCAATTCTTTTAATGTAAATCGGCCAATGGATGCTGTGTCCACGGCGCGGCAAAATACTCGTCCAGATACGCATCGCCGACCTCAGCCAGACTGGCTGGCTGCCAGCGCGGCGCGTTGTCCTTGTCGATCAGCAAAGCACGCACGCCTTCGCTGAAATCCCCATGAGCGCAGCATTGCACGGCAACGATCAATTCCAGCTGGAACACTTGCGCCAAACTCATGTGGCGCGTGCGCTCACGCATGGCCCAGACCAATGCGGCCGAGCTGGGGGCGCCCTTGTCCAGCGAGTGGGCCGCCTTTTGCAGCCATGCCACATCGCCGTCATAGGCGGCAATGGCGGCCACCACTTCGGGCAAGGTGGGCGCTTGCGTCAGCGCGGCGATGGCATCGAAGTTGGCGCGCACTTCGGAGACGGGCAGCATGGATGCGGGGGCCGAGAAACCGCGCAGCAAGCGGTCCAGCTGCTCGCTGTTCGCCTGCGAACTGGCTTGCCATTGCGCCAGCGCCAGAGAGTCGAGCACCATGGCGCGCTCTTCCTGGCGCAGGAAATAGTCGCCGAGACCGGTGAACAAGGCGTCGGTCGCGTTCATCGGCGCACCCGTCAGCCCCAGGAACAGGCCGCTGCGGCCCGGCATGCGGCCCAGGAACCAGCTGCCGCCCACGTCCGGGAACAGGCCGATCGTGATTTCCGGCATGGCGATGCGCGTGCTTTCCGTCACGACGCGGTGGCTGGCGCCCGCCATCAGGCCCAGGCCGCCCCCCATGACGATGCCGCCGCACCACACCAGCAGCGGTTTTGCATACGTATGGATGCGGTGGTCGAGCCGGTATTCCTCGGCAAAGAAGGCCAGCGCCTGCGGGTTCGGCACGACACCGGGCTGCTCGGCAACTGCCGAGCGCAAGCTGCGCACGTCGCCGCCCGCGCAAAAGGCCTTGTCGGTCGACGATTGCAGCACCACGCAGGCGATGGCCGCGTCACTGGCCCAGCGCACGAGGGCGCCATCGATGGCGCGTATCATGTCCAGCGTCAATGCATGCAAGGATTTCGGCGCATCGAGGGTGATGACGCCCAGCTTCATGCCACCGGGACAGTCACGCTCTTCCAGTTTCACTGTTTCAACCAAGGTTTCAGCCATTGCGCCACTCCGCCGGACGTTTTTCCAGGAACGCTTGCACGCCCTCTTTCTGGTCTTGCGTATCGAACAGGCCGAGGAACAGGGTGCGCTCGTCGGGCAGGGAATTGACCAGGGGACGGCTGCGCGCGCCCTGGATCAGGGTCTTGCACGCCGTCACGCTGCTGGGGCTTTGGCGCGCCACCTTGGCGGCCAGGGCAAGGGCCGTGGCGGCAGCCTTGCCGGTTGGCACGACTTCCTCGACGAGGCCGATGGCCAGGGCCTTGGCTGCATCGACGCGCTCGCCGCACAGTATCATGCGCTTGGCCCAGCCTTCGCCCACCAGCCACGGCAAGTGCTGCGTGCCGCCCGCGCACGGCAGCAAGCCGACCGATGCTTCCGGCAAGGCCATCTGCGCGTGCTCCTCGGCGATGCGGATGTCGCAGGCCAGCGCGCACTCAAGTCCGCCGCCCATGGCATAGCCATTGATGGCGGCGATACTGACGCCGCGAAACGCGGACAGCGCCTCGAACGCTTGGCCAAAGGCGGCGGCCATGGCGAAGGCCGTGTCCTTGTTACCGTCGGCAAACACGTTCAAGTCGGCGCCGGCCGAGAAGAACTTGGCGCCGCCGCCCGTGATCACGAGCGCGTACACGTCCGGGTCGGCATTCAGGTCAGCCACCAGCTGCGTCAGCCCGTTCAGGCTGGCCAGGGTCCACGTGTGGGCCGGAGGATTATCGAGGGTCACCAGGGCCGTGTGGCCACGGCGTTCCAGCAATAAATTTGTATACACTTTGCTCATCGTAAGGTCTCCGTGGCGCCGTCTTTCAAAATCGCTCGCGCGACGATCAGGCGCATGATTTCATTCGTCCCTTCCAGGATCTGGTGCACCCGCGTGTCGCGCACGTGGCGCTCGAGCGGGTACTCGCGGATGTAGCCGTAGCCGCCATGCAATTGCAGCGCATCGTTGGCCACATTGAAACCCACGTCCGTGGCGAATCGTTTGGCCATGGCACAGTACGCCGTGGCGTCCGGGCTTTCCTGGTCCAGTTTCCAGGCAGCCAGACGCACCATCTGGCGCGCCGCCACCAGTTCCGTCAGCATGTCGGCCAGCTTGAATTGCAGGGCCTGGAATTGCGCCAGCTCGCGGCCGAACTGCGTGCGCTCCTTCATGTAGGCTTGCGCCCGCGTGAGGGCCGCCTGCGCCGTGCCCACCGAGCACACGGCGATATTGATGCGCCCGCCGTCGATGCCCTTCATGGCGATGGCAAAACCTTCGCCTTCCGCGCCCAGCAAGTTACCGACAGGAACTTTCACCTGGTCAAAGCTGATGATGCGCGTGGGCTGGCTGTTCCAGCCCATCTTTTCTTCCTTCTTGCCATACACGATGCCGGGCAAATTCGCCGGCACGGCAAACGCGGAAATGCCGGCCGCGCCCTCGCCGCCGGTTCTCGCCATGACGATCAGCATGTCCGTCTGGCCCGCGCCCGAAATGAAGGCCTTGGTTCCATCCAGCACATAAAAGTCGCCATCCCTGACGGCTTTCGTGCGCAAGGACGCCGCGTCGGAACCCGATTGCGGTTCCGTCAGGCAATAGCTAGCCAGCTTCTGGCCGGCGGCCAGGGCCGGTACCCATTCGTCGCACAGGGCTTCCTGCCCCCAGCGCGACAGCATCCAGGTGGCCATATTGTGGATGGTGATGTAAGCCGTGGTCGAGGTGCAACCACCGGCCAGCTCTTCAAACACGATGGCCGCGTCCTGGCGGCTGAGGCCCAGGCCGCCCCAGCGCTGCGGCGTGTACAGGCCGCAAAAGCCCATCTCGCCCGCCTTGGCGATGGTTTCCACGGGAAAGATCGATTCCGCGTCCCAATGCGCCGCGTGCGGCGCCAGTTCGCCTTCGGCAAACGCGCGCGCCGCCTGCTGGAACTCGCGCTGCTCGTCGCTCAGTTCAAAGTCCATGCCAGCTCCTTATTTGAGGCTGATGGTGGTGTTGACCTTGCCCACCGAGGCCGCGTCCGTAAACCAGCGCTGGGTAATCGTTTGCGTCTGCGTGTAGAACAGCACGACTTGCTTGCCGAAAGGGCCCAGGTCGCCCAACTTGGAACCGCGCGAACCCGTAAAGCTGAACAGGGGAACGGGCACAGGGATGGGCACGTTGATGCCGACCTGGCCCACGTCGATTTCTTCCTGGAAGTAGCGGGCGGCCGCGCCGCTTTGCGTAAACAGCGCCGTGCCATTGCCGTTCGGATTCGCGTTCACGAGGGCGATCGCTTCATCCAGGGTGTCGACTTCGACGACGATCAGCACGGGTCCAAAGATTTCCTGGTCATACACGACCATGCCGGGTTTCACGCCGGACAGAATCGTCGGCCCGACGAAGTTGCCGTTCGGATAGCCATCGACCTTGACGTCGCGGCCATCGAGAGTCAGCACGGCGCCCTGTTCGATGCCCTTGGCAACGAGGCTGTGCACGCGCTCCTTGGCGGCGCAGGAAATGACGGGACCGAGGTCGGGATTGGCCTTGCCCGCGCCCACGGTCAAAGTTTGCGCCTTGGCGGCCAGTTCCGGCAGCCACTCGCGCGCTTCGCCCACCAGCACGGCGACCGAGGCGGCCATGCAGCGCTGGCCGGCGGCACCGAAGCCCGCACCCAGCAACTGGTTCAGGGTCTGTTCTTTATTTGCGTCAGGCAAGACGACGGCGTGGTTCTTGGCGCCCATCATGCACTGCGCGCGCTTGCCGTTCAGGCTGGCGCGCTGGTACACATGCGTGCCCACCTTGCTCGAGCCCACGAACGAAATCGCCTTGATGTCCCGGTGGTCGCACAGGGCATTGACGACGTCTTCGCCACCGTGGATCACGTTCAGCACGCCGGCCGGGATGCCCGCCTGCAGGGCCAGGCGCACGAGTTTTTCCGTCACGAGCGGATCTTGCTCCGATGGTTTCAGCACGAAAGTATTGCCGCAGGCAATTGCCATCGGGAACATCCACAGGGGGATCATGGCGGGGAAATTGAACGGGGTGATACCGGCGCACACGCCCAGCGGCTGCATCACGCTGTAGGTATCGACGCCGCCGGCCACGTTTTGCGCGTATTCGCCCATTTGCAACGTGCCGATATTGGCGGCATGTTCCACCACTTCCAGGCCACGGAAGACGTCGCCTTCCGCGTCGAGCAAGGTCTTGCCCTGTTCCATCGTCAAGGTGGCGGCCAGGTCGGCCATGTTTTCGCGGATCAGCTGCTGCAATTTGAGGAAAATGCGGGCGCGCGCGCCGATCGGCGTCTTGCGCCAGGTTTTGAAGGCGCGCTGGGCCGAGGCGATGGCCGCGTTGACTTCGTCCGGCGTGGCAAACGGCACCTTGGCCAGAACTTCCTGCGTGGCCGGGTTGACGACGTCGCGCCAGACGGTGGTTTGGGATTCAACCCACTCGCCGTTGATCAACAGTGGAACGGTCGGAATAGTATTTTGCGTGGTCACTCGGTGTCTCCTCATTGGGGTATAGGTCTGTTTGCATTATTCGCACAATCGCCGCCGCGAACAAGGCGTGAAAATGCGAGATAATGCAAAGCTGAATCTGTTAATCTGCAAAGATTGTAAATTTGCAGACTCCACAAACCGGGGAAGAGGAAACGCGATGGCAAAGGTTTTCATGGGCGTGCGCCTGCAGCGGCTGCGCGAGGAACGGCGCATGACGCAGGTGGCACTGGCCAAGTCCCTGGGCATTTCCCCCAGCTACCTGAACCAGATGGAGCGCAACCAGCGTCCGCTGACGGTGCCTATTTTGCTGCGCATCGGCACGGTGCTGGGAGTCGATCCGCAAATCTTTTCCGAGCACGACAGCGCCAGCCTGGTGGCGGACGTCCGCGATGTGTTCGGCGAATTGCCGGACGCGCCGCCCACCTCGATGGCGGAACTCAAGATGCTGGTGGAAAACATGCCGGAACTGGCCCGCTCGATCTTGCTCTTGCAGCGGCGCTACCGCGTGATGGCGGAGCGGGCCGATACGCTGGCCGCGCGCCTCGACGACGGCAGCCGCGGCGCCAGCTCGGCGGCCCCGTCCACGGACGAGGAAGTGCGCGAATACCTGAACCGGCGGCAAAACTACATCGATGAACTGGACCGGGCGGCGGAACTGGTGGCGGGCGAACTCGATCCCGCCCTGCGCACGCTCGACGCGCTGCAAGGCCGGCTGCAGGAACGCCACGGCATCGCAGTGCGCCTGTCCGATGGCGACGCGGGCATGGTGCGCAAGCACCGCTACGACGCCCAGCAACAGATTTTATGGCTGCCCGACACCCTGACGGGCGGCCAGCGCGCCTTCCAGATGGCGGCGCAAATCAGCCTGCTCGAGCACAGCGACTTGATCGACGCTCTCGTGCTGGCGGCGGGATTGTCCGGCGCGGCCGCGCAAACGGGCGCGCGCCTGGCGTTCTCGAATTATTTTGCGGGCGCCCTGCTGATGCCGTATCAGCGCTTCCTGCAGGCGGCGGAAACGCGCGCCTACGATATCGAGCGCCTGGCGCACCAGTTCGGCGTGGGCTTCGAAGCCGTGTGCCACCGCCTGAGCACCATGCAGCGCCCCGATGGGGCGGGGCTGCCATTTTTCTTCGTGCGGGTCGACCGCGCGGGCAATGTCTCGAAGCGCCAGTCGGCCACGGACTTTCATTTCTCGAGAGTGGGCGGCACGTGCCCGCTGTGGATCGTCTACGACGCCTTCAGCCATCCGGGCCAGGTGCTCACGCAAGTGGCCAGCATGCCGGACGGCTGCACCTATCTGTGGATCGCGCGCCAGGTCAGCACGGCGTCGCCGGGCTTTCGCGCACCGGGCAAGACGTTTGCCGTGGCGCTGGGCTGCGACATCTCGCAGGCGCACCGGCTGATCTATTCAAAGGGACTCGATCTGCACGATCCTTCCAGCGCCACGCCGATCGGCACGGGCTGCAAGGTGTGCGAGCGCCAAAGCTGCCCGCAGCGGGCGTTTCCGTCGCTGCTGGCGCCGCCGCCAGCGTCAGCCTGATTTATTCGGCGACCCGGGCGCGCAGCGCGTCGAATTCGCGCGCAAACTCCACGCGCCAGTCGCGCCGCGTGGACTCGTCTATCCAGGCCGCGTCCAGGCCATTCAACATGAAGCCGCGCATGTCGTCGAGGCCAAAGCCGAATTCGCGCATCATCATCCAGGCGCCCGTCGGCGTCACGTGGTGCAGGGTCGGATCGTCCGTGTTCGGATGCAGTTTCAGGCCCAGCTTGGCCATGGCGCGGATCGGGTGATCAAGCGCCCAGCGCTCGGGCGCCAGGGTGCGCAAGTAATACGAATTGGTCGGCACCACGGTAAATACGAGACCGCGCTCCACGCAGCGCTGCGCCAGTTCCGGATTGTCGACGATCGTATAGCCATGGTCGACCCGGTCCACCTTCAATTCGTCTATCGCCGTCTCCACGTTCATCCACGGCATGCCGAATTCGCCCGCATGCGCCGTGCATTTGAAACCGGCGGCGCGCGCGGCGCGGTAGGCGTCGATGAACAGTTCCGGCGGGCGGTCGTTTTCGCGGTAGTCGATGCCGATGCCGATGACTTCCGGCGCGCGGTAGGCCTTCATCCACTCCACCATCTGCACGGCTTCGGCAGGACTGGCTTCACGGTCGATGCTGGGGATCAAACGGCCGATCACGCCGAAGTCGCGCTGCGCGTCGCGGATGGCGGCCACGATGGCGTCTTGCGCCGATTCGTAACGGATGCCCGACACGCGCACGGTGCCGGTCGGGTTCCAGAAAAACTCAGCATAGCGCACGCCGTGGCCATGCGCGTCTTCCAGATATTCGTAGGCCAGGCAATACAGATCGGTCGGCGAGACGATCAGGTGCGCGTCGAGCGCGCGCAACACGCGCAGCACGCCGACGGGCTTGTCGCCGCGCGTATAGAACGCGTCGATTTCCTCAGGCGTGACGACATTGCCCGTCTTGGCGGCCAGCGCGCGGAAGGTTGCCTGGCGCACCGTGCCGAACAAATGGCAATGCAGCTCCACTTTCGGCATGGCGCGTAAAAACTGTTCGATGCTCAGGGGGGAATTAGACATGAAGCTCGTTTCGTAATGGAGTGGATCAGGCGAGAATGCCGGTCAGGCGCTGCATCAGCAACGCGATGGCGGCCGGCCCGTCGGCCAGCATCGCCACCTGCGTGTTGATGGCGGCGCGGCGCGGCACGCGGAACTCGCACACCGTCATGCCGCGCGTCAGTTCGCCCGTCAATTCGATGGCCACGTGGGCGCTCTGGAACTGGAACAGCTGCGGCGCTTCCAGGTACAGCGCCACGACGGGGTCGTACATGGGCATGGGCACGGAACCGTCGGCACTGCGGATGCGCACATACGCTTCCAGGTAGCCGGCCAGACGCTGCGCGCGCGGCGTGCCGATGGCGCGCAGCTGCCGCACTTCCGCATTCGTCACCAAGAGCTGGCGGCACAGGTTCAAGCCGAACATGCGCAGCGGGATGCCGGCCTTGAACACCTGGGCGGCCGCTTCCGGGTCCGCATAGACATTGAATTCGGCCGCCGCCGTGTGGTTGCCCTGGTCGGTGGAGCCACCCATCAAAATGATTTCGACGATTTTTTCGGCGATGTCGGGCGCGCGGCTCAAGGCGGTCGCCAGGTTCGTCATCGGCGCAATCGCCATGATGGTGATCTGGCCGGGATGCTTGCGCACGGCGGCGATCAGCGCGTCGACGGCGTGGCCGGCAGCGTCCGTAGCCGCGCCGGGCGGCAGGATCTCGCCCGTCGTCGGCATGCCGCTGTCGCCGAGGATGCGCTGCGCCGTTTCGATGACGCCGGCCAGCGGCTCTTCGCACCCGCGGTAGATCGGTACCGTCAAGCCGTCATGGGCCTTGATGCGCAAGGCGTTGTCGTAGGTGATGGCGACGGGCGCATTGCCCGCCACCACGCTCACGCCCAGCCACTCGATATCGGGATTGCTGCCCAGGAGCAGCATCGTCAGCCAGTCGTCGAAACCGGGATCGGTATCGAGCCAGATTTTTTTCAAGGGTTTGTCCATGATGGTTCCAAACGAGGTTAGGCACCCAGCCACAGGGCGCTGTCGGCCGGCAGCACGAAGGAGACGGCCGTGCCTTCGCGCCAGGCGGCGCCGCCGGCCGCGCAAATGCCCTTGACCTGGCCCAGCGGCGTTTGCAGCAGGTATTCAACGGTGTCGCCCAGGAAGCCGCGTGCCAGCACGGTGCCCGGGTATTGGCCTGCAACGTCATCCGATGCGCAGACGCGCACCTTGTCCGGACGCCAGCCCAGCACCGTGGTGCCAGCGGCGACGGGAGACGTATACGGCAGGCTGGCGCCAGCGTGGTGCAGCGCGCCGTCGCGGTAATCGAACAGGTTTTCAAAACCCATGAAGTTGGCAACGAAGCGCGTCGACGGCGTGTTGAACACGGCTTCCGGCGCGGCCAGTTGCTCGATGCGCCCGCCGTTCATGACGACGATGCGGTCGGACAGGGCCAGCGCCTCTTCCTGGTCATGCGTCACGTACAGCATGGTGATGCCCAGTTCGCGCTGGATGCGGCGCAGCTCGGCGCGCATCTGCACGCGCAGCTTGGCGTCCAGGTTCGACAGCGGTTCATCGAGCAGCAGCAGGGCCGGTTCGACGACGATGGCGCGCGCCAGCGCCACGCGCTGCTGCTGGCCGCCCGACATCTGCGCCGGCAAGCGCGTCTCGAAACCGGTCAGGCCCACGGCGGCGATCACGGCTTCCACTTTCGTTTTCAGCAGGGCCGGCGCGACCTTGCGCAGGCGCAGGCCAAAGGCGATGTTGTCGTACACGTTCAGGTGCGGGAACAGCGCATACGACTGGAACACCATGCCGATATTGCGTTTATTCGGCGCCAGCTTGCCGATCTCGCGGCCGTCCAGAATGATGCGGCCCGACTGCAGCGGCATCAGGCCGGCAATCGCGCGCATGGTGGTGGTCTTGCCGCAGCCGCTGGGGCCCAGCAGGGAAATCAGTTCGCCCTGCTCGACGTGCAGGTCCAGGTCTTTCACGGACGTCGTGTTCTTGGCGTAGCCGAGGTTCAGCTTGTGCAGTTCCAGATAACTCATGGTGTGTTGCCTCTTACATGTATTTAGAAATGCCCAGCACCTTCTCGGTCACCATCACGAAGGCCATGGTGAACAAGACCAGCAAGGTCGACAGGGCAGCGATCGACGGATCGAAGCTGTTTTCCATATGGCCCAGCATCTCGATCGGCAAGGTGCTGATGCCGGGGCCCGTGAGGAACAGCGAGACGGGCACCTGGTTGAACGAAGTGACAAAGGCAAGGAAGAAGGCGGCGATCACGGCGTTGCGGATATTCGGCAGCACGATCATGAAGAAGGCCCGCAGGCGCGACGCGCCCAAGGTGATCGCGGCATCCTCGATATCCACGCGCAGGTTGACCAGGCTGGCGTACACCACGCGCACCGAATACGGTATCAACAACGCGATATGGCCGATCAGCAGGCCCACGTAGACGGGCGCGTTGATCGTCAGGACCAGGTGGTGCAGCAAGCCCAGGCCGACGAGGATGGCGGGAATGATCAGCGGCGACGTCAGCACCTGGCGGATGGCCCCGATGCCCGGTGGCGGCATGCGCGAAAACGCATACGCGACGGGGATGCCCAGCAGCAGCGCGATGACGGTGGCGATCAGGCCGATTTCCAGGCTGGTCTGGAAGGCACGGCGGAACTCGGGCGCCGACCACACTTCGATGATCCAGCGCAGCGAGTAGGACTCGGGCGGAAAGGCCAGCGTCTCGCCGCCGGAAAAGCCGGCCAATACGACGATGGCGAAAGGCCCCAGCAGGAACAGGAACACCAGCCACAGGACGGCGCGCGAAAACAAGCTTTCTTTCATACGGAGCTCCGGCTCGAGGAAATACGTTTAAGGCCGGCGTTGACCAGCAGGGTCATGCAGACGAGGATGACGGCGATCACATTCGCCGCGCCAAAGTCGCTCTCCACGCTGACCTTCTGGTACAGCAGCGTTTCCAGCATCAGCACCTTGGTGCCGCCCAGCAGGGCCGGCGTCACATAGGCCGTCACGCAGCCCGTAAAGACCAGGGTGCCGCCGACAACCAGGCCTTCCTGCGTCAGCGGCAGGGTGACCTTGCAAAACACTTGCCATGGATTGGCGCCCAGGGTGGCGGCGGCCGGTTCCACGTCGCGCGGCAGGTTTTCCAGCGCGCCCGCCAAGGACATCAGCATCAATGGCAGCAGCAATTGCAGCAGGCCGACAAAGACGGCGAACTCGCTGAACAGCAAACGCAGCGGCTCCTCCGTGAAACCCATGTTGACGAGCGCCGCGTTGAGGGCGCCATTGCGCCCCAGCAACACGATCCAGGCGTAGGTGCGCGCGATCGGCGAGACCATCAGCGGCAATATCATCATGCCCACCACCAGTCCGCGCCACTTCGGCGACACGCGCGCCACGGCTTGCGCGGCCGGGTAGCCGAGGAGGATGGCCGCCAGGGTCACCAGCGCGGCGATGCGCAGGGTGCGCCAGAAAATGGTGCGGTTGAATTCCTGCGAGAAGAAGTCGATGAAGCGGTCGACGCCCCACTGCATGCCGTCGCCGACGCGGAAGGCGTCGACCAGCAAGGCCAGCACGGGCAGCAGGAAGCAGACGACGATAAAGATCAGCGCCGGCAGGACCAGCAGCAGTCCCAGGCGCTTTTTTGGATCAGCAAACATGGTGTTCTCTCCTCGTCACCACTATTTGCTCATGGCCTTGTTCCACTGCGTCATCCAGTTGCTGCGCTGCTTGATGATGGTTTCCGGCTTGACGAATTTCAGCGAATTGATCTGGTCGGCGCCATAGGTATTGAATTGCGCGGCGGCCACGGACAGGCGCACGTCCTTGTTGACGGGCGAGTCGACCAGGTTGGTCGCCAGTTGCGTCTGCACTTCCTTGGACAGCCAGAAATCCATCAGCTGGTAGGCCAGGTCCGCGTTCTTCGAACCGGCGACGATGCCCATCACGTTCATGCCGGCCGCCTGGCCTTCGGCCGGGATGCTCCACTTCAGGGGCAGGCCCGTCTTGAGCATTTGCGACCACGTAAAGCGCGCCACGGGCGCGGCCCAGATTTCATCCTGGGCGAACAATGCCGCCAGCTGCGCGCTGTTCTTCGAGAACGTGACGACGTTGCCCTTCATGCCGACGATCTTCGCAAAGCCCGTGGCGTAGTCGTCCGTCTTGCCGCCCCAGGCCGCATCGGCCATGCGCAGCATCAACGGCCCCTGCGTGGTGCTCACGTCGGGGAAGGCCACGCGGCCCTTCAGTTCGGGGCGCCACAGGTCCTTCCACGACGTCAGCGGGGCAATCTTGTCGCTGCGGTACACCAGGCCCACCGAGTACAGGGTGTAGCCGACGGCGTAGTTGCCGCCGATGGGGTTTTTCGCCACGTCGTACAGGGCTTTGTAATTGCTCAGCTTGGAGTAATCCATGGGCTGGATGACGCCCTTTTGCGCCGCTTCCAGCATGCCGGAATCGGACAGCAGCACCAGGTCGATCACCGGGTTCTTGGCATGCACCACCAGCTTGGCGATGCGGTCCGCGTTATTCCCCGTTTCCACCTTGATATCGCACCCGCATTTGGCCTTGAACGGCTCGTACACATACTTCATGAACAAGGGCTGGGCGATCGGATAGGCCGAAATGACCAGCTCGCGTTTTTCCGCGTGGGCGGCGTTGGCCAGCAAGCCTAGGCTCAACGCCAACATGAGGTGCTTTTTCAAGATGCTTCCTTTCAGGGGGCGGCGCTGGGGGGCAGCGCCTGTAAAGATGAATCAGAGTCAGAAATAATGCCGCATGCCGGCGATCAGGACACTTTGCGTCTTGCCGCCCGAGGCGCCGAAGCCGAACACGCGGGCGAACGTCGCGTCACCCGCCGCTTTCTGGTAGCTCCAGGTGATGGCGACATCGGTGCGCTTGGACAGGAAGTAATCGGCCTGGAAGTTGACCTGATGCCATTTCGGCGTCTTGTTGATCACGTCGTATTTACCGGTGGTATAGAAATACGAGGCGCCCAGGTTCAACGCTTCCGTCAGCTTGTGGTTCACGTTCAGGTCCACGTTTTGCAAGGTCAGATTGCTTTGATCCAGGTAGTGGTAGCGCACGTTGGTGTACAGCGCGCCAAACTTGGTCTTGCCCACATTATAAAAGCCTCCCGTGCCGGCAATGGCCTGGCTGTCCACGCCGGCGCCCTTGACGGCGCTCTTGTTGAAGATCAACAGAGAGCTGGCGTAGTCATTGCCGATGGCGCCATTCGGCGCGTCCGGGCTGTTCGGGCGATCCATCTTGGTGTAGGCGACGGCCCAGCTGAAGGCGTCGACCTTGTAGCCGGCGCCCATGCTGTAGACGCGGTTGCGGTTCGAGTCTTCCGGATTTTCGCTGAAGCCGTACAAGCCCGTAAACGACAGATTGCTGATGTTCGGGCTGACATACTTGACGGCATTTTGCACGCGCAGGTTGTTGTAGCCATTGTCGTTGTCGCCGATGTGCACGCCGTTACTGGCGATGACCACCGGGCCCAGCAGATCCTTGACGGCTTCGTACTGGCGGCCCAAGGTCAGGGTGCCCTTGTCGTTGCTGGACAGACCCACATACGACTGGCGGCCGAACAGACGGCCGCTTTGCGAGGCCGTGCCCGTCATGACGTTAAAACCGTTTTCCAGCACGAAGACGGCCTTGGTGCCGTCGCCCAGATCTTCCTGGCCGCGGAAGCCGATGCGGGGATTCTGATTCGTGCCGCTCAGCGCATGCGTGCGGCTGCCCTTGCCTTCATCCGATACATAGCCGATACCGGCCGACAGCAAGCCATACACTTGCACGCTGCTTTGCGCCTGCGCCACGCCGTGCGCCGCCAGCAAGCCCCCCACCACCATCGTTCCCGTCATCCATTTGTTCATCGCCGCCACCCTAAAAAAAAGAATAAACCCTGAGTTTTTTTGGAATTATTGTATTGATGCGTCCCTTGCATGGCCCGCTGCCGCGAGTACCGGCGCCGCCTGGCAAGCGCTTCTCTGAAGATTGTTGCCTTCAAGACAAGTCAAGACCAGTCCAGAATATGGTAAATTGCAGGATAAGAAAATTTGTTTATTTTTATAAATCCATTACTTTTTTTGATAAACAAAGCCATGCATGAACTGAGCAAGAAGATTTCCTTACGACATTTGCAAGCGTTTGCCACCCTCGCCCGGGTAAACAGCTTCAGCAAGGCTGCACAGGAATTGTGCGTGACCCAGCCGGCCCTGAGCGCATCGATCAAGCTGCTGGAAAATCAGCTGGGAAAAAAGTTGTTTAACCGCACAACCCACCAGCTGGAACTGACGCGCGAGGGAAAACTGGCGCTCGACTACGCCACGCATTTATTGAATACGGCAAGCAATACCTTTGCCGATATCCAGCGCGCCATCGGCAGCGGCCGGCACCGCATCCGCATCGGCGCCATCCCGTCGGCCATGGCGATGACGGCCGTCGTCGTGGCCCGCTACTGCGAGCAGCATGGTGATGAAGTGGAAATCGTCCTGTCGGACATGCCCAACGACGGCTTGCTGCACGCCCTGCATTCGGGCCAGCTGGACTTTTGCGTGGGCATCGAAGTGCCCGGTTCCGTCTCGCTGGAAAGCGTGGGCCTGTTCGAAGACGAGCTGGTGCTGGTGACGGCGGGACGCCATGCGCTGGCGCCGCTCAAGGAAGTGCGCTGGGACCAGCTGGCGGGCCAGGAAATCGTCGTGTTTACCAAGGGCAGCATCTGGGAGTTCGCCTCGAGCGCGCTGCGCCAGCATGGCTTGAGCCCGTCGAGCCTGTACCAGATGATACATAGCGAATCGCTGTACGGCGTGGTGCGCGCCGGCATCGCCGTGGGCATCATGCCCAGCTTGTACACGACCTTCCTCAACGACGAGGACCTGCACGTGGCGCCGCTGCGCCAGCCCACGTGCAAGCGCAAGATCGCCCTGATGCGGCGCAATGAAATCAGCCGCAACCACCATGTGGACGACTGTTTTTCAGCGCTGCGGCAGGATTTGCAGCAGGTCGACCAGTGGTTTTAAGTTAAGCCAGCACTGCCGGGGTCAGACCCCCGCTCACGTCGGCGCCTGCTCAGACGCTGGTGGTGGAGAGGGTCTGACCCCAGCCCTTGCGATTACTGCGGTGCTTTGAGCAAATTCGCCAGGGCTACATACTGCTCCAGCCCCACAGTTTCCGGACGCAGGGTCGGGTCGATGCCGGCCGACTTGATCTGCTCTTCCGTAAACATCCCGGCCAGGCAATTGCGGATCACCTTGCGACGCTGCGAGAAGGCCTTCATGACGACGGCTTCCAGGGTTTCCTGGTCGCACGCCAGGCGCTCGGCCACGGGGATCATGCGCACGATGGCCGACTCCACTTTGGGCGGCGGATCGAAGGCCGTCGGCGGCACGATGAACAGCAGCGACATTTTGTAGCGCCACTGCAGCATCACGGACAGGCGGCCATACGCCTTGCTGCCCGGCTCGGCCACCATGCGTTCGACCACTTCCTTTTGCAGCATGAAATGCTGGTCCTGCACCAGCGGCGCGAAGTCCGCCAGATGGAACAGCAGCGGGCTGGAAATGTTGTACGGCAAATTGCCCACGATGCGCAGCTTCTGACCGGCCGGCACGGGGATTTGCGCGAAATCGAATTTCAGCGCGTCGCCCGAGTGGATGGTCAGCTTGGCCGGATTGAACGTTTTTTCCAGGCGCACGATCAGGTCGCGGTCCAGTTCCACCACGTGCATCTGTTTCAGGTGACGCAGCAGCTGCTCCGTCATGGCGCCCAAGCCGGGGCCGATCTCGACCATGGCATCGTCCGCTTGCGGCCCGATGGCGGCCGTGATGTCGTCGAGGACGAAGCGGTCATGCAGGAAGTTCTGGCCAAAGCGTTTGCGGGCAACGTGTTTCATAATGTGTTTTCTATCAATGCGGTAAAGCCGGCACAGGCCGGCGGGATCGGTTGGGCATGCAGCGTCGGGTTACGCCGTGCCGGCTAACCCGACCTACGCGCTATGCTCTGGTCGGGCTGCTGGCGCGCAGCATGTCGAGCGCCGTTTGCAAGGCTTGCTCCATGCTGTGGCAATCAGCCAGGCCCAGCCCTTGCGCGGCCAGGTCCAGCGCCGTGCCGTGGTCGACCGAGGTGCGTATCAGTGGCAAGCCCAGGGTGATATTGATGCCGCGCCCGAAGGTCGCGTATTTCAGCACGGGCAAGCCCTGGTCGTGGTACATGGCCAGTACGCAGTCGGCATCGGCCAGGTATTTTTGCTGGAACAGGGTGTCGGCCGGATACGGTCCGCGCGCATCGATGCCGCGCGCTTGCGCTGCGGCAATCGCCGGGCCGATGACATCGATTTCCTCGCGGCCCAGGTAACCCCCCTCGCCCGCGTGCGGGTTCAGGCCGGTAACGAGGATGCGCGGCGCGGCGATGCCGAATTTCTGTTGCAGGTCCGCCTGGAGGATGTCGAGGGTGACGGCCAGGCTGTCCATGGTGATGGCGGCGGACACGTCCTTCAAGGGCAGATGCGTGGTCGCCAGCGCCACGCGCAAGGTCGGCTCCCCATGGCCGGGTTCGCCGGCCAGCATCATCACGACTTGCGGCGTGCCGGTTTTTTCTGCCAGGTATTCCGTATGACCGGAAAAGGCCACGCCGACGTCATTGATCGTGCTTTTTTGCAAGGGCGCCGTGACCATGGCGCCAAACCAGCCCGCTTCGATGCCTTCCACGGCCGCGTCCAGGGTGGCGAGCACGGAGCGCCCGTTTTCCTTGTCCAGCTCGCCGGGGATGACGTTGTTCACGGTGGGAATATCGATCACGGCCAGGCGGCCGGGGCCGAACTGGGGCAAGCCGCTGTTGCGCACGGCTTGCAGCGACAATGCCGCCAGGCGGATGTCCGGATCGATCAGGCTGGCCGTCAGCGCCAGGAAGGCGGCGTCGCCCAGCAGGATGCAGTTGACGTCATCGCGCATGGCCCAGGCGGCGCGGATTGAAATTTCCGGGCCGACACCGGCCGGTTCGCCACAGGTAATGGCGATGGCCGGGCGGCGTGCAAGGGGCAAATTACTCATGCGCAATCAATCAGCGGCATTACTGGTCGTCCGCGCGGAATTCGACGTAAGCACGGTCGCGCACTTCGCGCGCCCAGTTTTCCGTCGCTTCTTCCAGCTTGCGTTCGCGCAAGGCATTGCGGGCGGCGGCGCGCTGCTTCTCTTTCGATACGTCGTCGCTCTTGCGTTCCAGCACTTCGATCAGGTGGAAGCCAAAGCTCGATTCGATCGGCTGGCTCACCTCGCCCGGTTTCAGCGCATTCATCGCCGTCTCGAATTCCGGCACGGTGTCGCCCGGATACAGCCAGCCCAGGTCGCCGCCCTTGGCAGCGGAACCGTCGTTCGAGAACAAGCGGGCCAGGTCTTCGAACTTGGCGGCCTTGTTATCGAGACGCTCTTTCAGTTCCAGCAATTTACGCTTGGCTTCGGCCGCCGACAGGGTCGGCGTCACTTTCAGCAGGATGTGGCGGGCATGCGTCTGCTGCACGGCGGCGACGGCTTGCGCCTCGGCGGCGCTGCGGCGGTCCACCAGTTTCAGGATATGGAAGCCCGTGTTGCTCTTGATGATGGGCGTGATCTGGCCCGGCTTCAATTTCAGCAATTGCTCCGTAAACAGGGGTGGCAGACGGTCGCTCTGGCGCCAGCCGATATCGCCGCCGCTCAGCGCATCGCTGGCGTCGGAATAGGTGGCGGCCATCTTGGCGAAATCGGCGCCCGTGCGCAGCTGGCGGCTGACTTCTTCGGCGCGCGCGCGGCGGGCGGCGATCTGTTCGGGGCTGGAGTTTTCCGGAATGCGCACGAGAATCTGCGCCAGGTTCATCTCGACCTGTTCGCTGGCCGCCGCTTTTTCCGCTTCCAGGAAGTTATCCACTTCGGAATCGGAAATCTGGATCTTGGCGTCGACTTCGTGCTCGCGCAGGCGCTGCATGATGATTTCATCGCGGATTTCTTCGCGGAAGGTCGCAAACGGCGTGCCTTCTTTTTCCATCTGGTTGCGCAGTTCTTGCACCGTCATCTTTTGCTGTTCAGCAATACGGCCTATCGCGCGGTCCAGGGTCAGGTCATCCACGCGCACGCCCATTTCCTTGGCCAGCTGCATTTGCGCACGCTCGACGATCATACGTTCGAGCAATTGACGGCGCAGGTCGGCAGGGTCGGGAAGCGGGATGTTCTGCGCCTTCATGCGCTGCTCCACGCTCTTGATGCGGGCCGCCACTTCATTGCGCGTGATCACATCGTCATTGACGACGACGGCGATGGAATCGATGGTCTGGCCACTGCTCGACGCGGGTGGCGTGAAGCCCTTGACCGGTGCTGTGGCGGCGGCAGCGGGCTTGGCCGCAGGAGCTGGCGCAGCCTGTTGCGCCCAGACACTACTGGTCGTGGCGCCGGAAATGGCGCACAACAAAACCGTTGCAATTTTGAGTTGGTGCATACTGGCATTACGCATAATGTGTAGAGCGCTCATGAGTTCGGGTGAATAAAAAAACCGGTTTGTGCCAGCGCCGGGAACACCGGCGGCGGCAACGGTGCCTATCTTAACGGAGTGGCTGGCTCAATGTCTGGTAACCAGGGATGGTTTTTGTAAAAGTTTCCAGGCCATTCGCGCCCAGGCCCAGGCCATTCGACAAGCCCGTCAATTCCAGCTGGAAGAAGATCGGCGTCGAGACAGTCTTGGTCGTCGTCACGAAACGCTGCGCTCCCATGCGGAACACCCAGCAGTCGCCCTTGTATTCCAGGCCGACCAGGCTTTCCAGCATGCTGCGATCCTTGATGGAGTAACTGATGCGGCCCACGCCATACAAGCGGTCCGTCAACGGCCATTGCGTCGATACTTCCGCGTTGCGCAGGACATCACGCTGAAAACGGTTACTGAAATTCAATACTTTCTTGGCACCGGGCTGATATTGCAAGGTGTAGTTGTAGCTCATCAGCCTGCGATCGCTGGGATTGTACTGCACCAGACTGTCGGCGGTCCAAGTCTCGGACACGCGGCCCGTCGCCGCCAGCAGGATATCCGAACGCGACTGGTTGACGGGCGTCGTCGAATTGAGCTGCACGCGCTGATCGGCAAAATAGAAACGCTGGCCGAAGGTCAGGCGCATGCGCTCCGTGCCGTCCGACTGCAGGAAGCGCGAGACGACGGCGGCCGTGACCTGGTTGGCGTCACCGATACGGTCGCTGCCGACAAAACGGTTTTCCGTGAAGATCTGCGTCAGGTTGAACGTGCCCTCGGCCGTATCGAAGTTCGGAAACTGCGACTGGTCGCGGTACGGCGTGTAGACATAGAACAGGCGCGGCTCCAGGGTTTGCGTGCCGCCCTTGGCGCCGAACAGATTCGTGTCGCGTTCAAACACCAGGCCGCTGTCGACCGAGAGCGTCGGCACGGCGCGCGTAAACGAGGTCGTCTTGAACAGCAGCGCCTTGGTCCGGGCGTCATTGTCGAGCTGATACGCGCTGGCATTGAGCATCAGCTTGGGCGTGATGAAGTAGCCAGGGCGCATGATGGGAAAACTCACCTGCGGCACGGCCACGAGGCGCGAGCCTTGCACCAGGGTCGGATGCGCGAAGCGCGTCGCTTCCGCGTCGAAGGTCCAGTCGAAGCCGCCCCAGACGTCGTATTTGCCAGCGTGGAAGTTCACCGCCGGCAAGCGGTCATACGGGCGCGGCACGACCACGTTGGGATCGGGATCCTGCAGCACCTGGTAATTCTGCACGCGCGCCGTCAGGCTCCAGTCCTCGGTGCGGTAATCGGTGCGCAATTCGCGCAGCAACTGGCGCTCGGTGGCGGTGGCAACGGTTTTCGAAAAATCGTTCGGGTAATTATTGTCGGACGCCTCGCGCAAGTCCCAGCTGTAACTCCAGCCCTTGGCCAGCACCTGCTCATGCTTGGACTTGATCATGTAGCGGTTGGTCTTGGTCTGCTTGTCGTTAGGCAAGAACTCAAACGACGTTTCGCCCTGGTACAGGCCGGCATCCGTCTCGCCCATGTAGCGGCCCGTCGCACCGAGCTGGATGCCGCGCCGCTGGATGTAGCGGGGGAACAGCGTCAGGTCGCGGTTCGGTGCGATGTTCACGTAGTACGGCATCAGCAACTCGAAACCGTTCTTCGAGGCAAAGCCCGGCGTGGGCGCCAGCCAGCCCGAGCGGCGCGCGCCCGACAGCGAGAACGAGATACCGGGCGTGCCCAGGATCGGCACGTCCTTGAAATAGATGATGGTCTTGCTGCCGGTGCCCACGTCGCGGCCCGTATCGAGGTTCAAGGTGCTCGATTTCAGGTACCAGTCCGGATTCGGCCCTTCGCAAGTGCTGTACGTGCCGTCGATGACATTGGCTTCGTCGGGATTGATGAAGTCGACGCGCTCGGCCTTGCCCTGGCCGCCGCCCACTGCGAAGCGGTACGTCGGGTTGAGCAGGAAACCCTTGCCGGTATCCATGTTCAGCTTCAAGACGTCGCCCGTGTAGTAATCGCCGAAACGCCACATCTTGATATGGCCCTCGGCGTCGAACTGATCTTCAACTTGTTTGTAACAAGCTGTATCGGCCGTCATTTTTGTGGTTTTTCCGCGCTCAATCACGACATTCTGGTCGAGATTGACCTCCCTTTCGGGGCGACCGTTCATGCTGTTCGCCGTCATGACGGTGGGCGCGTCGGGATCTTCCACATGCACCGGACGCGGTGCTTTCTGGGCGTGGACAGGCACCGTCGTGGCGGCGACGAGCGCGCTGATGGCGAAAGCCCAGCGCTGCGAAGGGGGGGAGGCCGAAAACCAGCTCATGAATTGGAAGGGGCAAGCACCATGACAGGCGATTTTTTGATTTGAATCCCTTATTATATGGGAATCTGTGCGACACGCCTTAAAGCTCGGGTAGCTGGCCCCGGTCGCAACGTGGCAGTAACGACTAGCAGCGCAGGAACTGCGCAGGCAAATCACTGGTTTACCAGTGATAAAACAGTGAGGGGCTCCCCGGAGTACCCATTCTTGGCAAGACAAGACACGCTGCGAGAACGTGGCTTGTCAGTCTTATACGCCCGCCGCATCACCGGCGAGTAGCTATCCCTTTGCCTGTTTTTGATTACACAAAACATTGAAACTGTAGTTTATTTGCAAAGCTTGTAGATATTTTACATTTGCTTACAATTTTCTATATTTCAACAGTTTTCTGCAAGACTCGGTTTTCTCTCAGCCGAGTCATACCCGAGTGAAACTCTTCGATATCTTGTCATGCTTCAGTGTTGCAACTGCTGCCATGACCGGATGTACGACCATCTGTCACCTACTTGAGTGTGCGTCGCCGGTAACGGCGGGGTGCAAAGCCTCAGGGACAACGTACCCCCATTCTTTTTCGGCAGCCCGGCGTGCGAACGCTTGGCTGGAGACTGCGAGCAGCGATGCGGTCCAGGGGCTAGGTGAGTGCTGCAAGGGCAATGTTATGTGAACCATCGTTTGAACCCTCGTAAATATTAATAGGCAAAAGCTGCTGACAGGCCTAAACCAAACGGTACGTGGCTGGCTATCTCCGTGGATTCTGGGGATACGTCGTCATTCAGCCACCGGGGGAAAGATGGGCCCTAAACAGCCAGTCGCGATGTAGCTGTCGCGTCGATATCGTTGGGAACGTGGTAAGCCCGATTCCCTGCCGCTCGATCAAAGAACCGAGATAGCGGCAAGCAAACCGCAAGGCACGCCCTTGGGGCAGCGGGTAGAGGAGGATGGAGAAAGCGAATGCCGGGCTGTAATGGTCCGGATAGGGATTCAAGATTTGTCCCGGCCTGAAAGGGTGCCCACTTCCATCTGGTGTAATAGTCGTCATACGACTGTACTGGCTCCAGGCAGTCATCATTTTCAACCGCCCCGAAGGGATGCAGCTCACCCTTCGGGGATGCGCTGTGTCTCGTCGGAGCAACTACACGAGGTTCAGCATGAAAGTAACCGCCAGCAGTCTTGCCGGTTCTGCGTCCTCGCACGTGCCAACCGAATGGGTCGCCATCAACTGGCGGCTCGTACAACGCAACGTGAGAGCCATGCAGCATCGATTAACGAAGGCTACACAGGAAGGCGACTGGCGCAGGGCGAAAGCGCTGCAAAGGTGGCTAACCCACTCGTTCAGCGCGAAGGCGCTGGCAGTCAAACGAGTGACAGAGAATCAAGGCAAACGAACCGCAGGCGTGGACCAGCAGTTGTGGGACTCAGCAACGCAGAAGTTCGCTGCCATTGCGCAGTTGAAGAAACAAGGCTATCGGCCCCTGCCATTACGGAGGGTCTTTATTCCCAAGTCAAATGGAAAGATGCGCCCACTGGGCATCCCTACCATGCGGGACCGGGCGATGCAGGCGCTTCACCTGCTGGCCTTGGATCCGGTCTTGGAAACGCTGAGTGATCCCAACTCATACGGGTTTCGCAAAAATCGCTCAACGGCCGATGCGATGTCGCAAATTTTTCTCCAGACCTGCCGGAAAGTCTCGGCAACCTGGGTGTTGGATGCGGATATCGAAGGTTTTTTCGACAATATCAACCATCAATGGCTGGTCGACAATGTCTTCATGGATAAGTCGATCCTGTCTAAATGGCTGAAATCCGGGGTAATTGACCGGAAGCAATTAATGGCAACCACAGCTGGAACGCCACAGGGCGGCATCATCAGCCCTGCCCTTGCGAATTGGACGTTGAACGGGCTGGAGACTGAACTGATTGCGCACCTCGGTGCGAAATTCGGCAAGTCAAAGGCAGGCAAGCTCAAAGTCGGTGTCGTGCGATACGCGGACGATTTTGTCGTTACCAGTGGATCGAAGGAATTGCTGGAGACGGAAATCAGGCCTTGGATCGAAGCATTTCTTGCAGTCAGAGGATTGCGACTGTCCAGTGCCAAAACCAAGATCGTGCACATCGATGAGGGCTTCGATTTCCTGGGGTGGAACTTCCGAAAATATTCCGGGACACTACTCATCAAGCCAAGTAAGAAGAACATGAAAGCGTTCTATGAAAAGCTGAGGAAGACGATCAGCGAAAACATCGGGGCGAAGCAGGAGAATCTCATTCGATTGCTGAACCCCATGCTGCGGGGCTGGGCGCAATATCACAGCCCTGTCGTTGCCAAGGAGGCGTTTTCGACGATGGAGTCGCTGCTGTACTGGCGGCTTCGTCGCTGGGCAATGCGCAGGCATCCGAAGAAAACCGACAGTTGGATACGCGACCGATACTGGCGCCCAACCGAGAGTGGAAATCGGATGTTTGCAGCGGACGTTGTCACAAAGAATGGCAATAAGGCCATGAAGGAACTGTACTCGTTACCAGGTACAGCGATTCAGCGTCACACGAAGATCAAGGGCGGCTATCACCCCTACGATCCGCAATGGGAACTGTACGGCGAAACCCTTCGGCAGGAACGCATGTTGAAAAACATGTCTTACCGGCGCGAGTGGGCCAAGCTCTACCTCGACCAACGTGGCTTGTGCGCTCTGTGTGGATATGAGATGAACATGGAAACCGGATGGCATGACCACCACATAGAACACCGTGTGGCAGGTGGTTCCGACGCCCTTGGAAATCGCGTATTATTGCACCCAAATTGCCATATAAATGTGCACGCAAACGATTTACACGTTGCGAAGCCGGTCCCTGCATAGGGACTTTTATTATGCTTGAGCCGTGTGCGGTGAAAATCGCACGCACGGTTCTTAGGGGGGAGAGCTTCCAGCAATGGGGTTCTCCTACCCTCCGCACCATCAACCCGATTCCACAGGCCGCTTAATGTCATTCACCCCCAATTCCCCTGCCGCGCCGGCCTCCGCCGACGCTCGCCTGACCCTGTTGAAAGCCTGGTTGGCCCCGCTTAACCTCGTTTCACCCGATTCCGCCCGCCCCGCTTCCAGCGATGCGAGCTTCCGCCGCTACTACCGTCTCGACGTGCTGCCAGGCAATGCAACATTGCCAGGAAAGACACTGATCGCCATGGATGCGCCGCCCGAACGCGAAAACGTGCCCGCCTTTGTCAAGGTGGCCGGCTTGCTGAAAGGTGCTGGCGTGTCCGTGCCCGACATCATCGCGCAAGACCTGGAGCAGGGCTTCCTGCTGCTTTCTGACCTGGGCACGACCACGTATCTCGACGCCCTGAACCACGACAACGCCAGCGTGCTGTACGCCGAAGCGCTGGAATCGTTGATGAAAATCCAGCTGGCCAGCCAGCCGGACGTCTTGCCCGAATTCGACCGTGCCTTCATCCTGCGCGAAATGAATCTGTTCCCGGAATGGTTTATCGGCAAGCACCTGGGCGCCACCTTGACGGATGTGCAACAAAACCAGCTGGACAAGGTATTCGAAGCCATCACGGCGAACATCTTGTCGCAGCAGCAAGTATTCATGCACCGCGACTACCATTCGCGCAATCTGATGCACATCAACGATGGTTCCCTCCCCAATCCCGGCATCCTCGACTTCCAGGACGCCGTCTTCGGCCCCGTCACCTACGACATCGCCTCGCTGCTGCGCGACGCGTATATCCAGTGGGACGAGGAACTGGTGCTCGACTGGGTGATCCGCTACTGGCAGCGCGCCAAGCAGCTGGGCTTGCCGGTCAATCCCGACATCGACGCCTTCTACCGCGATTTCGAATTCACGGCCCTGCAGCGCCACCTGAAAATCCTCGGCCTGTTCGCGCGCCTGAATTACCGCGACGGCAAGGATCTGTACATGGGCGACCTGCCAACCGTGCTCGACTACGTGCGCAAGACGGCCAACCGCTACACGGAACTCAAGCCGCTGGTGCGCTTATTGGACGCCCTGGAAAACAAGACTCCGCAAGTCGGTTATACCTTCTAGGCACTTTCCCGCTGCGCGGCCTGACCGCGCAGCCGACTTACCGAATCAGAAAAGACTATCCATGAAAGCCATGATCTTTGCCGCAGGCCGCGGTGAACGGATGCGTCCGCTTACCGATACCTGTCCCAAACCGCTGCTGAAAGTGCGCGGCCGTCCGCTGATCGTCTGGCATGTGCTGAATCTGGTGCGCACCGGCATCACGGACATCGTCATCAACCATTCGCACCTGGGCCATCTGATCGAGGAAACCCTGGGCGACGGCAGCGCGTACGGCGCGCGCATCGCATATTCGCCCGAGACCACGCCGCTGGAAACGGCGGGCGGCATCGCCCAGGCGCGCCACCTGCTGGGAGAGGAACCGTTCCTCGCCATTTCCGGCGACATCTATTGCCCGTATTTCGATTTCAAGCAGGTGCTCGACGTGCTGGCCGACAAGGACGTGCTGGGCACGCCGTACCCGGCCGACCAGCGCGATATCGCCTGGGCCTACCTGGTGCCCAATCCCGACTTCCACCCGAAGGGCGACTTCGGCCTGACCTTGTTCGCGATCAACAATACGGACGACACCAGGTGGACCTTCGCCAATATCGGCGTGTACCGTCCTGAAATGTTCGACGGCATCACGCCTGGCAGCCATGCCAAACTCGGCGATTTGCTGCGCCGGTATGCGGACCAGGGCCGCGTGGGCGGTGAAGTCTATACCGGCGAGTGGACCAATGTGGGTACGCCAGCGCAACTCGATGTGCTCAATGGCGTGGCAGCGAAGGCGCCTGCGGCATGATGGCCAATTACGCGGCACGGCGCGCGGCGCTGCTGGCGCAGATGCTGCCGGGCAGCGTCGCCATCCTCGCCACGGCGCCCGAAGTGCCGCGCAACAGCGATTGCGATTATCCATATCGCCACGACAGCTATTTCTATTACCTGAGCGGTTTCACGGAACCCGACAGCGCCGTGGCCCTGGTGGCCGCCAGCGCCACGGCGCCCGCGCGCGCCATCCTGTTTTGCCGCGCCAAGAACACGGAGCGCGAAATCTGGGACGGTTTCCGCCACGGCCCCGAAGCGGCCCGCGCCAGCTTCGGTTTTGACAGCGCCTTCCCCATCGAGGAACTCGACGTGGAAATGACACGCCTGCTGGCCGACGCCCCCGCCATCTACCATGCGCTGGGCGGCAGCCTCGATGCACAGGTCAAGGTGTGGCGAAACAATGTGCGGCAAAAGGCCCGCAGCGGCGTCACGGCGCCCGCCATCGCGCATGACATCCATGGCATGCTCGACGCCATGCGCCTGCTGAAAGACACGGAAGAACAAAACCTGATGCGCCGCGCGGCCGCCATTTCCAGCGCCGCCCACGTGCGCGCCATGCGCGCCACGCGTCCCGGCATGCACGAATATGCGCTCGAAGCGGAGCTGTTGTACGAATTCCGGCGCAGCGGCGCGCAGTTCCCCGCGTACTCGTCCATCGTGGCCGGCGGCGGCAATGCCTGCATCCTGCATTACAGCGCCAACAACGCGGTCTTGCAAGACGGCGAGCTGGTATTGATCGACGCCGGCTGCGAACTCGATGGCTACGCCTCGGACATCACGCGCACCTGGCCCGTCAACGGCCGTTTCAGCGGCCCGCAGCGGGCGCTGTACGAGCTGGTGCTGGCGGCGCAGCAGGCGTCGCTGGACATGGTGCGCCCCGGCCTGCCGCACAGCGCCATCCACGAAGCGGCAGTGCAAGTGCTGGCGCAGGGCATGCTGGACCTGGGTTTGCTGGACCGGCAGAAAAGCGGCGGCGCGCAGGACGTCATCGCCGACAAGGCCTATGTGCCCTTCTACATGCACGGCACCAGCCACTGGCTGGGCATGGACGTGCACGACGTGGGCGCCTACCGCGACACGGATGCCCCCGGCAAGCCGTGGCGCGCGCTCGAAGCGGGCATGGTGCTGACGGTGGAACCGGGCATCTATGTGCGCCCCGGCGCGGGTGTGCCGGAGCAGTTCTGGCATACGGGCATCCGCATCGAGGACGACGTGCTGGTCACGCCGCAAGGCCATGAAATCTTCAGCACGGCGCCGAAGAGCGTCGCTGAAATCGAACAACTGATGTCACAGGATTAACGCCGCCGCATGCATACACCGCCCACTTTCGATCTCGCCATCTGCGGCGCCGGCCCCGTCGGCATGGCGCTGGCCGCCCTGCTCGTGCAGCGGGGCAGCCGCGCCGCCGGCATCGTCCTGCTCGACGCCAAATCCATCGAACAGGCGAGGCGCGACCCGCGCACCATCGCCCTGTCGCACGGCAGCCGCCAGATTCTCGAGGAAGCGGGCGCCTGGCCCGTGGCAGCGACGCCCATCCATCAAATCCACGTCTCGCGCCGCGGCCGGTTCGGGCGCAGCCTGATGGACCGCAGCGAGCATGGCGTCGAGGCGCTCGGCTATGTGGCCCGTTACGGCGCCGTCGTCAGCGCGCTGGCCGACGTCTGCGAGCGCCTGGGCGTGGCCAGCCTGCGCCCGGCGCTGGTGACGGGCAGCGCGGAAGACGCCGATGGCGTCAGCGTGCAGATCGACCAGGCGGGCGCCGCGTCGAGCTTGCGCGCCAGCCTGCTGGTGCAGGCCGAGGGCGGCCTGTTCGGCCAGCAGCCGGAACGCGCCGTCAGCCGCGACTATGGCCAGAGCGCCATCATCGCCCATGTACGCACAAGCAGCCCCATCGCCCACCGCGCGTATGAGCGCTTCACCGACGAAGGCCCGCTGGCGCTGCTGCCGCAGGACGACGGTTATGCGCTCGTGTGGTGCGTGCCGCCCACGCGCGCCGAGCAATTGCTGGCGCTGGACGACGCGGCCTTCCTGGCCCGCCTGGGCGTCGCCTTCGGCAGCCGCCTGGGGCGTTTTACCCACACGACGCCACGCCTGGCCTATCCGCTGGGCTTGAACGCGCAGGCGAACGGCACGGCGCGCACGGTCGCCATCGGCAATGCGGCGCAAACCCTGCATCCGGTGGCGGGACAGGGCCTGAACCTGGGCTTGCGCGACGCCGCCGTGCTCGCCCGCGTGCTGGCGCAGGACGGCAGCCCGGCCGGACTGGAACGCTACGCCAGCCTGCGCCAGACAGACCGGGGACTGGCCGTGCGCGTCACCGACACCATGGCGCGCATCTTCACGGGCAGCGCGCCCACGCAAGGCTTGCTGGGCCTGTCGCTGGGTCTGCTGGATGCATTGCCCCCAGCACGCAAGGCACTGGCTGGACTGATGATGTACGGCCGCCGCTAAGGATTGACAATAAGGAAAGAGCTGGGGCGAAAAAGAAACAGGGAACATATCCGGCATGGAATAAACGGCCGGCGGATGCGACAATGGCTGTCACCTGGCTTTTGGCGACCGTTCCATGACAGATGCATTGCCCGCAGCACCGCCTGCCGCTCTTCCCGAAGTGCTCTTTTCCCGCCTGCTGGAAGACGCGCTCGACGCCGTCATCATCATTGATGAGCTTTGCCGCATCCGCTATATCAATGGCGCCATGCAGGCACTGTCCGGCTATGCGAGCGGGGAATTGCTGGGCCAGACCCTGAACGGCCTGCTGCCCGACGCCGTCGGCGCGCAGCACGACAATCACGTGATCAATTACATCCGCAGCTCGCGCACGTCCAGCGTGCTGGGCAAGATACGCGAATTCGCCATCCGCCATCGCGACACGCAGATGATTCCCATCGAAATGAAGGCGATGGACCTGGGCGTGGTCGACGGCATCCGCTATTTCGGCGCCTTCCTGCTCGACGTGCGCGAACGGCGCGAACTGGCGGCAAAGAACGCCAGCCTGCTGGCGCAGCTGGAACAGCAGGCGCTGCACGATGCGCTGACGTCGCTGCCGAACCGGCGCGCCTATGAAGCGCAAGCCGAGCAGGCGATGGCGCGCGCGGCGCGCAGCGGCGCCGCCCTGACCGTGGGCGTGGCCGACCTCGACCATTTCAAGAAGATCAACGACCGCTACGGCCATGCCGTGGGCGACGCCGTGCTGCGCACGGTGGCACAGGCGCTGCGCGACACGGGACGCATCACCGACGTGGCGGCGCGCCTCGGCGGCGAGGAATTCGGCCTGCTGTTCCCCGACGCCGGCCTGCAGCAGGCGCATAGGGTGGCCGAACGCATCCGCGCCGCCGTGGCCGCCGCCATCACCCCCCTGCCCGATGGCGGCCAGCTGCAGGTGACCATCAGCATCGGCGTGGCCTCCCTGACGGCCGGCGCCACCCTGGACGCGGCCATGTCCGATGCCGACAAGGCCCTGTATGCGGCCAAGCACCAGGGACGCAACAAGGTAGTGGCAGCCGAATAAGAACGGCCCGCGCAAGGCGGGCCGTCCGGTCGCTGCATGCCGTCCTTATTCGACGGCTTTGAGCATATCCTCGATCACCTTCTTCGCATCGCCAAACACCATCATCGTGTTCGGCTGGTAGAACAGGTCGTTGTCCAGGCCCGCATAGCCGGACGCCATCGAACGCTTGTTGACGATGATGCTCTTGGCTTTATAGGCTTCCAGGATAGGCATGCCGGCGATCGGCGATTTCGGGTCTTTCGCCGCCGGGTTGACGACATCGTTCGCGCCCAGCACCAGCACCACGTCCGTCTGGCCGAATTCGCCGTTGATGTCTTCCATCTCGAAGACCTGGTCGTACGGCACTTCCGCCTCGGCCAGCAGCACGTTCATGTGGCCCGGCATGCGCCCCGCCACGGGGTGGATCGCATATTTGACGGTGATGCCCTTGTGCGTGAGCTTTTCCACCAGTTCCTTGAGCGAGTGCTGCGCGCGCGCCACGGCCAGGCCGTAGCCGGGCACGATGATGACGGTTTCCGCATTGCTCATGATGAAGGCGGCATCGTCGGCCGAACCCGATTTCACGGGGCGCTGTTCCTGCGCGCCCGCCGCGCCGGCCGCCGGCGCATCACCGCCGAAGCCGCCGAGGATGACGTTGAAGAACGAGCGGTTCATGGCCTTGCACATGATGTACGACAGGATCGCGCCAGAGGATCCCACGAGCGAACCGGCGATGATCAGCATCGAGTTGTTCAGCGAAAAGCCGATGCCGGCCGCGGCCCAGCCCGAGTAGCTGTTGAGCATCGACACCACCACCGGCATGTCGGCGCCGCCGATGGGGATGATGATCAGCACGCCCAGCGCAAAGGCGATCAGGGTCATGACGATGAACGGCGTCCATGCGGGCTCGACGCCATCGGCGAAGCAGAACGCCAGGCCCAGGCCCACCATCACCAGCGCCAGCACGAGGTTGAGCATGTGCTGGCCCTTGAAACTGACGGGCGCGCCCTGGAACAGGCGGAACTTGTATTTGCCCGACAGCTTGCCGAAGGCGATCACCGAACCGGAGAACGTGATGGCGCCGACGAAGGTGCCGATGAACAGCTCGAAGCGGTTACCGATGGGCAGCGCCTCGCCATGCTTGGCGATATTGAAGGCCCACGGTTCGGACACGGCGGCCACGGCGATGCAGACGGCCGCCAGGCCGATCAGCGAGTGCATGGCCGCCACCAGTTCCGGCATCTTCGTCATTTCCACGGTTTTCGCCAGGTAGGCGCCGATGGCGCCGCCCGTGACGATGCCGATGATGACGAGGGTCAGGCCCATGCCGCCCGTCTGCTGTTCCTTCAGTTTCAGGATCAGCGCCACGGTGGTGACGGCGGCAATGGCCATGCCGCTCATGCCGAAGGCATTGCCGCGGCGCGCCGTCGATGGCGACGACAGGCCTTTCAGGGCCTGGATGAAGCACACCGAGGCGATCAGGTACATCATCGTCACCAGGTTCATGGTGACGAAGCTCATGGCGTGACTCATTCTTTTGCTCCTTGCTTGGCCTTCGGTTCTTTTTTACGGAACATCTCGAGCATGCGCTGCGTGACGAGGAAGCCGCCGAACACGTTGACGGCGGCCAGCGCCACGGCCAGGGTGCCGGCCACTTGCGCCAGCGGGCCGTCGGTCAGGCCGGCCGCCAGCATGGCGCCGACGATGATGATGGCGGAAATGGCATTGGTAACGGCCATCAGCGGCGTATGCAGCGCCGGCGTGACGGTCCAGACGACGTGGTAGCCGACATAAATGGCCAGCACGAAGATGATCAGGTTGGTGATGGTGTGACTGATTTCCATGATGTTGTTCTCTCCGGCGCCGCGTTATTTTCTGAGGATGTCATTGCCTGCGCAAACCAGGCTGGCCTTGATGATTTCATCCTCGCGGTCGATCAGCAGTTGATCTTCCTTGTCGATGATGAGCTTCAAGAAGTCCAGCACGTTGCGCGCATACAGGGCCGAGGCGTCGGCCGCCACCAGGGTCGCCAGGTTCGGCTCGCCCACGATGTAGACGCCGTGCTTGACCACCGTCTTGCCCAGCTCCGACAGCGGGCAGTTGCCGCCCTGCTCGACGGCCAGGTCGACGATGACGGAACCCGGCTTCATGGCTTTCACCGTCTCTTCGGAAATCAGCACGGGCGCGGCGCGGCCGGGAATCAGCGCGGTGGTGATGATGATGTCGGCCAGTTTCGCCCGTTCGTGCACGAGTTCAGCCTGGCGGCGCATCCAGTCGGCCGGCATGGCGCGCGCATAGCCGCCCGAACCCTTGGCGATCTCTTTTTCTTCATCGGTGAGGAAAGGCACGTCGAGGAATTTGGCGCCCAGCGACTCCACTTGTTCCTTGACGGGCGGGCGCACGTCGGACGCCTCGATGACGGCGCCCAGGCGCTTGGCCGTGGCGATCGCCTGCAGCCCTGCCACGCCCACGCCCATGATCAGCACGCGGGCCGCCTTGACGGTGCCGGCCGCCGTCATCAGCATCGGCATGAAGCGCTGGTAGGTATTCGCCGCCACCAGCACGGCCTTGTAGCCGGCGATGTTCGCCTGCGAGGACAGCACGTCCATCGACTGCGCGCGCGTGATGCGCGGCACGGCTTCCAGCGCGAAGGCGGACAGGCCCGCCGTGGCCATGGCGGCGATATTGTCCGCGTCAAACGGGTTCAACATGCCGATCAGCACCGTGCCGCTGGCCATCAGGGCCCGCTCTTCGGCATCGGGCGCGCGCACCTTGAGCACGATGGCGCAGCCATAGGCTTCCTGGGCGCTGCCGATCTGCGCGCCGGCGGCGGCATAGGCGTCATCGGGAATCGAGGCTTGCAGGCCCGCTCCGGACTGCACGACGACTTGATGCTTGGCTGCCAGCTTCTTGACTGTCTCGGGCGTTGCCGCCACCCGCGTTTCACCAGGCCGTGTTTCGGCCGGTATGCCTATCCTCATGATGCCTCCGCTAATTGATAAACTGACTAGAATCTAACACGGAAAGCAGCGCGTTAAACGTTTGTGAAGCAGCAACTTTTAGTTGTACGACACTAATTTACCCGTAATACCAATCCTTGTTCCGCCATGCGGTATGGCGACCGTATTGTGGGAAAGGTGTGTCAATCTCACCACAGTCGAGCACGCGTACGCGCTTGTTTTGACCACAAGGAAAGCCTATATTAGCGGGCGCTTGCTACCCTCTTGCCGACCAAGCCCCCATGCTAGTGCGCTCCCCGGGAAAGACGTAAGTACCTCCCACCGCTATTTGCTAAAACGTTGTCATTTATCAATATGTCCGCGCAACAAAAGGCCGGCTTCAAACCGCGCGCGCAGAACAAGATAAAATGTCGGCTCTTTCAAGGATGGAATCATGCCGAGAATCTGGAAACCCTCTGTCACCGTTGCCGCCATCGTCGAGCGCGACGGCCTGTTTTTACTGATTGAAGAAGAGACCAGCGAAGGCATCAAGATCAACCAGCCGGCCGGCCACCTCGACCCGTTCGAGTCGCTGGAGCAGGCGGTGATCCGCGAAACGCTGGAAGAAGCGGCCTACGATTTCATCCCCACGGCACTGGTCGGCATGTACATGTCGCGCTATCAGTCCTTGCGCACGGGCGAGGACGTGACCTATCTGCGCTTCACCTTTTGCGGCACGGCCGGTGCCGAGCATGACCGCCCGCTGGACGAAGGCATCATCCGCACCTTGTGGATGACGCGCGACGAGCTGGCGGCGTGCCAGGAACGCCACCGCAGCCCGCTGGTGCTGCAGTGCGTGGACGAATACCTGGCTGGCCGGCGCGCGCCGCTGGCCCTGCTGCACACGCATGCGTCCGTTTTCAATAGCGCATAGCAAAATTATCTAAAGTACACTGGAAAGCAAGATGAGCAAGAAGAAAGTCGTTATCGGCATGTCGGGTGGGGTCGATTCCTCGGTCGCGGCATGGATGCTGAAGGAACAAGGCTATGAAGTCATCGGCCTGTTCATGAAAAACTGGGAAGATGACGACGATTCGGAATACTGCTCCACGCGCCAGGACTGGATCGACGCGGCCAGCGTGGCCGACGTCATCGGCGTCGATATCGAAGCCGTCAATTTCGCCTCCGAATACAAGGACCGCGTGTTCGCCGATTTCCTGCGTGAATACCAGGCCGGCCGCACGCCGAATCCGGACGTGCTGTGCAACGCCGAAATCAAGTTCAAGGCCTTTCTCGACCATGCCATGACCCTGGGCGCCGACCTGATCGCCACCGGCCACTACGCGCGCGTGCGCCAGGCGCCCACCGATGCGGGCCGCTATGAACTGCTCAAGGCCGTCGACGCCAGCAAGGACCAGAGCTACTTCCTGCACCGGTTGAACCAGGCTCAACTGTCTAAAACTTTATTTCCCCTCGGTGAAATCCCGAAAACGGAAGTGCGCCAGATCGCCGAAAAACTGGCGCTGCCGAACGCGCAGAAGAAGGATTCGACGGGCATCTGCTTTATCGGCGAGCGCCCGTTCCGCGAATTTTTGAACCGCTACCTGTCGTACAAGCCGGGGCCGATGAAAACGGCGGACGGCAAGACGGTGGGCGAACACGTGGGACTGAGTTTTTATACCCTGGGCCAGCGCAAGGGCATCGGCATCGGCGGCGTGAAGTCGTACCAGAACGCCGATGGCAGCAGCGACGCCTGGTACGTGGCGCGCAAGGATATCGCCAACAATACCCTGTGGGTGGTGCAGGGCCATGACCATCCATGGCTGCTGTCGCCGGCCTTGACGGCCGACCAGGCCAGCTGGGTCGCCGGTGTGGCGCCGCAGGCGGGCGCCTTGAGCGCCAAGACGCGCTATCGCCAGGCCGACGTGGCGTGCCAGCTGCTGCCCGATGGCGCAGAGCATTTCAGCCTGGCCTTCGACCAGGCGCAATGGGCCGTCACGCCAGGCCAGTCGGCCGTGCTGTACGACGGCGACGTGTGCCTCGGTGGCGGCATCATCGCCAGCGCGACGGGCCTGGCCTAAAGTTAGCTTGGTTAAGTTGATTTTTACTAATCCAACTCAATAACAACACCTGAGAAAATCGTAGCGAGCGGCAGTGAGTTGTGGCCGAGAAGCGCAACTGTACTTTAGTATAGTGAGCATCGCCGGCCGCAAATCGCGACGCGCAGTAGATTTTATCAGGTGTCTTTCGCAGCGGCGGCAAGCGCCTGCTGCTGCTTGCGCACCATGGCAATGACCGTATTGCGCACGGTTTTCAGGACCGTGTCGGCCATGAACGGTTTCACGATGAAGCCCGACACGCCCATGGCGTGGGCCGCCTGCAGCGAGGCGGCGTCGATGCCGCCCGAAACCATGAATATGAGCGTCTTCGGATACTGGGCGCGGATGGTTTGCACCACATTCGTCCCGTCTTCCACCTGCTCGCGCGCGATGCACACGAAATGCGGATGGTGCTTGACCAGCAGCGCCAGCCCCAGCGCGCTCGTATGCGTCTGCCCGCAGACATCGTAGCCGCCATCGGTCAGGACCGTGTTCAGCAGGCCGCGCGCCACGGCGCTGCTATCGATCAGGACTGTCTTTAACATCATGATTTACTTCCCTTGCTTGATTGTTCTTGCCTGGCGCTTACTTTTCCCACACCAGCTTGTTCCAGGTCACGCCCAACGTGACATCCGTTTTCAGCGCAACTAACTTTCTTGAAAGATACAGTATTTCCCGCTCTTTTCGCAGGCTTTCGCCCAGCGCACCGGGCAAAATGCCCGCGCCGGCCATGACGGCGTCGATATTGCCGTAGGCGCGCAACAGTTTCGCGCCAGTCTTCAGGCCGATCTTCGACACGCCGGGGATGCTGTCGGTGACGTCGCCCATCAGCGCCAGCAGGTCGGGCAGCAGTTCCGGCGGCACGCCGAACTTTTTCTCGACCCAGGCGTGGTCGTGCCAGATGCCCTTGAAGTGGTCCCACACCAGCGCGCCGTGCGCGATCAGGCCGTGCAAATCCTTGTCGGTGGTGGCGATGACGGCCGCGCCGCGGCCCTCGTGCAGCCAGCGCATGACGGCCGTGCCGATCACGTCGTCGGCCTCGACCTCGGGAATGCTGACCACGTGCATGCCGAAGCTGGCCAGGGTGGCATAAAAGCCGGGCAAGGCGTCGCGCAGCACCTGCGGCATGGGCTGGCGCCCCTCGCGGTAACCGGCATACAGGGCGTGGCGCCACGTGGGGCCGCCGAAATCGAAGGCCGGCAGGATATGCGTCGGCTCGTGATCGTTGATGAGGGTGCGGAACGACGACAGCGCATGGCGCAGCGCGATCTCCGCCTTCAGGTCGGAATCGGGTTCAGGACTGGCTTCGTAGACGCGGCGTACGATATTCAAGCCGTCGATAGCGAGGAGTCTGGCCATGCGGTAAGTGGATACTGGTTGAATCGATCATTTTACCGTATGGTTCCCCGCACATAGCCCTTGAATGCCCTTCATTTGGCGAAATCGTAGGGCCCGCCCCGCTCCAGCGCCCGCTGGTAGGCGGGCCGCGCATGGATGCGCTGCAGGAAGGCCGTCAGCTTCGGCTGGCGCTCGTCGAGTCCGCCGCGCATGGCGGCCGCTTCCAGCGGAAAGCTCATCTGGATGTCCGCCGCAGTGAATTCATTGCCGGCAAACCATTTGCTTTTCTCCAGCTCCGCTTCCATGTAGGCCAGCTGGCTGTCGATATTGGGCAGGATGAAGCTGCTCTTGACCTTGCCGGCGATGCCGCGCGCGATCGGTTTGACGAAAAACGGCATCGGCGACGCTTCGACCTTGTCGAACACCAGCTTCATCAGCAGCGGCGGCATGGCCGAGCCTTCCGCGAAATGTAGCCAGTAGGTCCAGCGCAGCTTGTCCGGCGTACCCGCCGCCGGTATCAAGCGGCCATTGCCGTAGCGCTCGACCAGGTACTCGATGATGGCGCCCGATTCGGCGATGGTGTTGGCGCCATCCGTGATCACGGGCGACTTGCCCAGCGGATGGACGGCTTTCAGCGCGGCGGGCGCCAGCATGGTTTTCGGGTCGCGCTGGTAACGCTTGACCTCGTAGTCGAGGCCCAGTTCCTCGAGCAGCCAGAGCACGCGCTGCGAGCGCGAATTATTCAGATGGTGGACGACGATCATGGTTTTCCCGTTAGGCGATGGTTGAGTTCCAGTATAGCCGGGACGGCCGGATCGGGCAGCGCAAGCGGAGCGGCAAAAAAAATTGCGAAAAACAGTATTTTCAATTGATAACTTTTCAATCTTCCCTTATCTTGTTTTGTTTCCAATAAGTAAGGAAACCCCCTGTGGATTTCGAAGCAAACAACATGACTCCCCGGCGCGAAGCCATCACCTTCAGCGCCACGGGCAGCGAATACTTCCGTATCTGGATCGTCAACCTGCTGCTGAGCATTGTCACCCTGGGCATTTATTCCGCCTGGGCCAAGGTGCGCCGCAACCGCTATTTCTATTCCAGCACCCACCTGGCTGGCAGCAGCTTCGAATACCATGGCAATGCCGTCGCCATCCTGAAGGGCCGCATCGCGGCAGTCGTGCTGATCGGCGGCTACAACATCGCCCTGCGTGTCTCGCCCATCGTCGGCCTGCTGATGTTCGTGCTGCTGGCCGCCATCCTGCCCTGGCTGGTATGGAAAAGCCTGCAATTCAAGCTGTACAACACCAGCTACCGTGGCATCCGCTTCGGATTCGGCGGCAGCGCCAAGGAAGCCTACAAGTATTTCCTGTGGCTGCCCATCCTCAATACCTTCACGGCTGGCCTGATGACGCCGTTCCTGCACCAGCGCCTGAAGCGCTTCCAGCACACGCAGAGCCGTTTCGGCAGCAGCAACTTCAGCTTTGATGCCACGGTCGGCAGCTTCTACAAGACTTACCTGCTGTTCTTCGCACTGTTGCTGGGCGGCCTGCTGGTGCTCATTTTCGTCGTCTTCGGCAGCGTGTTTGCCTCGTTTGCGGCCCACGCCAACGATGCCACCAAGGTCGGCAGCCTGCTGTTTGCCATCGGTGCCTTGTACCTGTGGATGTTTACCGTGCTGCCGCTGTTCCTGACCATGATCCAGAACCTGATCTGGAACCACACGCGCCTGCAGCAGCACCAGTTCCAGTCGCAGCTGACCTGGGGCCGCACCACCTTCATCATGCTGACCAACCTGCTGGGCATCGTCGTCACCCTGGGCCTGTTTTCGCCATTCGCCCACGTGCGCTGGCTGAAGTACCGCCTGGAAGCGACGTCGATGCTGGTGCACGGCAGCCTGGACGAGTTTGTCGCCGCCACGGGCCAGCAAGTCTCGGCCACGGGCGAAGGCATGGCCGACCTGCTGGACTTCGACCTGTCGATGTAAGCAATGCACGCCGACAAGCAAGAAGACCGCGCTACCCTGGCCGCCCGCTATTTCGACGGCCAGACCTCGCGCCTGTACCACGTCACGCTCAGCGTGCGCGATGGCATGGCCGTGCTGGCCGGCGACATCGAGCGCAGCTGCCCGCTGGGCGAGCTGCACGTGTCCGAACGCAGCAGCCACGCCGTGCGCAAGGTCAGCTTTCCCGACGGCGCCTACCTGGAGATCGCCGACCAGGCGGCCTTCAACGACTTGCTGCACGACACGGGCCACCGCGACGGCTGGGTGGTGCGGCTGCAGCAAAGCTGGCGCGGCGCCCTGCTGGCCACGGTCGCCACCGTGCTGGCACTGTGGCTCAGCTATCAGTACCTGCTGCCGGTAGTGGCGAAGGGCGTCGCGTATGCGATTCCCCAATCCGTTGAGCGCCAGCTGGGCCAGGGCGTGCTCGATTTCCTCGACAAGCACGTGTTTGAGGCAAGCAAGCTCGCTGGCGCGCGCCAGCAAGCCTTGCGCCAGCAGTTCGCGCGCCTGGCCACGCCCGGCAACAGCACGCCCGAGCACCGCATCGTCTTCCGCAAGAGCAAGATCGGTCCGAATGCGTTCGCCCTGCCGTCCGGCGACATCGTGCTCACCGATGAAATGGTGGCACTGATGCCGGACGACGAGGCCATCATGGGCGTGCTGGCCCATGAACTGGGCCATTTGCAGCAACGCCACCTGACGCGCCGCCTGATCCAGACCTCGGCCGTGGGCGCCGGCGCGGCGCTGCTGTTCGGCGACGTGTCGACCGTGGTGGCGACCCTGCCGCCGCTGCTGCTGGACTTGAAGTATTCGCGCGACGTCGAGCGCGAGGCGGACGACTACGCGATCGCCATGCTGCGCCAGAACGGCATCGCGCTGGAACACCTGGCGCAAGTGTTCGTCGCCCTGGGCAAGCTGGACCAGGGCACGCCCTACCTGTCGAGCCATCCGGCCAGCGCCGAGCGTGTCGAACGCATCCGCGCAGCACAGCGGTAATCCCGCGCGGCGTCCACCGGGCGCCGCGTTCTTTCCCCCAGCACGTTCCGCGAATCGAAGGTAGACTCAGCAATATCAGCCTGACTTCACCGGAGTGCCCATGCACCTAGTACCATTTCGCTACCTGACCTTCATTGCGACGGCAGCCATCTTTGTCCTGTCCCTGTTTTACTACGATCACTACTGGCTGCCCGTGCTGGCCGGTGCCCTGACCCTGGTCGGCATCAGCGACCTGCTGCAAACGAAGCGCGCCCTGCGCCGCAACTACCCCATCCTCGCGCATTTCCGTTTTTTCTTCGAGAGCATCCGCCCCGAGATCCGCCAGTATTTCCTGGAAAGCGACAGCGAGGCGACGCCGTTCTCGCGCAGCCAGCGCAGCATCGTCTACCAGCGCGCCAAGGAGCAGACGGACAAGCGTCCGTTCGGCACCCAGCTCGACGTCTATGAAGCGGGCTATGAATGGATCAACCATTCCATCGCTCCCGCCAAGGTGACGGGCCACGATTTTCGTATCGAGATCGGCAACCATCCGGACTGCCCACGTGAAAAGCCGTATTCGGCCAGCGTCTTCAATATCTCGGCGATGAGCTTTGGCGCCCTGTCGGCCAACGCCATCCTGGCCCTGAACGGCGGCGCGCGCAGCGGCGGCTTCATGCACGATACGGGCGAAGGCAGCATCAGCCCCTATCACCGCGAAAACGGCGGCGACCTGGTGTGGGAAATCGGTTCCGGCTACTTCGGCTGCCGCAACCAGGATGGCACGTTTTCCGAGGAACGCTTCATCGCCAACGCCAGCTCGGAACAGGTCAAAATGATCGAGCTGAAAATGTCGCAGGGCGCCAAGCCGGGCCACGGCGGCGTGCTGCCCGGGCCGAAAGTCACGATCGAGATCGCCACCACGCGCGGCGTGATGGTGGGCGAGGATTGCGTCTCGCCGGCCGCGCACAGCGCCTTTTCCACGCCACTGGAAATGCTGCACTTTATCGACCGCCTGCGCACGCTCTCCGGCGGCAAGCCGACCGGCTTCAAGCTGGCCATCGGCCATCCGTGGGAATTCTTCGCCATCGTCAAAGCCATGCTGGAAACGGGCATCACGCCCGACTTCATCGTCGTCGACGGCAGCGAAGGGGGCACGGGCGCCGCGCCTCTGGAATTCACGGACCACGTGGGCACGCCGCTGCAGGAAGCGCTGGTGCTCGTGCATAACACGCTCGTGGGCGCCAACCTGCGAAGCAAGATCAAGATCGGCTGCTCGGGCAAGATCATCACGGCTTTCGACATCGCCCGCCTGCTGGCGCTGGGCGCCGACTGGTGCAACTCGGCGCGCGGCTTCATGTTCGCGCTGGGCTGCATCCAGTCGCAAAGCTGCCACACGGACCGCTGTCCCACGGGCGTGGCCACGCAAGACCCGCAGCGCCAGCGCGCGCTCGTGGTGCCCGACAAGATCGCCCGCGTGGCGCACTTCCACCAGAACACCATGAAGGCGCTGGCCGAGCTGATCGCCGCCGCCGGCCTGGCGCATCCGCAGGAACTGCGCCCGCACCACCTGGTGCGGCGCATTTCGCCGAACCAGGTGAAACTGGCCTCGGCCCTGCTGCCCTTCCTGGAAGCGGGCCAGCTGCTCGACCCGAGCCAGCTGCCGCAACTGCCGCCCGTGTTCGGCCTGTACTGGCCGAAGGCGCAAGCGGCCTCGTTCCAGCGCCTCGATTGATGCGGGCATTGCGCAAGTGGAGCAATACCACTTAATAACCACTTGCGCAAATATCTAAATCCAATACAATACCAAAAAAAGGCAGCTTTTCCGGTGATTGTCCCGATGCGTCACCAGGGGCCAGAATACGGACTTGTCGTCATCAGAATGAATACCGGAGGAGTTGCAGCATGGAACAGGGTTTGCGCGAGAAAATAGGACAGTTGTTCATGGTGGGCTTCGACGCCCTGCAGGCGGACGAGCATATCAAGACCTTGATACGCGAAAAGAAGGTGGGCGGCGTGATCCTGTTCCGCCGCAATGTGCACACGCCCGCGCAAGTGTCCGCGCTGTGCCGCGAACTGCAGGAGATCAACGCGGAAGTATCCGACACGCCGCTCTTGATCTCCATCGACCAGGAAGGCGGCATGGTGATGCGCATCGAACAGGGCGTCACGCCGATCCCTGCGGCGATGGCCTTCCAGGCGGCCGGCTCCATCGACGACTGCGAACGCATGAACCAGATCAGCGGCGATGAAATGCGCCAGGTGGGCATCAATATGCTGCTCGCCCCCGTGCTGGACGTGAACAACAACCGCAACAACCCCGTCATCGGCGTGCGCGCGTATGGCGAGGATGCCGCCACCGTCATAGCCTACGGCATGGCGGCCATGCGCGGCCAGCGCGCCAGCGGCGTGGCCGTCACCGCCAAGCACTTCCCCGGCCACGGCGACACGGCCACCGATACGCATTACGCCATGGCGCTTGTCCCGCACGACAAGGAACGCCTGCACGCCGTGGAACTGGCGCCCTTCCGCGCGGCCATTGCCGGCGGCGTGGACGCCATCATGACGGCGCACGTGGTCTTTCCCGCCTTCGAGGCCGACACCAGCGTACCGGCCACCCTGTCGAAAGGCGTGCTGACGGACCTGCTGCGCGGCGAGTTGAAATACCAGGGCGTCGTCATTACCGACTGCCTGGAAATGGCGGCGATCGCCGACGGTATCGGCATCGCCCAAGGCGCCATCGCCACCTTGCAGGCCGGCGCCGACATCGTCCTCATTTCGCACCGCGAAGCGCAGCAGACGGCCGCCATCGACGCCGTCATCGCCGCCGTGGAGCGCGGCGACATCTCCATCGCCCGCATCGACGCGGCTTGTGCGCGCGTGGCTGAACTCAAGCGTAACCGCGCCGTGCGCGACTGGCGCGAACGCCCGGTCCATCCGCCGGCGCTGATGCAGCCGGCCGCGATGGCCCTGTCGCAGCTGCTGCAAAAAGCGGCCTTGCGCGTGCAGGGCGACTACCGCCCGCTCGACGCCAGCCTGCCCGTGACCCTGCTGACGGTGGAAGTGCGCTCGCGCAGCGAGATCGACGAAGTGGCGCTGGGCCGCAACAAGGAAGCGCGCAGCTCGATGCTGCCGGCGCTGCTCGAAGCGGGCCTGGACGTGCGCGAGTACGCCTTGTCGGCCGAGGCGCTGGAAGAAGAGGTCAACGAGGCGATCGCCTTTGCCCAGGGCGCGCGGCAGATCGTGCTGCAAACGTATAACGCCATGTTCGTCGACGGCCAGCGCCGCCTGGTCGAAGCCCTGCCGCACGACAGACTGTGGCTGGTGGCGGGCCGTTTGCCGTATGACCTGGACCTGGCGCCCGACGCGCAAGGCCGCCTGGCCGCCTTCGGCTGCCGCCCGGCCGCGCTGGCGCCGGTCGTCGACAAGCTGGCCGGCAAGGCGTAGGCGCAGCGCTAGCGACGTAAAAAAACCCGCATGTGCGGGTTTTTTTCATTCAGCTTGGCGCAACGGGCGGCAGCGCCGCCACCGCCAGCAAGGCAAACGGCCCGAGCAGCAGGCCGATGCCGAACCAGAGTCCCCCGTGGCGGCCGCGCCGGCTGGCCAGCAGCCAGGTGGCGACCGCAAACAGAAACATGAAGATCAACAGTATCGCCATTGCCACTCCTTGCCATGCGGAAAGCCCAGTGTAGCCCACGGGCGCACCCGTGGCTACTCCGGCGTTGACCCTAGCGCCGCACCTGCATCAGGATCACGCGCTTGCTGCTGCCGTCGGCCGGTGGCGTGGCTGACGGCGGCGGGCTGTCGCAGGAGCCGCAGGAACCGCAGCCGCTGCCGCAACCGGGCGCCACCTTGAAGAAGGCCGACATCTTCGCCTCATCGAGGCCGCAGCGCACGAGGCCACGCACGATGGCGCGGCGCACGCCGGCCGGCAGGTATTTGGTCGAGAAATGCAGCAGCGCGGCTGCGACGATCAGGGCGACGATGAGAGTTTGCCACATGGTTTTCTCCTAGGCGCCGAACAGCAGGGCGACGCGGTACGTGATGAACGAGGCGGCGTAGGCCAGCGCGAACATATAGCCGGCCATCAGCAGCGGATAGCGCCAGCCGCCCGTCTCGCGTTTCACCACGGAGAGGGTCGACAGGCACTGCGGCGCGAACACGTACCAGGCCAGCAGGGACAGCGCGGTGGCCATCGACCACGAATGGGCGATCAGCGGTTCCAGGGTCGAGGCCAGCGCGTCGCCCGTTTGCGACAGCGCATACACGGTGCCCAGCGCGCCGACGGCCACTTCGCGCGCCGCCATGCCCGGCACCAGCGCGATGCAGATCTGCCAGTTGAAACCGATCGGCGCGAAGATCACTTCCAGGCCGCGGCCCAGGATACCGGCCAGGCTGTAGTAGATCGGCGGATGGATCGCATTGTCCGGCGCACCGGGGAAGGTGCTGAGGAACCACAGGATGATCATCAGGCTCAGGATGATGGTACCGACGCGCGTGAGGAAGATCTTCGCGCGCTCCCACAGGCTGACGGCCAGGTTGCGCAGATGCGGCCAGTGATAGGCCGGCAGTTCCAGCAGCAGCGGCTGGTTGCCGCGCACGCCCATGCTGCGCTTCATGACCCAGGCCACGGCCATGGCCGAGATGATGCCGGCAAAGTACAGGACGAACAGCACCAGGCCTTGCAGGCTCAGGTAGCCCCACACCTGGCGCTGCGGGATGAAGGCGGCGATGATCAGCGCATACACGGGCAGGCGCGCCGAGCACGTCATCAGCGGCGCGATCATGATGGTGACGAGGCGGTCGCGCGGATTCTGGATGGTGCGCGCCGCCATCACGCCGGGAATGGCGCAGGCAAAGCTCGACAGCAGCGGGATGAAGGCGCGGCCGGACAGGCCCACGCCGCCCATCAGGCGGTCCAGCAAAAAGGCCGCGCGCGGCAGGTAGCCGCAGTCTTCCAGGCTCAGGATGAAGAAGAACAAAATCAGGATCTGCGGCAGGAAGACCAGCACGCTGCCGACGCCGCCGATGATGCCTTCCACCAGCAAGCTTTTCAGGTGGCCGTCGGGCATGTTCGCCGTCAGCACGGCGCCCAGGTGGCCCACGCCATCGGTGATCATTTCCATCGGCGTGGCCGCCCACGCAAACACGGCCTGGAAGATCAGGAACATCAGCACGGCCAGGATGAGGGGGCCGAACACGGGGTGCAGCACCACGTCGTCGATCTTTTCCGTCAGGTTGCCGCTGTCTTGCGTGTCGTTGCTGACGGCGGCCAGGATGCGGCGCACTTCGCGCTGGGTTTCTTCGACGGTGACGGCATCGATGGCCGCCAGCGGTTTCGCGTCCACGGCCGGCAGCGGCAGCATGGCATCGATGGCGTCGAGCAGGGCTTTTTCGCCATCGTGCTGCACCGCGATGGTTTCCACCACGGGCATGCCCAATTCGGCCGACAGCCTGGCCGTGTCGATGACCATGCCGCGCTTGCGCGCCACGTCCGTCATGTTCAGCGCCAGCAGCATGGGCAGGCCCAGGCGCTTGACTTCCAGCACCAGGCGCAAGTTCAGGCGCAAATTGGTGGCGTCGACGACGCAGATGATGGCGTCGGGACGCGGGTCGCCCTTGCGCAGCCCGCCCACCACGTCGCGCGTGATGGCTTCATCGGGCGTGGTGGCCGACAGGCTGTAGGCGCCCGGCAAATCGAGCACGCGCACGGGCTTGCCGGCGGGCGACGTGAAATGGCCTTCCTTGCGCTCGATGGTCACGCCGGCGTAGTTCGCCACTTTCTGGCGCGCGCCCGTCAAACGGTTGAACAGGGCGGTCTTGCCGCAGTTGGGATTGCCCAGCAAGGCAATTTGTGGCTGATGCGGCGGCTTGTGCACACCCGCATCGATGATCGTTTCGACAGCACCCATGGTCATTCCGGTTGAATCAGCGGTTGAATCGTAATCAGCGCCGCTTCGAAGCGGCGTAGTGCGAACGTGGCATTGCCCACCTTGATGGCCAGCGGATCGCCGCCGGGAATGCCGCGCTTGAGCATGCGGATGCGCTCGCCGGGAACGAATCCCAGCTCCATCAGGCGGCGGACGAGGTCGACGCCATCTTCCGTCTGTCCTGCCGCGTGGGGCGTGATATGCAACACCGTGCCGCTCTGGCCGACTGCCAGCGCGTCGAGCGTCATCAAGGGTGGAACTAGAGTCATGAGCAAATTCCGTTCAAATTAAGAACACCAGGGACAGACTGCTGCGCGTGGCGCATGCCCTGATGTTGTGAGGTAAAACGCAACTGTTGCGCATTACCGACAAGCGGTCTTTCAAACTGTCCGGACGGCGACCGTCCGAGACAATACCAGCATTATAAACATGAATGCGAATAGTTTTTATTTAGCCCGGAGAGCCGCCCCCGTCAAGGGCTGCGCCATCCAAAAAAACGACATATCCAAGCGCCGCGCCAGGCCGCCAGGCGCCGCACACTTGATCAAAATCGCTTGCATTGTCCCGCACTTTGCGCGACAATGAAACGTAATGATAATGATTCTCATTAAAACACTAGCAACAATGCTTCGCGGCACTAGTGCATTTCCATCCTCCAGCCAGAAGGTGCATCAATGATTGTATGTGTCTGCAACAACATATCTGATCGTGAAATCCGTCAAGCCGTCGATCTTGGCCTGTCCAGCATGGCCGAACTGCGCCGCGACCTGGGCGTGGCCACCTGCTGCGGCAAATGCCACACCTGCGCGCGGGAAGTGCTGAACGATCACCTGAACGCCACCGTGGCGCTGCAAGAAACCGTATTGATGCGAGCCGTACTGACCAACTAAAGAAAGCGATGAACGCCATGACGATGATGCCCCCGCCCGTAACGGTGCAGGCCGTGCAGCAATTTGCCGACTTCGACAAGAAGCGCAACAAATTCGCGCCGCTGATGGCCATCGTCGTCCTGCATATCGCCGGCTTTTACGCCATCCAGAGTGGCCTGCTGAGCCGCGTCGTCACGGCGGCCATGCCGACCATCACGACCATCAGCATCATCGCCCCGCCGGCGCCGCCGAAGCCGCCCGCGCCATCCGTACCGAAAACCGTGGAACTGAGCGCGCCCGTGCCGCGCGCCGTGATCCCGCCGCTGCCGATGATCGCCGTCGCGCCGACCGAACCGACGATCACGCCGCCACAGCCGACGCGCGCCGAAGCGGCGCCAGTCGCCACCGCCGCACCGACGGCGCCAGCGGCACCGTCGCCGACGCCACCGGCCCCAGCGACGCCGCGCACCGTCAGCAGCGTGGAGTACATCAAGGCGCCGCAACTGATCTACCCGAATTTGTCGCGCCGCCTGGGCGAGAGCGGCACCGTGGTGCTGCGCATCCTGATCAACGAAAAAGGCTTGCCCGAGCAAATCCTGATCCAGAAATCGACCGGCTACACCAACCTCGATGAAGCGGGCCGCCAGGCCGCGCAGCGCGCGCTGTTCAAGCCGATGATCGAAAACGGCAAGCCCGTCCCCGTCTACGTTTTAGTACCGCTGACCTTCCAACTGAGCTAGCCTTCCGGCGGCCATGGCGCCGCTGCCAGCCCGCAAGCATCGCACCCCGTGCCCTGCTTGCTTTTTTGCGCCCGTTTTAGTCAAGCGATTTGCTTGTTTCAGTCTGCCAGCCTACATCCCCGGGCCAGGCAGACTTTTTTTTGCCTGCTATGGGGTCAGACCCTCAACACCGCCAACGCCCAGTTCAGCGCCAACGTCGCCGGGGGTCTGACCCCAGCCTTACATCTCCGCCCACATTCTGAGCAGATTGTGATAATGCCCCGTCAGCCCCACCGTCGCCGGCGAATCGCCATGCTCCACGCGCACGCTCTGGATGTTCTGATCGAGCTCGAACAGCATGCTGCGTTTCCAGTCCTCGCGCACCATGCTTTGCGTCCACAGGAAGGAGCAGATGCGCTCGCCGCTGGTGACGGGCAGCACCTGGTGCACGCTGCTCGACGGGTACACGATCACGTCGCCGGCCGGCAGTTTCACTTCATGCGTGCCGTAGGAATCGACCACGACCAGCTCGCCGCCTTCGTACTCGTCCGGCTCGCTCAGGAACACGGTTGACGAGACGTCGGCGCGCATCGACTGCATGCCGTTTTTCGGCGTTCGGATGGCGCCGTCGATGTGCAGGCCATAGTGCTCGCCGCCCGCATAGCTGTTAAAGAAGGGCGGCAGGATGCGCAGCGGCAGCACGGCGGCAAAGAACAGCGGATTGGCCATCAGCGCGCGGCTGACGATCTCGCCCAGCTCCAGCGCCAGCGGCGAACCCTCGGCCAGCTGGCGGTTGCGCTTGACTTGCGCGCCTTGCGCGCCGACGCTGGCGCGCCCGTCGACCCAGTCCGTCTGCGCCAGGCGCTGGCGGAAATGCGTGACCTGTTCCGGCGTCAGCACGCCGGGTATGTGCAGCATCATCTTGCTATCCTTTTTCAGTAAATATCGCTGCCCGATTATCGCATCGCCGGCGGCGGCCAAGTAGGCACAAAGGCAAGAACGGACCAACATTTCCCGCCTTTTCAGCAAGGCCATGCATGCGCGCCTGCGGCGGCAAAATGGCGCCAGGAACGCGAATGAGAATGGCCTTCATTTTCCTTAACAAATAAAAAACGGCGCAATCACGAAATCCACTTGAGAATGGGTTTTATTCGCACGATATTTACGTTAAAAAGACGGAATAATGCCGTTTAGCACCGGAAATCGCCTGCATTTTGCGCTATCATGCGGGCATAGCGAAACCGGCAACCTGCGCGCCACCAGGCAGCCTTGCGCCACCCGGCAGTGAACGCCAGCAGCCTGCGGTTTCATCATCGAACGCGACACCGAACAAAGGAAATCCCATGAAGGGCGATAAAGAAGTCATCCGCATGCTCAACGCACAGCTCACCAACGAACTGTCGGCCATCAACCAGTACTTCCTGCATGCGCGCATGTACAAGCACTGGGGCCTGGAAAAGCTGGGCAAGAAGGAATACGAAGAATCGATCGGCGAAATGAAACACGCCGACAAGCTGATCGACCGCATCCTGATGCTCGACGGCCTGCCTAACCTGCAAGCGCTGCACAAGCTGCTGATCGGCGAGAACACGCCGGAAATGCTGGAATGCGATTTGAAGCTGGAACGCGCCGCGCACGCCACCGTCAAGGAAGGCATCTCCATCAGCGAAAAAGCGGGCGACTACGTCTCGCGCGACCTGTTCCTGATGATCCTGGAAGACACGGAAGAGCATATCGACTGGCTCGAAACGCAGATCGACCTGATCGCCAAAATCGGCCTGCAGAATTATCTCCAGAGCCAAATGGCCGTGGAAGAATAATCTTCAGCACCCAACAAAAAACCGGCAGGCTTGCCGGTTTTTTTACGCCTGCCGTCAAGCCTTGCCGGTCTGCGGCGGACGCAGCTTGACGAACAGCACCGCCACCGCCGCGCACAGCAACAGGGCGCCGGCCAGGCGGATGACGTTCTCCGGATTGCCGCCCAGCCAGCTGCGGTAATACAGGGGCAAGGTGAAGATCTGGATGATCATCGGAATGACGATGAACATGTTAAAAATGCCCATGTAGACGCCCGTGCGCTCGGCTGGAATGCAGCCGGCCAGCATGATGTAGGGATTGCCCATGATGCTGGCCCAGGCCAGGCCCACGCCCAGCATCGGCAGCAACAGCAGCGCCGGGCTGTGGATCAGCGGGATGCCCAGCATGCCCACGCCGGCCGCGCACAGGCACAGGCTGTGCATGCGCTTGGGACCGAAGCGGCGCGTGAACGGCACCAGCGCGAAGGCGGCGACAAAGGCGACGAAATTGTAGAAGGCACCCACCTGCCCGTTCAGCAGGCCCGCGTCGCGAAAGCCTTGCGACGCGGGGTCCGTCGTGTGAAACAGGGTGGCCGACAGCGACAGCACGATGTATTGCCAGTAGCAGAACATGGCGTACCACTGGAACAGGTTGACGAGGGCCAGCTGCTTCATCGTCGGCGGCATGTCGCGCAGGGCCGCGCCGATGTCGGCCAGCGTATGGCGCCAGCCCGGCGGACGGCTGCGGATGGCCGCCAGTTCGGCCGCCGTGAGCGGATTTTCCGGCGTCGTCTTCAGGGTCCACAGCACCGAGGCGAGCGAGAACACGGCACCGATCAGGAAGGCGGCGATGACGATGTGCGGGATATGGCTGCCGTTGACGGCATCCTTGTTCATGCCCAGCATGACGAGCAGCGACGGCGTCAGGTAGGCCAGCGTCTGCCCCAGTCCCGTAAACGCGCTTTGCGTGAGAAAACCCAGCGAATGCTGCTTCTTGTCGAGCTTGTCGCTGACGAAGGCGCGGTACGGCTCCATCGTCACGTTGTTGGCCGCGTCGAGTATCCACAGCAGGCTGGCCGCCATCCATAAAGTCGGACTGAACGGCATGGCCAGCAGGCCCAGGCTGCACAGGATGGCGCCGATCAGGAAGTACGGCGTGCGGCGGCCCCAGCGCGTCACCGTGCGGTCGCTCATGGCACCGATCAAGGGCTGCACGAGCAGTCCCGTCATGGGACCGGCCAGCCACAGGTAGGGCAGGCTCGCCTCGTCGGCGCCCAGGTATTTGTAGATGGGGCTCATGCTGCTTTGCTGCAGCCCAAAGCTGAACTGGATGCCGAAAAATCCGACATTCATGTTGACGATCTGCCAGAACGACAGATGCGGACGGTGCGCGCCGGCGTCGCTCATGATTGTTCCCTTTCCAGCCACAGCATATGCCAGGGCTGCAAGCCCACCGCGCCGGACAGCACGCTGCCATCGAGGCTGTTGCGCCATTCGCCTGCCGGTAAAGTGAAACGCTGGCTGGCGCCGCTGAAGTTGCTCAAGCTGAGAAACGCGTCGCCGCGCGACAGCGCCAGCACGGCAGGCGTGTCGGCGGGCAGCACGCTGCGTGGCGCGGCGGCGGCCAGGGCCGGCAAGCGCCGGCGCACGTCGATCAGCTGGCGCAGCGCCGGATACAGCCGGCCGCTGGCGCTCACGCCGTCGTGGCGCCAGGCCAGCAGGCTGTCGTCGAACGCGGGGCGCTGCAGCCAGCGGCTGTCCATCGCCCGGTCGGCGCGCTGCGTGTAGCTGTGATCGTTGGTCATGCCCAGTTCATCGCCCATGTACAGCACCGGCAAGGCGCCAAAGCTCAAGGCCAGGCCATGCAGCAGCAGCAGGCGCCGCAATGCGTATTCCTGCTCCTGCACCGTGGCGGCGCTTTCCAGGCCGGCCAGCGAGGCGGCCATGCCGTTGCTGCCATGCGCCTTGTCGGCGCTGCTGCTCTGGAAGGCGGCGCCGCGCGCATAGCTGCCGGAGGCGCCGGCAAAGAATCGCGCGATGCGCGCCAGGCGCGCCGGCCCGTTCGCGCCCGCTTCGTTGAGCAGCACGTTCCAGCCGATGTCGTCGTGGCAGCGCACGTAACTGAGCCAGCTGGCGGATGGCGGCAGCGGCGGCGTGGCGGCGATCACCTGCTGCAGCAAGTCCGTGCTTTCCTCGGCCAGCGCGCCCCAGCCGGCGGCCATCAGGCTGCTGTGATAGGCGATATGGCATTCGGGCGCGCTATCGCTGCCGAAATAAGCGGGCAGCTTGGGCGTGGGCACGATGGCTTCGGCCTTGAGCAGCACGCCCGGCGCGACGATGGCGGCAATCGCCCGCAAGGCTTGCAGCAGGCTGTGGGCTTCGGGCTGGTTCATGCAATCGCTGCCTTCGCGCTTCCACAGGAAGGCCGTCGAATCGAGACGGAACACCTCGATGCCCTTGTTCGCCAGGCCCAGCATGGCGCCGGCCATGGCCGCGAAGACGGCCGGATTGGCGTAATTCAAATCCCATTGATACGGATAGAACGTCGTCCAGACCCAGCGCCCGAGCTCCGGCACGAACGTGAAATTGCCGGGCGCCGCCTGCGGGAAGACCTGGCCCAGGGTGCGCTCGTAGCGGTCCGGCTGCGCGCGGTCGGGATAGGTATGGAAAAAATCGCGCAGCAGCGGATCGCCCGCCTTGGCACCCAGCGCCCACGCATGGTCGTCGGCCACGTGGTTGAGGATCAGGTCCGAGCACAGGCTGATGCCGGCCGTGCGCAACTGCGCCGTCAGTGCCAGCAAGTCGGCATTGCTGCCCAGCGCGGGATCGACTTCCTCGAAGCTGGCGACGGCAAAGCCGCCATCGCTTTCACCGGCGCGCGGACGCAAGAACGGCAGCAGGTGCAGATACGTCACGCCCAGTTCGCGCAGGTGGGCAATGCGCGCCGCCACGCCCTGCAGGCTGCCGCCGAAGCGCTGCACGTAGGCGCTGTAACCGAGCATGGACTGGCTGGCAAACCAGTCCGGCTGCGCTTCGCGCTGCGCATCCTGCCGCAGCAGCTCGGGCGCGCGCGCCGCGTACAGCCGGCCCACGCTTTCCATCAGGTCGCCCAGCCAGGGCAGGAAGTCCGGCCGCTGGCCATACAGGCTGCCCAGGCGGTCGAGCAAGACCGCCTCCTGGTGCGCATAGCGGCGCGCCGCATCGTCGCGCAAGTGCGTGGGGAGCGGCGCGAGCAGGCGCGCCAGGGGGCTGCGTATCGACATCATGAATCCTATCCTTGCTTAGAATGCGTATTTCAGGCTGACCTTGACGGCGCGCCCCGTGATCGAGCGGGCCGCATGGCCATCGCCCTCGACTTCCGTGTAGCCGATCTTGTCGAGCAAATTGTTCGCCGTCAGCGCCACCTGCACTTGCGGCGTGAGCTGGTAATTGACGAAGGCGTTGAGCACCTGGTAGGCGGGCAAGGTGATCGTGTGCGCATCGTCGCCCCAGGACTTGCCCGTGCCGACCAGGCTGGCGCCCAGGGTGGCCGGTCCCCATTCATAGGTGGGCGCGATCTGGTAGACGACCCGCGCCTGGCGCCGCGGCGTATTGCCGATCAGCGCCACGTCGGCCGCCGCCGTGCCCGTGATTTCGGCATCCGTGAACGTCAGGCCGCCATTGATGCGGAAGTCGCCGGCGCTGTAGGCCGCTTCCAGTTCCACGCCCTTCGCTTCATAGCTGTTGGCCGTGCGCAGCTGGGTGGTCGCTTCGTAATTGCTTTCCTTGGTCTTGGCCTGGAACAAGGTGACGAAGGTGCTCAGGGAACCGCGCCGCCATTTCACGCCGCCTTCGATCTGGCGCACGGTGTTGATCGCCACGGGCACGCTGCCATCGAGGGGCGTGCCGAACAGGATGCGGTCGGCATTGAAGGCCACGCCTTCGCTGACGCGGGCAAACACGGCCAGATTGGCTTGCAGCTTGTAGTTCGCGCCCAGCGAATACGAGGTGTGGCCCAGGGTGTAGTCGACCTGCTGCACCGTCGACGGCAGATAGGTTTGCGCGCCGGTCGCCTGGTTGGCCGTGCCGCTCGCATGCTGGCGGTCGCGCCGCAAGCCGCCGTCGAGATTCAGCGCGCCGCTTTCCCAGGCCAGGTTCAGGTACGGCGACGTCGTGCGGTATTCCATGTCGACGGCGCGCGAGCAGCAGGCGCCGAAGGCCGGGCCGATGTAGCCTGGCGTGCCGCTCGCCGTCTGCAGCAGCGCCGGCTGGTCGCCCGTGGCCTGCATCAGGTATTCATTGAAGTTCCAGGTCAGGCCCAGCTTTTGCTGCGACAAATACAGGCCGGCCGTGGTGGTCAGCTTGCCGCTGTCGAGAGTAAACGTCTTGGCCAGCTTGGTGTCGCTCAGGGTATTGCTGGCGTCGTCGATCGAGGTATTGAACACCACGGCGGAAAACGCGCGGCCGATATAGGGCTTGCCCTGGTTCGGGCCACTGGCAAACACATGACTGCCGTCGCTGCCGTTATTCGAGGGGAAGACACCGATGAAGCGGCCGGAATTGTCGGCGTAGCGGAAGTTTTCGCTCACGCTCCAGCCCTGCCCCAGCTTGAACGATGCTTCCAGCCCCACGGTATCGCTTTTCACGTGCAAGCCGTCGTTGACGCGGGTGGCCACGCGCTGGTTATCCTTGTTCAGCACCATGTCGGGCACCCAGTACGGCGAATAGAAGCTGGCCTTGCGCGGATCGATGCCGGCGATTTCCCCGATGCGGCCATTGCGCACGCTGACCGGTACGGGCAAGGCCGTGGGCGACTGGTCGTCGAGGTGCTTGAACGACAGGCGCACGAAGCCGCTGTCGAATTCATGCGTGACATTGCCGCGCAGCTGGCCACCCTTTTCGCTGTTCACGCCACTGTGGCGTATGCCTTCGCCGGTGCGCCAGGAACCGCCGATGAAGAAGCGCGTGCGTTCGGAAATTGGCGCGCCATAATCGAAATCGACCCTCGTCTGGTCGTAGCCCAGGCCACGGCTGATGGCCACGCTGCCGCCCTTCTCCTGGCCATTCTTGCTGATGAAATTGATGATGCCGCCCGGCGAGTTGGTGGCCAGGGTGGAGGCCGCACCGCCGCGCACCACTTCCAGGTGGTCGAGCGTGGAATCGATCTTGACGAAGCTGTCGGGCGTGGTGAAGTTGAAGTCGCCGAACTGCAGCACGGGCAAGCCGTCTTCCTGGATCTGCACATAGCGCGCGCCGCCGGCGGAAATGGGCAGGCCGCGCACGGTGATGTTGGCATTGCCTTCGCCGCCCGAGGATTCGGCCCGCAAGCCCGGTACCGAGCGCAGGACTTCGGCGGCGCTGGTCGGTGCGTTGTGCAGGATGGTGTCGAGTTCCATGCTGCTGACGGAATTGCTCGATTTCATTTTGGACGTGCCGCCGGCGGTGCCCGTGACCACGATGCGTTCCAGATTCAGGCCATCGGCGGGGGCAGCGCTGGCGGTGTCGCTTGCCGATTGCGCGTGGGCGGCGCCCAGTTGCAGCATGGCCAGGGCGACGGCGGCAGCCATGCAGCCGCGTTGAGCAGTACGTGTCTTCATCTTGTCTCCAGTGTTGTATGCCGATACATCGAGGTATCGCCTTGTTATGAGTACTGGCCGCCGCATGCCGTGGCGCGCTGGCTGAGCCGGTACGCCATTATTGAACGAATAAGAATTTATTGCAATCGATTGCAATCGAACACTGCAACATGAAAATTATGTTGTTTTTAAGGGAATTTTTCGGGCGTCGCAGAGGAAAAAATGCGATGTTTGACGCGGGCGCAGGATTTTTCATGCTGCTGTGCAGCACGAAAATAAGGCGGTTAATTTGAAATTATTGCAATCGGTTGCATAACCTTACAAACACGGCTTAGCGGCTAGAGGCGCGCATGATCAGCTCGGTTGGCAATTGCCGCGATGGCGCGGACGCGCCATCGACCAGCGCCAGCAGCGAGGCCACCAGCGCGCGCCCGGCGGCGCGGATCGGCTGGCGCACGGTGGTCAGCGGCGGGTGGAAATACGCGGCCAGTTCGATATCGTCGTAGCCGACGACGGCCACCTGCTCCGGCACGGCCACGCTGCGCGCGCGCAGGGCGCTGATGGCGCTCATGGCCAGCAAGTCGCTGCAGGCAAAGATGGCGTCGAACGGCAGCTGGCGGTCCAGCAGTTCCTGCACGTCCGTCGCGCCGCCCTGCGGCAGGAAGGAGCCGGCCACGTACAGTTGCGGATCGGGCGCCAGTCCCTGCGCGGCCAGCGCCTGCGCATAGCCCTCGTGGCGCTGCGCCACTTCGGGCAGCCGCGTATCGCCAAAGAAGGCGATGCGCCGGCGCCCCGCCGCCAGCAGGTGCTCCGTGGCCAGCCTGCCGCCGGCGACGTTATCGCCGCCGACGGTGCAATACAGCTGCTGCGGCAATTGCGCGCCCCACACGACGATGGGTACCTGGCGCGCGGCCAGCTGGTTCAATTGTTCATGGTGGCGCCACTGGCCGATCAGGATGATGCCGATCACGCGGCCGCTGTCGAAGGACTGGGCGGCCGCATCGAGCGTTTCGGCATCCACGCGCGAAATGAGCATGTCAAAGCCCTGCTCCGTCAGCGCATCGGCCAGGCTGCCCAGCATGCTGAGGAAAAAAGGGTCTGACAGGTGCTGGCGCGTGGCCGCGTCGTACGGCACCACCACGCCGACCGTGCGGTTCTGCTTCAGGCGCAGGTTTTGCGCGCCGATATTGATGGAATACTTGAGCGAACGGGCCAGCGCGATGACGCGCTCGCGCGTCTCTTCATTGACCAGCGAACTGCCGCTCAGCGCGCGCGACACGGTCGACGTGGACACGCCGGCCAGGCGCGCGATATCGGCCATCTGCAAGCGCTGCTGCGCCTTCGAATCGTTGCCGGTCATCGTGCGCTCACTGCGGCACGGTGTCCTTGAACGACTGCCGCTCGGACAGTTTGTCGAACAGGCGCGCCAGCGCCGGGTGATCCGCGCGCCAGTCGATTTCCGGGAAGCGGAAGCTGAGCCAGCCCAGGGTGCAGCCCACGGCCACGTCGGCCAAGGAGTAGTTCTTGCCGGCGCAATACGCGCTCTCGCCCAGGCGCGATGCCAAAGCCGCCAGGCCCAGCGTGACTTTATCGAGCTGGCGCGCGATCCAGGCGGCGCTTTGCTGCTCGGGCGGGCGCTGCGTGCGCTCCAGGCGTACCAGCACGCCCGCGTCGAGGATGCCGTCGGCCAGCGCTTCCCAGTTCTTGATATCGGCCCGCTCGCGGCCGTTGCCGCCGGCCGGCAGCAGTTTGCAGACGGGCGTGAGCGTGTCGAGGTATTCGACGATGACTTTCGAATCGATCAGCGTGCTGCCATCTTCCATCACCAGGCAAGGCACCTTGCCCAGCGGGTTGGCCTGGGCGATGCGGGTTTCCGGCACCCACACGTTTTCCAGCTCGAAGACATAGTCGAGCTTTTTTTCCGCCAGCACGATACGGGCTTTGCGGACATACGGGCTGGCGAGGGAACCGATCAGTTTCATAGGTACTTTAAGGTAAGGGAGCAGCAGGCAGTATAGCATCGGCGGCAGCGGTGTTTGGCAGCACGCGCCCGGCGCGCCCCAGGGTGTGGCAGGCATGCCGCATCGGGGCCGGATTCGGCCAAAATGAGCGCCATCCGCAGCCGACGGACGGCTGGCCAGCGGCCAGCGGTGGTAAAATCGCCCTTTACTGTGGCGCCGTCAGTGTTGCTGTATCGCAATTCCTACCCTTCCCCGCGCGCCACACGCCAACCGTTTCTTTAACTTGCGTCCGCTCTCATGACTTCTACTACTCCGTATTCCACGCTGTCGGCCCTGTCTCCGCTCGATGGCCGCTACGCCAGCAAGACCGATCTGCTGCGCCCGATCCTGTCCGAAGCCGGTTTCATGCACCACCGCGTGAAAGTGGAAATCTCCTGGCTGCAAGCGCTGTCGCAAGCCGGTTTCGCTGAAATCAAGCCATTCTCGGCGCAAGCGAATGCCCTGCTCGACAAGATGGCAGCCGATTTCTCGGAAGCCGACGCGGCCCGCATCAAGGCCATCGAAGCGGTCACCAACCACGACGTCAAGGCTGTCGAGTACTGGCTGAAGGAACAAGTAGCGGACGTGCCGGAACTGGTGGCGGCGTCGGAATTCATCCATTTCGCCTGCACCTCGGAAGACATCAACAACACATCGCACGGCATGATGCTCAAAGCCGCGCGTGATGGCGTGATGCTGCCCGCATTGAACGGCCTGGTGGCCAAGCTGACGCAGATCGCGCACGACAATGCCGACGTGCCGATGCTGTCGCGCACGCACGGCCAGACGGCCAGCCCGACCACCCTGGGCAAGGAATTCGCCAACGTCGTGGCCCGCTTGCAGCGCGCCGTGAAACGCATCGAACAAGTGGAAATCCTCGGCAAGATGAATGGCGCCGTCGGCAACTACAATGCCCACCTGTCGGCCTACCCGGGCTTCGACTGGCCGGCATTCTCGCAGGCCGTCATCGAACAGCGCCTGGGCCTGGTCTTCAACCCGTACACCATCCAGATCGAACCGCACGACTACATGGCCGAACTGTTCGACGCCTTCGCGCGCGCCAACACGATCCTGCTGGACCTGAACCGCGACATCTGGACGTACGTCTCGCTGGGCTACTTCAAGCAGAAGCTGAAAGCGGGCGAAATCGGTTCGTCGACCATGCCGCACAAGGTCAACCCGATCGACTTCGAAAACTCGGAAGGCAACCTGGGCCTGGCCAACGCCGTGCTGAAACACCTGTCGGAAAAACTGCCCGTCTCGCGCATGCAGCGCGACCTGACCGACTCGACCGTGCTGCGCAACATCGGCGTGGGCCTGGGCTACACCCTGCTGGCGTATGACAGCTGCCTGCGCGGCCTGAACAAGCTGGAAGTGAACCACGCGCGCCTGGCGCAAGACCTGGACGCAACGTGGGAAGTGCTGGCCGAGCCCGTGCAAACCGTGATGCGCCGCTATGGCATCGAAAACCCGTACGAGCAGCTGAAAGAGCTGACGCGCGGCAAGGGCATCTCGAAAGAAGCACTGCAAACCTTCGTCAACGGCCTGGCCATCCCGCAAGATGCCAAGGACGTGCTGCTGACCATGACGCCGGGCAACTACATCGGTATCGCTGCACAATTGGCCAAAGCCATCTAAGCAGTTTCCACATGGGGATCCTGCTATCCCACTCCCGCGGGGCGGCCAGCATACAAATGCTGGCCGCCCCGCGGTTTTTCCGGCAATCTTTCTTGTAGAATCTCCAGCACGCAGCGCAATTTGCTTTTCTTTGGTATATTAGGATTAATTAGTCCTAACACGTACTACTTTCAAGAAAGCCATCGATGCAACGCTACACCACCACCGCCATCATCCTGCACTGGCTGACCGCCCTGTTGATCATCAGCGCCTTCGTCATGGGCCTGGTCATGACGGACATTCCCGGCCTGACGCCCACCAAACTCAAATATTTCTCCTGGCATAAATGGCTGGGCGTGACCGTGCTGGCCATCGCCGCCATCCGCCTGCTGTGGCGCAAGGCCAACGTGCCGCCGCCGCACCCGGCCAGCATGGTTGCCTGGCAAAAGAAGGCGGCCGACGCCATGCACGTGCTGCTGTATATCCTGATCTTCGCCGTGCCCGTTTCCGGCTACCTGTACACGCTGGCCGCCGGCGTGCCCGTGGTCTACCTGGGCCTGTTCCAGCTGCCCGTCATCATGGCGCCGAACCCGGAACTTAAGCCGCTTTTAAAAGAAATTCATTATGTTCTGAACATGACGATGGCCGCCGCCGTGGCCGCCCATGTACTGGCCGCGCTGAAGCACCAGTTCATCGACCGTGACGGCGTCCTCAAGCGCATGTTGCCGTAACACCGACTTCCCCTTGCTCACTGAAAAACTACAGGAAAAAAACAAGATGAAAACCACCCAACGCATCGTCCTCGCTTCCCTGCTGGGCCTGTCCGTGGCCGCCACCGCCGCCACCCTGCTGAAAGTCGATCCCGCCAAGACCAGCGTGTCGGCCGTGTTCAAGCAAATGAACGTGCCGGTGGAAGCGAAATTCAAGAAATTCAATATCGCCATCGATTACAACCCGGCCACGCCGGACGCCTCGAAGGCGTCGGTGGAAATCGAAACGGCCAGCATCGATATCGGCGACCCCGAGTACAACAAGGAAGTGGCCAAGAAAGAATGGTTCAACTCGGCCCAGTTCCCGAAAGCCACCTTTGTCTCGAGCAGCATCAAGGCCGCCGGCGCGGGCAAGCTGACGGTGACGGGCAAGCTGAGCATCAAAGGCAAGACCACCGACGTGACCTTCCCCCTGGCGGTCAAAGCCGACGGCGGCAAATACGCGTTCGACGGCGCCCTGCCGATCAAGCGCCTGACCTACAACATCGGCGAAGGCGAGTGGAAAGACACGAGCATGGTCGCGGATGAGGTCACCATCAAATTCCACGTTGCCGCTCAATAACACCTGAGAAAACGTCCATGGCTGCGTTGCTCTTGCCTCGTCGTACATTCGCACTGCCTTCGGCAAGGCGCCTTGCCCTGAACGTTTTTCAGGCGTTACCAAAAACACTCTCAAAACCTGTTCAACTATAGGATCTGCATGAAATTTTCGCACTTGATGATCGCCGTGCTGGCAGCCGCCGGCGCGGGTTCGGCCATGGCCGCCACCGACACCTACAACCTCGACCCGACGCACACTTTCCCCAGCTTTGAAGCCGATCACATGGGCATGTCGGTGTGGCGCGGCAAGTTCAACAAGACCAAGGGGACGGTCACCCTGGACCGCGCCGCCAAGACGGGCAGCCTGGACCTGGTCATCGATGCCGATTCGATCGACTTCGGCCTGGACGCCATGAACACGCACGCGAAAAAAGCGGACATGTTCAATGTCGAGAAATTCCCGGCCATCACCTACAAGAGCACGTCGCTCAAGTTCAACGGCGAGCAGCTGGTGGAAGTCGATGGCGAACTGACCCTGCTGGGCGTGACCAAGCCCGTCAAGCTGAACGTGAGCAAGTTCAAGTGCATCATGCACCCGCGCTACAAGCGTGAAGTGTGCGGCGCCGACGCCACGGCCGAATTCAAGCGCAGCGACTTTGGCCTGAACTACGGCATGCCGGCGTTCTCGCCGGAAGTCAAACTGGCCATCCAGGTGGAAGCGATCAAGGCCGACTAAACACGGCCTTGCCGCGCGACAAGCCCGCCTCGCTGCCCGCAGCCAGGCGGGCTTTTGCATGCGCCATGCGAATCCGCTGGACTTTTCTATCGTGCGGCATCACTATCCATTGGCATGATGTTGTTCTGACATGGCTCAACCACTTATCCATCGCGCGGAGGATTACATGAATTTCATTATCTGGATCGTTATTGGCGGCGTCATCGGCTGGCTGGCCAGCATGGTCATGAAAACGAATGCACAACAGGGCATCTTCCTCAATATCGTCGTCGGCATCGTCGGCGCCTTCCTGGGTGGCTGGCTGCTGGCGCCCCTGTTCGGCACGGGCACCATCAACAGCGACAATTTCAGCCTGGCTTCGCTGCTGGTCTCGTTCCTGGGCGCCGTCATCCTGCTGGGCATCGTGAATCTTTTGCGCCGCGGCAAAATACGCTGAGCAGACAAACAGCAGCACTCGGCAAGTGGCCGGGCCGCGCAAGCGCCCGGCCATTTTTCATTGCTGCCAGGATAATTGTATGGACAATACCACAGCCGCCGCACGGAAAAATGCGCTCTGGCAGGCCATTCCCGCCCCGACATCATCAAAAATCATGCCATTCAAGCAAGCACATGCGGACATGCCACCCGGAAAATGTGATTGACTAGTGCGAGTTCGATACGGATACTCTATGTCGCCCGCTGCACAAATCAGCGGGTACTCCGCTGATTCCGACTTCCCTACAATGTAAAAGAACAGAACTCGAATGAAAAAATCTCTCATCGCGCTCGCCATCCTGAGCAATTTCGCACACGCCGACGAAGGCATGTGGATGCCCCAACAGCTGCCACAAGTAGCCAAGGAACTGAAAGCGGCCGGCCTGAAACTGGACCCGACCACCCTGACCAAACTGACCGAATTCCCGATGGGCGCCATCGTCAGCCTGGGCGGCTGCTCGGCCTCGTTCGTCTCGCCGCAAGGCCTGGTTGCCACCAACCACCATTGCGTCTACAACAGCGTGGCGGTCAACTCGACCAAGGAGCGCGATTTGCTGGCCAACGGTTTCCTGGCCAAGACCTTCGCTGAAGAATTGCCGGCCGCCCCAGGCAGCCGCATCTTCGTCACCTCGGCCGTGACCAACGTCAGCGACAAGATCATCACCGCCGACGTGGCCAAGCTGCAAGGTAAGGCACGCATCGACGCGATCGAGAAAAACCAGAAAAAACTGGTCGCCGAATGCGAGAAAGAAGCCGGTTTCCGTTGCACCGTGTCGAGCTACTACGGCGGCCTGGAGTTCTACCTGATCAAGCAACTGGAAATCCGCGACGTGCGCCTGGTGCACGCGCCTCCAGCGGGCGTGGGCAAATTCGGCGGCGACACCGACAACTGGATGTGGCCACGCCACACGGGCGACTACGGTTTCTACCGCGCCTACGTCAGCAAAGACGGCAAAGCTGCCGACTTCAGCAAGGACAACGTGCCATACCAGCCAAAACACGTGCTGAAACTGGCCAAGGATGGCTTGAAGGAAGGCGATTTCGTCATGGCGCTGGGCTACCCTGGCCGCACCAACCGTCACCGCCTGCCATCGGAAGTGGCGTTCACGTTTGACTGGAACTACCCGGCCTTCGTGAAAGCGTCGGGCGAAACCCTGGCCATCATCGCGCGCGAAACCAAGGACAACAAGGATGTTGCCCTGAAATACGCAGGTCAAGTTGCCGGCGTGAACAATTACTACAAGAACCGCCAAGGCATGCTGGACTCGTACGCGGGCAGCGACTTCCTGGCGCGCAAGACGGCGGAACACGAAGCGCTGAAAACCTGGGTCAACGCCAATCCTGCCCGCAAGGCGGAATTTGCCGGCGACATCGAGCAAGTGGAAAAGCTGATCGCCGAGCGCGATGCCGACACCAAGCGCGATTTCTTCCTCAGCTACGCACAGCCACGCCTGCTCAATACGGCACGCAGCCTGTACCGCCTGGCCAACGAAGGCACCAAGGCCGACACGGAACGCAAGTCCGGCTACCAGTCGCGCGACTTGCCGCGCCTGGAAGCGGGCATCACTTCGGTCGAGCGCACCTACGATGAAAAAGTCGACAAGGCGCTGGTACTGAACAGCCTGACCAAGTACGCCGCGCAACCGGCAGCACAACGCCGCGCCAGCTTCGACGCCGCCATCGGCATCAAGGACGGCATGTCGCCAGCCGACCTGTCCGCCGCCCTGGACAAACTGTATGCAGGCAGCAAGCTGGCCGACAAGGCCGAGCGCGCGGCATGGCTGAAACGCACGCCAGCCGAATTCCAGGCCAGCAAGGACAGCTTCATCCAGGCAGCCGTCGCCATGTACCCGGATTCGCTGAAAAACGAAGCGGAAGACGAAGAACTGGCCGGCAAGATCCAGCAAGCCTACGCCAACTACATGAAAGCCAAAATCGCCTTCATGAAGAGCAAGGGCCAAGCCGTCTATCCTGACGCCAACAGCACCCTGCGCGTCACGTTCGGCAAAGTGGCCGGCCGCGACCATGGCGCCGACGGCACCACCTGGACCGCCTTCACCACCGTCAATGGCGTCGTTGCCAAAGCCACGGGCCAGGGCGAATTCAATGCACCGGCAAATCAACTGGCCGCGATCAAAGCCAAGGACTTCGGTAAATTCGTCGATCCGAAGCTGAAAACCGTGCCGGTCGACTACCTGGCGACCCTGGACATCACGGGCGGCAACTCCGGTTCGGCTGCCCTGAACTCGAAAGGCGAATTCATCGGCCTGGCATTCGACGGCACCCTGGATTCGATCATTTCCGATTGGGACTACAACAAGGCCAATACCCGTTCGATCCAGGTCGACCTGCGCTACATGCTGTGGAACATGAAACACGTCGACCACGCAGACAACCTGCTGAAAGAAATGGGCGCTGAATAACAAGAAGCAATAACCCGGCAACGGGCGCTTTAGCCTGAGCCACTCCTGCGGGAGTGGCTTTTTTTCGCCTAGCGTTTTACTTTGGTGAAGCGGTAGGGCACGGCTTGCTCCTCGCCAAACACTTGCACCCTGCCACTTCCCAGCGGCAGCATGACCCGCCGGCCCTCCTGCAGCAGCAAGGCCAGGTCCGCGCCGGGAAAGCGCTGCGCCAGCAGCGGATACGCTTGCCGCGCGATGGGGGCGGCGGGGATCACGATGCGGTAGTCGCCATCGCCAAAATCGAGCAGCAGCGCGGGCAGCTCATCGGGCCCCGGCAGCGCCGTGATGCGCAGGCGCGCGCTACCCTTGACGAGTTCGAAGGCCGACCACAAGGGCAAGGGGCGCTGCGCGGCCCCGGTCTGCAGCCGCCACGCCTGGCCCGCCTGCGGCGGTGCCAGCACGACGTCGGGCCGCTCCGCCGATACGGCCCCATCGACGGCCAGCAGCCAGCCCCGGTAGCGTATTAGCGCACCGTGCGCGGCAGGCGTGACGGACCCGCCCGGCGCCACCGGCCCCTTGCCTGCGGGCAAACGCAATGGCGCCGCCTGTGCTGCCAGGCAAGCCCACCACAGCAGCACCGCCATCGCCGTCGCAGTCACCGTCTTCGCCATGCCGCCTCCCCTCGCGCGTGAAACGTATTCATAACACAAGTTCGCTCCGGCTCCTTTGCCGCGCCTCAAGGCGCCAACGCCGGTGCTACAATTGGCCCCTAGCGGGCGTACTTACCCAGCGCGCCTTCCCCCTCCCAGACTCAGACCGCTATGCCACCAGACTTGCGCACGACCTACGAACTCGGTAACCACAACCAGACCACGACCTGGCTGGAATGCATCACCTTCTATCAAGATCTCGCCGCACGCTACCCGCAAGTGCTGCATTTCGAACAGATCGGCCTGTCCGACTCGGGCGTGCCCATCCACGCTGGCGTCGTCAGCGCGGACGGCGTGTTCGACCGCGAACAGATCAAGCGTGAAGGCCGCACCGTCTTCTTCAACAACAACGGTATCCACCCGGGTGAACCGGAAGGCATCGACGCCTGCATGGCCATCGTGCGCGACCTGTGCACGCAGCAGGAACGCCTGGCGGCGCTGGGCAGCACCGTGCTGCTGTTCATTCCGATCTACAACGTCGATGGCAGCCTGAACCGCGCCAACACGTCGCGCGTGAACCAGGATGGCCCGGAGCAATTCGGCTTCCGCGGCAATAGCCGCCACCTGGACTTGAACCGCGATTTCATCAAGTGCGACAGCCTCAACGCGCAAGTGTTCAACCGCCTGCTGGCCAGCTGGGACCCGGACGTGATGGTCGACACGCACACGTCGAACGGCGCCGACTACCCGTACACGATGACCCTGATCCACACGCAGACGGACAAGCTGGGCAATGGCCTCGGCCCCTTCCTGCAAGACACCATGCTGCCGCACATCTTTGCGCAGATGGAAAGCGCCGGCTGGCCCACCTGCCCGTACGTCAATCCCGTCAAGGACAGCCCCGACCACGGCATCGCCGAGTTCCTCGAAGTACCGCGTTTCTCGACCGGTTTTGCGGCCTTGCACCACGTCATCGGTTTCATGCCGGAAACGCACATGCTGAAACCGTTTGCCGACCGCTACGCTTCCATGCGCGCCCTGCTCGACATCACCATGGCCTTCACGGTGCAACACGGCGAACAGATCAAGCAACTGCGCGCGCAAGCCAAGGCGGCGGGCCGCACGCAAGCCCAGTGGCCCATCCACTGGGCCATGAACGAAGAGCAGCCGTCGACCTTTCCCTTCAAGGGCTATGCGGCAACATACACGCCGAGTCTCCTGGGCGACTACCAGCGCCTGTCGTATGACCGCTCGCAGCCGTGGGAACGCGATATCGCCTACTACAACCGCTTCGATGCGGACGTCACCGTGGCCGCGCCGAAAGCCTATGTCGTGCCCCAAGCGTGGCGCGAAGTCATCGAGCGCCTGCGCTGGAATGGCGTCGAAATGAGCCGCATCACCGCCGAACAGACGGTAACGGCGCGCTACTACCACATCACCAACGTCGGCACGCGCGCCACGGCCTACGAAGGCCACATGTTCCACGACACGGTGGAACTGGAAGCGCGCACGGGCCAGTTCACCGTGCAGGCGGGCGATTACGTGGTCAGCCTGGAGCAGGATAATGCCCGCTATGCCGTGGAAACCCTGGAACCGCAGGCGCACGACAGTTTCTTCCGCTGGGGCTTCTTCAACAGCGTGCTGGAAAAGAAAGAAGCGTTTTCCGATTACGTGTTCGAAGACATGGCGTCCGAATTGCTGCGCGACGAGCCGGCGCTGGCGGCCAAGTTTGCCGAATGGAAAGCGGCCAACCCGGCCTTGCTGAGCAATCAGGAAGCCGTGCTCGATTTCATCTTTGCGCACTGCCAGCGCTTTGCCGAACCAGAGTGGCGGAGATATCCCGTCATTGCCCTGATGTAAATCCGGGCTGTAGCGAATGCAACATCCTGGCGCCGCATCGGAGACCCCGGTGCGGCGCCTCTTTCTGTGCCCTGCCCACAAGGTAATCCCATGCACTACGCACTGAACCTGCGCACCTTTATTTACAGCCATTATTTTTACCTGGGCTTGCGCGTGGCCGTCGGCCTGGTCGGCCTGACCTTGCTGACCCTGGAAATCAGCGACAGCACCACCGCCATGACGGTGTGCATCGGCGCCCTGTGCACGACCCTGATGGACATGCCCAGCCCGCTGCGCCACAAGTTCAACGAAATGCTCGCTTCCGTGCTGCTGTGCAGCGCCGTGACCTTATTGATCAGCCTGTGCGGCCCCGTGCAGTGGCTGTTGATGACGGTGCTCGTGCTCGTCAGTTTCCTGGCCAGCATGATGGTGGTGTACGGCAAGAAATCCATGCCCTTGCAACTGGCCGCCCTGTTCATCATGACCATGTCGATGGAGCATCAGATGACGTGGCAGCAATCATTCCACCACGCGGGCCTGTTCATGCTGGGCGGCCTGATCTATCTGGCCTACGCCATGGCCATCGCCTGGGTCTTGCGCCACCGCATCAAGCAGCAAGTGCTGGCCGAAGCCCTGTTCGAACTGGCCGCCTACATCGACATCAAGGCCGATTTCTACGACACGCGCTTCAATCTGACGGAACAGTTCAACAAGCTGGTGCGCCATCAAAGCATCCTGGCCGACCGCCAGCAGGCGTCGCGCGACTTGATTTTGCGCAGCCACAAGAACAGCAAGGACGCCATCGTCGTGCAAGTGCACGTGTGCATGCTCGATCTGTATGAACTGATCCTTTCCACGCACACGGATTACGCGCTGCTGCGCCAGCACCTGGCCGACTCCGACGTGCTGAAATCCCTGCACGACCTGGCCTACAAGGCGGCGCGCGACATCGAATCCGTCGCCTACGCCGTCACGCGCAAGCGCGCCTCGTATGCGCAGATCAGCTACGACAAGGAATGGGCCGACATCGAGGCGGAAATCGTCCGTCTGCAAGCCAAGGGCGACAGCGCGCAAGAAGCGCTGGCGACCCTGCGCGCGCAGCGCAACAAGATACGCGCCATTCTGAAGATGATCGCGGAGCTGCATCTGGCCAGCCAGAAAGTGTATGACAACGTCCCGTTCTGGAGCGGCGCGGACATGGCGCCATTCCTGTCGCAGCAGAAATATGAACTGAAGACCCTGCTGGCCAACCTGCGCCTGGATTCGCCCGTGTTCCGCTTCGCCCTGCGCGTGTCGATGGCCATTTCCGTCGGATTGCTGATCGGCCACTGGCTGCCGTATGCGGCGCACAGCTACTGGATCGTGCTCACCATCGTCATCATCCTGCGCCCTACCTTCAGCATGACGCGCCAGCGCCGCGCCGACCGCATCATCGGCACCATCATCGGCTGCGTGATCACGGCCATCGTGATCCGCTTCGTGCACAGCAATATCGTGCTGATGGCCATTTTATTCCTCTCCATCGTGGCCACGCCCACCTTCATCTATTTGCGCTACCGCTACACGGCCATTGCCGTGAGCCTGATGATTCTGCTGCAAATGCACCTGGTGGCGCCCAGCAACCCGAACCTCGTCAGCGAACGCCTGATCGATACCCTGATCGGCGCGGCGGTGGCCACCGTATTCAGCTTCGTGCTGGCCAACTGGGAATACCAGAGCCTGCCGCGCCTCGTGCGCCAGGTGCTGAATGTGAACCTGTCATACATGCAGGCCAGCTTCGCGCTGCTGCAGGGAAAATGTTTCGATGATTTCGCCTACCGTATCGAGCGCAAGCGATTGATGGACAGCCTGGCCGCGCTCAGCTCGGCACTCGTGCGCATGCTCGATGAACCGGCCAGCAAGCAGCGGGCAGTGGAAGACATCAACCTGTTCATCGTGCAAAACTACTTGCTGGTGGCCCACGTGGCGGCGCTGCGCTCCATCCTGGGGCGCCACGCGAGCCAGTTGCCCGTCACGCCCGTCAACGCCCTGCTTGGCCATAGCCACACGCAAGTGTGTCTGACCCTGTCGCGCGCGCTGGACCAGCTCGACAACAAGGCCGCCATCAGCGCCCCGCTGACGGCCCCTGCCGCCCCGCCCGTGAGCGAAGTGGACTGGTCGGGCTGGCCGCTGGTCAAAAGACGCATTCGCCTGTTGCAGGCCGATGCGGACAAGATCGTGGTGCATAGCGCGGCGATCGTGCATATCGTGGCCCCCAGATAATTTTTTGGGGACGCCCTGGCGCAAGTGGTGTCATCAGGAGGTCATCTGGCCTCTCTATGCTGCCATGGTTTTTCCACTTCCAGCCAAGGTCATCCATGCACGCATTTCCTCTGAGCCGGCGCCTGCCGCTGGCGCTGGCCATCAGCGCCGCCCTCGCCCTTGCCGCCTGCGGCGGTTCCGATCACCAGGACACGGCGCTCGTCGTTCCCGCCGCGCCCGCCGACCAAGGCGCGCCCGACACGGCGCCGCCATCGGCCACGGCCATTCCCTTTGTCGACAATATCGCCAGCAACCAGCGCGGCGATGCACGCTACGCCACGGCCGCCACGAATGCGGGCGTGCGCGTGCTGATCGGCATGCTCGACATCTGGAAACCGTTGACGGAAATCGTCGATGCCGGCGTCTCGGCGCCGGCCGTGGACGGCTTCCCCGCCGTCGTGCCTTCCGCCTGGACGGGCGTGCCCAACGATGGCACGCCGGGCGGCACCATCGTCAATGCCAGCGTGCACAATGCCAACATCGATTTCGTCGTCAAGGCCACGATCAGCCGCACCCCGGCGCAGGAACTGGCCGCCTACCTGGACGACCGCCGCGGCAAGGGCTACAGCATCACCGACGGCATGGGTCCGCTGACGGACGCCTGGCGCAGCGCGGCACGCCAGACCACCAGCATCACCGACATCGCGCCGGATGCGACAAGCAAGCTCTACAACGACAGCGGCAGCAACACGGGCGTGGCGGGCAGCGCCAACGCCGAGTTCGGCAACGTCGTGGGCCTCGTCAACGCCATGGGCAACAATGGCTCGACGGAACCGGCCAAGCGCTTCTACAAATATGCGCGGCCGTTCCGCTGGAGCAGCAACGTGGCCGTGATCCCGGCCCTGATGCCGGCCCGAAGCGCCACGCCCGCCACCGATGGCGGCTTTACCAGCGGCCACTCGGCCGAAGCCGTGCGCGGCGCGCTGGGCATGGCGTATGCCTTGCCCGAGCGCTACCAGGAAATGGTGGCGCGCGGACTGGAACTCGGTGAAAACCGCATCATCGCCGGCATGCATTCGCCGCTCGACGTGATCAGCGGCCGCGTGCAGGCGCAAGCCATCGTCGCCGCCAACCTGCTCGACCCGGCCACGGCCGCCACCAAGGCCGCCGCCGTGACGCAGGCGCACACGACCCTGATGGCGAAAACCGGCACCACGGCCGACACCTTCTACGACTACGCCCATTCGGGCAGCAGCGCCAACGACCGCTTTTCGGACTACGCCAGCATCAAGGCCGCCTATATCCGTCGCCTGACCTTCGGTTTCGCGCAGACGGGCGCCGCCAATGCGCCGGCCGTCGTGCCGAAAGGCGCGGAAGTACTGCTGGAAACGCGTTTGCCGTATCTGTCCGACGCGCAGCGCCGCGTGGTGCTGAAAACAACGGCCTTGCCATCGGGCTACCCGGTGATGGACGATGCAGAAGGCTGGGGCCGCTTGAACCTGTTTGCCGCCGCCGATGGCTATGCCGTCTTCACGGGCAATGTGAGCATCAGCATGGATGCGGCCAAAGGCGGCTTCTACGCCGTCGACCGTTGGCGCAACGACATCGGCGGCACGGGCAAGCTGAACAAGCAAGGCACGGGCACCCTGAAGCTGGGCGGCAACAATAGCTGGAGCGGCGGCACGCAGCTGGAAGGGGGACGCCTGGAAGGCTTGTCGGCCACGGCCTTCGGCAAGGGCGACGTGTATGTCAGCGGCGGCACCCTGGTCAGCAATGCCCAGTCCGGCCTGGCGCTGGCCGGCAAGTACACGCAGCTGACCACCGGCAATCTGGAATTGAAGCTGGGCGGCGGGCAGCAAGGCCGCCTGAGCGTGGCGGGCCAGATGACGGTGGCGGGCGGCAGCCTGAAAGTGACGTTCCAGAACGGCTACAAGCCGGCCGCCGGCGACACGCTGAACGTGCTGCAGGCCGCCAGCCTGAAAGGCAAGTTCGACAGCATCACCGTCGATGGTTTCAAGGTGACGCCGACGTACACGGCAACGGGCTTGCAGCTGCGCCTGGATGTATAAGCGACCTACTTGAGGTAACGCTCGAACCAGCCGACGGTGCGCTTCTGCAAGTCGCGCTGGTGCTCGGGCTTGCGGAAGGAATGGCCTTCGCCGTCGTAGATGAACAGGCTGGACGGCACGCCCATGGCACGCAAGCCGTGCCAGAATTCCAGCGACTGGGCGGCCGGCGTTTCCACGTCGCGCTCGCCCACGTAGATCAGGGTCGGCGTCTTGGCCACCTTGATCGATTCGATGGGCGACGCCTTGCGGTAGACGGCCGGGTCGTCATACGCGGAGGCGCCAAAGAACGGGATCATCCACTGGTTGATGCCGTTCTGGCCGTAATAGCTGATCCAGTTCGACACGCCCGCGCCCGCCACGGCCGCCTTGAAACGGTCGCTGTGGGTGACGCCCCACATAGTCATGAAGCCGCCATACGAATGGCCGATCAGGCCCAGGCGCTGGCCATCGACAGGCGCCACTGTTTGCACGGCGTCGATGCCGGCGAGAATGTCGCGCCAGTCGCCGCCGCCAAAGTCGGCCATGTTGGCGCGCGTAAAAGCCTGGCCCTGGCCAAAGCTGCCGCGCGGATTGGGCAGGAAGACGAAATAGCCTTTTTGCGTCAATTCGTGGATCAGGGTGCCCGCGCCCACGTAGCGGGGCGAGGCGGCCGCGCCGGGCCCGCCATGCACGTTGACGACCATCGGATAGCGCTTGCCGGCGTCCGTCTTCAGCGGCCCCAGCAGCCAGCCCTGCACCTTGTATTGCTCGTTGTTCCAGCCCACGTTCCGCACCGCCAGCTGCGGCGCGAAGCCGTCATTGTCGTGCGTAATCTTTTTCAGCTGGGCCACCGGTCCCGCCACCAGGTAACTGGCGTGCGTAAAGTCTTCCTGTGCGGCCGCCGCATGCGAGCCATCGGCGCTGAACGACAAGCGGCCATCGCTGCCGCTGCTGCTGAGCTCACCGAGCAGCACAGGTTGGCTGGGGCCGGTCTGCGCGTCGACGGGCACCAGCGCCAGCTGCGAGTCGATCAGGGCCGTCGCCAGCAAGCGGGCGCCACGCCAGACGACGCCATTGAAGGTGCCGCGATAATCAGGCGTCACATTGCGCGGCGTGCCGCCGGCCAGGGGCACCGTGTAGAGGTCGCCGCCGATGGAGCCGAAATCGCTCATCAGCCCGCCGATGAAGGCCACCGTCTTGCCATCGGGCGAGACCGAAGGCAGGTTCAGCTGCATGGCCGGTGACGCGATCACGCGCAGGGCACCCGTGGCCGCATCGATATGGCTGAGCTTGGCGACCCACCAGTTGCTGTCGCCATTGCCTTGCGCGCTGGTGGCAACGAAGCCGCGGCCATCGGGCGTCCAGTTGTATTCATACACATAGGTGTCGGCGGGCGACAGCAAGCGCAGCTCGCCGCCGCTGGCCGGCACGACGCCGATGCGCTGGGCATCGTCTTCGCTGCCCACTTCGCCCACCTGGCGCGCGCCCGCCTCGACGGCGCCGGCCAGCTTGCGCGCGCCGACCGTCGCGAGCATGGCGACCTGCTTGCCATCCGGCGACCAGCGCGCCGTGCTGGCCACGCCCTTGATGCTGGTCAACATGCGAGCTTGGGCCTGCGCCAGGGTGGCCAGGTACAGCTGCGCCGTGCCCGCCTTCGCGTCGTAGCCGACAAAGGCCAGTTGCCGGCCATCGGGCGACCAGCTGGGCTTGTCGTAGGAACACACGGCACATGGATCGAATTGCTGCACGATGGCGCCGTTGGCGGCGTCGCGCACGACGATGGCCGCATGCGGGCGCTGCGCTTGCTCGCCCGCCTTGCTCGACTCGATGGCGGCGATGCGCCGGCCATCGGCCGACAGGGCCACGGCGCGGTAATCGCGCAATGCCGGCCCGGTTGCAGCTGCGGCGTATGCCGTGGTGCCCAGAAGGCTGCTTGCCAGCACGCCGCAGGCGGCCAGATCAGTTATTTTCATCATGTAAATTCCGGTTAGAAATAAAAAAAACCGCCGGCAAGCGCGGCGGTTTTGGATGGAACAGACTGCATCAGCGGGCCTTCTTGCCCAGGTGCGAATGCCGCATGCTGTACAGGAAGTAAATGGCCACCGTCACCGTCATCCAGATACTAAACACGACAAACGTCGTATGCGGCAAATCGCGCATGATGTACAGGCAAGCGAGTACGCTCAGGCCGGGAATCACGTATGGACCGAACGGCACGCTGAAGCCTTCGATGCGGTTCGCGCCCTGTTTGTGGCGCAGCACGGGCACGGCGATCGACACCACCATGAAGGCCGTCAGGGTGCCGATGCTGACCATGTCCCACAGGTAAGTCGCATCGATGGATCCGGCCACCACGGCCACCACGAGGCAGACGATGATGGTATTGCTGACCGGCACCAGGGTGCGCGGGTGGATCTTCTGGAACGATTTCGGGATCAGGCCGTCGCGGCTGACGGCAAACAGGATGCGCGTCTGGCCATAGATCGTCACGAGGGTCACGCTGAAGACGGAAATGACGGCGCCGGCCGACAGCACCAGCGCGGGCCAGGTCTTGCCCGTCACGTTTTGCAGGATCACCGCCAGGCCCGCTTCCTGGCCTTCGAACAGTTTCGCCTGTTGCGCGCCGAGGGCGGCCACGGCCACCAGCAGATAAAACACGGTGACGATCAGCAAGCCATACAGGATGCCGCGCGGCACATTGCGCTTCGGGTCTTTCACTTCGTCGCCCGCCGTGGCCACCGTATCGAGGCCGATGAAGGAGAAGAAGACGGTGCCGGCCGCGGCCGTCACGCCCGTCATGCCGGCAAAGCCCTTGCTATTGTCGGTATTGAAGAAGGGCACGAAGTTGTCGGCGTTAAAACCGGAGAAGGCGATGGCAATGAAGAATACGAGGATGGACAGCTTGATGATGACCATGATGGCATTCATCAGGGCCGATTCCTTGGCGCCGCGCAGCAGCAGGAAACCGCACATGCAGATCAAAAAGATCGGCGGCAGGTTGATGTGGCCGGCGTGAAACTCCATGCCATGCGGGCCGGAAACGATCATCGGCGTGCGCAGCATCTCGGGAATATGCCAGCCAAACGCATTTTCCAGGAAATTGTTCAGGTAGGACGACCAGCCGATGGCCACGGCACTGCCCGCCAAGCCGTATTCGAGCAGCAAGCAGGCGGCCATGATGAAGGCAAGAAACTCGCCCACGGTGGCGTAGGCAAACGAATACGAGGAGCCGGAGGCGGGGATGCGGAACGACAGCTCCGCATAGCACAAGGCCGTCAGGCCGGCCGTGATGGCGGCGATCAGGAAGGACAGGACGACCGATGGGCCCGCCTTGGGCACGGCTTCGACCATGGTAAAGAAAATGCCCGTGCCGATGGTGGCGCCGACGCCGATCATGGTGAGGGAAAACAGGCCGATGGACCGGCTCAAGCCGCTGCTGCTGAGGCCTTCACCATATTCGACCGTGGTATCGATCGGCTTGGTGCGGCAAATTTTCTGGACCAGGGTTTGGCTCACTAATATTCCTTTATGAGGCACACATATTCGTATGACGGGTAAAAACAAATAGCGCTCCGGCCCTACCTGGTAAAAAACCGGAAAGATCGCGTCCATTTTCAAAACTAAGCGATTATAGGGCTTTCACCGGCTCAGCTAAACAGAACTTTGATGCATGGAAACAACGCCAGGCGTGCGCCGCCAAACGCGCATAGGCGTAGCCGAGTGCAAGATTGCCGATATGAAATAAAAAGCGCGCCGCTGCAGGGGCAGCGACGCGCTTCTGGTTCAGCTCAGTTCAGCTGAATTACTTCTTGCCGTGTGGCGCATCAGCCTGCGGCCAGCCCGCTTCATAGCCTTGCGGCACGTCATCGCGGCGCTCTTTCGGTGCCAGGCCCAGCGCGTAGTACAGCACCGTCAGCAGGATCAGCCAGGCTGGCCCCACCATCAGGGCGATGCGCGTATCGGGGAAATACGCCATCAGGCCGATCACCAGTGCCAGGAAAGCGAGCGAAATCCAGGAACCGTAGGGCGCGAACGGCATGCGGAAAGCCAGGTTCTTGATTTCCAGCGGCGTCAGGGTCTTGCGGAACTGGATCTGCGTGACGAGGATCACGCCCCAGGTCCAGACGGCGCCGAAGGTGGAAATCGAGGTGACCCAGATAAACACTTTTTCCGGCACCAGGTAGTTCAGCAGCACGCCCAGCAGCAGCGCGAAGACAGACACGAGGATGGCGCGGCGCGGCACGCCGCTGGCCGTCGTTTCCGCAAACGCCTTTGGCGCCTGGCCTTGCAGCGCCAGGTTGTACAGCATGCGGCCCGTGCTGAAGATGCCGCCATTGCACGACGACAGGGCCGCCGTCAGCACGACGAAGTTGATGATGCCGGCCGCCGTCTTGATGCCCAGGCGTTCGAACGTCATCACGAACGGGCTGCCGGTGGTGCCGATTTCATTCCATGGGTAGATCGACAGGATGACGAACAAGGCGCCGACATAGAAAATCAAAATGCGCCAGAACACGGAATTGATAGCGTCGGGAATCGATTTCTTCGGGTTGGCCGCTTCGCCAGCCGTCAGGCCAATCATTTCCACGCCCAGGTAGGCAAACATCACCATCTGCAGCGACATCAGCACGCCCTGCGCGCCATTCGGGAAGAAGCCGCCATGCGTCCACAGGTTCGAGATACCGATGGCCACGCCGCCGTTGCCGAGACCGAAGATGATCATGCCCGTGCCGCCGACGATCATCAGGATGATGGTGACCACCTTGATCAGGGCGAACCAGAACTCGAACTCGCCGTAGGCTTTCACGGCCAGCAGGTTGATGGCGCCCATGGAACCCAGGGCCGCCAGGGCCCAGATCCAGCGCGGCACGTCGGGGAACCAGATGCCCATGTAGATGGCGACGGCGGTAATTTCCGCCACGCACGTGACCAGCCACAGGAACCAGTAGTTCCAGCCCGTCAGATAGCCTTGCAAAGGCCCCAGGTAATCCTGGGCATAGCGGCTGAAGGAGCCGGCGACGGGGTCGTGCACGGCCATTTCGCCCAGTGCGCGCATGATCATGAAGATGACCGCGCCACCGATGATGTACGACAGCATGATGCCGGGACCGGCCATCTTGATCGCATTACCCGAACCCAAAAAGAGGCCCACGCCAATCGCGGCGCCCAGCGCCATCAGGCGGATCTGCCGCTCGCCCAGGCCGCGGTGCAAGCCTTGTTCACTCGTTTTCATTACGTGTCTCCGTTTTTTTCTTGAATACACCGATCCCTCCACCCCAATGGCGGTTCCGCTCTTGCTGGAAAGGAGGAAAAGGCGCGCCGGCGAGAAGCGCCGGCATGCTCATGTGGTCAGGCTACTCCGTCAGGCCAGTTCGGCGATCAGCTCGATCTCGACGCAAGCGCCCAGCGGAATTTGCGCCACGCCGAAGGCGGAGCGCGCGTGCTTGCCGCTGTCGCCGAAGACTTCGACGAACAGTTCCGAGGCGCCATTGGTGACCAGGTGCTGTTCCGTGAATTCGGAGGTGGAATTGACCAGGCTCATGACCTTGACGATGCGCTTGACCTTGTTCAAGTCGCCGCCGCACGCGTCTTGCAGGGTGGCGATCAGTTCGATGGCGATGCCGCGCGCGGCGATCTTGCCTTCTTCCGTCGTCACATCCTTGCCCAGTTGGCCAACCCAGACCTTGCCATCCTTCTTGGCCAGGTGGCCGGACAGGAAGACGGTGTTGCCCGTGCGCGCATGCATCACGTAGGCGGCAGCTGGCGCTGCAACGACTGGCAATTCAATGTTGAGGGCTTTGAGTTTTTCGTAAAACGACATGCTATTTCTCCAAGAAAACAATATAAGCGAAACCAGAATTCATGCACGGCAGGGCACGGAGGATGACGCCCTGGCAGCGCGGTAGTGACCGACAACAGTGCCAGATTAAACGTCATCATATTGGTGAACCAGCAGTTTTAGTTCACAAATAGGCCCGGTTATTCAGTGGATTATACCGACAATCAAACAAAATTCAGCATCAGTTCATGAAGCATGCTCTACAGGCATCGACCGTGACTTTTTTCATTAAATTGCCACTTGTGCAATGTCAAGCCCTCGGGGTCAAGGTTTATCGCTTCCAGAAATGCCTGGTCATGCGATACCACAAGTAACGCGCCGTGGTATTGCACCAGCATCTGTTCCAGCGCCTGCAGGCTGGCCAGGTCCAGATGATTGTCGGGTTCGTCTAACAGCAGCAGTTGCGGCGGCGCCTGCGCATACAGTTCGGCCGCCAGCGCCACCTTCATGCGCTCGCCGCCGCTGAGCAAACGGCTGGGCAGGGTGGCGCGCGCGCCGGCGATGCCCAGCAGCGCCAGCCGCGTGCGTAACTCCCCTTCCGCCATGGTGCTGTTGCGTTCCTGCAAGCGCTGCACGGCGCTCCGTTCGCCGTCTTGCAGCCCCGCATGCTGGTCCAGCCACGCTACCCGTGCGTGGCACAGTACCTCGCCGCCGGCAGGCGCCAGCTGGCCGGCGATCACGCGCAGCAGGGTCGACTTGCCGCTGCCATTATTGCCCGTCACGGCCAGGCGGCGCGGACCGCTGATGACCAGGTCCACAGTCTGCGCCTGGCCATAGGGCAAGACCAGCTCGCGCAATTCCAGGATCAGCTTGCCGTTCGGCACGGCACTGTCGGGCGCCAGCAGCAGGCGCTCCATCTCGGGCGCGCAGCGGGCGCTGGCATCCATCACCCTGTGCTGGCGCGCCTGCTGCGCCTCTTGCGCGCGCACGCGCAGCTTGCCCTGGCTATCCTGGCTTTTCTCCTTGCGCGCGTCGAGCAGCAGCTTGCTTTGGTTGCCTTCACGGCCCTCGCGCTCGCCACGCACCACCCGTTTCTGCTGGCGTTCGGCCTGCTGCTGCGCTTCGCGCTGTTCGCGTCTGGCGCCCGCCTTTTCCGCCTGCAAGGCGGCCGCAAAGCCAGCCTGTTCCAGCGCGCGCTGCTGCGCATACATCGTGTAATTGCCGCCATAGCTGCGCAAGCCCTGGCTCGACAGCTCGACGATTGCATCGACGTGCTCGAGCAAGCCGCGGTCATGGCTGACCAGCAGCAAGCCGCCCGGCCAGCGCGCCATCTGCGCCACGAGGCGGGCGCGCTGCTGCGCATCAAGATGGTTGCTCGGTTCATCGAGCACCAGCCAGTCCGCCTGCGCCAGCCAGGCCCCTTGCAGGGCGATGCGCTGCCGTTCGCCGCCGCTCAGGCTGGCCGTTGGCGTAGCGGCATCGACATGGCGCAAATCGAGCGCATTGAGCGCCTGGCGCAAACGGGCGTGGGCATCCCAGCGCTCTCCCACGAGCGCGTAATCAGCTTCGTCAACGCTGCCTTCGGCAATGCGCGCCAGCGCGGCCAGCAAGTCGTCCATGCCGGCGAGCGCCGCCACGCTGGGATAGCGCTCAGGATCGAGTTCCTGCGCCACGTAATGCACGCTGCCGTCGCAGCGCACGGCGCCGGAAGACGGTTGCGCCTGGCCCGCCAGCAGGCGCGCCAGCACGCTCTTGCCCACACCGTTATCGCCGACGAGGCCGATACGTTGCGGGGCAAAGCCAAATTGCAAATCGGAAAACAGGGCGCGGCCATCGGGCAGCACGAAGGACAGACGGTCGAGTTGTAGTAATGCGGGCATGGATACTCCTTGAGCAAGGCTGGCGAACCCGCGCGGCGCTATGCGCTGTGGCGGGATGGGCGAGGCCGTGCACAGCACGGCAGTATCAATGGCGCATGTCGAAGCGTCCTGGAGAAATGGGGAAGAAGCGTCAGTGTAGCAGAGCCGTTCCCTTAGCGCTGCCCCAGCGTCGTGTCGCCGAACAGGTTCTTGAATTCACGCGGCTGCGAGCGCCAGTACTGCGGCGGCGCCTGCACTTGCGCGCCCAGCTGGGCCGCCGCATGCCAGGGCCAGCGCGGGTCGAACAGGATGGCGCGCGCCAGCGCCACCATGTCGGACTGGCCGTTGGCGATGATGTCTTCCGCCTGCTGCGCTTGCGTGATCAAGCCCACGCTGATGGTGGGCAAGCCGCTGTCGCGCTTGATGCGTTCGGCAAACGCCACCTGATAGCCCGGGCCTACGGGAATCTGCTGCTGCGGCGAAATACCGCCACTGGAGACGTGGATGAAGTCGGCGCCCAGCTGCTTGAGTTCCTGCGCGAAGCGCACGCTTTGCTCGATTTCCCAGCCGCCTTCGACCCAGTCGGTGGCGGAAATGCGCACGCCCACGGCCACGCTGGCCGGCACGGCGGCGCGTACGGCCTCATACACCTCCAGCGGAAAGCGCATGCGGTTTTCCAGGCTGCCGCCATACGCATCCGTGCGGTGATTGGACAGCGGCGAGAGGAACTGGTGCAGCAGATAACCGTGCGCCGCATGCAGTTCGATGCCCTCGATGCCCAGCGCATGCACGCGCTGGGCGGCCGCGACAAAGGCGCCCTTCACTTGCAGCAAGCCCATCTCGTCCAGGGCGATCGGCACGGTTTCGCCCGGTGCATGGGCGATGGCGGACGGCGCCACCGTTTGCCAGCCGCCCTCGGCCAGGTGCACGCAGGAACCACCCTGCCAGGGCGCGCGGCTCGAGGCCTTGCGTCCCGCATGGCCCAGCTGCACCACTAGGGGAATCGGAGCGTGGCGGCGGATCGCCTGCACCACGTTGGACAGCGCAGTCTGATTCGCATCCGACCACAGACCCAGGTCTTCGGCCGAGATGCGTCCCTCGGGCGAGACGGCCGTCGCCTCCGTCATCAGCAAGCCCGCGCCGGACAGGGCCAGATGGCCCAGGTGGATCATGTGCCAGTCGGTGGCGTTGCCGTTGTCGGCCGAGTACTGGCACATGGGCGCGATGGCGATGCGGTTGGCCACGTGCAGCGGCCCCAGGGCATACGGCGTGAATAGCTGGCTCATGGCGGACTCCGGAAAAAGGGGAAGCACCGATTCTACTGTGCTTTGAAAAGCGCGGCTTACACCTGCTTACGTTTGATACAGCGCAAGGGCTAGCCTTGCCCGGGCGGGGCCGCTAATCTGGACACATCAATAACACCCGCAGTACCACCCCAGGAGAACACATGAACACGACGACTACCGCCAACCGCATCCACCCTTTGATGGCCGGCGCCGCCATTTCCGTGACGGTCCTGTGCCTGGTCGGCGCGGCGTCCATCGCCGGCATCCTGCCCAATTCGCGGGCGAATGTGCCTGCCACGGCGGCCGTGCCTGCCGACGTGGCCGCCATGACGCCGGCCGGCGCCGCTGCCCTGGCAGCGCCCTTGACTGCACCGGTCGCCGCGCCTGTCGTCGCACAAGCGGCTCCTGCGCCAGCCCCCGCACCCGTCGTGCACAAGCGCGTCGTGCACCACACGCAAGTGGCGCAAGCGCGCCCTGCCTACAATGACAACAATGATGGCTACCGCGAACCGGCGCGCCAGCAGCAGCCGGTGCCTGCGCCGGCACCGTCACAGCCCAACTACGTGGGCATCGGCACGGGCGCCGTCATCGGCGGCTTGATCGGTAATCAGGTAGGTGGCGGCCGCGGCAAGGCGCTGGCAACGGTGGCCGGCGTGATCGGCGGTGGCATGCTGGGCAATGCGGTGCAGAACCAGGTCGAGCAGCAACCGCAACGTTAATCGTAAGGACCAAGATAGTCGAGTTTGCCCACGGCCACGCCATTGTTTCTCAGGATGGCGTGGACCATGGAAACGTGGAAATAGAAGTTCGGCAAGGCAAAGCTGAGCAGGTAATTGTCGCCCGAGAATTTCGTCCCCTCGTCCGTCCAGTTCAGCACGACTTCCTTCTGCGCGCTGCCCGCCATCTGCCCGGCATTCACGCCGTCGATGTAGGCGATGGTGTTGGCGATGCGTTCCTGCAGCTGCTCGAACGACGCTTCGTTATCCTCGAACTTCGGCGCCGGCACGCCGCTCAGGCGCTCGACCGACAACTTCGACGTATCGCTGGCGCGCTGCACCTGCGCCGTCAAGTCCAGCATGTCGGGCGCCAGCTGCGCGCCCAGTAAAATCTCGGGCACGATGCCATCTTCCTCCACATGGGCTTGCGCTTTTTCCAGCAGGGCCGAGACGACCCGCAAGCCGCGGATGAAGACGGGGATGGTTGCCTGATACATGGACACGGACATGGCGGACTCCTGATAGTGAACGATGAGCCAGTGTACCCGAGGCGCTGTTTTCCGGCAGCGCGCCCGTGTGCGTCAGCGCACCGAGCGGCCCAGTTGCTTTTACTTGTCCAGGTTGACCTTGCCGTCCGGTAAATGCGCCGGCTGCTCAACGGACTCCTGCGGCGGTACCGGCGCCGGCTGGTCCTTGCGCTTGCCAGTGAAAAACTTGACGATGGCAGCGCCGCCGCCCACGACGGCCAGGAGCAGCACTTTCTTGAAGGCCAGCAGCAGCGCCAGCAGTTTGCCAAACAGGCCCAGCTTGCTGGCCACGCCGCCGGCCACCAGCGCCGCCAGGCCATACTCGGCCACCTTGTCCGTCTTGCTGTCGAAATCCGTGTAGCGGTTACCGTCGGTAAATTCCGTGAACGCCGTCACTTGCTGCATCTCTTTCTTGATCGCCTCGATCTGCTGCATGCTGGCGATCGCATTCAGGTTCAGCACGCCTTCGCGACCCAGCACGCGCACGTTGTAGTTCAACGAGTGCTCGCCGCCATCGACCATCAGATCCTTGGCCCAGTACAGCTTGTGCGTATCCTTGGCATAGCTGGGTTTTTCCGCCCAGCCCATCAGATGGATGCCGGGATAGCCCTGCTTCTTGCGCTCCGCATTGTTTTCCAGCACGGACGCCTGCATATCCTTGAGCAATTCGTCGTATTTGATGCTGTCCGCATCGTCATCCTTGATATGCCCTTCCTTTTCATACGTGACAATGACGCCCCAGCTGTCACGCTCGAGCACGCTGGTCTTGGCGGGCACGATCATGCCCAGCGATTCCATGCCCGGCGGATTGCCCCAGGCCTCGACCAGCACGCGCTCGGCGTCCGCTGGCGACAAATAACGGAAGTTGGCGGGCAAATCCAGGGTAGCGATGCCGCCCGGCAAAGTGATCTTGCCGCGCTGCAGGTGCAGCTGGGCAAGGAATTGCTCGGCCGTCATTTCCGGTACGGCAGCCTTGTCTTCGGCAGGGGCGGCAGCCGTCAGGCCGGAGAGGGTCAGGCACAGCAAGGCTGTCAGCAGGCGTTTCAACATGATCGGTCCAAAAAATTGCAAAGGGTAAATATTTTAAATCAATTGATTGCTTAATGGATAATTATTTCTGTGCAGCATTTTTGACATGAAAAAGCGCCAGGCGGGTTTCCCCGGCTGGCGCCTGTGGCCGTGCATGGCGTGAATCTCAGGACACGCGCACCACCATCAGACCGGCGCGCAAGCCCACGCGCACATCCGGATTCGGGAACACCACCAGCTCTTCCGCGTGCTGCACCGTGTACACATGGTCGCCATCGCTGGCGATCACGGCGTGCTGCGGCAACGAGGTGAAATTCTGTGTGCTGCGGTCAAACGCCATGCGGAATTCATCGCTGTGCTTGATGATTTCCTGCGCCACCTTGAACACGTGCGGTTGCGCCTTGACGGGTTGCGCAGGCATGCCGCGCAGCAGGCCGTCGAGCGCCCGCGACACGTCGTCGAACAGGGACAGATCGTTCTGTCCCAGGGTGCCCACGCGGCCCAGTTCCACCGTGCTGGCGGCCGCACCGAAATGCTCGGCCGAATAATAGCTGTACGTGCCGGCCGACTGCGGGTTCATGATGATGGCGCCGATGGCCGCCTGGCCCAGCCAATCGATCAGCTGTGCCTTGGCGTCGTCGGCCACCAGGTCCGGCACGATGGCAAACGTGGGATACACGGAAGGCCGGATGGCCGTGTGCAAATCCAGGTGCCAGCGCACGGGACCGGCCGCCGCAAAGAACGCGGTTGTCGCGGCGATCATTTCATCGGCGCGCGCGCTTTCCGCCGCTTGCGCCAGGCTGCCCCGCACGGGACGGAACATGCGATTGAGGTCGGCGTCGATGAAACGCTTGCCGGCCCGGATCGCATCGACATTGCCCACGCAGACGAGCAGGTCGACGGCCAGTGAGGACGCATCGCGCGACAAGGCGTCGAGCAGATGCGCCAGCACTTCGATCGGCCCCGTCTCGTCGCCATGCACGCCCACCGAGACGGCCACGCTGGCGCGGCCGGCTCCCGGCTTGACCACTTGCAGCATGCCGGGCGCCGGCAAGGCCACCGTGAAGCCGGCGTCCGAAAACAACTGGGCCACGCCGCTGAAATCGGCCTGCGCCAGCGCCTGCACTACAGGTGTTACTACCTGGGTTACTTCTTGCGTCATTACACCGCCGCTTCCGCTGGGGTTTTCGCCGTGATTTTATTCACGGCTTCCGACAAGGTCCATACGTCCAGCATGGCTTGCTCCAGTTCCGTCGCCGCCACATAGGCCGACAGGCCCAGCGCACCCGTCACGGCGTCGACTGCCTGGCCCGCATTGCCTTGCTCGGCACGCGCCAGCACCTGCGTCAGCAGACGCTGTTGCGTGCGGCGCAGCGCTTGCTGCGCGTAGTTGCGCAACTGCTCCTGCGACTTGCCTTGCGCGGCCAGCTTCAGGCCACGCTCCAGGGTGTCGATGCCTGCCTGGCTGCGCAGGGCCAGGCCCACTTGCAGGAAGGAAGCCAGGTCCATCGAGGCAGGACGCGGCACGGACAGGGCCGGGAACAGGAAGCCGGCGACGACTTCCAGCGCATCGATCGCATCCCAGGCCTGCACGAAGGCCGGCGTCAAGCCCGGCACCAGCGCCGCTTCCGACTTGATGCCGACGGCTTTGAGCAGCTCGCGCTTCGATTCCGCGCCGAACAAATTGGTCAGTTCGGCCAGGCCGGCGCCGCGCAATTGCTCGGCCGGCACCGACAAGACACCGGCGATCATCGTCTGCTGCAGCACGCGCGTTTGCGCATCGACCTTGATCGACACGTCGCGCGGAATCGTCAAGGCGTCCGCATCGAGCGCGTCGAACACGGGCGCCAGGTTCAAGGCCACCCATGCCTGGCCCCAGGCCAGGATCACGCTTGATTCGTCCACGCCGTGTTCGGCCGCCAGGTTGCGGATCATCAGCGGGCCGCAGCGGTTGATCACTTCATTGGCCAGCACGGTCGCCAGGATGGCGTTGGCCAGCGGGTGGTCGAGCGCCGAACGGGTTTCCACCAGCAGGGACGGGAAGTAGGGTTTCAGCACCGGCTCGGCCCACGTTTCGCCCGTCAAAGGCAGGGCGGAGAGGATGCGCTTGAAACGGTTCTTCACGTTGGCGATCACCACCGCCAGTTCCGGCGTCGTCAGGCCGCGGTTGTCCAGCTTGCGGCGTGCCAGTTCGGCCACCGATGGCAGCTGCTCGAGATCGCGCGACAGGGCGCCCTCTTCTTCCAGGCTGGCGATCAGGGCCGCATAGCCATCCTGCACGGCGCTTTCGCTTTGCGCCTGCAACTCGCGCACCAGCAAATGCGTCTGCTGCGTGTTGTCGCGCAAGACCAGGCGTTCGACGTCGTCCGTCATCGCATACAGCTCGCGGTTGCGTTCTTCTTCCGTCAGCTTGCCCGCGTTGACTTCCACGTCCAGCCAGATTTTCACGTTCACTTCATGGTCCGAGCAATCCACGCCGGCAGAATTGTCGATCGCATCGGTGAAGATGCGGCCACCGGCCAGCGCGAATTCGATGCGGCCCGCCTGCGTCGCACCGAGGTTGCCGCCTTCGGCCACGACTTTCACGCGCAGCTCATTGCCGTTGACGCGGATGTGGTCATTCGCGCGGTCCTTCACTTGCGCGTGCGTTTCCGTCGACGCCTTGATGTAGGTGCCGATACCGCCGTTATAGAACAGGTCCACGGGCGACTTCAGGATGCGGTGCATCAGTTCTTCCGGCGGCAGCGAGGTCTCGGCGATATCGAGCGCGGCGCGGATTTGCGGCGACAGCTCGATCGTGCGGGCGGTGCGCGGATACACGCCGCCGCCTGCCGAGATCAAGTCCTTGTTGTAGTCGTCCCACGAAGAACGCGGCAAGGCGAACAGGCGCGCGCGTTCCTCGAACGAGACGGCGACGTCCGGTGTCGGGTCGAGGAAGATGTGGCGGTGGTCGAACGCGGCCACCAGTTTCAGCTGGCGCGACAGCAATACGCCGTTGCCGAACACGTCGCCCGACATGTCGCCCACGCCGACCATGGTGATCGGGGTGGTATTGAGGTCGTGGTCCATTTCATAGAAGTGGCGCTTCACGGCTTCGAACGCGCCCTTGGCGGTGATGCCCAGTTTCTTGTGGTCGTAGCCGTTCGAGCCGCCCGAGGCGAACGCGTCGCCGAGCCAGAAACCGCGCTGCACGGCGATGCCGTTGGCGATGTCCGAGAACGTGGCCGTGCCCTTGTCGGCGGCCACCACCAGGTAAGGATCGGCTTCATCGAAGCACACGGTGTCGACTGGCGGGACGATATTGCCCAGCGAACGGTTGTCCGTCACTTCCAGCAGGCTGGAAATGAACAGGCGGTAGACGGCTTCGCCTTCGGCCGCGATGGTTTCACGCACGGCGTCCTTCGGCATCATCTTGCAGACAAAACCGCCCTTCGCGCCGGCCGGCACGATGACGGCATTCTTGACCATCTGGGCTTTCACCAGGCCCAGCACTTCCGTGCGGTAGTCTTCCATGCGGTCCGACCAGCGCAGGCCGCCGCGGGCGACCGGGCCGCCGCGCAGGTGCACGCCTTCGAAGCGGCGCGAGAAGACGAAAATCTCGCGGTAAGGGCGCGGTTCCGGCACCAGCGCCAGGCTGCTGGTGTCGAACTTGAAGATGATCTTGTCGCCTTGCTGATTGTTCTGGAAGTAGCTGGTGCGCAAGGTGGCGGCCATCAGGTCGGCCAGCGCGCCGAGGATTTCCTCGGTGTCAGCGTGGTTCACGGAAGGCAGGCCGGCCTTGATGGCGGCGATGCTTTCCAGGGCTTGCGCATGCTGCGCGCCGGACAGCGAAGGATCGAAGCGCTGCAGGAAGGCTTCGACCAGTGCTTTGACCTGGGCCGGCTGCTTGCGCAGGCTTTCGGCGATGTAGCGCACCGAGAAGCGGCTGCCCGTCTGGCGCCAGTAGCTGGTGTAGGCGCGCACCAGCTGCACTTCGCGCGTCGACAGGCCGCCTTCGATGACGAGGCCATTCAGGCGGCCATCTTCGGCCGTGTCGTTGAACAGGGCGGCAAACAGTTCCTGCGCCACGGCGACGACGGATGGCTGCGCCAGTTTCGCCGCGCTGGCGGCATCGACCGTCAGGCTGGTGATGAAATAGCGCGTGCCGTCGGCCAGCGACACCGAGTACGCCTGTTCGCGGTCGATGGCCACGCCCGCATTGTGCAGGGCCGGCAGGATGGTCGACAGCGATGGCACTTTGTTGGCCGAGTACAGGCGGATCGTGGTGACGGCACCCGTCTCGATGCGCACGGCCACGTGCGCCGGATCCGTATTGCGCAAGATGGTGTCGAGGTCGCGGAAGGCGACGGCCGGCGCGGTGGCGGCCACGTAATCGAGCGGCAGGGTGGCGCACAGTTTGCGCAGGCTGGTGCGCAGGCCCACGTCGGGCACGGCGTCGGCCACGGCGGCAAAGCCGTTATGCCAGCCATCGAGCACGCCCAGCAAGGGCTGTTCGATATCCGTTTCCAGGTCCAGCGGGTAGCGCGCGGCGTGGGCGATCAGGTAGACGCGCGCCAGGGGGCCGTCGGCCACCAGGGTTTGCATGCTCACATGCGTGGCGCCGGAACTGGCTTGCAGGGCTTTTGCCAGGCTCGATGCGACGCTGGCGCTGTAGCGCTCGCGCGGCAGGTAGACCAGCACGTTCAGGTGGCGCGCGTACACGTCGCGGCGCGCAAAAACCTTGGTGCGCGGCTGCTTGTACAGCGAAACGACGGAACCGCACACTTGCGCCAGCCAGTCGAGATCCGCTTCCAGCGCTTCCGTGCGCGGCAAGGACTCAAGGATTTCGCGGAATTTCTCGGCACGGAAGCCTTGCTGGCGCACGCCGGCCAGGCTCAAAACCTTGGCTACGCGGCCGCGCGCAAACGGCAGCGCCGCCAGCGGGGTGGAATTGCCGGCACGGGTGAACAGGCCGACGAAGCAATGCTCGCCCAGGATCGCGCCTTGCGCATCCATGTCGCGCACGCCGATGAAGTCGAGCTGCTGATCGCGGTGCAAGGTGCCCGCCACGTCGGCCTTGACGATGGACAGCGCCGATTCGCGCTTGGCCAGGGTATCGAAGTCGCCCGGGATATTCGCCAGGCAGGTACCGTAGACGGGGTGCGCCGTATCCTGCAGCACGCCGACACGGCTAGGGATGTCGCGTTCCAGTTCGCGCACGCCCGGCTTGACGCGGTAGTAGGCGTAGCCGAAGACTTCAAAGCCGCCGCTGCGGGCCCATTCCAGGAAGGCGGCCACTTCCGCGCCTTCTTCGCCATGCTGCGATGCCGCCGTGGCCACAGTGGCCAGGCGCTCGCTCATGGCGGCGCTATCGCGGCGCACGATGGCCGCGTCACGCGCGACCGTCTCCAGGGCGGCGACCAGCGCGGCCTGGGCTTGTGGCGCCAGCTCTTCGTCGAGCAGTACCAGCACATACGATTCGAGCGGGTCGCCCGGCTGGCGCACCGCTTCGACGCTGCCATCAAGAGCGCGGCGCACGGGCAGCACGGTGTTCATCACGCCGCGCACGGCCAGGTGCTGGCGGCGCATGGCCATGACGATGGAGTCGACCAGGTAAGGCATGTCTTCGTTCAGGATCAGCAAGGCGCTCGCCATGCCGCCACGTCCATCCGCATAGCGCAGGGTGGCGATCTGGCAGCCGTTGCCGGTGCGCTTGGCCGCTTGCGTGAAGCCGTCGACCAGCACGGGCGCCAGGCTGTCGGGCGCGATATCGGCCAGGTCTTCGGCGTCGAGCGAATCGAGCCAGGCCTGCACCAGCTGCACGACCGGCGCTGCCGCCTTGCCTGCCTTGCCTGCCGCGTTAATCAACTCCAGCGTTTGTGTACGCAAATCTTGTGGCGTGTGATTCATCTTGCATCTCCATTACGGTAATGTGAATGTCCAACGCTGTCGTTCGGGCTTGTGGCTGGGCGGCAGCGGTGTCAAGAGACGGGGGTCGCCCGTCCAATTCTGTCTGTGCTACGGATAGTCTGTCTCGGATTTTTTCTGTGTGTTTTCTATCGCCTACAAGTCGTACAATCCCGGTAAGTTGAGGATGATCGTCAATTCTTCAAGCGCCGCATGCACTTCCAGCGCCAGCTGCGGGTCGGCCAGGTCGCCCGGCTCCAGATGGTCGCGGTAGTGTTTTTCCACCCACTGCACCAGCCGATGGTACAGCGTTTCCGTCATGACCACGCCCTGGTGCATCGCGCGCGCCTCGGTTTCCGTCAGGGCCACGCGCAAACGCAGGCAGGCGGGCCCGCCGCCGTTGCGCATGCTCTGGCGCAGGTCGAAATGTATCAGTTCGTCAATCGGTCCACCGCTGGCCACCAGGCCTTCCAGGTAACGCGACACGGCGCGGTTTTCCTGGCACTCCTGCGGGATCACCAGCGCCATCTTGCCGCCCTCTTTCGTCAGCAACTGGCTGTTGAACAGATAGCTGCTCACCGCATCCGCGATCGGCACCTGGCCCGTGTCCACGCGCAGCGCATCCAGTTGCGCGCCCGTGGCGGCGACGGCGCGGCGCAGCTGCGACAAGCTTGCTTCTTCATCGGCAAACGCCTGCTCGTGATAGAACAGCACATTGCCGTTGCCGACGGCGATGACGTCGTTATGGAACACGCCCTGGTCGATCACGTCCGGATTCTGCTGCACGTACACGGTGCGTTTCGCATCCAGGCCATGCAGACGCGCGACGGCTTGCGACGCTTCCAGGGTCTGGCGCGCCGGGTAGCGCTTCGGCGACGGTGCCGACGGATCGAACTCCACCCGGCCATACACGAACAATTCAACGGATGACGCGCCGTGGCCGGCGCCCAAACGCGTGTGGTTGGCCGCACCCTCGTCGCCGAAGGCCGGCGTCGACGGCAGCGCGTCGTGCACGGCGAAGTGTTTGTCGTCGCTGAAAATGGCGCGCAGGCTGCGCGCCGACTGCGCGTGCTCGAAGGCCCGGTGCAGCTTGTTATTCAGGTTGGCGGCCGTGAAGTGCACGCGGCCGTCCTGCGTGTCCGCCGACGGGCTGACCGTGGCCGCGTTGGCCGTCCACATGGGCGAAGCGGAATACGCGCATGCCAGGATCACCGGGGATTCCTTGTAGACGCGCGCCAGCACCTCGGCATCCGTGCCCGTGAAGCCGATGGAGCGCAGCAGGCGGAAATTGGGCCGGTCCTGCGGCGGCAGCAGGGCTTGCGCAAAGCCGCGCACGGCCAGGGCACGCATCTTGGCCAGGCCCTGCAAGGCGGCCTGCTTCGGATTCGAGGCGCTTTTCACATTGCTGAACGAGGCCACGTTGCCGAACGAGAGTCCCGCATAGTTATGCGATGGGCCGACCAGGCCGTCAAAGTTGTATTCGCGCGTGCTGTGCATGGGTATTCCTTATGAAACCTTCTTAAAAATTCAGGCCGGGCGACAGCTTGGCCGGCATTTCCAATACGCCGTTCTCGATCGAGGCGACCGGGTAGGCGCAGTAATCGGCCGCGTAGTAGGCGCTCGGACGGTGGTTGCCCGACTTGCCGATGCCGCCGAACGGCGCCGTGCTGGCCGCGCCCGTGGTCGGACGGTTCCAGTTGACGATACCGGCGCGCGCGCGCGTCTGGAACGTTTGCCACAGGGCCGGATCGTCGGACAGCAGCGCCGCTGCCAGGCCGAATTCGGTGGCGTTGGCAACCTTCAGGGCCGCGTCGAAATCGGCTACGCGGACCACTTGCAGCAGCGGGCCGAACCATTCTTCGTCGGGAATGCCGACAGCATCAGTGACGTCAACGATGCCGGCCGTGACAAAGCCCGCCTCGGGATTCAACTGGCGCATCTGCAGCAAGGTGGTGCCGCCCCTGGCGACCATGTCCGCCTGCGCCTGCACCAGGCGCGCGGCCACGGCGCTCGATACCACGGGGCCCATGAATGGCTGCGGCTGGGCATCGGACGCGCCGATGCCCAGTTTCGCGGCCACTTCCACGAGGCGCGCAACGAAGGCGGCACCAAAGGCGTTATCCTGCACCACCAGGCGGCGCGCGCACGTGCAGCGCTGGCCGGCCGACACGAAGGCGGAGAAGATCGCGTGGTGCACGGCCGCATCCACATCCTTGACGTCCCATACGACGAGGGCGTTGTTGCCGCCCATTTCCAGCGCCAGCATCTTGCCCGGCTGGCCGCCGAACTGGCGGTGCAGGCTGATGCCCGTCTGGCACGAACCCGTAAACAATACGCCGTCGAGGTGTGGATTGGCGCCCAGGGCCACGCCCGTGTCGCGCCCGCCGTTGACGAGGTTGACGACGCCATCCGGCAAACCGGCCTGCTGCCACAGCTGCACGGTTTTGATGGCCGTGCGGGGCGCATATTCGCTCGGCTTGAAGACGATGGTGTTACCGGCGATCAGGGCCGGCACGATATGGCCGTTCGGCAGGTGGCCGGGGAAATTGTATGGTCCGAAGACGCCGAACACGCCATGCGGTCGGTGGCGCAGCACGGCGTCGCCATCGGCGATCTTGCTTTGCGTGATACCCGTGCGCGCGTTGTACGACTGCACCGAGATATCGATCTTGTTGGCCATGGTGGCCACTTCCGTGCGCGACTCCCACAGCGGCTTGCCCACTTCTTCCGAGATCAGCAGCGCCAGCGCTTCCGCATGTTCCTTCAGCAGTTCGCGGAAGCGCACGCAGATGGCGATGCGCTCGTCGACGGGCGTATCGGCCCACGCTTCAAAGGCGGCGCGGGCGGCCTGGCACGCCTGCTCGACTTCGTTTTCCGTCGCTTCCAGGCTGGCCCAGGTCTGCTTGCCGTTCGACGGATCGATAGTGACCAGTTCACGGCCCGTGCCTGGCAGCCAGGCGCCGTTGATGAAGTTCGATGCTGCGGTAGATGGATTCAATACGTTAGACATGGGGATGCTTCCTCGGGTTGAGTGACAAGGTGCGCACGGTGTCGCCGTGATGGCAGCGCAGCAGATGCAGTTCATCGTCGTCGAGCGTGATCTTGCCGCCGTGCGGATTGGCGCTGGTGACGATCATGCGGAAATCTTTCAGGTCGGTGTTCGACACCAGGTAAGGCTCGGCCTGGGCCGCGTCGCCGCACGCTTCCGGCGCAGGCACTGGCACAGTCGCGGCGTCGAGCACGGCCGGCATGCTGTCGCGCATGGCGCGCAGTTCGGAGACGCGCGCCTGCAGCACGGGGCCGGCGTCGAAAATGTCGACATAGCCTTCGAAGTGCAAGCCTTCCTGTTCCAGCAGACGGCGCGCGGGCGCCGTGCTCAGATGCACCTTGCCGATGACTTCCTGCGCTTCGTCGGGCAGGTAGGCCACATACATGGGCTGGCGCGGCATCAGCTCGGCGATGAACGATTTTTTACCGAGGCTCGTCAAGTCGTCGACGTGGTGGAAATCCATCTTGAAGAAGTGGCGGCCCAGGCCTTCATAAAACGGCGAGCTGCCGTCCGGCGCCTGGTAGCCGCGCATTTCGGCGATCAGCTTTTCCGTGAACAGCTGCGGGAACTGGGCGATGAAGAGAAAACGGCTTTTCGACAGCAGCTTGCCGTTGTTGCCGCTGCGGTAATCGGGGTGCAAAAACAGCGAGCACAGTTCCGTGCTGCCCGTCAGGTCGTTCGACAGGTACAGGGTTTCCATGCGCGTAAACACATCGAGCTCGCGGCTGGAATGGACGAGGGTGCCGATGCGGTAGTTATAGAACGGTTCGTCCAGGCCCACGGCGCCCTTGATGGCGCACACGCCGGCCAGGCGGCCCGTGTCGGTATCCTCCATGACGAACATGTAGTCGCGCTTTTCGGGCGGGATGGTTTCGGCGAACGAGGCGCAGGCGATGGCCAGGCGGTCGCCCAGCATTTTCATGTCCGGCTTGAGCGTGGTCATGCCGGTGCCGACCTGGCTGGCCAGGCCATACAGGGCATTGAGATCATTGGCGTTGATGGCGCGTACTACTAGCATAAAATTGACTCCCTTAGATACGCACGCAAATGACGCTGTCGCCTTCGGCCACGGCCAGCGCCTCGAGCAGGTCGGCCGGCAAACCGATGGTGTCCTGCGCTTCGAGCGCATCGCAGGCAAAGGTCACGGCGCGGAAATTGCGCTCGGCGCCGGAAGCGACGGCATAATTGACTTTCATGCCCGTGCGGCTGGGCGTGACGCCCGCGACGACGCGGCGCGTGAGCGAACCCGTAAACGAACGCAGCGCATGCTTGTGCGCCTGCAGGATCGGGCCGCCATCGAAGATGTCGATGTAATCGTCGGCTTCAAATCCTTCTTCCGTCAGCAGATTGAACGCAAGTTCGCCGCTCGGGTGAATCTGGCCCATGGCAGCCTGCGCGTCGCCGGGCAACAGCGGCACGTACACGGGGTAGTGCGGCATCAGTTCGACGATCAGGGTGCGATTGCGCGCCCCGCCGATGACTTTTTCGGCATCGAGGAAATCCATCTGGAAGAATTTGCGGCCCAGCGCATCCCAGAATGGCGACTGGCCATCGGCGTCCGTGATGCCTGCCAGCGGCACGAAGAAGCGGTCGCCGAAGCGGTGCGGCGCCAGCACGGCGAACAGCAGCCGCGCGCGCGACAGCAAAGCCGCTTCCAGGCCCGCCTGCTCCATGTTGCGCACGTAGAAGCCGGACAGCTGCGAGTACGCCGTCAGCTCCGAGCACAGGGTCAGCGCATGCACGCTGTGGCTGATGTTCAGGTCGCGCGAGACTTGCTGGATGACGTCGTTGCGGAAGGAAAAATAGGTGCCGTTCGAGCCGGCCGAGGCGAAGATGGCGGCCGTACCGGCAATGCTCTTGTCGAGCAGGGATTCAAGCACGAAGAGATACGACTCTTCGCTGGGGATGTCGACATGGGCGGCAAACGAGGCGATGGAGCGCTCGACGGAGGCGGCGATCTTTTCGCGCGTCTTCGGCAGGGTATGGACACCCGGCATGGTGACTGCGGCCAGCGCTTCGAGGGCTGCAATATCCGCAATTTCTACCGGACGGACAACATACATGGGTACTCCTTCAATGCTGACGATACTTGGGCTGAATACCCGGGTAGAACCAAGCCGGCCCGCAGCAAAGCGGCGGGCCGGTGATCAAACAGGGAGCGGGGCTAGCTTCAGGCTTTCAGCATGCCGTCGATGGCGGCGCGCAGCAAACGGCCTGCTTCGGCGATCTGCTCGTCCGAGACGATCAGGGCCGGCGCCAGGCGCACCACGTCCATGCCGGCGATCAGCACCATCAAGCCTTGCGCTTCGGCCGCTTTCTGGATGTCCTTCGCGCGGCCTTTCCAGGCATCGCTGACTACCAGACCCAGCAGCAAACCGCTGCCGCGCACGATGGAGAACACTTGCGGATAATCCGTGATCAGGCCTTGCAGCATGGCGATGGTGTTGACGCTCGCTTCTTTCACGCGCGCCAGGAATGCCGGCGTGTTGATCGTGTCCAGCACGGTCAGGGCCACGGTGGCGGCCAGCGGGTTGCCGCCGTAGGTGGTGCCGTGCGTGCCGACGGCCAGGGTTTGCGCCAGTTCATTCGTGGTCAGCATGGCGCCGATCGGGTAGCCGTTGCCCAGGGCCTTGGCGGCCGTCAGGATGTCCGGCGTGACGCCGTAGCCCATGTAGGCGAACAAGGCGCCGGTGCGGCCCATGCCGCTCTGGACTTCGTCGAAAATCAGCAAAGCGCCCGTCTTGTCGCACAGGGCGCGCAGCTCCTTGAGGAATTCCGGATTGCCCGGCACCACGCCGCCTTCGCCTTGTACCGGCTCGACGATCACGGCGCACACGTCATCGCCGATGGCGGCGCGCGCCGCTTCGATGTCGTTGTAGGCGATGTGGTCGATCGATGGCGGCAGCGGCTCGAAGCCTTCCGTGTACTTAGCCTGGCCGCCGACGGACACCGTAAACAGGGTGCGGCCGTGGAAGGAGCTGAAGCACGAGATGATGCGCGACTTGTGCGCGCCGAACTTGGTGTGCGCATACTTGCGCGCCAGCTTCAGGGCCGCTTCGTTGGCTTCCGCGCCCGAGTTGCAGAAGAAGGCGCGGTCGGCGAAGGTCGCTTCCGTCAGGGCCAGCGCCAGGCGCAGCACAGGCTCATTGGTGTAGCCGTTGCCCAAATGCCACAAATTATTGATTTGCTTGGTCAGCACATCGACCAGGGCCGGATGGCAGTGGCCCAGGCTGTTGACGGCGATGCCGGAGGTGAAATCGAGGTAATGCTTGCCTGACTGGTCCCACAGGTCCAGACCGGAACCGCGCACGGGCACCATGGCTGCAGGGGCGTAGGTAGGAACGAGGACCTGGTCAAAGGTTTCCCGGGTGACTGGACGAGCCGTTACGGTCGAATCAAGCTTGGCATTCATAGCATTTCCCCATCAATATGTTAGGTACTCCGCAGCTACGACAGCTACGTGTGTACTGCATTATAAAAAGCGGGATGCTAAAACTCTTTTGAATCTGCGACAAGGATTTTCACAATTCATCACAGCCGGGCTTGCTTTAATCACGCAGGCGGCATGAGCTTTCTTTGCCGCTCTTCTCGGGGCGTATTGCCAAACAGGGTGCCAAACGCCGTGGAAAAGTGCGAACCGGAGGAAAAGCCGCACATCAGGCCAACTTGCACGATGGAATAATGTGTATCGAGCAATAGTTGCCGTGAGCGTTGCAGGCGCAGCTCCAGATAGTAGCGCGACGGCAGGCTGCCCAGGTATTGCTTGAACAGCCGTTCGAGCTGGCGCCGCGACAGGCCCACCAGGCTGGCGATGTCGTCCGTCGACAGCGGCTCCTCGATATTGGCTTCCATTAAGGTCACCGCTTCGGATAATTTCGGCTGCAGCACGCCGAAGCGCGCCTGCAGGGCCACCCTCTGTCGCTCTTCCTTGCCGCGCACCTTGTCCACGCACAGCGCTTCCTTGACGAGGGCCTGCACGTCGGCGCCAAAGATGGTCTCGATCAGGGTCAGCGAAAAGTCGATGCTGGCCGCGCCGCCGCAGCAGGTGATGTGCGGGCCGTCGATGTCGAACAAATGCGGCGTCAGGATGGCCCGTTCCGCCTTCGCTTCCGCATCGGCGTACAGGGCCCACGGCAAGGCGATGCGCACGCCATCCATGACGCCCGCGCCGGCCAACCACAGCACGGCCGCGCCCACGCCGCCCCAGAACGGCGCCGAACGGCAGCGTTCGATCACGGCCCGGCACAGCTCGGCGCGCAGCGGCGCCTCCGTCTCGTCGGCCACCAGCAGCGCAATATGCCAGTTACCGCCCTGCGCGGCCACCTGTTCCGGCGTGCGCACGTCCAGTTGCAAGGCACCGGGTCCCAGCGCCCGCGCGCACAGACGCAGCGGCTGCACCAGGCCGGCCCAGGTGATCGACTCGGCATCGCCGGCATGGACCAGCAGCAAACGCAGCGGTTTGTCGAGGCCGATACGGGAAAGATTAGCGAAGGACATCGGCGAGGCGGACCAAAGGCAAGGGCTGAGTTGCCCACATGATACCGGACTTCCGCCCCGTCGCGCCCCTCATGCAAGGGCGCATCCCGGCGCGGCGGAAAAAAGCGGAGCGGAAGGATATAATCACCCCCATGGGTGAACGATATTTAAAAAGTATCCGGCTGCTGGCCGAATGCATGCAAGGCTTCGAGCGGTTTTCTGGCGACTTCGTGCGCCAGTACGGCTTGACGCATGCGCAATTCGACATCATTGCCACGCTCGGCAACACCTGCGGCATGTCCTACAAGGAACTGGGTCAGAAAACCCTGATTACCAAGGGTACTTTGACGGGCGTGGTGGAGCGGCTGGAACAAAAGGGGCTGGTGAAACGCGAACGTTGTCCACGCGACAAGCGTTCCTATTACGTGCGCCTGAGCTGCGAGGGCGAACAGGTGTTCCATGACGTGTTCCCCAAGCTGACAACGCAGGGCCAGCGCCTGTTCGACGGCTATACCGAAGACGATTTCATACGTCTGGAAAGCACCCTGGCGGGCTTGAAACAGGCCATCGCCAACGGCTGACCAGACACCAGGCACCGACATTCAAACAAGACAAAGGAAACCAAGTTGAAAACCTCACTGCTCGAAGGCAAAAAGCCTGCTCATTTCGATAAACACATCATCGGCAACCTGCTGCTCAACGCCAGCACGCCGGAACTGGTGCGCCAGGAAAAACTGATCATCGGCGTGCGCAACGAAGACGGCGAAATCTACCGCCTGATCGGCGCCACCAAGCACAACAGCTTCATGAATGCCGTCGAGGAACTGTTCGACCTGGGCTTGACCGATGAACTGGAAGACAGCGATGAACTCGTCGAGGGCTGCGATGCGATCTTCAGCGAGTCTCTGTAGTAGCGCTGAACAGGACCTGCTGCGCGGTGCGCTTTGCGGCCGGCGATGCTCACCGTACTAAAGTACGGTTGCGCTTCTCGGCCACAAATCCCATCCGCTCGCAATGGTCCTGTCCAGCGCTGTGACGATCGCTGTGGTTAAAAAAAGGCATGCCACCGATATAGGCATGCCTTTTTCCGTTTACGGGGCTTTGCTTGCCTTTTGCCAAGCTGTTTGCGAAAAGATCATGCTTAAAAAGTTCCGTACGGAAATATTGCGAGTATAATTTTTTCAATGAACAGACTCGACGCCTTTAAAAGCATCGCCGCACAAGCCGCTCGTGGCGAGCTGACCTTTCCTGCCAATGTGGACGCTTCGCTCAAGCTGCAAGAGGCGCTGGCCGATCCCGACTGCCATATCGAGGCTGCCGCCAAGCTGGTGCAGGCCGACCCGCTGCTGGCCGCGCGCACGGTGGCCATCGCCAATTCCGTGGCGTTCAACCGTTCCGGCAATGAAATCACCAGCGTGCGCAACGCCGTGCAGCGGCTCGGCGTGCGCACCCTGCAGTCGGTGGTGGCGTCGCTGATCGTGCGCCAGCTGGGCAGCACCATCACCGATCCCGTGCTGCAGGCGAAGGCCAACCAGCTGTGGGAGCATACGGCCCACGTGGCGGCCCTGTCGCAGGTACTGGCCCGCCGCGTCACCAAAGTGGACCCCGATACGGCCTTGTTTGCCGGCATCATGCATGAAGTGGGCGGCTTTTATCTGCTGTCGCGCGCGGCCGAATTCCCCGGCATCCTCGACGGCGAACCGGAGGATTGGGTCGAACATGGCGAACAGGCCATCGGCCACGGCGTCCTGGCCAAACTGAAGGTGCCGGAAGCCGTGAGAGGCGCCATCGATGCGCTGTGGGAAGGCTTGCGCGCCATTCCGCCCGAATCGCTGGGCGACACCCTGCTGCTGGCAAATGACCTGGCGCCCGTCTCGTCACCGCTCAACGAAAGCCCGGCCGCCATCGCCGTGCGGGCCGCCCGCGCCGCGCGCAGCATCGATTGCCTGATCGGCGACGATGCAACCTTGTCGAGCATCATGGAAGAATCGGGCGATGAAGTGCAGTCGCTGCTGAAGGTGCTCGTGCACTAGCCTGCCGGCTTCTTGACGACCGGCGGCGGTGCCGCCGGCTTGGGCGTATCGACAATCAGCACATGCTTGTCCATGGCCTGCGTTCCCTGCTTTTGCTCGACAACTTGTGTGGCGACCGCCCTGGTACTCAACAGGGGTTTCGGATGGCGTGGCGTGAACATGGCGTACCTGCTGGAAGTGGGATCTGCCCCATCTGTGCAGCGATTATCAATTTATCAAGCCGCTATTCAAAAAAAACCCGCTCGAAAGCGGGTAAAGTCCAAAGCTAGGGATGTCCTGAAAGAGACAGCCCTATCTTATGCGGTGCGCCGCGCCGGCTCCGTGCGCTGGTTCACTTAGCGCGCAGATTATCCCGGCACCAATTCCACGTCCGTTTCCTGCCAGGCGCGCAGTTGCCGCACGCGGGCAAACCACGCCTGGATGTGCGGGTACTGCGCCAGCGGCAAGCGCACGGCCTCGCTGTACATCAACGGCGCGGCGACGGCGAACTCGGCCAGGGTCAGGGCATCGCCGCAGAGCCACTCACGCTGCGCCAGGTGCGCGTCCAGCACCACGGCGCATTCATGCAGTTCATGCTCGCCGCGCGCCTCTTCCAGCGGATCCGCAGGACCATTGCCCGTCATGCCTTTCCAGGCGCGTTCCCAGGCCAGCACGCTGACGGCGGGCGCGAAGTGCTGCGCGGCCCAGAACAGCCAGCGGTTGACGTCGGCGCGCGCTTGCGGCGCCTGCGGATAAATCGTCTGGCCAGGTACTTGATCAGCCAGGTATTGCATGATGGCGCACGATTCCCACAGCAGGAAATCGCCATCGGCCAGCACGGGCACCTTGCCGTTCGGGTTCAGTTCGAGCAGGCGGCGGCGGTCGTCCGCATTCATCAGGTCGACTTCGGCCAGCTCCAGCGGCAGGCCGAGGTGGATCGCCGTCATCAGGGCACGGCGGGCATTCGAAGACATGGGGTGGTGGTACAGGCGCATGGTGCATAACTCCGGTGAGTGAGGAAGCCACCATCGTAGTCGCCGTCACTGACAGTTTTTGTCAGGAGCGAATATCAGGATTCCGGGTCAATCTCGTGCGCCTTGCGCCAGGCGTCGAGCAGTACATGGCGCCGCGTGGGGTAGCGCTCCGCATGCTGCTGCACGCTGGCGATGCGGTCGATGCGGAAATGCCGGTAATCGCCGCGCAGCTCGCACCAGGCGGCCAGCAGGCGCTTGCCTTCGAAAAAAGCCAGGGCGAACGGCCACACCGTGCGCGAGCTGGCGCTGCCATGCTCGTCCTGATAGGCGAGCGTGAGCTTCTGTTCGTAGCGGATCGCCTCGCGCACGGGCTGCACGTAACGGTCGGCCGGCTGCGCGCCATCGGCGGGACGCCCCAGCGGCACCCACAAGCTGGTCTCGGCCATGCAGTCGCGCAGGTCGCGCGGCGAAGCGGCCGCGATCTTGGCCAGGGCATTGCTGGCCGCCTGCGCCAGGCCCGCATCGCCCTGCCGGCGCACCCAGCGCGCGCCCAGCACCAGCGCTTCCAGTTCATCGGGACCGAACATCAGCGGCGGCAGGAAGGCGCCGCGGCGCAGCACATAGCCGATGCCGGCTTCGCCCTGCAGGGGCGCGCCCAGTTCGGCCAGGGTCTGGATATCGCGGTAAATCGTACGCTCGGAAACGCCGAGCTGCTGCGCCAGCTGGGCCGCCGTGACGGGCACGCGCCTGGCGCGCATGGCGTCCATCAGCAGGAACAAACGGCCGCTGCGGCTCATGGGCAGGCCTGCAAGGCCTGGTCGCCCATGACGAGGGCCGACAGGGCCGGCACGTACAGATAGCCGTCGGGCGCCAGGCGCGCCGCGCGCGTCTGCTCTTGCACACCGCCGATGCCGTAGCAGCGCTGCAGGCGGGCGGCGGCCGGCCACCAGTAAACGGCCGCTTCCTGGTCGGGAAAGCGCTGGCGCACGCGCTCGGCCTGCGCCGCCACCAGCCGGAAATCGCGGTAAAAGGCGGGGGCGATGCCCAGCTCCGCGGCAAATACCGCTTCCTGCGCCGCCGCCTCCGTCAATTGGGCCGCCAGCGCCACCGTTTCGCTGTCCAGATCCTCGGCCGCCACACCCGCATCAACCAGGATGCGGCGCATCTGCGCCCGGTCGACCTGCGCGCGCAAGAACGCCGATTCCTGCAGCGCCAGCACGGCGCCGTCGGGTATGCTTTTGTGCCGCGCGGCCGGGAACACATACAGGGCGCAGCTGCCGGCGCACACGGTGTCGATGGCGAGACGCCATTGCTGCTGGCGCAGATAGCGGCCCAGCTGCATCGCCGCCTGCGGATCGCCTGCGTCGCTATTGACGCGCAGCAGCGTAGTGCCCGGCGTGGCCAGCAGCCGCAGCTTGTCCACGTCGCCCTCGGCAATCGGGCCGCGCATGGCGATGCTGGCGGCATCGGCACGGCTGAAATCGGCGGCGCCGGCCAGCGCCGTCACGCCCGCCATCATGCCCATCAATAAAATACGCTTCATCATCATCCGTTACAAAAAAAAACGACCACCGCAAACGGTGATCGTTTTTCCATTCGACCTGCAAAAAAAACCTGCGCTTACACCACGGCGCCGTCGGTTTCGTCTTTTTCCTTGACCGGCTTGATCAAGTCTTCGCGCTTGACGCCCAGCCACATGGCGATCGAGGCCGCGACGAACACGGACGAGTAAATACCGAAGCAGATACCGATGGTCAGCGCCAGTGCGAAGTGGTGCAGGGTCTGGCCGCCGAAGATCAGCATCGACAGCACCATCATCTGGGTGGAACCGTGGGTGATGATGGTACGCGAAATGGTGCTGGTGATCGCGCTGTCGATCACTTCATGCACGCTTGCCTTGCGCTGCTTGCGGAAGTTTTCGCGGATACGGTCAAAGATCACCACCGATTCGTTGACGGAATAACCGAGCACCGCCAGGATGGCCGCCAGCACCGTCAGCGAGAATTCCCATTCGAAGAAGGCAAAGAAGCCCAGGATGATCACCACGTCATGCAAGTTGGCGATGATGGCCGAGACAGCGTATTTCCACTCGAAGCGGATGGCCAAGTAGATCATCACGCCCAGAATCACCATCACGAGCGCGTTCAAGCCGTTCTGCGCCAGTTCCTCGCCCACTTGCGGGCCGACGAATTCAACTTTCTGCAAGACGACCGCTTCGCTGCCGGCAGCGTCCATGCAAGCGCTCTTGATGACGTGCTCGCCTTTTTCGGTGACGGTATCGATGCCCTTGGTCGAGCCTTGCTCGGCCTTGCACAGGGCTTCGAACACGCGCTGCGACGTGTTGGCGGCGCTGACGCCATTTTCCACCGGCAGGCGTATCATCACGTCGCGCGCCGTATCGAAACTGGTCACGCCCGGCTCTTCATAGCCCATCTTGATCAGGGTGCCGCGTATGCCTTCAAGATTGGCCGCCTTCGGGTATTTCACCTCCATCAGGGTGCCGCCCTTGAATTCGACGGACAGGTGCAAGCCCTTGTGCACCAGGAAGAAGACGGCGGCAAGGAAGGTCACGGCCGAAATCACGTTGAAAATCAACGCATGGCGCATGAAGGGAATATCTTTTTTGATCCGGAAAAATTCCATGAAATCCTCTGAGTTCTATTCTGTGCATCCGGCGGCTATGCCACCGGACGCGATCGCTGTTGTCGCTATGGAGTGAGTCTGGGACGCCGCTTATTTGCTGGTGCCCGGCACCCACACCGTGCCGATCGACAAGGTCGTCAGCTTTTTCTTGCGGCCATACCAGAGGTTGACCACGCCGCGCGACACGAACACGGAGGAGAACATCGAGGTCAGAATACCCAGGCAATGCACGACGGCAAAGCCGCGCACGGGGCCGCTGCCGAAGGCCAGCAGCGCCAGGCCGACGATCAGGGTGGTCACGTTCGAGTCGAGAATCGTGGCCCAGGCGCGGTCGAAGCCGGCGGCGATCGCCGCTTGCGGCGTATTGCCGGCGCGCAGCTCTTCACGGATACGTTCATTGATCAGCACGTTGGCGTCAATCGCCATACCCAGGGCCAGCGCGATAGCGGCGATACCGGGCAAGGTCAACGTCACCTGTATCATCGACAGCAAGCCGACCAGCAACAGCAGGTTGGTGGCCAGGGCCAGCACGCTGAAGGCGCCGAACAGCATGTAGTAGGCGATCATGAAGACGGCGATGGCGATGAAGCCGTACAGGGTCGAGTGGAAGCCCTTGGCGATGTTTTCCGCGCCCAGCTGCGGTCCGATCGTGCGTTCTTCGATGACGGTCATCGGTGCGGACAGGGCACCCGAGCGCAACAGCAGCGCCAGTTCATTCGCGTTTTCCGCGCCGCCCATGCCGGTGATCTGGAAGCGCGAGCCGAGTTCCTGCTGGATGGTGGCAACCGACAGCACTTCCGGCTTGCCCTTTTCAAACAGCACGATGGCCATGCGCTTGCCTACGCGTTCGCGCGTCGCTTCGCGCATCTTGCGGCCGCCGTCGCCGTTCAGGTCGATCGATACGGCCGCCTGCTGGTTCTGGTCGAAGCTGGCCGTGGCGCTGGAAATATAGTCGCCCGTCAGGATCACGTCTTTCGCCAGCACGACAGGTACGCCCTTGCCGACGGTGAACAGTTCCGAGTTGAATGGAATGGCGCTCGACAGTTCGGTGCCAGGCACGATGCTTTCGTCGACGAGGCGCACTTCCAGGGTCGCCGTGCGGCCGATGATGGCTTTCGCGCGGGCCACGTCCTGCACGCCAGGCAGTTGCACCACGATGCGGTCAGGACCTTGCTGCTGGATCAGCGGCTCGGCCACGCCCAGCTCGTTGACGCGCTTGGACAGGGTGGAGATATTCTGTTTCACGCCTTCATCGATGGTTGCCTTCAGGGCCGCCGGCTTCAGGGTGATGTTCAGTTTCAAATCGCTGCCTTCGCCCGCATCGGCGAACGCCAGTTCGCTCATCTGGTCGGACAAGACATTTTTTGCCTTCAGGCGCGTTTCCGCGTCGCGGAAGTTGATCTGCACGCTGTCGCCCACGCGCTCGATGCCGGCGTGGCGGATATTCTTGTCACGCAGCACGCTGCGCGCGGCGGACTGGACGCCCTGGACTTTCTTGTTCAGTACGGCTTTCGCATCGACCTGCATCAGGAAGTGCACGCCACCGCGCAAGTCCAGGCCCAGGAACATGGGCAAGGCATGCAGCTTTTGCATCCACATCGGGGTATTGGCTTGCAGGTTGACCGTCACGATGTAGGCGGGATCGCTCGCATCGGGATTGAGGTCTTTTTCCAGCACCAGTTTCGCCTTGAACTGGGTATCGGGATCGGCGAAACGCACGCGCACGGAGGCGAGGTTGCCGGCGCCATCCATGGTGACACCTTCCGACTTGACGTTCTCTTTCGTCAATATTTGATCGACTTGCGTCATCAGATCGCCCGTCACTTTGACAGTCGACTTGCCGCTGGTTACTTGCAGCGCCGGTGACTCACCGAAATAATTGGGCGCCGTATAAAGTGCGCCCAGCAATAAGGCGACGGCAATGATGATGTATTTCCAGGCAGGGTAGCGATTCATATTGATTCAGCGTTCAGTGTTGAGCGTCGGAGGCGTCGCGAGGGGCGGCGGATAGCCGCCCCGGTCATCATTGCGTTGGCAATGACAGCGAGAAATTACAGCGCCTTCAGGGTGCCTTTAGGCAGCAAGGTAGTGATGGAACTCTTTTGCACCGTGATTTCGGTGCCGGTCGCCACTTCGATGGTGACGTAAGCGTCCACTACCTTGGAAACACGGCCCAGCATGCCACCGGCGGTGACGACTTCGTCACCCTTGGCCAGCGCGTCCATCATCGCCCGCTGTTCTTTGGCGCGTTTTTGCTGTGGGCGGATCATCAGGAAATACATGACCACGAACATCAATACCAGCGGCAGGAAGCTGGTCAGGTTGCCGCCGAGGCCCAGGGCGTCGGTTGGGACTTGCGCATAAGCGTTGGAAATGAAAAACACGGTGACTCCAGTTCTAATCAGTTTGAAAAAATAGCGCTGTATTCTAGCATTGGCAATCCGCCAAGCCTCCAATTGCAGGCATGGCAGCTTCAAATGGGGCTAAAAAGGCATTATGCAATGCTTTATCGCCTCAGTCCAAGCACCAATACACAAAACTTCCGGCCATGCCGCAGCCAGGGCGCCAGATAAGGTTTTCTTAAGTTCCGCGTGCGCGTTCGGCGTGGAATTGCAGGGTAAACGCGTGGAAACGGTCTTCGTCCAGCGCTTCGCGCATCTGGCGCATCAGGTCCAGGTAGTAATGCAGGTTGTGGATGGTGTTCAGGCGCGCGCCGAGGATTTCCTTGGAACGGTGCAAATGGTGCAGGTAGGCGCGCGAGAAATTGCGGCAGGCGTAGCAGCTGCACGTTTCGTCCAGCGGCGCCTGGTCTTCCTTGTACTTGGCGTTCTTGATCTTGATGTCGCCAAAACGGGTAAACAGCCAGCCGTTGCGGGCATTGCGCGTCGGCATGACGCAATCGAACATGTCGATGCCGTTCGATACGCCCGCCACCAGGTCTTCCGGCGTACCCACGCCCATCAGGTAATGGGGCTTGTTGGCCGGCAAGCGCGGGCCCACGTGAGCCAGCATGCGCATCATGTCTTCCTTCGGCTCGCCGACGGACAGGCCGCCGATGGCGATGCCGGGGAAATCGATCTCTTCCAGCTTGGCCAGCGACTCGTCGCGCAGCATTTCAAACATGCCGCCCTGCACGATGCCGAACAGCGCATTCGGGTTTTCGCCGCGGTGGAACTCGTCCTTCGAGCGCTGCGCCCAGCGCAAGGACATGCGCATGGACTTGGCCGCTTCCTCGATGGTGGCCGGACGGCCTTGAATCTCGTACGGCGTGCATTCGTCGAACTGCATGACGATGTCGGAATTCAAGACGCGCTGTACCTGCATCGACACTTCCGGCGACAGGAACAATTTATCGCCGTTGATGGGCGAATTGAAATGCACGCCCTCTTCCGTGATCTTGCGCATGGCGCCCAGCGAAAACACTTGGAAGCCACCGGAATCCGTCAAGATCGGCTTGTTCCAGCCCATGAAGCCATGCAAGCCGCCGAATTTCTCCATGACGGTGTTGCCAGGACGCAACCACAGGTGAAACGTGTTGCCCAGGATAATCTGCGCATCGATCTCGTTGAGTTCCAGCGGCGACATGGCTTTCACGGAGCCGTAAGTGCCCACTGGCATGAAGATCGGCGTCTGCACGACACCATGGTTGAGTTTCAAGGTGCCGCGGCGTGCCTTGGTCAGGCCGCTCGTGTCGGTCTTGAGTAATGTAAATTCCAGCATGGTCAGTCTTTCACGGGAGTATCAAGGTTCAGCGCAGCGCGCGATTGCGTGGTGAGCAGCATCGCATCGCCATAGCTGAAGAAACGGTAGTTCTGCGCGATCGCATGCGCGTAGGCGCTGCGAATCGGCGTATAGCCGGCAAAGGCCGACACCAGCATCAGCAGGGTCGACTTCGGCAAATGGAAGTTGGTGATCAAACGCGTCACGGTCTTGAACGCATAGCCGGGCGTGATGAACAGGGCCGTATCGGCGCTGCCCGCCACCAGCCGGCCGCTTTGCGAGGCCGATTCCAGCGCGCGCAGGCTGGTCGTGCCGACGGCGACCACGTCGCGCCCGGCAAGCTGGGCGGCGCGCACGGCGTCGACGGTTTCCTGCGGCATGGTGTACCACTCGGTATGCATCTTGTGCTCGCTCAGCACTTCCGTGCGCACGGGCTGGAAGGTGCCCGCGCCCACGTGCAGGGTCACATAGGCGAAGTTAACGCCCTTGGCCTTCAACTGGTCGAGCAGGGCCTGGTCGAAATGCAGGCCGGCCGTCGGCGCGGCGACGGCGCCCGGCACCTTGTTGAACACGGTCTGATAGCGCGTCTCGTCGAATTCGTCCGCATCGTGCTCGATGTACGGCGGCAGCGGCAAGCGGCCATGCGCCTCGATCAGTTCGAACACGTCGGCCTCGAAATGCAGAGTGAAGAATTCGCCGGCGCGCTGGCCGACCGTCACGTCGAAGGCGTCGGCCAGGCGGATGCGGCAACCGGGCGGCGGCGACTTCGAGGCGCGCACCTGGGCCAGCACGGTGCGGTCATCGAGCACGCGCTCGACCAGCGCCTCGATCTTGCCGCCGCTTTCCTTGACGCCAAAGAAGCGTGCTTTGAGCACGCGCGTATCGTTCATCACCAGCAGGTCGCCCGCCTGCAACAGCCCGACGATGTCGGCGAACTGGCGGTCGACCAGGGCGTCGCCGTCCAGATGCAACAGGCGCGAGGCGCTGCGCTCGGCCAGCGGAGTTTGCGCAATGTTTTCTTGCGGCAAATTAAAATCGAAATCGGAAAGCGAATACATGCGTTTTGCTTCAAAAGTACGTCAAAAATGATTAGGAGTGCGCAATGGAACATCTGGCACTATACTGTGCGCCTATACAGGCATTACAATAATCCGCCGCAACAATTTACAACCGCGGTACGCACAGGGTGTGCCGGACAACCCTCTATTTTACGCTAGCGGCACAAAAATCTCCGATATGTCCGAACCCAAGCCCGATCTTCCTCCCGCAGCCAAGCCGGCCGCGAAGCCGAAAGCCGTCAAAAAAGTGGTCAGCACGGAGAGCCGGCTGGCCAAACTGGGCTTGCGCACGGATATGGACCTGGTGCTGCACCTGCCGATGCGCTACGAGGACGAAACCAAGGTCTACACGATACGCGACGCCTGTTTGCGCGGCGGCGAGTCGTGGCAGGTCGAGGGCATCGTCACCAAGTGCGAAGTCAATTTCAAGCCGCGCAAGCAGCTGCTGGTGACGATCGCCGACGAAACGGGCAATTTGCTGCTGCGCTTCATGAATTTCTACGGCAGCCAGGTCAAGCAGCTGGCCGAAGGCACGCGCGTGCGCGCGCGCGCCGAACTCAAACACGGTTTTTTCGGCGCCGAGATGGTGCACCCGACGTATAAAGTGGTCAACGAGGGCGCGCCCCTGCCCACGGCGCTCACGCCCGTGTATCCGTCCGGCGAGGGCCTGTCGCAGCATGTCTTGCGGCGCGAGATCGCCGACGCCATGCGCCGCATCGACTGGCAGGACACCTTGCCGGAATCCCTGCTGCGCGAGATGCAGCTGTCGCCGTTCCGCGCCGCCGTGCACCTGCTGCACTACCCGCCGCAGGACATCGATGAAAGCGCGCTGATGGACCGCTCGCACCCGGCCTGGGTGCGCATGAAGTTCGATGAACTGCTGGCGCAGCAGCTGTCGCTGAAACGTGCCCAGCGCGCGCGCCGCTCGAAGGGCGCGGCATCGCTGCCCATCGTCGGCCCCCTGTCGAACGCTTTCGGCGCCGCCCTGCCCTTCAAGCTGACGGGCGCGCAGGCGCGCGTGCTCGAGGAAATCCGCGCCGACCTGCGCCAGCCCTACCCGATGCAGCGCCTGCTGCAGGGCGACGTCGGCAGCGGCAAAACGGTGGTCGCCGCCCTGTCGGCCACGCAGGCCATCGACAGCGGCTACCAGGCCGCGCTGATGGCCCCCACGGAAATTTTGGCCGAGCAGCACTTCCGCAAGATCGCCGCCTGGATGGAGCCGCTGGGCGTGAAGGTGGCGTGGCTGACGGGCAGCCTGAAGAAAAAGGAAAAGACGGCCGCGCTGGCCCTGATCGAATCGGGCGAAGCGCAGCTGGTGATCGGCACGCATGCGCTGATCCAGGATAACGTGCTGTTTGCCAAACTGGGCCTGGTGATCGTCGACGAGCAGCACCGTTTCGGCGTGGGCCAGCGCCTGACCCTGCGCAACAAGGGTGACAGCGCGGCCGTGCCGCACCAGCTGATGATGTCGGCCACGCCCATTCCGCGCACCCTGGCCATGACCTATTACGCCGACCTGGAAGTGTCCGTGATCGATGAATTGCCGCCAGGGCGCAGCCCCATCGTCACGCGCGCCATCGACCAGAACCGGCGCGACGAAGTCATCGCCCGCGTGTATGCTGCCGCGCTGGAAGGCCGGCAAGTGTACTGGGTCTGCCCGCTGATCGAGGAATCGGAAGCGCTGCAGCTGCAGACGGCCACCGACACCTACATGATGCTGGCCGAAGCCCTGCCCGCGCTGCAGGTGGGCCTCGTGCACGGCCGTTTGAAACCGGCGGAAAAGCAGGAAGTGATGGACGCCTTCATCGCCGGCCATATCCACGTGCTGGTGGCCACCACCGTCATCGAGGTGGGCGTCGACGTGCCGAACGCTTCGCTGATGGTGATCGAGCACGCCGAGCGCTTCGGCCTGTCGCAGCTGCACCAGCTGCGCGGGCGCGTGGGCCGGGGCTCGGCGGCCAGCGTCTGCCTGCTGCTGTACCAGGGCCCCCTTGGCGGCGTGGCGCGCCAGCGCTTGATGACGATGCGCGAGACGACGGACGGTTTTGAAATCGCCCGCCGCGACCTGGAAATCCGTGGCCCCGGGGAGTTTCTTGGCGCGCGCCAGTCCGGCCAGGCCATGCTGCGCTTTGCCGACCTGGAAACGGATCAATGGCTGGTGGATCAGGCCCGCGACGTGGCGCACGATTTGCTGCACGCCACTACGGCCGCCGCCGCCGCCACTGTGGAAGCGCACCTGGCGCGCTGGCTGGGTGGGAAAGAAGAATTTTTAAAAGTGTAGGTCTTACATTGCATGTCGGATTACGCGCTTTGCGCTAATCCGACCTACCCACAACGCAAACGGTAGCTCGGATTGGCGTAGCGTAATCCGACAACATTGTTAGCGCTGCTCACTCCCGCCCGACACCCGTCATATCCACAACGTCCCCACCCCAATCCGCAGCACACCATCCCTGCCTTACATACCGGTGAAAACTGGAATACGGCCAATCGATGACTTTGCTCACAAGACCATGCTTGACGGGGTTGTAGTGGATGTAATCGACGTGGTTTGCGAAGTCGCTCTCGTCACGCAGCACATGCTCCCAGAAGCGGTGCTGCCAAACGTCTTTAAATTCTGCATGCTTGCTGAACCACGTCTTGATCAGCCTCCAGCGCGTCATGAAATCGGCATCGCCTTCAGGCAAGGTCCAGATGCAGTGCAGGTGATCGGGCAGGATGACGATGGCGTCGATAGCGAACGGCCGTTGATGCCGCACGGCGCGGAAAGAATCACGCAGCAAATCCACAGCATTGGCGGTGGCAAACACGGGCCGGCGATGGGCCGTCACCACCGTGAAGAAAAAGCTGCCGCCTGGCTGGAATGCGCGTCGGTATCGCATGGTTTCGGGGTGTTGTCGGATTACGGCCTTCGGCCTAAACGCCGTTGGTATTGTTTATTTTCGGGTGTTGTCGGATTACGGCCTTCGGCCTAAGCGCCGTTGGTATTGTTTATTTTCGGGTGTTGTCGGATTACGGCCTTCGGCCTAAGCGCCGTTGATATTGTTTATTTTCGGGTGTTGTCGGATTACGGCCTTCGGCCTAATCCGACCTACGCGATATACGCGGCAGCAGGCCGGGTAGGTCGGATTAGCGTAGCGTAATCCGACTTTTCGCAAACCGCCTTGCGCCCACGCAGCCTACATGCACATCCAGAAGCGGTTCGCCAGGTCCAGCATGAAATCGGGGCGCAGATAGGCCAGGAAGACGATGGCCAGCAGGGCGGCGCCGGCCAGGCGCCACAGCCATGTGCGCCAGCTGGCCATTACGCGGCCACCGCCACGCGCTTGACGGCGCGCTCGTCGATCGGCAGGTTGATCAGCGCGGCCAGCAGACCCAGGCCGATGGTGATCATCCACACGATGTGGTAGCTGCCCTGGTGCTCGTACAGATAGCCGCCCAGCCACGCACCGAGGAAACTGCCCACCTGGTGCGAGAAGAACACCATCCCGGCCAGCATCGACAGATGCTTCACGCCGAAGATGCCGGCGATGATGCCGTTCGTCAGCGGCACGGTCGACAGCCACAGCACGCCCATGCCGGCGGCGAACAGGTACACGGACCACGCCGACAATGGCGCCAGCAGGAACGCGGTGATGACCACGGCGCGCGTCACGTAGATGGCCGACAGCAGGTAGCGCTTGGCGATCTTGCCACCGAGTTTACCCGCATAGTAGGAACCGACGATGTTGAACAGCCCGATCAGGGCCAGCGCCGTGACGGCGACGTTCGGGTTCATCAGGCCCTGGTCCTTCAGGTAAGCCGGCAAGTGCACGCCGATGAAGACGAGCTGAAAACCGCAGACAAAATAACCGGCCAGCAGCAGCCAGAACGAACGGCTGGCGATGGCTTCGCTGAAGGCGGCGCCCACGCTTTGCTGCGGGCCGCCGGCGTGCGAAACGGGCGGCTCGCGCAGGTAGAAAGCCATCGGGATCATCGCCAGCAGCACCAGCGCGGCCAGCACGTAAAAGGCGTTTTGCCAGCCCACGGCGGAGATCAGCTGCTGTTCCACGGGCATCATGAGGAACTGGCCGAACGAACCTGCCGCCGACGAGATGCCGAAGGCCCACGAGCGCTGCTCGGGCGGCGCGCTGCGGCCGATGATGCCGCTGATGGCGCCGAACGCCGTGCAGGCAAGCGCCAGGCCGATGAAGATGCCGGAGCCGACGATGAACAGGGTCGGCTGCGTGACGAGCGCCATCCACACGAGGCCCGCCATGTAGCTGATGGCGCCGACGATGACGACGCGCATGGTGCCGAAGCGGTCGGCCGCCATGCCGGCGAACGGACCGAAGACGCCCCACATCAGGTTTTGCATGGCCAGCGCCAGCGAATACGTTTCGCGCGTCCAGCCATTGGCTTGCGAAATCGGCTGCATCCAGAAACCCAGGCCGTGGCGCACGCCCATTGCCAGGGTCAGGACGACGCCGCTGGCGATGAGGACGGTTTTCAGGCTGGGGCGCGATGATTGCAATGTCATGGAGTTCCTGTTTACGCCTGGTCGGCTTGGTAGACGAGGCCGATCTGGCCGCGCATGGTGTCAAGGTTGCGCATCAGCGCCACGCTGTCGGCGTGCGGCATGAGCGGGCTTTCCGGCAGGCCGGCGCGGATGCAGCGCATCGCTTCGATGGCCTCGTGCGCGTAGCCATTGCCCAGGTGGGGTGCGGCGACGACGCGGCGTTCGCCATCCATCGTTTCGACGATCAGGTGGTCGGGCTTGTAAAAACGGTTGGGCAGACGGATGCGCCCCAGGCTGCCGGAAATGGTCATTTCCGTCGGCGTCTGCGCGCGCAGGCTGCAGGCGCAGGACGAAGTGCCGCCGCCCGCGTGCAGCAGCGAGAACACCACCTGTTCGTCGACGCCGGTGGCGCCCATCTCGGCCAGCGCCTGCACCTGCGATACGGGGCCAAGGAAGAAGGCCGCCATCGACAGCGGATAGATGCCCACGTCGAGCAGCGCGCCGCCGCCCAGTTCCGGATTGAACATGCGGTGCTCGGGCGGGAAATTGGCGACAAAGCCGATATCGGCCTGCACCTGCCGCAGCACGCCGATTTCGCCGCTGGCGATGATACGCTGCGCTTCCTGCACGGCGGGCAGGAAACGGCTCCACATGGCTTCCATCAGGAACAGCTTTTTCTCGCGCGCCATGTCGACCACGGCCTGCGCTTCGCGCGCATTCATGGTGAACGGTTTTTCGCACACGACGTGCTTGCCGGCGGCCAGGCACAGCAAGGCATTTTCCGCATGCAGGGTGTGCGGCGTGGCGATGTAGATCACGTCCACATCCGGGTCCATGGCCAGCGCCTGGTAGGAACCGTGGCAATGCTCGATGCCGAATTCAGCGCCGAAGGCCTGCGCACCGGCGCTGCTGCGCGAAGCGACCGCCACCAGTTGCGCACCGGGCGCATCGCGCAAGCCATTGGCCATCGCGCGGGCGATCTTGCCGGTGCCGAGGATGCCCCAGCGGACCGTGTTTTCCATGCTATTGATCTCTTTCTGCGCCAGCCACCTTGCGCTTCGGGCGGAACACCGCCGCGTCATTGTAAAAATCGTCGTCCTGGTTCTCGCACCAGCCGGGCAAACCCAGCACGGGCAGCGGCGTGAAGTCCGCCGTGGTCAGGCCTTGCTGCGCCAGGTCCTGCGCCACCCGTTCGTCGAGCCAGGCGCGGCGTGCAGCATCGTCCAGGGTGAAATAGACGTCGCCGGCAAAGATCACGCGCGTGTGCGCCGTGATGGCCTTGCGCGGCGCCACTAGTTTTTCCATCAGCGCGTGGCCGAACAGCCAGACTTCGGCGTCGCCGTCCGCGCCAAATTTCTCGCGCTGCGCAATGAACGCGCTGCGCCAGTCGTGCCCGCGCAAGGCCGCGTCCAGCGCGCGCCCCGCGTCGCTGTCGCGCAGCACCAGCAAGGCGGAATTTTCGTCAAAAATCGTCGCGCCATCGCGCGCGGGACCGCGCGATTTTCCCACGCCGGACAGGGCGATCTGCGCGGCCTGCAGCGCATTCAATTGCCGCTTGATGCGGGGGAAGGTCAGCCACACGAGCGCGTTGAAAAAATCATGCAGATTGTCGCGCGTGGGCACGCCGCCCGTCGCGCCGATGAACTCTTCGTAGGCGACGCCTTCGGGTAGGTCCGCTTGCGGCACGAAGGCCAGCGGCAGGCCCGATGGATTGCGCAAGTCCAGCGCCCGCGCCCGTCCATTGAGCGCGGCAATCACCGTGTCGCGCTGCAGATCCAGCTGCCGTCGCGCCGGCAGCACCGTGGCAAACCAGGGGCGGGTCCAGTCTATCGATGGCAGCATGAACGCTTAGACCATTTTCCAGTTGATCTGCTCGCCCGCGTTGAGCGGAATGACATGGCTGTCGCCCAGCGGCAGCGAAGCTGGCAAGGTCCAGCTTTCGCGTTTCAGGGTGATGGTGTCCGTGTTGCGCGGCACGCCGTAGAAGGCCGGGCCGTGGAAGCTGGCGAACGCTTCCAGTTTATCGAGCGCGCCGGCCCGTTCAAACGCTTCCGCATACATTTCCATCGCGTGCAGGGCCGTATAGCAACCGGCGCAGCCGCAAGCCATTTCCTTGGCGCCTTGCGCGTGCGGCGCCGAGTCCGTGCCGAGGAAGAAGCGCTCGTCGCCGCTGGCGGCGGCCGTCATCAGGGCCAGGCGGTGCTCTTCGCGTTTCAGGATGGGCAGGCAGTAGTAATGGGGGCGGATGCCGCCCTTGAAAATCTCGTTGCGGTTGTACAGCAGATGATGCGCCGTGATGGTGGCGGCGATCGGGCCTTCCGCTTCGGCCACGTACTGCGCCGCATCCTTGGTGGTGATGTGCTCGAACACGACGGACAGGGCCGGGAAGGCGCTGCGCAGCGGGCGCATCACGCGCTCGATGAAGACGGCTTCGCGGTCGAAAATGTCGATTTCCGGATCCGTCACTTCGCCATGCACGAGGAAGGGCATGCCCACTTCCTGCATCACTTCAAGCACCTTGTAGCAATTCTTCAAGTCCGTCACGCCCAGGTCGGAATTCGTCGTGGCGCCGGCCGGATACAGTTTCACGGCTTGCACGATGCCGCTGTCCTGCGCGCGGCGGATTTCGTCGGGCGAGGTGTTGTTCGTCAGGTACAGCACCATCAGCGGATCGAAGTTCACGCCTTGCGGTACGGCGGCCAGGATGCGCTCGCGGTAGGCGCTGGCATCGGCCGTGGTGGTGACGGGCGGTTTCAGGTTCGGCATGACGATGGCGCGACCGAACTGGCGTGCGCTGTGCGGCAGCACGCTGGCCATGACGGCGCCGTCGCGCAGGTGCAAATGCCAGTCATCCGGACGGGTGATGGTGATGGAAGATGGAACGGCGACTGGGGTGTGATCGAGTGTGGACATGGCGGCTGCTCTCAGGCGGTCATTGCGAATAACGCCATTTTACCAGCCGCGGGGCAGCCTCGCAGGCTGCGGCAGCCGCTGCCCGTTGGCTGCCGGACGATCAAACGGCCGGTTCGCACCAGCCGTTTTCAATCTCGGGAACGCACAGGAATCAGGACTTGGCCGGCGCCGTCTCCTGCTTCGCCACCCAGGCGCGAAGTTCGGCCAGCATCTGGTCGAGCTTGGCGCGGTCATACACGGTGCCACGGCTGACCACCAAGCGGATCTGGCGCGTGGCGCCGATATCCTGCAGCGGGTTCGCGTCGAGCACCAGCAGGTCGGCCGCCTTGCCGGCCGCCACGCTGCCGTAACGGTCCAGCTTGCCCAGGAAGCGGGGACCGTTGATGACGGCCGACTGCAAGGCTTGCTGCGGCGTCAGGCCGTACTGCACGTACAGGCCGATTTCATCGTGCAGGGCCTGGCCCGGATAATCGAAGGAATTCAAGAAGCCCGCATCGGTGCCGGCGATGATGCTCATGCCCTGCTGCTGCAAGATCGGCAGCAACTTGGCCGATTGCTCGAACTGCGCGTGGCGCTGATTGATGGCTTCCGGACCATCCTTGGCGGCGCGCTGCACGCGCCAGTCGTAGGTGGCGCGCAAGCCCTTGCCGATGTATTGCAGGGCCGTGTCGTGGGTGTGGTCTTCGCGGTCCAGGTACGCCGTCACGCGCGAACCCCACAAGGTCGGCACGATGGCCGTGCCGCGCGCGGCCAGGTAGCTGAAGGCCTTGCGCGCCGTCGGCTCGTCATAGCTTTGCACGCTGGCCTGCATGGCTTCCTTGCCCGTCATCGCGCCGGCGGCCACCTTGACCGTCAGCTCCTGCTCGCGCGGCGTGGTAGCGCGCAGCAAATACGACTGATGCTCGATCGTGCCCAGGCCCGCATCGGCCATCTGCTCCAGGGTCAGCTGCACGGGGATATGGCCCGACGTGCGCATGCCACGTTCGCGCGCCTGGCGCAGCGCTTCCAGGTACAGCTCCGGCTTCAGGGTGTTTTCCGTGATCTTCACGAAGTCCACTTGCTGCGCCTGCAGGCCATCGAGCGCGCGCGTGACTTCCTGCGGCGTGCCCACTTCGATGGTGCCCTTCCACAGAGGCTTGATGCCTTCGAGTTTGGCGCCGGACGTGAAAATCGTCGGGCCTTCCAGCTGGCCCGCATTGATCTGCCGGCGCCATGCCAGCACCGTGTCGGGCAAGTCGCCCGAGCAGTCGCGCACCGTGGTGATGCCATGCGCCAGGTACAAGGGCAGCAGTTGCTTGTTCTCGTCGATCAGCTCGGGGCCGCCGCCGAAATGCACGTGCGTATCCCACAGGCCCGGCATCAGGTATTTGCCGGGCAGGCGAATCGTCCGCTTCGGCGCGTAGCTGCCCAGCTGCGCGTCATCGACGACGGCGACGATGCTGTCGCCCTTGAGCAGCACGGTCTTGCCCTTGACCGCCTTGCCTGCGGCAACGTCGATCACGGTGGCGCCGCGCAGGGCGATATCGACGGCGATCTTGTCGGCCGCGTGGGCATGGGCGAGCAGGCCCAGCGCCAGCATGGCGCCGGCTAGTTGTTTCATGTCAGGCATTCGTACTCAACTTCAACGTGATGGAAAATCAATGGATGATCTTGGCGAGGAAATCGCGCGCGCGGTCCGAGCGCGTCGTGTTGAAGAAGTCATCCTTGCTGCAATCTTCGATGATCTTGCCCTGATCCATGAAGACGATGCGGTTGGCCACGCGCTTGGCAAAGCCCATTTCGTGCGTGACGACCATCATCGTCATGCCTTCCTGCGCCAGACCCACCATCACGTCGAGCACCTCGTTGATCATCTCCGGATCGAGCGCCGATGTCGGCTCGTCGAACAGCATGGCGATCGGGTCCATCGACAGCGCGCGAGCGATCGCCACGCGCTGCTGCTGGCCGCCCGACAGCTGGCCGGGGAACTTGTCCTGCTGCGACAGCAGGCCCACGCGGTCCAGGTATTTCAGGCCCTTGGCATTGGCTTCGTCGGCGCTGCGTTTCAGCACCTTGATCTGGCCGATGGTGAGGTTTTCACGGATCGACAGATGCGGGAACAGCTCGAAATTCTGGAACACCATGCCGATGCGCGCGCGCAGTTTCGACAGATTCGTTTTCGGATCGTTGACGGTGATGCCGTCGACGATGATCTGCCCTTGCTGGATCGGTTCCAGGCCATTGACGGTCTTGATCAGGGTCGACTTGCCGGAACCGGACGGGCCGCAAATGACCATCACGTCGCCCTTGGCGACATTGGTGGTGCAGTCGGTCAGTACCTGGAATTGGCCATACCATTTGCTGACGTTATTGAGTTCAATCATCTTGTTCTTTCTTTTACGGTTAGCGAATGATGGCGACGCGTTTCTGCAGGCGTTTGACGAGGAACGACAAGGCGTAGCACAGCACGAAATACACGACGGCGACAAACACGTACATCTCCACCAGGCGGCCGTCGCGCTGCGCGATCTTCGAGGCGGCGCCGACGAAATCGGGGATCGACAGCACGTACACGAGCGACACGTCCTGGAACAGCACGATGGTTTGCGTCAGCAGCACGGGGATCATGTTGCGGAACGCTTGCGGCAGCACGATGTTGCCCATGGTTTGACGGTAGTTCATGCCCAGCGCCTGGCCGGCCCACACCTGGCCGCGCGGGATCGACTGTATGCCGCTGCGCATGATCTCGCAATAATATGCCGCTTCGAACATGATGAAGGTGATCAGCGCGGAAGAAAACGCGCCCACTTTCACGGGCTCGCTGGCGCCGATGATCCAGGCGGCGATATACGGCACGAGGAAGTAGAACCAGAAGATCACCAGCACCAGCGGGATCGAGCGTATCAGGTTGACGTAGCTCGACGCCACGCCCGAGACGATGCGGTTGCCGGACAAACGCATCAGCGCCAGCACGGTGCCCAGCACGATGCCGCCAACCATGGCCAGCGCCGTCAGTTTCAGGGTGAAGACCATGCCGGTCTGGAACAGGTAGACCCACGAGCGGGAGATGACGTCGAAATCGAAATTACCGAACATATCAATGTCCTCCCGTCTTGGCGCCAGCGACGATGAAGCCCGGGATGGCGACTTTTTTCTCGATCAGGTGCATCAGCACCACCACCAGCAGGTTGACGACGACGTAGATGATGGTGGCGGCCGAAAACGCTTCGAACACCTGGAAGGAAAACTCCTGGATGGCGCGCGCGCTGGCCGTCAGTTCGATCAGGCCGATGGTCAGCGCCACGGAACTGTTCTTGATGATGTTCAAAAATTCGCTGGTCAGCGGCGGCATGATGACGCGTGCGGCCATCGGCAGCAAAATGAAGCGGTAGGTTTGCGGCAGGGTCAGGCCCAGCGCCGTGCCGGCCAGCTTTTGCCCGCGCGGCAGTGCCTCGATACCCGTCGTCACCTGCACGGCCACGCGCGAGGAGGTAAAGAATCCCAGGCACAGCACGGCCGTGACGAAGGGCGCGTTCGGCAGCGACTTGACCCAGGCACCGAGGTCGGGCGGCAGCAGTTCCGGCATGACGAAATACCAGAGGAACATCTGCACCAGCAGCGGCACGTTGCGGAACAATTCGACGTAGGCATTGGCCACGCCCACCAGCCATTTGTTCGGCAGGGTGCGGATGGTGCCGACCACCAGGCCCAACATCAAAGCCATGATCCAGGCCGCACCGGCCGTGGCCAGTGTCCAGATCAAACCGGACCACAGGGTGTCCATATACGTGCCCACGCCATCGGGAGAAATCTCCCAGAAGATGCGCCAATTCCAGTTGTAATTCATGATCATCCTTCGCATGCAGCCCGAGGACAGCGGCCAGCCGGCCCCCCGTCCCGCAAATAAATCGGGAGGCTTGCGCCCCCCGGTTTGTTACGCAATATTTACTTTTTCCGCTTGTCCGAAGTCTTCTGCGCTTCGGGCACGGCCGCATACGCGGCCGGGTCGCCGGAGTCGGTCGGATTGGCAAACACGGCCTTCAACTGCGGCGGCATGGGGAACTTCAGGTTGATGTTTTTCGGTGGAATCGGCGAAGTAAACCATTTCGCGTAAATGCGGTTGATGTCATCGCTCTTGTACAGGCGGATCAGCGCATCGTCGACTACTTTCTTGAAGGCCGGATCGCCCTTGCGCAGCATGATGCCGTACGGCTCGACCGACAGCGCTTCCTTGGTGATTTCGTAGTCGTTCGGATTTTTCGAATTGGCCACTTGCGACGCCAGCAAAATGTCGTCATTGGCTTCGGCCACCGCGCGGCCCGTTTCCATCATCAGGAACGACTCGGGATGATCCTTGCCGACGGCGATCGTCATGCCCAGGTTCTTTTCCTTGTTCAAAATCGTCATCTGCTTGATGGTCGACGTGCCGGCCGTGGCGACCAGGGTCTTGCCGCGCAAGTCTTCCAGGGTCTTGATGTTCGAGGATTTTTTCGCCAGCACGCGGTTGCCGATGACGAACATGGTCGGGGCGAATGCCACCTGCTGCTGGCGCTCCAGGTTGTTCGTCGTCGAGCCGCACTCGAGGTCGATGGTGCCGTTGGCCATCAGCGGGATGCGGTTGGCCGAGGTGACGGGGCTCATCACCACTTTCAGCTCGCTCATGCCCAGGTGCTTTTGCAGGGCCGTGACGACTTTCATGCACAGGTCGATCGAATAACCCTGGTATTGCTGCTTGTCATCGAGATAGGAGAAGGGCACGGAGCCATCGCGTACACCGAGGGTGACGGAACCGGCTTTCTTGATCTTGGCCAAGGTGCCGGTCAATTCCTGAGCCTGGACTGGCGACATGCTGCTGATGACGCCAACGCTGAGCAGCGTGGCGATGATTTTGGTCAATTTCATAAATTCTCCTGGGCGGACAAACCGGATAGATTCCGAACGAAACAACTGTGGTGCAGACGCCACCATTGGAATTAATTTTATTTCATTTTCAGCACCCGACCAGCCATTTTCTGCGATTGCCCGCAAATAGGCGCTATACGTGCGCTGGAATCAGCGCGGCTGTAGCATTTTTCCTACTGATTTCACATTTCCGATTTATTTTGCCGGCGCCAGCCCCGCCAACTCGTCCTCTTGCGCCTCATCGTCCATGTTCGCCTGCTGGCGTTGCCACATCTGCGCGTACAGGCCATCGAGCGCCAGCAATTGCGGATGCGTACCCCGCTCGACGATGCGGCCATGGTCGAGCACCAGGATTTGCTGGGCGTCGGCCACCGTCGACAAACGGTGCGCGATGACCAGGGTGGTGCGGTTCTTGGCGATGTCCTTCAGCTGCGACTGGATCGCCTGCTCGGCCTTGGAGTCGAGCGCCGAAGTGGCCTCGTCGAAGATCAATATCGCCGGGTCTTTCAGCAAGGTGCGGGCAATCGCCACGCGCTGCTTTTCGCCGCCGGACAACTTCAAGCCCCGCTCGCCCACCATCGAATTGTAGCCATCTGGCAAGCTTTCAATAAAATCATGGATCGATGCCGCTTTCGCCGCGGCCACGATGGCTTCCTTGCTGGCGCCCGGCTTGCCGTAGGCGATGTTGTATTCGATGGTGTCGTTGAACAGCACCGTGTCCTGCGGCACGATGCCGATGGCCGCGCGCAGGGAATCCTGGGTGACGGCGCGCAAGTCCTGGCCATCGATGGTGATGCCGCCGCCATCGACTTCATAGAAGCGGAACAGCAGGCGCGACAGGGTCGACTTGCCCGAACCGCTGTGGCCCACCACGGCCGTCGTCGTGCCGGCGGGGATCTGGAAATCCACATCGAACAGGATTTGCCGCTTGGCTTCATAGCTGAAATCCACGTGCGCAAAGCGCACGGCCGCGCCCCGCGTGACGAGCGGTTTTGCTTCCGGCGTATCGGCGATTTCGCGGTTTTCGTTCAGCAAGGAAAACAGGCGTTCCATGTCGGCCAGGCTTTGCTTGATTTCGCGGTAGATGACGCCCAGGAAATTGAGAGGAATATACAGCTGGATCATGAAGGCGTTCACCAGTACCAGGTCGCCCAGGGTCATCGTGCCGGCGATCACGCCCACCGTGGCGCGCCACAAAATCAGGGTGACGGCCGTGGCGATGATCAGGGACTGGCCCGTGTTGAGCAGGGACAGCGAGGTCTGCGATTTCACGGCCGCCGATTCATAGCGCTGCAAGCCTTCGTCGTAGCGCTTCGCCTCGTAATCCTCGTTGCCGAAATATTTGACGGTTTCATAGTTGATCAGCGAATCGATGGCCTTGGTATTGGCTTTGGAATCGAGGTCATTCATGGTGCGGCGGAAATGCGTACGCCAGTTCGTCACCAGCACGGTAAACGCGATGTACGACACGAGCGCCACCGCCGTGATCACGGTGAACCAGATGTCGTAATGCAAGACCAGGTAGCCGAGCACGAGGGTGATTTCCACCAGGGTCGGCAAGATGTTGAACAGGGTATAGGAAATGAGCGAGCCGACGCTGCGCGTGCCCCGTTCGATGTCGCGCGTCATGCCACCCGTCTGCCGGTTCAGGTGAAAGCGCAGGGACAGCGCATGCAGGTGGCGGAACACTTGCAGCGCAATGGTGCGCACGGCCCGCTGCGTGACCCGGGCGAACAGGAATTCGCGCAGCTCCGTAAACAAGGTGGTCGACAGGCGCAGCAAGCCGTAAGCCACCAGCAAGCCGACGGGCAGCACCAGCAGCGCTTGCGGATGGGCCGCCGTGATCGTCATGGCGTCGACGAGTTTTTTCAGGATCAGGGGCACGCCCACGTTGGCCAGCTTGGCGCCTACCAGGCAGAGCAGCGCCAGCAGCACCCGCCATTTGTAAACCCACAAATACGGCAGCAAGGTCTTGATGGTGGCGAAATCGCTGTGGCTGGCGGAAGCGGGCGAGCGGGGCGGAAGGGGAGTCTGGGAGCGGCGCATGGCGAAGGTCGGCTTTTTATGGTTCAATCGGGGCAATTGTAGCCTTTCATGAGAATAAAAGATGAGCACCTCCTCCGCCCGCCCCGATAACTGCCTCGCCTCCGGCCTGCCCGCCGGAAAAATGCCGGAATTGCGCATGATGCCCGCGCCGTCCGACGCCAATGTGTACGGCGACGTCTTCGGCGGCTGGATCATGGCGCAGGTCGATATCGCCGGCTCCCTGCCGGCCACGCGGCGCGCCAACGGCCGCGTCGCCACCATCGCCGTCAACTCCTTCGTCTTCAAAAACCCCGTCTTCGTCGGCGATCTGCTGTCGTTCTACGCCGATATCGTCAAGGTCGGCAATACCTCGATTACCGTCAATGTCGAGGTGTATGCCGAGCGCAACCGCCTGCAGGCCTGCATCGTGAAAGTCACGGAAGCAACCCTGATCTACGTGGCGACGGACTCGGACCGCAAGCCGCGCAAGGTGCCGCCGATCGAGACCCTGCTGTCGACTTGATTGTCGCAATAATTCCACAGCATGGATAGCCAGCGCCGCATCTTCCTGCAGAGCGCTGCGCGCATCACCGCGCTGGCCGCCGCCGGCAGCGTGCTGTCCGGTTCCAGCGCGAGCGCCGCCACGCGCATGAATGGCGCCGGCTATCCATTTGCGCTCGGTGTCGCCTCCGGCTCGCCCTTGCCCGACGCCGTCGTGCTGTGGACGCGCATCTGCCACGACCCGCTGCACGCAGCGGCCACGCCCGCCATCGCCCTGACCGTGCGCTGGGAAGTGGCCGAAGACGAGGCGTTTCGCCGCATCGCCGCCAAGGGACAGGCCACGGCCATGCCCGCCCTCGCGCACAGCGTGCACGTCGACGCGGGCGGCCTGGCGCCCGGACGCTGGTACTGGTACCGCTTCATGCTGGGCGACGCCGTCAGTCCCGTGGGCCGCACGCGCACTGCGCCCGAGCCCGGCGCCATGCCTGCCTCGCTGAAACTGGCCGTCGCTTCATGCCAGCACTGGGAATTCGGCGCGTATGGGGCGCACCGGCACATCGCGGCGGCCGCGCCCGACCTGGTGGCCTTCCTCGGCGACTACATCTATGAGTGGGGACCGTACCAGCTGCAGCATCCAAGCCGGGCCGTACGCACGCACGAGAGTTTTACGCTGGACGATTACCGCGCCCGCTACGCGCAATACAAGAGCGACCGCGACTTGCAGGGCGCGCACCTGGCCGCGCCGTGGATCGTCACCTGGGACGACCATGAAGTGGCCAACGATTACGGCAAGGACCGCGACGAGTTGCTCACGCCCACCTTCTTGCAGCGGCGCGCAGCCGCCTACCAGGCGTTCTATGAACACATGCCGCTGCGTTTGCTGCCGCTGGGCAGACGGGGCTTTGTCGACATGCGCATCTACCAGCGCTACGACTGGGGCCGGCTGGCGCGCTTTCACGTGCTGGACGACCGGCAATACCGCGCCTATCACGCGTGCGCCAGGCCGGGCCGCGGGGGCTCCAATTCCGTCACCACGCGCAACTGCCCCGACTTGCTGAAGCCGCAGCGCACGATGCTGGGCGAGGAACAGCAGCGCTGGCTGCAAGCGGGCCTCGATGCTTCTCCCGCGCGCTGGAATATTGTGGCCCAGCAAACCCTGATGGCGCAATCGAGCCAGGTGCCCATATTGCGGCCCGGCGACGAACGCGTCTGGACCGATGGCTGGGATGGCTACCCGATGGCGCGCCAGCACCTGCTCGACGCCGTGCAAAGCAGCAAGGCGAGCAACCCGCTGGTGCTGTCGGGCGACGTGCACACTTTCTATGCGAGCGAGCTGAGCCGCAACGCCATGCGGCCCGCCGGCAAGAACAATCCCGTGCTGGCCACCGAGTTTTGCGGCACCTCGATCACCTCGAGTTCACGCCCACAGGCGCGCACGGAGCAATACGTGGCGATGAACCCGCACATCCGCTACGGGCGCAGCGACAAGCGCGGCTATATGTTGATGGAGATCACGCCGGAGAAAACCACGACCCTGTTCCGGGGCCTGGAGAACGTGCGTGACAGCGCGTCGACCATCGCGACACTGGCCAGCTTTGTCGTGCGCGACGGCAAGGCGGGCTTGCAAGCAAGCTAGCAAGTCCCTTTCAAGGCATCGCGGTAGCGCCGGCTGACGGGCACTTCCCCGCCAGTGGACAGCACGGCACGGGCATCGCCCGATTCCAGCGGCACGATACTCTGCACGAAATCGAGGTTGGCGATATAGCTGCGGTGCACGCGCACAAAGCGCTTGCCGTCGAGGCGGCGCTCGATGGCCGCCATGGTCGAGCGCAGCGGGTAATCGTGGCCGCGCACGTGCAAATTCACATAGTTGCCCCAAGCCTGTATCCATTCGATATCCGCTGCGGGCAGCAGAAAATCCTTGCCCAGCTTGCGCACCAGGAAGCGCTCGGGCTGCTCCACCGGTTCCACGGCCGGCCCTTCGTCCGGTTCACCGAGCAAGGTCGCCTCGCCTTGCCAGCGCATCAGCAGCAACTGGTAAAAGCCCACGGCCAGCAAGACAAGGAAGTAAGCACGCACATCTTTCAGGTATTCATACGGCAGCTCGCGCCACCAGGCGCCAAAATCATAATGGCTGCCGGCGCTCCAGTACGCCAGCTTGCGCAAGGCCACCATGGCCGCCACATGCACGAGGCTGTAGACGACCGACGCGGCCAGGTGCCAGCGCAGGTTCTGGCGCTGGAACACGAGGTGCAGGGGCCGGTACTGGCCCGCCAGGATCACCACGGGCACCAGCGCCAGCAGCACCAGATTGCTGCTCCACTCCCACACGGCCACTGCCCAGAACGGCGTGTCAACGCCGGTGCGCTGCAAATCGGTCCACGCCAGCCAGCTGTTCACGCTGGCCTGCAGGAGATACAGCGCGATCCAGAATCCAGGCTCGGCCACGCGCCGCCAGCGTTGATAACGTTGCAACAAGTCAGGGGAAGCGATGCGCATGGGTTCAGTGGTGAATTAGTTGCACGATTGTAACGTCCCACACCCGTCCCAGGCCATCCATTCGTCACAGCCAGCCGTCCGCTGATCCCATTTCGCTGGCTGCCAGCCCCGTCGCTGCCTATGCTGGGGCCTCCTTCACCACTTCCTTCCGATCATGAGCCATGACACCCGCCGCCACGATATCGACGCCTTGCGCTTTCTCGTCTTCAGTCTGCTGATCGTCTATCACACTGCCCTGCTCTACATGGATGGCTGGAACTTTCACATGCACAGCAGCTACGCCACCGATGCCTTGAACATGCCGCTGGTCTTCCTGAACCGCTGGCGCATGGAAATCGTCTTCCTCATCTCGGGCGTGTCGTGCGCCATGATGACGCAGGCCTCGCGCAGTGCCTTCCTGTGGCGCAGGGTCAAGCGCCTGCTCTTGCCGCTGCTGTTCGGCATGGCCGTCATCATCCCCATCCAGCCGTATTGCGAAGGCGTCAGCAAGGGATTGATCGAGCCTGGCTACGGACAGTTCCTGCTCCATTACTTTGGCGGTTATGCCTGGCCCGAAGGCGCCTTCGCCGGATGGCAATTTGGCTTTACGTGGAATCACTTGTGGTATCTCGTGTACTTGCTGCTTTACACCATCGTGCTCGTGGCGCTGCAGCCGCTGCTGGGACGGATAAAACCGTACTTCCGGCGCCTGCGCGGCTGGCGCCTGCTGATCTTGCCGGCCCTGCCCGCCCTGGCCGCCACGGCATTCCTGAAGATGCGCTATCCGGAAACCCATGCGATAGTGCGCGACTGGTATGCGCACGGCATCTATTTCACGCTGTTCGTGTATGGCTGGTGGCTGGGCAATGACAAGGGCTTGTGGGCGGAACTGGCGCGCCTGCGCTGGCATACGCTGTGGCTGGGTCTGGGCGCGTTTGCCGTGTACATGGCATTCGACCAGATTTATTCGGAGAACCTGCTGACCTGGGCCTCGTTTGGCTCATGGCCGATGCGCAACCTGTACATGTGGCTGGCCATCTGCGCCATCCTGGGCTGGTCGCACACTTTGCTCAATAAACCGTTTGCCTGGCTGCCATGGGCGCGCCAGGCCGTCTTTCCCTGGTACCTATTGCACCAGAGCGCAATCGTGCTGCTGGCCTACTGGCTCGTGCCCCTGAAACTGGGCCCCGTGCTGGAGCCACTGCTGATCTTCACCGGGACGGTGGCGACCTGCTGGCTGGGGACATCGCTGCTGATCAGCAAGATCAACTGGCTGCGCCCCTGCTTCGGCTTGCCCGCCCGGCCAGGGCGGCGCCTGGCGGCGGACACAGCCTTGGCTGCGAACTAGGCAACCTTCTTTTCGTCGCGCAATTGACGGCGCAAGATCTTGCCGACATTGGTCTTCGGCAATTCATCGCGGAACTCGATGTATTTCGGTTTCTTGTAGGCCGTCAATTCATGTTTGCAATGCTCGCGGATCTGTTCCACCGTCAGGTTCGGATCCTTGCGCACGACAAACACTTTCACGGCTTCGCCCGCGTTGGCGTCCGGCACGCCGATGCAAGCGCACTCGAGCACGCCCGGGCACGAAGCGACCACGTCTTCCACCTCGTTCGGATACACATTGAAGCCGGACACGATGATCATGTCTTTCTTGCGATCCACGATCTTCACGTAGCCGCGCTCGTCCATGACACCCACGTCGCCCGTCTTGAAGTAACCGTCGGCCGTCATCGACTTGGTCGTCTCGTCCGGACGCTGCCAGTAACCGGCCATCACTTGCGGGCCGCGCACGGCGATCTCGCCCGGCTCGCCCAGTGGCACTTCCACGCCGTCGTCGTTGAGAATCGCCACTTCCGTCGACGGGAACGGCAAGCCGATGGTGCCTGTAAATTCCGTGATGTCGACGCGGTTGCCCGTCACCACGGGCGACGTTTCCGACATGCCATAGCCTTCGATCAGCGGGCAGCCCGTCAGTTTCAGCCAGCGTTCGGCCACGTTGCGCTGCAAGGCCATGCCGCCGCCATTGCACACTTTGTAGCTGGAGAAATCGAGCTTGGCAAAATCGGCATTGTTCAGCAGCGCGTTGTACAAGGTATTGACGGCCGGGAAGACGACGATCTTGTGCTTGGACAATTCCTTGACGAAACCGGGGATGTCGCGCGGATTGGGAATCAGCACGTTCAAGCCGCCCACGCGCATGCCCATCAGGGCGCTGACCGTCAACGAATAGATGTGATACAGGGGCAAGGCGCACATGAAGCCCATCGAGGTGGCGCGCATCTCCTTGGTCATCACGGGCGAAATCCACGCCTCGTTTTGCAGCACGTTGGCGATCACGTTACGGTGCAACAACATCGCGCCCTTCGACACGCCCGTCGTGCCACCCGTGTATTGCAGGAAGACGATATCGTCATGCCCCTGCTGCACCGGCGTCAGGCTCAGGCGTGCGCCTTCGGCCAGCATCTTGTTGAAACTGATGGCGTTCGGCAAGGAAAACGCGGGCACCATTTTCTTGATATTGCGCACGACGAAGTTGACGATGGTGCCTTTCAGTCCGCCCAGCAAGTCGCCCATGGTGGCAACGATCACGTGCTTGACCTGGGTATGCGGCAACACCTGCTCGACCGTGGTGGCGAAGTTTTCCAGCACGATGATCGCTTCGCTGCCCGAGTCGATCAGCTGGTGCTGCAATTCACGGGGCGTGTACAGCGGGTTGACGTTGACCACCGTGTAGCCGGCACGCAAGATCGCCGCCATGGCCACCGGATACTGCAGCACGTTCGGCAGCATGATCGCCACGCGCGCGCCCGTCTTCAGGCCCTTGCTTTGCAGCCAGGCGCCCATCTGCAGCGACAGCTTGTCGAGCTCGCGGTAGGTGAGGAATTTATCCATGCACACGAAAGCGTTGCGGTCCGCATATTTCTGGAACGACTCTTCCAGCAAATGCGTGACGGAACGGTATTGCGTACAGTCGATCTCTGCGGGAACGCTGTCCGGGTACGACTTCAACCAAATCTTGTCCATCTATGCCTCATCTTTATCTGTAGAAAGGGTGTGCAGCCTGATGCGCACACCCTGCACTGTTTATGCTGCTATCTTCGTTTCGTCACGCAGGGCGCGACGCAAAATCTTGCCAACGTTGGTCTTCGGCAGTTCATCGCGGAACTCGATGTATTTCGGCCGCTTGTAGCCCGTGAATTGTTCCTTGCAATACGCGGCCAGCACGGCCTGGGTCAGGTTCGGATCCTTGCGCACGACAAACACTTTCACGGCTTCGCCAGAATGCTCGTCCGGCACGCCCACGCAGGCGCACTCGAGCACGCCCGGATGGGCCGCGATGACGGCCTCGACTTCGTTCGGATACACATTGAAGCCGGAGACGAGGATCATGTCTTTCTTGCGGTCGACGATCTTCACGTAGCCGCGCTCGTCCATGATGCCCACGTCGCCCGACTTGAAGTAGCCGTCGGCCGTCATGACCTTGGCCGTTTCATCGGGACGGTTCCAGTAGCCGCTCATCACTTGCGGGCCGCGGATGGCGATTTCGCCCGTCTGCCCCAGTGGCACTTCCTTGCCGTCATCATCGAGGATGGCGATCTCGGTCGACGGCACGGGCAAGCCGATGGTGCCGGAAAACGCCGTGCTGTCGGCGCGGTTGCAGGTGGCGACAGGCGACGTTTCCGACAAGCCATAGCCTTCGATGATGGACACGCCCGTCACTTGCAGCCATTTGTCGTTGACGGCTTGCTGCACCGCCATGCCGCCGCCATTGGCGATCTTCAAGCCCGAGAAATCGAGCTTGGCGAAATCGGGGTGATTGACCAGCGCGTTATACAAGGTATTGACCGCAGGCAGCAGATTGAATTTGTATTTGCCCAGCTCCTTGATCAGGCCCGGGATATCGCGCGGATTCGGGATCAGGATATTCAGCGCGCCCACGCGCGTACCCCACATCGCGCACGCCGTCAGGGCGAAGATATGGTACAGCGGCAAGGCGCACACGACGATCATCTGCTCCTGACTGTTCTGGTCGAGCGCCGCGCCCGACCACGCTTCGCTTTGCAGCACATTGGCGATCACATTGCGGTGGCTCAAGGTCGCGCCTTTCGACACGCCCGTCGTACCGCCCGTGTATTGGAGGAAGGCGGGATCGTTGACGCTCAGCTCGACGGGCGTGAGTTTCATGCGGCTGCCCAGCGCCAGCGCCTGCTTGAAGCGCATGGCGTTCGGCAAGGAATACGCGGGCACCATCTTCTTGACGTTGCGCACGACAAAATTGACGATCATGCCCTTCAAGCCGCCCAGCATCTCGCCCATGCTGGCGACGATGATGTGCTTGACGGCCGTCTTGCCCAGCACTTGCTCCAAGGTATGGGCAAAGTTTTCCAGCACGATGATGGCTTCGCTGCCCGAGTCGTTGAGCTGATGCTCGAGTTCGCGCGGCGTATATAAAGGGTTGACGTTGACCACCGTGTAGCCGGCGCGCAGGACGGCGGCAATGGCGATCGGATACTGCAGCACGTTCGGCATCATCAGGGCCACTCGCGCGCCCTTTTTCAGGCCGCGGCTTTGCAGCCAGGCACCCAGCTGGCGCGAGTAGGTATCGAGTTCGGCATAGGTGAGAAATTTGTCCATGCAGACATAGGCGTTGCGGTCCGCATATTTTTGAAACGCTTCTTCCAGCAAATGCACCAGCGAACGATATTGATCAGGATCGATGTCGGCGGGGACGCCGGGAGGATACGACTTCAGCCAAATTTTTTCCATCCTGTGCCTCTTGTCTCGAATAATCGTGGGGGAGCCGGCGCACCTTGCCGGCGCGGATCATTGCTGCGGATTCTGTTGTCCGGCAGTCAGTTTGAGCATTCTGACGAGCAATTGCTCTATGCTACTAATGCGATGCTATCGGGCGCCGCGCTTCCATGCAAGCGCTTTCAACAGTATTCGAGCGGCAACTCTAGGACGCTTTTGTGCTGCACTGCAGCATGATAAATACGCTGTTGCAGGATCGTCCGGCTCGGCGTACCAGACAATCTTTACGGGTCAGGGGCTGGACAATTGTTCCAGCGCATGCCTGCGCTCAGGCTTGCTGAGTTGAGACATTGTGTGCACTGCAGCATAAAAAGCACGAAAGTTCTTTTTTTCTTCCAGCAATTTTTTGAAGGCCGGCAAAAATTCATTGTAGGTGGACACGGAAGCCAGGTGCGCATTGCTCAATGGCTGCTCGAACCAGCGGTCATAACCGGCAAAACCACCCCAGTGTTGCTTGAGCAATTGATATGCCTGTTTCAGCGCCACGAACACCTGCGCCTTGCGCGCGCGTTTCTCCGCATCGCTGGCGTCGCTCGCATACACGGCTTCCAGCTCGCCACGGTATTGCAGCAGCAAGGCGAGGAAATCCTGACGCCGCGCCGTGTACTGGGCGTATGCCGCGCGCATCGCGTCATTGCCCTCGCGCGCCAGCCAGCGCTGCACGCCTGCCTCTTCCACGGCGCTGGCAAACGATTCATTGAAGGCAGAATCGCCGGGCACGTACACGACCTGGTGCGCCAGTTCATGGAAGATCAGGCGCGCCAGTTCCGCATCGTTGTAATTGATAAAGGTCGACAGCAAGGGATCGTCGAACCAGCCCAGCGTGGAATACGCGGGCACGCCGCCCACCTGCACGTCGTAATGCTGGGCGCGCAGTTCGGCCGCATACGCGAGTGCCTCGTCCTTGCTGTAATAGCCGCGGTAATTAACACAGCCGGCGATGGGAAAACACCATTGCAGGGGCTGCAGCGACAGTTCCGGCGTAGCCACCACGTTCCACAGCACGAAGGGGCGCCGCAGGGAGGCGTAGTTCTTGTAGCTGCCATTGTCCGGTAAATCCAGCTCGCTGACGGCAAAGCGGCGGATCTGCTGCGCCTTGGCCAGGCGCACTTTCAGTCGCGGCTCGGTGGCCGGGTCGTCGAGCCAGTCGCCGATGGGACGCGCGCCGGACCACAGCGCATATTGCCCCTGCGCCGCCTGCGTGTAATAGCGCAACTGCGTGCAGCCGCCCAGCACCACGCACAAGGTACCGACAAGCAAGCGGGCCGGCCAGCGCGCCATGGTCAGCCAGCCTTTTCCACTTCGACCAGCGTATCGTAGAAGGTCGGCGCGCGGCCCATGTCCGTCAGGCGCTGGCTCGTCACTTCATTGGCGTTCTTGCCGTCGCTGGCCAGTTTCTTCCACCACACGGACAAGCCCACCACCAGGCCGCGTCTCGCCTTGTCCGTGACCCTGGCCTTGGCCACAAAGCTGCCGCGGTCGTTGAAAATGCGCACCATGTCGCCGGCCGCGATGCCGCGCGCGGCGCAGTCGTCAGGGTGAATGTCGAGGTGCGGCTCGCCCTCGGCCGCGCGCAGGCTTTTCACGTTCACAAAGGTGGAATTGAGGAAATTGCGTGCCGGCGGGGAAATCATGGCCAGCGGATAACGGGCCGCCAGCGCGGGGTTGCTGGCTGGCGATTCGTGCGGCGCGATATAGGTGGGCAAGGGATCGAGCCCCGCCTGCGCCATGGCGCTGGAATACAACTCGCACTTGCCCGATGGCGTGGGGAAACCACCGTGGGCAAATGGCGCCTCGGCCATGGCCAGCTTTTGCCAGCCCGTGCGCTTCAGCGATTCCCAGTCGAAATGCACGGCGCGCGCATCCGTCGTATCGAACGCCTTGGCTGCCAGCGCATCGTCGCTTTCCTGGAAGCACGGGTCATCAAAGCCCATGTGCTGCGCCAGCAAACGGAAGATTTCCGTATTCGCCTTCGCTTCGCCCAGCGGCGCCACGGCCGCGTTGTTCGCCATCATGTACAGGTGGCCGTAGGTGGAGTGCGCGTCGACGTGTTCGAGCTGCGTGGTGGCGGGCAACACGATGTCGGCGTAATCGACGGTGTCGGTCTGGAAGTGTTCGAGCACGACCGTAAACAAATCCTCGCGGGCAAAGCCCTGCGCCACTTTCGAGGAGTCAGGCGCCACGGCCAGCGGGTTCGAGTTGTAGACGATCACGGCTTCCACTTGCGGACCGAACTCGGCGGAACTTTCTTTCAGCAAATCGTCGCCGATGGTGCTCATGTTGATGGTGCGCGGCGCGCCTTTCAATAAGTCGGGGCGTTGCAGGGCCTTGCGGTTGACGGGGAAGGAACCCGAGCTCGACAGCTGCATGCCGCCGGCCGGATGGCGCCAGGCGCCCGTCAGCGCCGGCAGGCAAGCGATATTGCGCACGGCCATGCCGCCGCCGTGCACGCGCTGCACGCCGTAGTTGGCACGGATGGCGGCGCCCTCGCCGGAGCGGCAAGCCTGGCCGTACAGGCGCGCCAGGTCCACCACTTCGGCGGCCGTGATGCCGCACACCTCGGCCACGCGCTCGGGTGGCCATTCCAGGGCACGCTGTTTCAGTTCCGCATAGCCGATGGTGTACTGCGCGATATAGTCATGGTCGACCAGCTCTTCCGTGATCAGCACATGCATCAAGCCCAGCGCCAGGGCTGCATCGGTCCCCGGCAGCAAGGCGATGTGCTGATGGCATTTCTCGGCCGTCAGCGAGCGGTAGGGGTCGATGGCGATCAGGGTGGCGCCGTTACGCTTGGCCTCTTGCGCGCGCATCCAGAAGTGCAGGTTCGAAGCGATCGGGTTGCCGCCCCAGATGATGATCAATTTGGCTTTCTGGAACTGCTCCATGTCCGTGCCGATGCTGGCGCCCACCGTGTAGCGGTAGCCGGTGGCGCCGGCCGATGCGCAGATGGTGCGGTCCAGCAAGGAAGCGCCGAGCTGGTTGAAGAAACGCGAGGACATCGATTCGCCCTGCACCAGGCCCATGGTGCCGCAGTAGCTATATGGCAAGATCGCCTGCGGATCGCGCGCGGCGATCGGTTTCAAGCGGGCGGCGATGGTTTGCAGGGCGTCTTCCCAGCTGATGCGCTCGAACTTGCCTTCGCCCTTCTTGCCCACGCGGCGCAGCGGATGCAGCAGCCGGTCCGCATGGTAGGTCCGCTCCGTGAAGCGCGACACCTTCGTGCACAGCACGCCAGCCGTGGTCGGGTGGTCCGGATCGCCCTTGACGGCCGTGGCCACGCCATCGGTCACGGTGACCAGCAAGGCGCAGGTATCGGGGCAATCGAGCGGGCAGGCGGCGCGCACTTGGGTGGTGGTCATGGGGCAATCCAAAAACGTTGGGGGAAGGCGATACTGTAAACCATTCCGCGCGCTTGCTGTTGGCGCCGTGGCAAGCACGTCCGTGCGCTGGATTTACCCTGCAAACAAGGGCTACAATGCACTATTAGCCGCGCCTGTTTCTGATCAAACAAACGCGGTCCGGCGCGCCATACATTGCTGCGTGCCAGCATCCACAGGAGAGTCCCATGAAACTAGTTGATCCGATCTTGGCGTTTCAATCCGAGCTGCAAGGTATCCGCCGCGACCTGCACGCGCATCCCGAGCTGTGCTACGAAGAACAGCGCACCTCGGACGTGGTCGCCGCCAAGCTGACGGAGTGGGGCATCCCCGTGGTACGCGGGCTGGGCCGCACTGGCGTGGTCGGCATCATCAAAAATGGTACTTCGACACGCGCCATCGGCTTGCGTGCCGACATGGATGCCTTGCCGATGCAGGAAATGAATACCTTCGAGCATGCTTCGCGCCACCCGGGCAAGATGCACGCCTGCGGCCACGACGGCCACACGGCCATGCTGCTGGGCGCCGCTCATTACCTGGCGCAGCACCGGAACTTCGATGGCACGGTCTACCTCGTCTTCCAGCCTGCGGAAGAAGGCGGCGCCGGCGCGCGTGAAATGATAGCAGACGGCTTGTTTAGCCGCTTTCCCATGGATGCCATCTACGGCATGCACAACTGGCCGGGCGCCGAAACGGGCACCCTGAGCGTGGTGGAAGGGCCGATGATGGCCTCCAGCAATGAGTTCCACGTCACCGTCAAGGGCAAGGGCGCGCACGCGGCCCAGCCCCACAAGGGCATCGACCCCGTCATGGTGGCCGTGCAGATCGCGCAAAGCTGGCAAACCGTCATCACTCGCAACAAGAGTCCGCTCGACACGGCCGTGCTGTCCATCACGCAAATCCACGCGGGCAGCGCCACCAATGTGATTCCCGATGACGCCAGCCTGGTCGGCACCGTGCGTACATTCACCACGCCCGTGCTGGACTTGATCGAAGAGCGCATGCGCGACATTGCCGTGCACACGGCCGCCGCCTTCGGCGCGGAAGTCGATTTCCACTTCAAGCGCAACTATCCGCCGCTGGTCAACCATGCGAAAGAAACGGCGTTTGCCGTCGAAGTGATGAAAAGCGTGGTGGGCGCCGACAAGGTCAACGCGAATGTCGAACCGACCATGGGCGCCGAAGATTTTTCTTTCTTCCTGCAAGAAAAAGCCGGCTGCTACATCTTCATCGGCAATGGCGACGGCGAGCACCGCGATGGCGGCCACGGCCTGGGCCCGTGCGTCTTGCACAATGGCAGCTACGACTTCAACGACAATCTGCTGCCGATCGGCGCCAGTTTCTGGGTCAAGCTGGCCGAAGCGAGCCTGCCCATCGCTTGAATCAGCTCAGTTGATCCGGACCGGTGCCCAGGCGCTGGCCCGGATTCAACGCTTCCAGGGCCAGCAAGGCGGCCGCGTGATCAGCCGTCGGGTGGCTGGTGGCGAGGGTTTCATAGCGCTGCGTCACAAGTTGCGTCACCGGCAAGGTGACGTGCGCTGCTTCGGCCGCCGCAAGGATGTTGTGCATATCCTTGATCTGGCTCTTCACCTGACCACCGGCAACAAAATTGCGCTCCAGCATGCGCTGGCCATGCACCTCCAGAATCTTGCTCTCGGCAAAACCGCCACGGATGGCCGCCCGCACGGCACTCGCATCGGCGCCGGCCGCCTGGGCCAGCAACAGCGCTTCAGCCACGATATTCAAGGTGGCGCCGACGATCAGCTGATTGCACAGCTTGGCCACCTGTCCGCTGCCGGCCGGCCCCACCAGGGTCGGGCGTCCCATGGCCGATAGAATCGATTCAACCCGCGCGTAATCGCTGGCGCTGGCGCCAGCCATGATGGCCAGCGTGCCCGCCTGTGCCCCGCCCACACCGCCCGACACGGGCGCATCGATGAAGCCATGGCCTGCAGCGTGCAAGGTGGCGTGAAATTGCTGGGCTTCCGATTGCTTGGTGGAACTCATGTCGATCCAGAGCGCACCAGTGGACAAGGCCGGCAACGCCTCCTGCAGCACTTGTGCCACGATGGGGCCGGCTTCCAGCATCGAGATGACCACGTCCGCGCCGCTGACGGCCTCAGCCACGGAAACGGCCGGCTGCGCCCCTGCCGTACGCAGGACTTCGGCCTTGCTGTGCGTGCGATTCCAAATTGTGACAGAATATCCAGCGCGCAGCAGGCACCGGACCATCGGCCCTCCCATCAGGCCTATACCGAGAAATGCGATTTTTGTAGAAAATGTCAATTCAACCTCTGAGATCAAACAGCTGGTGGGCGCGGTATGCAAAACTAGGTGTCTGCGCAAACAAGACGAGCCTGACGGCCAATTTTACGATGAAAGCCTCTATGTCCTTCAAGAAGAATCTCCTCAAATCCATCGCCGCCGTGACCGCGCTGATGGCCGCCAATGCCGGCTTTGCCGCCGACGGCAAACTGGTCGACTCCGTCTACGGCGAATATGCCAAGGGCGTCAAAGTACAGATGTTGCGTGCTGGCGTAACCTCGAACTGGGATAAAGCCTGGTTCGTATCGAATGGCACGCAGCTGAGCGGTTACTGGGATGCCAGTATCGGCGGCTGGGATGGCAAGAGCTATCGCAACGTCCCTGGCCAGCATCAAAAACTGTGGGACCTGGGCTTTACCCCGGTCTTCCGCTTTGAAAACACGAACAAGCTGGGCTTCTACGCGGAAGGCGGCATTGGCGTGCACATGCTGTCGAAACTGTACGATAACGACGATAACCGCCTGTCGACCCACTTCCAGTTCGGCGACCATATCGGCGTCGGCTATGTTTTCAATAACAAATGGGAAGTCGCTGCGAAGATCCAGCATTTCTCGAACGGCGGCTACAAGAAACCGAATAGCGGCGTCAATTACATGAACGTCAAAGTCGCTTATCACTTTTAATAAGAGTGATAAATGACAAAGGCAGCGCGCAGCGCTGCTTTTTTTTCGTCTGTGGGTATTGACTGCCAACTTGTCGGATTACGCTACGCTAATCCGACCTACCGGACTTTACATGACCGTAGGTCGGCTTAGCGCAACGCGCGTAAGCCGACACCACTCGCGGCGCCCGACAAAACCACCAGACGAAAAAAAACCCCACCATTGCTGGCGGGGTTTTTCTCTACTGCGAATAACAAGCCTGACGATAACCTACTTTCACACTGGTTGCAGCACTATCATCGGCGCAAAGTTGTTTCACGGTCCTGTTCGGGATGGGAAGGGGTGGGACCAACTTGCTATGGTCATCAGGCATAACTTGTAC